>DATMHM010000129.1:0-8024 GCA_035554935.1 Nocardioides sp. | reverse complement strand
CGACGGCGTATCGAGACCCACACCCCCAAACCGCTGGTCGAGTAGCCGGCGCGAGGAACGAGCGACGGCGTATCGAGACCCACCCCCAAGGAGAGACCCCATGGACTTCGACCTGCCCGAGACCGCCCTCGCCGTCCGCGAGGGCGTGGCCGCCGTCGCCGCGAGGTACGACCACGGCTACTGGTCGCGCTGCGAGGAGGAGCACCGCTTCCCGCAGGAGGTCTTCGACGACCTCGGCAACGGGGGCTGGTTCGGGCTGTGCATCCCGGAGGAGTACGGCGGCGGCGGGCAGGGCCTGCTCGAACTGGCCGTCGCGAACATGACCCTGTGCGCCTCCGGCGGGGTCGCGGGCACGTTCTTCTACGTCACCACGCCGGGCTTCGGGGCGATGACGCTCGCCCGGCACGGCACCGAGGAGCAGAAGCAGCGGATCCTGCCCGGGCTGGCCGACGGCAGCCTCCAGTTCTGCCTCGCCCTCACCGAGCCCGACGCCGGCAGCAACGCCATCGAGATCAAGACCGCCGCCCGCCGCGCGCCGGACAACCCCGACGAGTTCCTCATCAAGGGCCAGAAGGTCTGGATCTCCAACGTCGAGAACGCCGACTGGATGGTCGCCGTCACCCGCACCATCCCCGCCGGCGAGACCAAGGAGCACGGGCTCCCCCGCACCGCGGGCTTCACGCTCTTCCTCGTCGACGTCCGGCAGGCGCTGGCCGACGGGACCCTGTCCTACACGCCGATCCCCAAGATGGGCAGCAACATCCTGCAGTCGAGCCAGGTGTTCCTCGACGACGTCCGGGTGCCGGCGGCCAACGTGCTGGGCGAGGTCGACGCCGGCTTCGCCGTGCTCTGGGACGTCCTCAACCCGGAGCGGATCCTCGCCGCGTCCGGCGGCATCGGCACCGCCGACGCGGCCCTGCGGATCGCGTGCGACTACGCCCGCGAGCGCGAGGTGTTCGGCCGGCCGATCGGCGCCAACCAGGGACTGCAGTTCCCGCTCGCGCAGCTCAAGGCGAAGACGGAGCTCGGCCGGCTGATGACCTACCAGGCCGCGTGGCTCTTCGACCAGGGCCGCCCGTGCGGCAACGAGGCGAACGTCGCGAAGCTGACCGGCGCCCAGGTCGGCTGGGAGGCGGCGAACCAGGCGTTCCAGACCCTCGGCGGGATGGCGTACTCGAAGGAGTACCCGATCGAGCGCATCTTCCGCGACGCCCGGATCGCCAAGAACATCCCGGTCGCCGAGGAGCTGGTGCTCGCCCACATCGGCACCCAGATGCTGGGGCTGCCGAAGAGCTACTGAACGGCCGCCAGCTCGCGAGCCACCTCGACCACCCGGGCCGGGGCCACGCCGGGGCTGTAGCGGTAGCCCTGCACCGCGTCGCAGCCGAGTGAGCGCAGGTAGGCCTCCTGCTCGTCGGTCTCCACACCCTCGGCGACCACCGTCATGCCCAGGGCGTGCGCCATCACGATGATGGCGTCGACGATGGCCGTGCCGGTGTGCGCAGTGCCGATCTGCTGGACGAAGGACCGGTCGATCTTGAGCTTGTCGACGGGGAAGCGGGTCAGGTAGGCGAGGCTGCTGTAGCCGCACCCGAAGTCGTCGACCGCGACCGTCACGCCCAGTGCGCGCAGCGCCTGCAGCACCGCGATCACGTCACCGTTGTCCTCCATCAGGATGCCCTCGGTGATCTCGACCTCCAGCTGGGACGGCGCCAGGCCGGACGAGGCCAGGGCCTCCTCGACCTCCGCGAGCCAGGCCCGGCCGCGCAGCTGGCGGGGCGAGACGTTGACGGCCAGGCGCAGCGGGCGGCCCAGCTGTTCCTGCATCCGGACCAGGCCGGCACAGGCGGTCCGCAGCACCCAGCCGCCGAGCTGGGTGATCATGCCGCTGTCTTCGGCGACGGGGATGAACCGGTCCGGAGTGACGTTGCCGAGCAGCGGGCTGCGCCAGCGCGCCAGTGCCTCGACGCCGACGACCTCGCCGGAGGCGAGGTCGACCTGCGGCTGGTAGACCAGCGACAGCTGGTCGTGGTCGATCGCCTGCCGCAACGCGGCCGACAGCGCCAGCTTGTCGTTGTTGGCCACCAGCATCCGGTGCTCGAACCACTTGACCGTGTTGCGGCCGGCGGCCTTCGCCGCGTACATGGCGATGTCCGCGTGCTGGAGCAGGGTCGTGGGGTCCTCGCCGTCGGCGGGGTAGAGCGTGGCGCCGATGCTCCCGGTGACGGCCAGCTCGTAGCCGTGGACCACCGCCGGCGCCAGCACTGCCTCCAGCAGCTCGCCCATGCGCTGGTCCAGGTCGGTGGCGGCGTCGAGGTCGTCGAAGACGATCACGAACTCGTCGCCGCCGAGTCGGGCCACGAAGTCGTCCTTGCGCACGCAGGAGAGCAACCGCTCGGCCACGACGACGAGGAGCTCGTCACCGAGGTGGTGGCCGAGCGAGTCGTTGACCCGCTTGAAGTGGTCGAGGTCGAGCAGGAGCAGCGCGACCTGCCGGTCGGTCGCGTCGGCGGCCTCGAAGACGCGGTCGAGGTGCCGGAGCAGCAGCGACCGGTTCGGGAGGTTGGTCAGGCCGTCGTGGGTGGCCATGTGCTCGACGCGCTCCCGCGCCTCGATCCGGTGCGTGATGTCGTAGGAGACGACGATGAACCCCCCGTCGTCGTCCCGGTCGCCGGGCAACGGGACGACCGCCTCGTTCACCGGGACCGCCCGACCGTCCTTGTGGCGGTAGGTCCACTCACCCTCGTCGCCGGCCTCGTGGCCGAGCGCGGGCACGCCGTCGGCGTACCGGGCCCGCTCGATCGCGTCGATGTCGGTGATGCTGCGACCGATCAGCTCGTGCTGGCGGTAGCCGAGCAGCAGCTCGGAGGCCGGGTTGGCCGTGAGGATCCGGCCCCGCGCGTCGGTGACGAGGATGCAGAACGGGATCGTGTCGAGGATCGACCGGCGCAGCGAGTCCTCGCGCACGGCCTTCTCCGCCTCCTGGCCCTGCCGCCGCTCGGTGATGTCGATGACCGACGCCAGCACGAACTCCTCGCCCCCGAGGGTGATCGGGTTGAGCCCGATCTCCACCGGCATCTCCGTGCCGTCCTTGCGCAGGCCGAACAGCTCGCGCCCCACGCCCATCCCGCGCCGGGACGGGCGCGCGACGTACGCCTCGCGCTCCGCGGCGTGGTGCTGCCGGTGGCGCACCGGGACGAGGTCCTCGACGCGCAGCGTCAGCATCTCCCCCTGCGTGTAGCCGAACGCCCGCTCGGCCTCGCTGTTGGCGTGGACGACCCGCCCCGCGGCGTCGACGACGAACATCGCGCTCGGCGACGCCTCGATGACGCGGCGCAGCGGCTCATCGCCGGCCACGTCGACACGCGGCTCGACCGGCTCCACTCCCGAAACCATGGCTTCTCCGTCCGGCACCGGCCGGTTCCGTCACCCTGCCGTACGACGTCCCCATCGGCCGGTCGGGCGCGAACCGAAGCAGTGTGGGACGTTCGTCCCGAAACCGGATCCGGGGCCTACGGTCGGCCGCTCCCGTGCCGAACGGGGGCGGTGTCGACGAGTTCTCGGGACGAGGGAGCAACCACATGCAGGGCTTGCCACGGGCAGTCGGGCTGCTGATCTTCGGCAGTGCCGCCGCAGGCGCCGGCCTGCTCTGGTGGTCGGTGTCCGACACCAGCAGCCGGTCGGCAGAACCGGCCGACGGCATCGTGCTCGGCGTGTGGCACCTGCTCTACGACACCCAGGCCCCCTCCGTGCCCACCCTGGCCGCGGCCGCCGGCCTCGCCCTGCTCTTCGCCGCCGGCGTCGCCCTGCTCGAGCGCCGCATCGCCAACCGGGCGCGGCGCAGCGACGACGGAACGCGCCTGCCGCTGTCACCGCGGCACGTGATGGCCGAGACCCGCGGCGTCTTCCACGGGCCGGTGACCCTCACCGTGCTGGTCCCGGCCCACAACGAGGCCGCCAGCATCGGCGCGACGCTGGCCTCCCTCTTCGCCCAGTCCCGCCCGCCGGAGCGGGTGGTCGTCGTCGCCGACAACTGCACCGACGACACGGCGCTCATCGCCCGTGCGGGTGGCGCCGAGGTCCTCGAGACCGTCGACAACGTGCACAAGAAGGCGGGCGGGCTCAACCAGGCGCTGCGCACGATCCTCCCGGCGCAGGGCGAGAACGACCTGGTCATGGTGATGGACGCCGACACCGTGCTCGACGCCGGTTTCCTCGCCTCGGTCGTGCGCCGGATGAGCGACGACCGGGCGCTGATGGCGATCGGCGGCCTCTTCCACGGTGAGGAGGGCAAGGGACTGATCGGCCAGTTCCAGCGCAACGAGTACACCCGCTACGCCCGCGACCTGCGTCGCCGCCGCGGACGGGTGTTCGTGCTGACCGGCACCGCCACGGTGTTCCGGCCTCGGGCGCTGCGCACCGTCGCCGAGGAGCGCGGGCAGATCCTCCCGGGCGTGCCCGGCGACGTCTACGACACCCTCGTGCTCACCGAGGACAACGAGATCACCCTGGCCCTCAAGACCCTCGGCGGCCTGGTCGTCTCGCCGTCGGAGTGCACCGTGGTCACGGAGGTGATGCCGACCTGGGGGGCGCTGTGGGCGCAGCGGCTGCGCTGGCAGCGCGGCGCGCTGGAGAACCTCGGCGAGTACGGCATGCGGCCGGCCACGTTCCGCTACTGGGCGCAGCAGCTCGGCATCGGATACGGCGTGATCGCGCTCGGCGCCTACCTGCTGCTCATGGTGCTGATGCTGACGTCCTTCGACCAGTGGGTGTGGTTCCCGTTCTGGGTGGGCACCGGGCTGGTCTTCACCGTCGAGCGGGTCGTCACCGTGTGGGAGGGCGGCTGGCGGGCCCGGCTGCTCGCCGTGACCCTGTTCCCCGAGCTCGGCTACGCCCTGTTCCTCGACCTCGTCTACCTCAAGGGGATCGTCGACATGTCCACCGGCCGCACACCGACCTGGAAGCACGTGGCGCAGGTCCCGACCCGGGCGCGGGTGCAGGCATGACCGCGCTCGTCGTCCCCCTCGGCATCCTGTTCCCCGAGGCGCTGGTGCGCTCGCACCCCTTCGCGGTCCTTGCGGCCTTCGTCGCGATCAACACGGTGGTCTACGTCGCCCTGTCGGTCGCCAAGGCGCTGCCGAAGGTCTACGTCGGCGACCACGTACGACGCCGCTACGTGCGGGGCGAGACGCGCAGCATCCACCCCGACGGGCCCTGCTGAACGGCTCCTACGAGGCCGGTGCGGACTCGCTGCGCGACGCCACGCGCGGGACGCGCCTCAGGAGAGCAGGATCCGCAGACCGATCACGATCAGGATCACACCGCCGACGAGGGTCGCCCAGCGGCCCAGCCGCTCCCCCACCCGGCTGCCGACGAACACCGCGGCGAGCGAGAGCACGAACGTCACGACGCCGATCAGCACCACGGCCGGCGCGACGTCGACCTCGAGGACGCCGAAGGTGACCCCCACGGCGGCCGCGTCGATCGAGGTGGCGATCGCGAGCGGGGTCACCGAGCGGACGGTGACGGTGGAGACCGTGTCGTCCTCGTCGTCGCCGAAGGACTCCCACAGCATCTTGCCGCCGATCAGCGCGAGCAGGCCGAACGCGATCCACGGCGTCGCGGCGCTCACGGCGTCGGCGAACCAGAACGCGAGGACCCAGCCGAGCACGGGCATCAGCGCCTGGAACAGCCCGAACATGCCCGCGATCAGGACGGCGTCGCGCCACCGCGGTCGCCGTAGCTGGAGGCCCTCCGCCAGCGAGACGGCCACGGCGTCCATGGCCAGGGCGAAGGCGAGCACGACGAGCTCGAGGGAGGTCATCAGGGTCCGTTCCAGTCGGGGCCGGGCAGAGCAGCGCAAGGCTACCGACAGGAAAAAGGCGCCGAGCCGCGACCTCTGGGGGGGTCGGTCGCGGCCCGACCGGCCCATCATGACACATGGATCGCGGTCGGGGGCGCGGTAGGGCGAGAAGACCCGGAAACGCCCTCGGGGTCACTCCCAGAAGACCCTGTCGACCACCGATCGGGCGTGCCGGGTGATGCGCAGGTAGTCGTCGAGGAGTCGGTCGGTCTCGTCGGTCTGGTAGCCCAGGATGCCCGCCACGGAGCGGCGCTCGAGGGTCGCTCGCGGGAACTGGTCGCCGGCCCGGCCGCGGGCGAGGAGCAGCGCGTTGCGGACGCGGGTGACGGTGCGCCACGACGTCGCGAGCGTGGCCGCGTCGTCGTGGCCGAGCAGGCCGGCGTCGGCCGCAGCGGTGAGCGCGGCGAGGGTCTGCGCCGTGCGCAGGCCGGGCACCTCGGCGCCGTACCGCAGCTGCAGCAGCTGGATGGTCCACTCGATGTCGGCCAGCCCGCCCCGACCCAGCTTGAGGTGCAGGGCGGGATCCGCGCCGCGCGGCAGCCGCTCCTTGTCGACGCGGGCCTTGATCCGGCGCACCTCGAGGATGTCGTCGTCGGTGAGGCCGCCGGCCGGGTAGCGCAGCGGGTCGACGAGGGCGGTGAAGTGCTCGCGCACTCCCGGGTCGCCGACGACGGGGTCGGCGCGCAGCAGCGCCTGCGCCTCCCACACGTGCGACCACTTGGCGTAGTAGGCGGCGTAGGCGTCGAGGGTCCGCACGAGCGGTCCCTGCCGGCCCTCGGGCCGGAGGTCCGCGTCGACGACGAGCGCAGGGTCCGGTCCCGGGACGGCGAGTACCCGGCGCAGCTCCTCGGCGACGACCCGCGCGAAGGTCGCGGCCTCATGCCCGTCGGCGCCGGGCTCCGGCTCGTGCACGAAGAGCACGTCGGCGTCGCTGCCGTAGGAGAGCTCGAAGCCGCCGTACCGGCCCATCGCGACGATCGCCATCCGGGTCGGGGGCGCGTCGAGGCCACGGGCCCGGCAGGTCGACGCGATCGCCCCCTCCAGGGTGGCCTCGAGCGTGGCGTCGGTGAGCCGGGTGAGCGCGAAGCCGACGTCCGCGACGTCGACCAGGCCGAGCACGTCGCCGGCGGCGATGCGCAGCAACTCCCGCCGGCGTACGGCGCGCACGGCCCACACGCCCTTCTCGAAGCCGTCCTGGCGCCGGCCGGTGGCGAGCATCTCGTCCATCAGCGCCTCCGACGACAGCGGCGCCAGGTCGCCGCCGAGCAGCCGGACGCCGGCGGGCTCGCGCTCGAGCAGGTCGGTGCAGTAGCGGGATGTGGCGAGCAGGTGGGCCAGCCGCTCGGCGACCTCGCCCTCGTCACGCAGCGTGGAGAGGTACCAGGGCGTCCGGCCGAGGGCCTCGCTGATCCGGCGGAACCCGAACAGCCCGCCGTCCGGGTCCGGCGCCTCCGCGAACCACTGCAGCATCGCCGGCAGCAGGGTGCGCTGGATCGCGGCCGTGCGACTGACCCCCGACGTGAGCGCCTCGAGGTTGCGCAGCGCGGCCTGCGGGTCGGCGTACCCGAGGGCGGCGAGCCGGGCGCCGGCCGCCTCCGACGACAGCCGGACCTCGTCGGCGCCGATCCTCGCGACCGCGGTGAGCAGCGGCCGGTAGAAGATCTTCTGGTGCAGCCGGCTCACCTCGCGCCGGTGGTCCTGCCAGGTGTCGTCGAGCCGCTTCTCGGACTCCTTGAGGAAGCCGAGGCTGCGTCCGAGCCGCCGCAGGGACGGCTCGTCGGCCGGGACGACGTGGGTGCGCTGCAGCCGGTGCAGCTGGATCCGGTGCTCGAGCTGGCGTAGGAACGAGTAGGCGCGGTGCAGCGCCTCGCCGTCCTCGCGGCCGACGTAGCCGCCCTCGGTGAGCCGGGCCAGCGCGCTGAGTGTCGTCGGGGGGCGGATGCTCTCGTCGGCGCGGCCGTGGACCAGCTGGAGCAGCTGGACCGCGAACTCGACGTCGCGCAGCCCGCCCTCGCCGAGCTTGAGCTCGCGGTCGGCGTCCTTGACCGGCAGGTGGGCGACCACGCGGCGGCGCATCGCCTGGGTGTCGGCGACGAACCCCTCCCGCTCCGCGGCGCGCCAGACCAGTGGCTGGACGAGCTCCACGAAAGCCTCGCCCAGG
>DATMHM010000128.1:0-12397 GCA_035554935.1 Nocardioides sp. | reverse complement strand
GCGATCGCCGCCGGCCTGGTCGCGATGGGCCGCTCGACGTACGACAAGTTCCGCGGGCGCCTGCTCTGGCCGATCCGGGAGACCAACGGCGACACGATCGGCTTCGGCGCGCGCCGGATCTTCGACGACGACCGGATCGAGGCGAAGTACCTCAACACCGGCGAGACGGCGATCTACAAGAAGAGCCACGTCCTCTACGGGATCGACCTGGCCCGCAAGCAGATCGCGCTGACCTCCCAGGCGGTGGTCGTCGAGGGCTACACCGACGTGATGGCCTGCCACCTGGCCGGGGTGACGACCGCCGTCGCCACGTGCGGCACCGCGTTCGGCGACGACCACGCGCGGGTGCTGCGCCGGTTCCTCGACGACCACGCCGAGCTGCGCAGCGAGGTGGTCTTCACCTTCGACGGCGACGAGGCGGGCCAGAAGGCCGCGATCCGGACGTTCCAGGGCGACCAGCGCTTCGTGGCCCAGACCTACGTCGCGGTCGCACCCGAGGGCATGGACCCCTGCGAGCTGCGGATCCGCGACGGCGACGCCGCGGTCCGTGAGCTGGTCGCCACCCGCCGCCCGCTCTACCGGTTCGTGCTGGAGAACATCGTCAAGCGCCACGACCTCGACCGCGCGGACGGCCGGATCGACGCCGTCCGGGACGCGGCCGCCCTGGTCGCGTCGGTGCGCGACCAGTCCAAGGTGACCGCCTTCGCGCAGGAGATCTCGAAGCTGATCGGCGCCGACGTCGACACCAACCAGGTCCTCGCCGCCGTACGACGGGCCGCGGCTCGCGGTCCGGGCAGCGACCGAGGCCAGGCCGGCCGGCGGGGGACCCGGGCGCCCGAGCCGACGCCGCAGCCGCGGTCCTCGGTGCCCGACCTGCGCGACCCGCGGTTCGGCATCGAGCGGGAGACCCTGAAGCTCGTCCTGCAGCACCCGATCGTGATCGGCCGGACGTCGGCCGACATCGGGGCCAATGACTTCACCCACCCGACCTACCGCGCGGTGTGGGACCTGGTGGCGGCGGCCGGCGGGCCGGTGGCCGGTCAGGACGACCCGGGCTGGGTCTCGCGGGTGCGCGACGGGTCGAACGACCCCGCCGTGTCGTCGGTCATCAGCGCGCTCGCAGTGGAGCCGATCCCGGCCAACAAGGAGGTCGACGCCTCCTACGTCGCCCACCACCTCTTCCGCCTCCAGGAGCTGACGGCCATCCGGCGGATCGACGAGGTCAAGTCGCGGCTGCAGCGGACCAACCCGGTGGAGCACGAGGCCGAGTTCAACCGGATGTTCGGCGAGCTGGCCGCGCTCGAGCAGCACCGCCGTACCCTCCGCGAGAAGATCGTCGGCGCCGGCGCATGATCCGCCCCTTCCGTTCGCGGCCGCCGATCGAGGTGGCGCCCGGGGAGCGCGTGCTTGCCCGGGCCCCACTGGTGGACCGCGCCAACGCCGCGGCCGGCGGCACCAGGGACGCGATCTACCTGCCGCAGCGGGTGCCGTGGGAGGAGGTGGCCAGTGCCGACTGGGACCACGAGGAGCGGACCCTGACGGTCACCGAGGTCGGCCGGTTCGGGGAGCCGCGGGCGGTGCACGTCCTGCGCCTGCGGGACGCCGAGCGTCTCCTGCAGCTCGTCCGCGAGCGGGTGACCGCCAGCATCGCCCTGCAGCGCCACGTCCCGGTGCGCGACCGCAGGTCGGTGCGGGTCATCGCCCGGCAGGCGCCGGGCCGGCGCGGCGACGTCGCGTGGTTCGTGGAGTACGACGAGGGGCTCGACCCCGCCGATCCCGGTGTCGACGAGGTGGTTCAGGCCGCGCTGGCAGCCGCCCGCGCGGACCTCGGCCGCTGACCGGACCAGCCGGGCTGCCGCCACCGGCCGCCACCTGCCGCCATGGGCCGACGTGAGCCGACCTCGATTTCTGGCAGCGCGGCGGACCTTGCTAGTGTTTCCCCGCTGCACGGCTCCGGCCGGCCGCACCTTCCCCCGTAGCTCAACTGGCAGAGCATGCGACTGTTAATCGCAGGGTTATTGGTTCGAGTCCAATCGGGGGAGCACACCAGCCCCGTCGGTCCTCCGGCGGGGCTGACGTCTCTCTGACGCCGCCGGCTGCCCGTCGGGCGCACGGCCCTCCCCGGGCTCCGCGGACGGATGCAACCAAACCGGTCACCGAAGCGTCACGAGATCCGTAGGGTCACGCCGTGGACGGTCGGGGAGGAGACGCATGCCTGCGTCGGTGGTGAGGATCTGGTACGTCGCCATCGGCGTCGGCCTGGTGCTGGGTCTCGCGGTGACGCTCCTCGCCGGGGCGGGCGAACGCCGTACCGGCACGGCCCCGACCGGGCCCGCGATCGGCGCCCCGACGGCGAGCGCGGTCGCGGTGGAGGGGGAGCACCCGGCGCTGCTCCCGGACCAGCCCAACGTGGTCGTGGTGATGGCCGACGACATGCGGGTCGACGACCTGGCGTTTGCGCCGGGCCTGCGCCGGATCGTCGCCGAGCACGGCGTGACGTTCGAGAACGCGTTCGCCCCGTTCCCGCTGTGCTGCCCGAGTCGGGCGTCCTTCCTCACCGGGCAGTACGCGCACAACCACGGGGTGTGGTGGCACGAGCCGCCCTACGGCTACGGCGCCTTCGACGACGCCCGTACGGTCGCGACGTCGCTCCGGGCCGCCGGCTACCGGACCGGCTTCGTCGGCAAGTACCTCAACCGCTACGGGCTGGACCCGTCGAAGGTCACCGGAGAGCCGTCGGCGACCTACGTCCCCGAGGGCTGGGACGACTGGCGCGGCGCCGTCGAGCCGCCGGCCGGCTCCGGCATCCACGGCAACGCCTACGACTACATGGACACGCCGTTCAACGTGAACGGCACCATCGACAACCGCTACCGCGGCGTCTACCAGACCGACGTCATCGGCGACCTGTCGGTGGACATGTCGCGCCGGTTCGCGCGTGGCCGCAAGCCGTTCTTCATGTACGTCAACTACGTCGCCCCGCACCACGGCCAGCCGGTCCCGGCCGACCAGCCGCGCGACGTCCAGGACGAGGACGGGCGCGACGTCACCGTCGTGACGCCGGCGGTGCCGGACCGGGTCCGCGGCCGGTTCGACCGGACCATCGACCGGGCGTCGGGTGTCGCGCGCACCGGTGAGCCGGTCGAGACGGACCGGTCCGACAAGCCGGGCAAGCTGCGGGAGCGCCTGCACTCGTTCGGGGACGAGGCCAAGGACGCGCTGCGGTTCGCGACCCGTCGTCGTGCCGAGGCAGTGTTCGTGATGGATCGCAACATCGCCCGCCTGGTCGCCGAGCTGCGACGGTCGGGGGAGTGGGAGCGCACGGTCTTCGTTTTCACGTCGGACAACGGCATGCTGATCGGCGAGCACGGCTTCGGGATGACGAAGGTCCGGGCGCACGAGCCGTCGTTGCGGGTGCCCGTGCTGGTCACCGGACCGGGGCTGCGCGCGGGCGAGCGTCGCTACGACCCGATCTCGACGGTCGACCTCACCGCCACCATCCTCGACCTCGCCGACGCGGAGCCGCCGCTCCGCCCCGACGGCGTCAGCCGGCTGCGCACCCTCGTCGAGGGCGACGAGGGCTGGCGCACGCCGATCGTGACGGAGGCGGTGTTCACCGGCCGTGGCCGCGACCCGCAGTTCACCGACCTGCGGAGCACGATCGGGATCCGGGTCAGCCGCTACTCCTACACCCGCTACCGCGGTGGCGCGGCCGAGCTCTACGACCTGGTCGAGGATCCGCGCGAGGACCGCAACGTCGCCGACGACCCGGCGTACGCCGACGTGCGCGCCGCGCTCGACGAGCTGTGGCCCGCACTCAAGGACTGCGCCGGGGTGGCCGCCTGCAACCCGGTCCTGCCGCCGATCCTCGGAGCACCGCCGAAGGAGAACCGCGCCCACACCGACGCCTACTGGGACGAGATCCGCGCGGCCTACGGGTGGGACTGAGGGCCGGGCCGCTCTCGTGTCGGACGCGCAAACGGGTGGCGCCGGCGCCCGGCGTGGGTCACCCTGCGAGGGTGAGCACCTGGACCAGCGACGTGTGGTCGGGCGAGGCCTTCCTCGCCGACCTGCGCGCGTTCGTCGAGGGCGCTCTCGGCCGGCCCGCCGCGCTCGAGCCCGCCGGCCGCCGGCCCTGGTCGGCGGTGTGGCGGGTCACGACGAGCGGCGGGTCGTCGTACGTGAAGCAGAACTGTCCGGGGCAGGCGCACGAGGCACGCCTCGTCGGCGGGCTCGCCCGGGTCGCGCCGCTGCAGGTGGTGCCCGTGCTCGCCGCCGACCCGGACCGCGACCTGCTGCTCAGCGCCGACCTCGGGCCCACCCTGCAGGCCCGCGGCGCCGGGACCGACGTCGACACCTGGTGCCGGATGGTCGCGGAGTCGGCTGCACTCCAGCGTCGCGTGGCCGACTCCGGCCTCGACACCGGCCTGACCGTGCTGCTCCCCCGAGACGCGTCGACGTACGTCGCCGACGCGGTCGGCCGCCTCGGCGCCCTCGCCCCGGACGACCCACGGAGGCTGGCCCCTGACGTCGCCCACCGCCTCGAGCGGCTCCTGCCGGCCGTCGACCGGTGGTCCGACCGGGTCGAGGACCTCGGGCTGCCCCTGACGCTGGTCCACAACGACCTCCACGCCGCCAATGTCCTCACCCTCGACGGGACGCTGCGGTTCTTCGACCTCGGCGACGCCGTCGTGGGCGAGCCGCTCGGCAACCTGCTCGTCCCGCTGCGCGCGGCCCAGGCCGAGCTCGGTGCGCCAGCCGACGACCCGCGGCTGTGGCGGATCGCCGACGCGGCGCTGGAGGTCTGGAACGACGTCGCGCCGGCAGCGGAGCTGCGCGCCGCGCTCCCGGCCGCGCTCCGGCTCGCCTGCCTCGCGCGCGTCGAGTCGTGGCGCCGCTGCGTCGCGACCATGACGCGCGCGGAGCAGGGGGAGTGGGGCGGCGCCCCGGCTGCCTGGCTCGGGCTGCTGCTCGAGGCGCCCCCGCTGGGCGCTACGCCGAGCGCGGCGCATACATGATGACCGCCACGCCGACGAGGCAGATCAGCGCACCCGCCACGTCGTAGCGGTCCGGCCGGAAGCCGTCCGCCACCATTCCCCACGCGAGCGAGCCGGCCACGAACACACCGCCGTAGGCCGCGAGGATCCGCCCGAAGTGAGCGTCGGGCTGCAGCGTCGCGACGAACCCGTAGACCCCCAGCAGGACCACGCCGGCCCCGATCCAGGCCCATCCCCGGTGCTCCCGCACGCCCTGCCACACCAGCCAGGCACCGCCGATCTCGGCGAGGGCCGCGGCCACGAACAGGGGGATCGAGCGCGCGATGTCCACGCTCCCGATCCTCGCAGACCGGGCTCCCACTAGGGTGTGCTGCGCACCCGGGGCGGTAGCTCAGTCGGTCAGAGCAGAGGACTCATAATCCTTGGGTCGTGGGTTCGAGCCCCACCCGCCCTACCAACGCAGTTCCTGTGCGCCTCACCTCCGAGAGCGCCATGAGCGCCTAGCCTCGACCCGTGATCAAGTACCTCGGCTCGAAGCGGACGCTGGTCCCCGTGCTGGGGGACCTCGCGGTCGCGACCGGGGCGCGGACCGCGGTCGACCTCTTCACCGGCACGACCCGGGTCGCGCAGGAGCTGAAGCGTCGCGGCCTGCACGTCACGGCGAGCGACCTGGCGCCGTACAGCCAGGTGCTGAGCGACTGCTACATCGCCACCGACGCCGCGCAGGTCGACCTGCAGGAGCTCGACAACGCGCTGAAACGGCTCCACGGGCTGCCCGGCGTGCGTGGCTACTTCACCCGCACCTTCTGCGAGACCGCGCGCTTCTTCCAGCCGAAGAACGGGATGCGGGTCGACGCCATCCGCGACGCGCTCGAGACGGACCATCGCGACTCTCCGTTGTTCCCGCTGCTGCTGACCAGCCTGATGCTCGCCGCGGACCGGGTCGACTCGACGACCGGCGTCCAGATGGCGTTCCTCAAGCAGTGGGCGCCGCGCTCGCACAACGACCTCGAGCTGCGTCGTCCCGAGCTGCTCGCGGGGCCGGGCGCGACGGTCGGCGGGGACGCGATGGTGACGGTCGACCAGCTCCCGCCGGTCGACCTGATGTACCTCGACCCGCCCTACAACCAGCACCGCTACTTCACGAACTACCACATCTGGGAGACCCTCGTCCGCTGGGACGAGCCCGACCACTACGGCATCGCGTGCAAGCGCGTCGACAGCCGGGACGAGGCGACGCGCAGCGTCTTCAACACCCGCCGGACGATGCTGCCCGCCCTGGCGGACCTGGTCGGCCGCGCGCGGGCCGAGGTCGTGGTCGTCTCCTACAACGACGAGTCGTGGGTCAGCGCCGATGAGATGGTGGCGCTGCTGCGCGACGCGGGCCACGAGGAAGTGCGGGTCGTCGCCTTCGACAGCAAGCGGTACGTCGGCGCCCAGATCGGCATCCACAACCCGGCCGGGAAGAAGGTCGGGACCGTCGCCCGGCTGCGCAACACGGAGTACGTCTTCGTCGCCGGTCCCACGGACAAGGTCGAGGCGGGCGTACGCGCGGTCGAGGCGCGGGCCGCGAGCCCGGCCAGCGCCTGAGCCGGACCTGGGCGGCGCGGGGTCAGTCGCCCCAGCCCATCGGGAACACCTCGAACGGTGCCGCGAAGGTGACGCCGAGGCGCGAGCCGGTAGCGCGTGCCATGCCCTCGAGGAACTCCCGCGGATCCCAGTTCTCCCAGCCGAGGCCGTCGATGTAGGCCGCGTGCGCCTTCAGCGACTCCACGCCGGCGTCGAAGGTGTCGGTGGTGTCCACCGCGTGGGTCGACTCCGGCGAGCCGAACGCCCACACCTCACGAACGCCGCCCCACGGCTCGAGGCCGTCGGTGAGCTGCTCGGGGAAGATCCACCGGTTCCCCGCGTCGCGGACCGCGTCGACGACGGCGCGGCCCACCGCGATGTGGTCGGCCTGGTTGAGGTTGCGCCCGCCCCACGTCTCGCGGAAGTTGCCCGTCACGACGACGTCCGGCCGGTGGCGCCGTACGACGCCCGCGAGCGTGCGGCGCAGGTCGACGCCGTACTCCAGGATCCCGTCGGGCAGGCGCAGGAAGTCGACCACGTCGACGCCCACCACGCGCGCCGAGTCCACCTGCTCGGCCTCGCGGACGGTGCGGCAGGCCTCCGGGTCCATGCCGTCGATGCCGGCCTCGCCGCTGGTCACCATGCAGTAGGCGACCGACTTGCCCTGGCCCGTCCAGCGGGCGACCGCGGCGGCCGCGCCGAACTCCATGTCGTCGGGATGGGCGACGATGCACAACGCCCGCTCCCAGGTCTCGTCCAGCGGTTCCAGTGGTGCGGGGGTCTCGGCCATGGCTCGAGCATGTCAGCCCCTGCCGACACGGTCGAGCAGTGCGACGGCGTCGTGCGGCGCGTGCCCCGCGGCGTCGTTGTCGAAGTAGACGTGGACGTCGGCGTCCCGTGCCCACCGTCGGCACTTGTCGGCCCACCGGTCGAGGGAACGTGGGGCGTAGCCGCTGGTGTAGAGCTCGGTGTGCCCGTGCAGCCGTACGTGCACGACGCCGCTCGTCACCACCTCTGCGCGCGGCCAGCGACCGTCCGAGTCCGCGACCACGCAGCCGATGTCGTGCTCGCGCATCTGCTCCAGCGCAGCGTCGTCGCAGAAGGTCCGGTTCCGGAACTCCAGGACGTGGTCGACGGGACGCTCCACGTCGCAGGTCGTCAGCACCCGGTCGCCGGACAGCCGCTCGTCGTGGCGGGTCGCCAGGTCGGCCGCCGCACGGGTGCTGCGCGGCAGGAGCTCGTAGAAGTCGCGCATCAGCCCGGCGTCGTACGCCAGCGACTCGGGCAGCTGCCACAGCACCGGACCGAGCTTCGGGCCGAGCGCGAGGACGCCGGAGGCGAAGAAGTTCGCGAGCGGCGCCTCGACCTCGCGCAGCCGCTTGAGGTGGGTGATGAACCGGCCGCCCTTCACCGCCAGCACGAAGTCGTCGGGGGTGGCGTCGCGCCACGAGCGGTACGACGACGGCCGCTGCAACGAGTAGAAGGACCCGTTCACCTCGACCGTCGTCAGCCGCTCCGAGAGGTAGGACAGCTCGTCGCGCCGCCGCAGCCCCGCGGGATAGAAGTCGCCGCGCCAGCGGTCGTAGGACCACCCCGACGTGCCCACCCTGATACTGCCCACGCCGCCGAGGTACCCACGCCCCCTGCCCGGAGACGACACCGCCCCGGCCGGGTCACGAGGGCCGGCCGGGGCGGATCGGGAGGCGCGAGGGTCTCAGGTGGTCACTTCCAGAAGACGGGCTCGCCGTCGTACTGGTCGTAGGGGGAGTCGCTCCCGCCGCCGACGAACTGGACGCCGTCCACGACCGATCCCTTCGTGGCCAGGGCCGGGACGCAGCCGGTGGCGGTGTCGCCCACGCCGGAGTCGTAGTCGAAGCCGTCGCCGTCGCACGGCTCGAAGTCGCCGATGACGATCAGGCTGCCGGCCTTCTGTGAGCCGATCAGGCCGTCGAAGTCGCTCCCGGCGGAGTAGCCGCCGAAGCCGTCCGGGCCGACGGACACGATCTTCATCTCGACGTCGATGTAGAACGGCGTGTAGTCGGCGGCGTCCTCGACCTGGGCGGCCTCGAGGTCGGCTGCCGTGCCCTGGCGGATGCCGGTCACGGTGACCTCGACGGTCGCGGTGCCGTCGGTACCGTAGGTCAGTGGGAGGACGGCGGTGTCGCCGATGGCGAGCTCGGAGCCGGGCTCCGTCACGTCGCCGGCCGGGGCCTGCCCGCCGCCGACCGCGCCGGTGGTCTCGGTCGACTCGGTGCTCTCCGTCGACTCGGTGGCGGACTCGGTCTCGGACTCGGTCGTGGTGGCCTCGCTGGTCGGGTCGGTGGCGCCGACGGAGGCGTCCTCGTCCTGGCAGGCGCTGAGGGCGACCGCGAGCAGGGCGGCGGGCAGCATGGCGAGCTTGGGGGACATGTTCGATCCTTTTCCCGGGAATGTTGGCGCGGGCCGCCTTCCCCGGCCCGTTCCGTCCCACACCTGCGGTGGCGAGACCTGGGCCACACGGGTGTCGATTCCGGGCCGGGTCACCGTGCGCCGGAGATGAGGAGCGTCCCTCCGTCGTCGACGAGCTGGAGGGTGACGGTCTCCGTTCGCCTGCCCTCCTGCGGCAGCACGTAGGAATAGGTGTAGGTCACCGTCATCGTGGCGGGGTCGGCGCTGAGGTCGAGGATCTCGGGATCGCGCATCGGACCCCAGAAGTCGTCATAGCCGGTGCTCTCCCGCTGGTACGACGGCGTCAGCATCGCGAAGCCCGCCGCAGGGTCGCCGTCAGCGGTCTCGACGTACGAGCGGGCGAACTGCTCGAGCTCGGCGGCCGTGGTCGTCGGCTCGGTCCGGGATGGACTCGTTGCGGCCGGGGACGTGCTCGGCGCGGTCCGGCGGTCCACAGGACCGTCGTCGTCCCCGGTGCTGACGGCCACGAAGAGGAGTACCGCGAGCACGAGCGCCGCGGCTGCGCCCGCGACGGCGGTCAGGGCCCGCTTCCGGTCCCGCCGGTCCGGCCGGTCCGCGTGCAGCGGCGAGGTCCCGGGGCCAGGGGGCGGCGCCGGGACCCAGGCCGGGGGAGGTGCGGTCGGGGGAGCCGGTGGCGGCGCCATGGCGAGCGTGGCGGTCCGTGCCATCGGCTCCTCGTCGGCCACCAGGCGGTCGTGCACCTGCGCCATCGTGAGCCGGTCGCCGGGATCGGTCGCCATCGTCGCGGCGACCAGCGGCCCGAGCCAGCCCGCTTCGGGCGGCCGCGGCGGTGGCTCGCTGGCGATCCGGTGCACGACGGCCAGCGGGCCGTTCTCGTCGCCGTCGCGGTGGTACGGCGGACGGCCCGTGAGCAGGTGCACGAGGGTCGCTCCGAACGCCCACACGTCGCTGGCCTGGGTCGCGGTCCGTCCGATCGCCACCTCGGGGGAGAGGTACGCCGGGGAGCCCGTCACCAGGCCCGTCCTGGTCAGTGTCGGGTCCTGCGCGCCGCGCGCGATCCCGAAGTCGGAGAGGTGGGTGACGCCGTCGCGGTCGACGAGGATGTTCGAGGGCTTCACGTCGCGGTGCACGATGCCCAGCTCGTGGGCCGCGGCGAGCGCGTCGGCGATCGGTCGCAGCAGGCGTGCCGCCCGATCAGGGGAGACCGCCCCCTCGCGGCGGACGAGCGACGAGAGCGGCTCGCCGTCGACGTACTCCATCACCAGCCAGGAGCCGTCGTCGACGATCACCAGGTCGAAGACGGCAACGACGTGCGGATGGTTGACGCGCGCAGCGAGCCGCGCTTCCCGCTCGGCCCGTACGGCGTCGTGCCCGTCGTCGAACGCAGGCTTCGCGTGCTTCATGGCGACGCGGCGGCCGAGGACCTCGTCCTGCGCCAGCCACACCGCCCCGCCGGCACCCCGGCCGATCTCCCGGAGGAGGCGGTAGCGCCCTGCGACGCGCTGCTCGTTCATGGTGGTCGCAAGGTACCCGTCCGGCGGCTGGCTGAACCCGTTGCCGTCGGGGCGTCCGGATGGGGCAGGCTGGGACCAGCACTCCGTGAGTGCGTCCGAAGCAACGACGAACGAAAGGACCGACGTGTCCGTCGACCCCACCCTCCTCGACGACCTCGAGTGGCGAGGCCTCCTGGCCGAGTCCACCGATCGCGACGCGCTGCGAGCAGCGCTGGCGGAGGGCAGCGTCCGCTTCTATGTCGGCTTCGACCCGACCGCTCCCAGCCTGCACATGGGCAACCTCGTCCAGATCGTCACCGCGATGCGGTTGCAGCGCGCCGGGCACACGCCGTTCGCCCTCGTGGGCGGTGCCACGGGGATGATCGGCGACCCGCGCGACTCCGGGGAGCGGACGCTCAACTCGCTCGACACGGTCCAGGCCTGGACCGCGCGGGTGCGGGCGCAGATCGAGCGGTTCCTGTCGTTCGAGGGCGCCAACGCCGCGACGATGGTCAACAACCACGACTGGACTGCTGACCTCTCGGTGATCGACTTCCTCCGCGACATCGGCAAGCACTTCCCGGTGAACCGGATGCTCGCCCGGGACACGGTGAAGCGACGCCTGGAGTCGGGCATCAGCTACACGGAGTTCTCCTACGTCCTGCTGCAGTCGATGGACTTCCTCACCCTGCACCGCCGACACGGGATCACGCTGCAGTTCGGCGGCTCCGA
The DNA here is from genome assembly GCA_035554935.1 of Nocardioides sp. Classification (GTDB taxonomy): domain Bacteria; phylum Actinomycetota; class Actinomycetes; order Propionibacteriales; family Nocardioidaceae; genus Nocardioides. The sequence continues at coordinate 1,197 of DATMHM010000128.1, read as the reverse complement.
CCAGTGGGGCAACCTCACCGGCGGCGTCGAGCTGATCCGGCGCTCCGACGGGGCCACCGCGCACGCCTTCGCGACGCCACTGATCACGAAGGCCGACGGCACCAAGTACGGCAAGACCGAGGGCGGTGCGCTCTGGCTCGACCCGGAGCTGATGCCGCCGTACGCCTTCCACCAGTTCTGGCTCAACGTGGAGGACGAGAAGGTCGGCGAGCTGCTGCGTGTCTTCACCTTCCTGCCGCGTGCCGAGATCGAGGAGATCGAGGCCCGGCACGCGGAGAACCCATTCCTCCGGGAGGCCCAGCGCGTGCTGGCCGACGAGGTCACCTCCCTGGTCCACGGCGCCGACGAGACGGAGAATGCGAAGGCGGCAGCGCAGGCGCTGTTCGGCAGCGGCGACGTCACCGGCCTGTCGGCTGCGACGCTCGAGGCCGCACTGGGCGAGGCCGGGGCCACGGACGTCGACGGGTCGGCCGGCATCCCCGATGTCGTGGAGCTGCTGACGCTGACCGGGCTCGCCAAGTCCAAGGGCGAGGCGCGCCGTACCGTCGCGGAGGGCGGTGCCTACCTCAACAACGTCCGCGTCGACGACCCTGAGCTGGTGCCGTCGAAGGACGACCTGGTCGCAGGAACCTGGCTCGTGCTGAGGCGCGGCAAGAAGCGCTTCGCGGGCGTACGGGTGCGCTGAGCCCAGGCTCCCGGAGGCCCTCTGACGGGCCTTCGGGAGCCGCTCGGGACCAGCTAGGGAGCCGTGTGGCCCGGGTCACGTCGTTTCGATTTGTGCTTCTGGTCGGGAATCCGTAATGTTCTCTCTGTCGCCGGGAGCGGCGGGAAGCAAGACGGCGGTCAGCCGGAGGGCTTCCGGCCCCGCGACACCACGACTCGAACTTCGGTTCGGGCGCCGGTCAGAAAAGCAAGCCTTGCGGGTTTGGTACAGGCCGGGGTCAGGAACTAGAGTCGCGGACTGCATCAGCGCGAGGAAGAACCGGCAACGGGGAACTTCGCAGCGTGTGATGTTTGAGAACTCAACAGTGTGTCATGCATAGATTGTTGTGACGTTTGTGTGCGTCTGACTTGTCTTGCTGCTTTGGTGGTGAGTGGGTTGGATGTGTGTTTTCGGCAATGATGATTCTGATGACAGTTTGTCAGCAGTTTCTGTTGCTTGGATTGATTTTCTTATGGAGAGTTTGATCCTGGCTC
>DATMHM010000127.1:0-58158 GCA_035554935.1 Nocardioides sp. | reverse complement strand
GGCCCACTGGTAGGCCGCGGTCAGGATGTCGCGTTCGGCCTGGGTCCGGGCGGCGTGGCGGGACTCGACGAAGGCCAGGACGTCGCCGGCGGACATGTCCGCCAGCGCTTCCTGGGTCGAGCCGAGTCCCTGAGCTTCCATACGAGACATGAAATCAGGACCCTCCGACACAAACCCCTCGTTCACTGCGTGCGGTCACTGTGCCTGTGGATGACCGGTTTTCTTGTTGGTCGAGGAGGTCGCCCGCGACCGTCTCGAGACCGCCGCAGCCCGTCTGGCGGACTGTCGCTGCGTGGGTTTGCTGCACCGTGGCGGGGGGTCTCGAGACGGCCGTGGCCGGCCTCCTCGACCAACGACGTGGCCGGCCTCCTCGACCAACGACGTGGCCGGGGTTCTCGACCGACGGGTGGGAGGGGAGGTGTCAGCGCGAGTCCGGCGGGGTAGGCCACTGTTGCCGGCCGCGCACGCGCGATCAGTTCGTGGGGAACCCGCACGTGCGCGGCTGGCTCCTGACGTCGGTCACTTGCTGGTCGTCAGTCGGTACTGCCGCACCGCGAGCGGCGCGAACACCGCGATGATCAGCACCACCCAGATCAGCGTGTAGAGCTCGGCGTTCTGCATCGGCCAGGCGTCGGGCGGGAGCTGGCCGCCGGTGTTGCCGAAGAGCTCGCGGCTGGCCTGGGTGACGGCGGAGACCGGGTTCCACTCGACGAAGGTGCGCAGCACGCCGTCGAAGGACTCGGTCGGCACGAAGGCGTTGGAGACGAACGTCAGCGGCATGATCACGATGAACGAGGCGTTGTTGATGACGTCGACGCTCGGCACGAGCATGCCGACCCAGGCCATCACCCAGCTGATCGCGTAGGCGAAGAGCAGCAGCAGCCCGAAGCCGAGGATCGCGTCGACCACGCCCTCGCGGATCCGCCAGCCGACGAGCAGGCCGGTGAGCGCCATGATCACGAGCGACAGCACGTTGTAGACCACGTCGGACGTCGTACGGCCCACCAGCACGGCCGAGCGCGACATCGGCAGCGACCGGAACCGGTCGATGATGCCCTTCTGCATGTCCTCGGCGAGGCCCGCGCCGGTGAACGTGGCGCCGAAGACGACGGTCTGCGCGAAGATGCCGCAGATCAGCCACTCCTTGTAGTCGACCGCGCCCGGCGGCGCGATCGCGCCGCCGAAGACGAACGCGAAGAGCAGCACGAACATGATCGGGCTGATCAGCACGAAGACGAGCACCTCCGGCACCCGCTTGATCTTGATCAGGTTGCGCTGGGCGACGACCCAGCCGTCGGTGAGGGCCTGGACGGCGGCGCTCATCGGGCGACCTCCCTGTCGCTCGTCGGGTCGCTCGCTGGGTCACCGACCGGGTCGTCGGTGCTGCCGTCCGCGGCGCTCTCCTCCGCGACGTGCCCGGTGAGGGTGAGGAAGACGTCGTCGAGGGTCGGCCGGCGCAGGCCGGCGTCGAGGACGGTCACGGCCTCGCGCTCGAAGCCCTGCAGCACCCGCAGCAGCTGGCTCGCGCCGCGTCCGGACACCGCGGCGGTGAGGTCGCGGCCGTTGTCGCCGACCCGGACCTCGCCGGTGGCGACCTCGGCCAGCACGCGTACGGCGGCAGCGCGGTCCTCGACGTCGGCGAGCACGACCTCGATCCGCTCCCCGCCGGTCTGGGCCTTGAGCTCGTCGGCGGTGCCGCGCGCGATCGCGCGGCCGGCGTCGATCACGACGATGTCGTCGGCGAGGCGGTCGGCCTCCTCGAGGTACTGCGTCGTCAGCAGCAGGGTCGCGCCGCCGGACACCAGCTCGCGGATCACGTCCCACATCTGCTGGCGGCTGCGCGGGTCGAGGCCGGTGGTCGGCTCGTCCAGGATCAGGACCGGCGGAGCGGCGACCAGCGCGCCGGCCAGGTCGAGCCGGCGGCGCATGCCGCCGGAGTAGGTCTTCGCGGGCCGGTCGGCCGCGTCGGTGAGGTCGAAGCGCTCGAGCAGCTCGCGCGCCCCGGCCCGGGACCGCTCCTTGCCGAGGTGGTAGAGCCGGCCGACCATGGTGAGGTTCTCGAAGCCGGTGAGGTACTCGTCGACGGCGGCGTACTGCCCCGACAGGCCGATCCTCGCCCGCGCCGCAGCCGGGTCGGCGAGGACGTCGACGCCCGCCACCCGCGCGGTGCCGGCGTCGGGCCGCAGCAGCGTGGTCAGGCAGCGCACGGCGGTGGTCTTGCCCGCGCCGTTCGGGCCGAGCAGGGCCAGCACCTTGCCCTCGGGGACGCTCAGGTCGAGCCCGCGCAGGGCCTCGACGCTCTTGTAGCTCTTGACCAGGCCGGTCGCGCTGATCATCGGTTCGCTGCCGCTCATCGCTTCCTCGGAGTCTCGTAGAAGTCTCGTGCTCGGGGGGTGTTCACCACGCTAGTGACCGCCACCGACACCCGGACTCATCGCCAGCTCCTCCGGGGCGCCAAGGAAGGCAAGGCTCGCTTTTCTGGAATGGTTCAAGAAAAGGTGGCAAGGTGGAGTCATCGGCCCCACCGGGCCGCAGGACAGTGAACGAACGAGCGAAGGGGAGCACCACCCATGACGACCACCGCCAGCCAGCACCGCACCGAGCGCCACGTGTCCCACCCCGCCTACCGCGCGGACGAGGTGGTGGCCGGCCATCTCGAGCAGCTCCTGGTCGACCTCAGCGACCTCGCCCTGCAGGGCAAGCAGGCGCACTGGAACGCGGTCGGCCCGAACTTCCGCGACCTCCACCTGCAGCTCGACGAGATCGTCGACGCCGCCCGCGGCTTCGCCGACGACGTCGCCGAGCGGATGCGCGCCCTGTACGTCGTCCCCGACGGCACCTCCGCCCGCATCGCCGCCCAGAGCAGCCTCCCGGCGTTCCCGCTCGGCGAGGTGCGCACCGGCGACGCGATCGACGCCATCGTCGCCTCCCTCTACGCCGTGTCCGGCACGGCCCGCCGGATCCACGACGACGTCGACGCCGCCGACCCGACCACCGCGGACCTGCTGCACACGATCCTCGAGCGCCTCGAGCAGCTCGCCTGGCTGACCGACGCCGAGCGTCGCGTCCCGGGTGCCTCGGTGCCGGAGGCGATCCAGGCCTGATTGGTAGACAGATCGGCTGATGTGTCTCATTCTGGTGACATGTCAGCCGATCTGTCCGTTCCCGCTGCCTACCGTCCCGGAGGCGGCGAGGCGTGGCGCGACCCCTGGCCGTCGTACGCCGCCCTGCGCGAGCACGACCCGGTCCACCACGTCGTCCCGCCGGGCCGGCCGGAGCACGACCACTACGTGCTCTCGCGGCACGCCGACGTGCTCGCCGCCGCCGTCGACGTCGCGACGTTCTCGAGCACGCGCGGCCTGACGGTCGAGTACGACGAGCTGGAGCGGATCGGCCTCGCCGACAACCCGCCGTTCGTGATGACCGATCCGCCGGTGCACACGACCTTCCGCAAGCTGGTGGCACGCGGGTTCACCCCGCGGCAGGTGCGCGACCTCGAGCCCGTGGTGCGCGCCTTCGTCGTCGAGCGGCTCGAACGCCTCCGGGCGGCCGGTGGCGGCGACGTCGTCGCCGAGCTGTTCAAGCCGCTGCCGAGCATGGTCGTGGGGCACTACCTCGGCGTCCCGGTCGCGGACCGGCCGCGCTTCGACGACTGGAGCAGCGCGATCGTCTCGGCCAACGCCGCGGCCGGGGGAGACGCCGTCGCTGCCAGCGCGGCCGACGCGACGATGGAGCTGATGGGCTACTTCACCGAGCTCGTCGAGCGGCGCCGTACCGAGCCGGGGGAGGACACCGTCTCCCAGCTGGTCGCCGCCGACGTCGACCTGCTGGAGATCCTCGCCTTCGTCTTCACGATGGTCGCCGGCGGCAACGACACCTCCACCGGCGCGCTCGGCGGTGCGGTCCAGCTGCTCGCGGCGCACCCCGACCAGCGCCGGCTGCTGGCCGCCGACCCGACGCTCGTGCCCGACGCCGTCGAGGAGTTCCTGCGACTGACCTCGCCGGTGCAGGGCCTGGCCCGCACGACCACCCGCGACGTGGAGCTGCACGGCGTCGTCGTACCGGCGGGCCGCAAGGTGCTGCTCCTCTATGCCGCCGGCAACCGCGACCCGCGCCGCTACGGGCCGGACGCCGACGAGCTCGACGTGCTGCGCCGGCCGACGCAGGTGCTGACCTTCAGCCAGGGCCATCACCACTGTCTCGGCGCCGCTGCGGCCCGGCTGCAGGTGCAGGTCGCGCTCGAGGAGCTGGTTCGCCGGATCCCCGACTTCGCGGTGGACGAGGCGGCGATCAGCTGGGCGCCCGGTCCCTACGTACGACGCCCGCTGACCCTGCCGCTGGAGGTGCTGTCGTGATGCCGGCGCGCGGGTGGGTCGACCGGCGTACCCCCGCCGTCGAGCGGATCCTCGACGCCGCCGGCGAGCTCTTCGCCGACCACGGCGTGGACGCGGTCTCGATGGCGCAGATCGCCGGCGCCGCGGGGTGCGCCCGCGCGACCCTCTACCGCTACTTCCCCGACCGGCCGGCACTGCAGCTGGCCTTCGTGCAGCGCGAGGCGGTGCGGGTCGGCGCGCTCGTCGCCGCCGACCTCGCCGACTCGACCGCGACCGGCCGGGATGCCGACCCCGTCGCCGAGGGCGTCCTCGCCGCGCTGCGCCACGTCCGCGCGAACCCCGCCCTGCTGGCGTGGTTCGGCGACCGCGACGCCGCCCACACCGCCGACCTCGCGCAGGGCTCGGAGGTCGTCGAGGCGCTCGGACTCACCATGGCCCCCGACCCCGACGCCGCCCGCTGGCTGGTCCGTGTGATCGTCTCCCTGCTCACCGTGCCCGGCGGCGACGACGCGGAGGAGCGGCGGCTGGTGGAGCGGTTCGTCGCTCCCGTGGTGCGGGTGCAGGCTGATATCAGTTGATCATGAGTGCAGGAGGTGGTTCCGGTGACGGACGTTCTCATTCGCAACGTGCCTGACGACGACCTACGTCGCATCGACGAGAAGGCCCGACGCCTTGGCCTCTCGCGTACCGACTACCTCAGGCGTCAGATCGCGCAGGATGCTGCGCGCGACGTCCCTGACGACGCCATGACCGTCGACGTGTTCTTCCGCTTCGCGGATCTGGCTTCGGACCTGGCCGATGACGACCTGATGAGCGACGCCTGGACATGACGGAGTGGTTTGATCAGTCGCGCTCCCAGCGGTGGACCTGACCGTCCCGCACCTCCACCCGGTCGGGCGGCCGCGGCCGCGGGACCTGGCGCAGGTGGGCGAGGACGCTGCTCCGGCCGGTCAGCACCACGTCCCGGTCCTGCCAGTGCAGATGCGGATGCAGCAGCGGGTGCGCGCCCGAGAAGTCGCGGGCGTCGATCAGCGCCCACGCCTGGGCCGCGGGCGCCGGCAGATCCGGCAGGTCGTGCAGCATCCGCGGCACGCACATCCGCCACGCGTCGGTCACGAGCTCGCGCATCTCGTCGTCGTCGAGCGGCGCGAGCCGGGCACACACCCAGTTGAACCGCAGGTCCCGGGTCGGCGGGAGGAAGAAGGTGCCGGGCGCGGAGGCGACGAGGTCGTCGCGCTGCTCCTTCGGGAACCCGAAGCCGATCGCCTGCTCGTCGTCCGCGAACGCCAGGAACACGATCTGCCCGACGTAGTGCTTCCACCGGCCGCCGGTCTGCCGCTCGACCGCGCGCGGCAGCGGGAGCGCCACCCGTCGTACGGCGTCGGCATCGGTCACGAACCGCACGCTAGACCTCCGCGCCGACACCTGCAGGCGGCCTACGTGCGCGGGCTGCTCGTGACCCGGTAGCGGACGAACGACGGCACGGCGAGCGCCGCCACGACCACCAGCACCACGACCAGCACGCCGCCACCGGCCGCGGCGGCCGCCGTACCGACCACCGCGGCGGAGGCCCCGTGGGCGACGTCGGCGACGCGGGGGCCGCCCGCGACCACGACGATGAAGATGCCCTGCAGCCGGCCGCGGACCTCGTCGGCGGCGGCGGTCTGCAGCATCGAGGTGCGGAAGGCGGCGGACGCCATGTCGGCGGCGCCGCCGACCACGAGCATGAGGACGGCGACGAGCAGCCACAGCCGGGCCGAGCCGGGGAGGGCGTCGGCGCCGAGCACGGCGAGGCCGAAGCCGACCATCGCCACGCCCCAGATCACGATGCACCACACGACCGCGCGGCCCTGGGCGGAGACGTTGGAGACCCAGCCGGAGAAGACGCCGCCGAGCACCGCGCCGATCGGGATGCCGGCGAAGAGCAGCGCGAACGCGAGGCCGCCCTCCTCGGGGCCGAGGAAGCTCTCGTGCGCGATCTCGGGGAACAGCGCGCGCGGCATGCCGAAGACCATCGCGATGATGTCGACGACGAACGACATCATCAGCACCGGCTGGGTCCGCAGGTAGGTGATCCCCTCGACCACCGACCGCAGCCCCGGGGTGCCGGTGACGCCCTCGACGGGCAGCGGCGGGAGCCGGACGACGGCGGCGAGCGTCGCCAGCAGGCACACCGCGTCGGCGAGGTAGAGCCACGAGAAGCCGGTGAACGGGATCAGCACGCCCGCGATCAGCGGCCCGCCGATCGCGCCGGCCTGCATCACGGTCATGTTGAGCGAGTTGGCCGCCGGCAGCACGTCGATGTCGAGCAGCCGCGGCAGCACCGCGGACCGGGTCGGCTGGTTGACCGCGAAGAAGGCCTGCTGCACGGCGAACAGCGACAGCAGGAGCCACACGTTCCCGAGGCCGAGGGCCGCCTGCAGCCAGAACAGCGCCGCGGTCCCGATCAGCCCGACGGTGGTGACCACCAGGATCGCGCGCCGGTCGAAGTGGTCGGCGAGCGCGCCGCCCCACAGGCCGAACACGACGAGGGGCACCAGGCCGAAGATGCCGGTGAGGCCGACGTACGCCGACGAGCTGGTCTCCGCATAGATCTGCGCCGGCACCGCGACCACGGTCAGCTGCGCGCCGACGACGGTGATGATGTTGGCGGTCCACAGCCGCCGGAAGTGCGGGTTCTGCAGCGGGCGGGTGTCGGCCAGCATCCCGCCGACCCGTTCGCGCAGGCTCACCGGAGAAGGCTACGGAGTGGTCGGACGTCTCGATGAATCCGCACGGGTCGATGAGAAAGTGGGTGGCAGGCTGTCGTACCGGTGCACCGCCGTTCGTGGTGGTGGTGTGAGGCGGTCATCGGGGCCGCCCGACGCCCGAACGTCCGACAACCGGACCGACCGAGGAGAAGAGCAATGACGCAGTACCTGATGGCCGTGCACGGCAACGAGGCCGACTACGCCGCGATCACGCCCGAGCAGATGCAGCAGATGTTCACGGACGTCGAGCAGTTCAACGAGAAGCTGCGCGCCGACAACGTGTGGGTCTTCGCCGGCGGCCTCCAGGGCATCGCCACCGCCGCCGTGGTCGACGCCTCCGGCGACGCGCCCGTCGTCACCGACGGCCCCTACCTGGAGACCAAGGAGCACATCGGCGGCTTCTGGGTCATCGACGTCCCCGACCGCGAGACCGCCCTCGCCTACGCCGCCGCCGGGTCGAAGGCGTGCCAGGGCAAGGTCGAGGTGCGGCCGTTCGAGGACGAGCCGCCGGCGGACGCGTGACCGCACGCACCGACTCCGCCGCCGCCGTCGAACGGATCTTCCGCGAGGAGTACGGCCGGCTGATCGCCTCCCTGGTCCGCCGCTTCGGTGACATCGACATCGCCGAGGAGGCGGCCGGGGAGGCCCTGGTCGCCGCGCTCGAGAAGTGGCCGGACACCGGCGTACCGCCCAACCCGGGCGGCTGGTTGACCACCACCGCCGGCAACCGGGCGATCGACCGGCTCCGGCGGGAGAAGCTGCGCGAGGGCAAGCACGAGGCCGCCGCCATGATCAAGGACGACACACCCCACGAGCCGACCGGCGTCATCACCGACGACCGGCTCCGGCTGATCTTCACCTGCTGCCACCCCTCGCTCGCGCCGGAGGCGCGGATCGCGCTGACCCTGCGGCTGCTCGGCGGCCTGACCGTCGCCGAGATCGCGGCCGCCTTCCTCGTCCAGGAGACGACGATGGCGCAGCGGATCACCCGCGCGAAGGGCAAGATCAAGGGTGCGCGGATCCCCTACCGCGTGCCCGAGCCGGAGGACCTGCCCGAGCGGGTCGGCGCGGTCCTCGCCGTGCTGCTGCTGATCTTCAACGAGGGCTACCTCTCGACCGGCGACGGCGACCCGGTCCGGGCCGACCTCACCGGCGAGGCGATCCGGCTCGCCCGGCTGCTGCACGAGCTGCTCCCCGACGACCTCGAGGCGACCGGCCTGCTCGCCATGCTGCTGCTCATCGAGTCCCGCCGCCGGGCGCGGGTGCGCCACGGCGAGCTGGTGCCGCTGGACGAGCAGGACCGCGGCGGCTGGGACCGCGAGCTGATCGCCGAGGGCCACGCCCTCGTCCGCCAGTGCCTCGTGGCCGACCGCGCCGGCCGCTACCAGATCCTCGCCGCGGTCAACGCCGTCCACACCGACGCGCCGACCGCGGCCGCGACCGACTGGTCCCAGATCGTGGCGCTCTACGACCAGCTCGCCCGGCTCGACCCGTCGCCGATCGTCGCCCTCAACCGTGCCGTCGCCGTCGCCGAGCTGGACGGGCCCGAGGTCGCGCTCGCGATCGTGGACCGGCTGCCGCTCGACGGCTACCACGCGTGGCACGCCACCCGGGCCGAGCTGCTGCGGCGCCTGGGCCGCAGCGCGGAGTCGCGGTCGGCGTACGACGCCGCGCTGGCGGCCTGCGACAACACCGCCGAACGGGCCTACCTCACCCGCAAGCGCGGCGAGCTGGTCTGAGCTGAGAGCGGTGACACTCAGTCGGGCGCGGGGCCGTGGCGCGGCAGCCACAGGACGAAGCGGGTGGTCGGGCTGGTCGTGTCGAGGGAGAGATGCCCGCCGGTGACCTCGGCGAGCTCGGAGCCGACCGCGAGCCCGATGCCGTGGCCGTCGCCGTCGCGGCTGGTGACGCCGCGGCGGAAGACCTCGGGGTCCAGGCTGCGGGTGCCCTCGTCGCCCACCGCGATCTCGAGGTGGGTGCCGGCGTCCCGGATCTCGACGGTGATGGTGCCCCGGCCGTGGAGGCGGGCGTTGTCGATCAGCACGTCCAGCACCTGCTCGACGGGTCCGCTGGCGGCGCGGGTGCGGGCCGGGCCGTCGGAGCGGATGACGAGGCGGCGGCCGGCGGCGGCCAGCGTCGTCTCCCAGCGCCGGGCGGCGGCGTCGGCGAGGGTGGCGACGTCCACGACCTCGCGGGCGTCGAGGCGCCGGCCGCGGGCGAGGTCGAGCAGCTCGTCGATGGCGGCGCTGAGGCGGTCGAGCTCGGCGATGCTGCGGCCCAGCTCGTCCCGCACCTCGGGCGCGGTCTCCGGCCACAGCGTCAGGTCCTCCAGGCCCAGCCGCAGGGCGGTGACCGGCGTGCGCAGCTGGTGCGAGGCGTTGGCCGCGAACTCCCGCTCGCGGCGGACCAGCCCGTCGAGCTGTCCTGCAGCGCCACGGAGCGAGGCGCCGATCGCCTCGGCCTCCGGGACCGAGTACGACGGCACCTCGATGTCGAACCGGCCGTGGCCCAGCTCCCGGGAGAGGCCGGCGAGCTCCTGGAAGGGGCGCGACATCCGGCGGGCGAGAGCGAACCCGAGGATCGCGGACGCGACGGCGAGGCCGAGACCGAGCAGGACCAACGGGACGATCGCGTCCCTCACGCTGGAGCTGACGGCGTCGCCGGAGACGCTCAGCCGCAGCGAGCCGCCTCCCACCAGATCGCGGGAGGCGGCGATGCTGCCCTCGCCGTCGCGGGGCTCGCCGACGGCGAGCGGTGCCCCGTCGGCGGGCACGTACTCGACGCGCTCGGCGCCGGTGAGGCCGTGCTCGAGCAGGCCGGCGTCCACCTCGCCCCCCGGGCACGGCGGTCCTCGATCGCACCCGCGAGGGCGGCGGCGGTGCCGTCGAGCGTCGACCGCTCCTGGTCGCGGACGAGGTCGGCGAGGAAGTACGCGCGGGGGATGCCGTAGAGCCCGATGACCGCGAGGGTCAGCCCGACGAAGGCGACGACGAGCCGCTCACGCATCGGGCCCGGGGTCCTCGAGACGGAAGCCGACACCGCGCACCGTGCCCAGCGTGATCGGGGCGGCGCGGTCCTGGAGCTTCTGCCGCAGCCGGCCGATCGTCGCGCAGGGTCTTGGTGGAGCCGAACCAGTTCTCGTCCCAGACCTCGGCCATCAGCGTCTCCCGGCTGACCACGGTCCCGCGGTGGTCGTCGAGCAGGGCGAGGACGTCGAACTCCTTGGCCGTCAGCGCCAGCTCGTCCGCGCCGACCCACACCCGGCGCGCGGCCCGGTCCAGCCGGAAGCCCGGCTGTGCGGCGGGGCCGGCGCCAGCAGCGGGAGCGACTGGAGCAGCCACAGCGCCAGGCTGGTCCGGTGCCGGCACGCCCGCACCGACGACTGCCGGGCGGTGCGCGCGGCGCAGCAGCGCGCGGACCCGGGCGAGCAGCTCGGAGAGGCTGAACGGCTTCGAGAGATAGTCGTCGGCGCCGACATCGAGTCCGACCACACGGTCCAGCTCGCCGGCCCGCGCGGTGAGGATGACGATGCCGCCCGCGAAGCCGTCGGCGCGCAGCTGGCGGCACACGTCGAGGCCGTCCATGTCCGGAAGCCCGAGGTCGAGCAGCACCAGGTCGACGCCGCCGGCGGCGACCGTGTCGATCGCGGGCCGGCCCGCAGCGGCGCGGGTGACCTCGTAGCCCTCCCGCTGCACGGCGCGCAGGAGCGGGGCGGCGATGGCGTCGTCGTCCTCGACGATCAGCAGGCGCACGGGCACTCACCGAGCATAGGGGGAGCCCGTCCGCGGGCCGGTGGACCACGCCCGCCGCAGGTCGGTGTCGATCGTGACGAGGAGCAGCACGAGGAGCGGGACGAACGCGGTCGCTGCCGTCGTCGGACCGAGCGGGCGTCGTACCTCCCCGGGCAGGCCGATGGTGAGCGCGAGGCCGGCAATCGCGAGTTGTGCGACGCACACGAGCACGGCGAGCAGCCGCGTCTCGAAGCAGTTGATCCGCGCCAGCAGGGTGCAGGCGGTGAGGGCCGCGGCGCACAGCGCCACGCTGACGCCGACCGTCGACACCACGCCGGAGCCCACACCCGACGACCACAGCTGCACCACGGCGAGCACGAGCAGCAGGACCGCCGCGCCGTGCGAGGCCCAGGTCTGCCGGTCGGCCCGGAACGCCATCACAGGTCGCGGTCCGTCGCGCCGGACTCCGTCGCCGGCGTCGACGCGCACGCTCCGCCGGTGGCGGAGGTCGCCGCCGTCGACGGCGTCCAGACCATGGTGGCCGCGACCGACGACGTACGAACGCCGCCGCCGGAGGCGAGGGTGCCCACGACGATCGTGACCACGGTGCGGTTCTGGCCGTCGACGGTGACGGTGGTGGCCGTCATGGTCGCGTTGAACGTCGCCGTCTTGCGGGACTTGACGTAGTCCTCGCGCAGGCCGACCGAGCCGAGCTGGACCGCCGCGCCGTTGCGCAGCTCGTCGAGCACGTCGGCGCGGCTGCCGCCGCCGACCAGGTTGCCGTCCCGCAGCCGGACGCTGACCGGGAGCGCGGCGCCGGTCCAGCCGGCGCTGATGCTGGCCGGTGCCACGACCTCGCTGTAGGTGAGGGTGACGGTGTCGCCGGAGTCGATGCGGCCGACCGTGCCGTCGCCGTTGGTGGCCTGCACGTCGACGGCGCGCAGCGCGCTGTTGTCGACCCGGCGGGAGCCGACGACCGCCGACGTGATCGTGGCGCCGCGGCCGTCGAGCAGGATCGCCCGCAGGTCGTAGCTGCCGTTGGCGACGGTGCGGGTGTCCCAGGTGCAGGCGTACGGCGACGAGGTGTCCGTGCACAGGTCGGTCCACGCGGTGGTGCCCGACGTGGCCCGCTGGATCCGCACCGAGGCCACACCTGCTGTCGAGTTGGCCTGCGCGGTCACCGTGACGGTGCCGGACAGGAAGGCGCCCGGGTCGTCGACGGACACCGAGGAGACGGTGTTGTCGACGACGCGGCCGGTCACCGTCGCCGAGGTGGCGGTGTTGCCCGCGACGTCGGTCGCGACAGCGCGGAAGGAGTAGCTGCCGTCGGGCAGCGCGGTGGTCGCGTAGCGGCAGCTGAACGGCTCGGCGGTCAGCGTGCACAGGTTCTGCCAGGTGCTGGTGCCGCTGCGCAGGTGCTGCAGGACGACCTGCTGGACGCCGGAGCCGGCGTCGGTCGCGGTGGCGGCGAAGGTGACGGTGCCGCTCAGCGGGGTGCCGGGGTCGGTCATCGTCACGGCGGGGGCGAGGTTGTCGACGAGCACGTCGCTGATGACGGCCGAGGTGACCGTGGTGGTGCCGGCGGTGGCGACGGCGCGCAGGTCGTAGGAGTCGTTGGCGAAGGACGTGGTGGTCCAGGTGCACGCGAACGGCGCGGACAGGCCGGAGCAGAGCGTCTTCCAGCTCGTGCTGCCGGCGGGCGCGTACTGGATCGTCACGACCCAGGGCAGGATCCCGCCGTTGTAGACGGTGGCGCTCATCGCGACGTTGCCGCGGACCACGTCGCCGGGATCGGCGAGGACGACGACGACGTTGTTGGCGACCGTGGTGCGGACCGTGTCGGAGACGGTGAGATAGCCGGCGCCGTTGAGCGCGCGCGCCCGCAGGTCGTAGGTGCCGTCGGCGATCGATGCCGTGCTCCACGCGCACCCGAACGGGGTGGTGGTGTCGGTGCAGATCGTGGTCCAGGTGGAGGCGCCGGGCGCGAGGTACTGCAGCGTCACGGAGGTGATGCCCGACTCCGCGTCGGTGGCCGTCGCGGCGAGCGACACGGTGCCCTGGACCGGCGTACCGGGGTTGGTCACGGAGACCGCCGGCGCCGTCCAGTCGGCCGCGGCCCGGACGGTGCCGGTGTTGGTCGTGGAGCCGACGAAGGTGGCGTCGGAGAAGCCGTTGGTGAGCCGGGTGCCCGCGCCGGCGAGGAGGAGCGCGAGGAGGAGCAGGGCGTTGACGCGTCGCATGGCGGTCCTCCTCTGCTGACTGCGGGCTGGCTGGTTCGGGCTGGCTGGTTCGGGCTGACTGGTGGTGCGCTTCCAACGCTAGGCGGGTGGCCACCACGGGCGGTCCACACGATCTCCACACGCGTTCCACAAAAAGGCGACCGCGGCTGTCTCCCGGCCCCACCCGGGAGACAGCCGCCGTCGGTTCATGCAGGTCCGGTCAGGCCGCCCCGGTCGGCACCGGTCCGGCCCCCAGAGCCGGATCGAGGAGGACCGGGTCGGACTGGCTCCGCAGGGCGCGGGCGAGCTGCACCAGGCTCAGCAGCGCCACGAGGGCGGCCGGGACGCCGATGACCAGGACCCGCACGTCACGGTCCGCCAGGGCGATGAGCGCCCAGCCGGCGTACGGCACGGCGAACTCGGCGACCGGCTGCTCACCGGAGGTGAGCGAGAACAGCCACGGGTCGGGGTCGGGGTTGGCGTCGCCCTGCGTGACGAACACCCGCTCGCCCTCGGGTGAGCGCCCGGCCTCGACGATGCGGTGCGTGACCAGCGTCGTGACCCCGGACGCCGGCGGCGGCTGGTAGGTGATCACGTCCCCCACCTCCAGCTCGGCCGCCGGCACCTGCTTCTCGAAGACGATCGACCCCTTGTCGTACGTGCCGGCCATCGACCCGCCGGTGATGACGTAGCGCTCGTAGCCGAGCAGCGACGGCAGGACGTACGCCGCGGCCAGCAGCGTCAGCACCACGAGCAGAAGGTTGCCGACCAGGCCGGCGGTACGGCGGGTCTTGCGGTGGACGGCCATGGCGATCTCCTGTCGGTGCGGGCTGTTGCTCAGGCGGGGCGGGCGGGGTCAGGCGGGTGTCACTGCTCGTAGGTCACGCCGTCGAGCTGGACCGAGTCCCACCGGTAGGCCGCGGAGGCGGACTTGCCCTGGTCGGCGTTGGGGGCGGTGGTGGCGAGCTTGACGGTGAAGCGGAAGCTGTTCTCGACGCTGGGCTGGACGACGCCGAGCTCGGTCTTGGTGCCGTCGACGAGGCCGCCGAAGGTGCCGCTGTAGACGGTGGCGCCGGTGGTCGTGTTGGTGATGACCAGGCTGAGGTTCTCGCCGGTGAAGCCGTTGGTGGACGCGGTCTCGGTGAGGCTGAAGGCGGCGGGCAGGCTGCCGGTGTTGGTCAGCGTGAGCGAGCCGTTGAGGGTGTCGCCCGGCTTCATGTTGGTGAGGTCGAAGACCGCGCCGCCGTCCTTGGAGTTGGCCTGGGTGAGCGTGCCGGAGGTGACCGCGCTGATCGTGTTGTTCGACTGCGAGGTGAACGTCGCACCCGAGCCCACGGCGATGGCGCCGGCGGCGGTCAGGGTGGCGAGCGGGACGAGGATCTTGCGGGACATCTGCATGGCGTTTCTCCTGGGTTCGGCCGTCCCTGGTGCGGGGTGGCTGCTGGTGGCTGCTGGTGGTCTGCGGGAGGTGCTTCCCGATGGCCTGAACTCTTCCGAACCGCGTTCCACACGATCTCGACGCGAACTCCCCGCTCGTTCCTCATTCCGGCCACGGATTGCAACGGACTCCACGGTTCGGCACACGGGGGCTGCGCCGGATGCGTACGGCGGCGGCGCCTGCCGTCGCACTCGTACGCTGTGCCCCATGCCGACGCCCCCGCTCGCCCTGCCGTCCGACCCCGCCGACTGGGCCGCCTGGATCACCGACCGGGCGAGCTCGGAGGCGGCCCGCGCGACCGGGCTCGTCGACGGTCTCCGGTCGGCCCCGCCCGCCGACCCGGTCGAGGCGCTGCGGCAGTGGGACCGGGCCTCGGGCCACCTCGGCAACGTCGCGGCGATGGGCTCGCTCCTCGGCAACGTGCACCCCGACGAGCGCGCCCGCGAGCTCGCCGACGAGGCCGAGCAGGAGGCGTCGCGGATCGCGACCCGCTGGAGTCTCGACCGGGAGCTGTACGACGTCTTCGCGGCCATCGACGACGAGGCGGTCGCGCACGACCCGCTCGCCGCGCGTCTCCTCGCGAAGGTGCGGGCCGACTTCCGCCGCTCCGGCGTGGACCGGGACGAGGCCACCCGCGCCCGGATCGCGAAGGTCCGGGAGCGGATCACCGAGCTCGACCAGGAGTTCAGCCGGGTGATCCGCGACGACGTCCGCACGATCCGGGTCACCGCCGACCAGCTCGCCGGTCTGCCGGCCGACTGGCTGGAGGCGCACCCGGTCGACGAGGAGGGGATGGTCACCGTCACGACCGACTACCCGGACTCGGTGCCGGTGCGGATGTTCGCCCGCGACCAGAAGGTGCGCCGCGACATGACGACCGCGTTCCTGGAGCGGGGCTGGCCCCAGACCGAGGCGCTGCTGACCGAGCTCTTCGCGCTGCGCCACGAGCTGGCCACCACGGTCGGCCACGCCGACTGGCCGTCGTACGACGCCGACGTGAAGATGATCGGGAAGGGGTCAGCGATCCCGGAGTTCATCGACCGGATCGCCGAGGCCGCGCAGGGACCGATGGAGCGCGACCAGGAGCAGCTGCTGGAGCGCTACCGGCGCGACTACCCCGACGCCGACGTGGTTCCGCTGTTCGACTACAACCACTACGCCGAGCTGGTCCGCTCCGAGCGCTACGACGTCGACTCCCAGCAGGTGCGCACCTACTTCGACTTCGCCAAGGTCCGCCAGGGCCTGCTCGACGTCACCGGCCGGCTGTTCGACCTGACCTACACCCCCGTCGACGTACCCGCCTGGCACGACGAGGTCACCGCCTACGAGGTCGGGCGCGACGGCGCCGTCCTCGGCCGGATCTACCTCGACCTGCACCCGCGCGACGGCAAGTACAAGCACGCCGCGCAGTTCACCCTCGCCGACGGCGTCGCCGGCGAGCAGCTGCCCGAGGGCGTGCTCGTCTGCAACTTCTCCCGCGGCCTGATGGAGCACGACCACGTCGTCACGCTCTTCCACGAGTTCGGCCACCTGCTCCACCACGTCCTCGCCGGACACGGCGCGTGGCACCGCTTCGCCGGCGTCGCGACCGAGTGGGACTTCGTCGAGGCGCCGAGCCAGATGCTGGAGGAGTGGGCGTGGCACGCCGACGTGCTGCGCACCTTCGCCAGCAACGCCGACGGCGAGCCGATCCCGGCCGGGCTGGTCGCGGCGATGCGTGCCGCGGACGACTACGGCAAGGGGATCTTCGCGCGCACCCAGATGTTCTACGCCGCGATGTCCTACTACTTCCACGCCGACCGCGCGGCGGCTGACGACGGGGGCGCGGTGCCCGACCTGACCGAGCGGATGATCGGCCTGCAGGAGCGGTACGGCGCCCTGCCCTACCTCCCCGGCACGCACATGTTCGCCAGCTTCGGCCACCTCGGCGGCTACAGCTCGGCCTACTACACCTACATGTGGTCGCTGGTGATCGCGAAGGACCTGTTCAGCGCCTTCGACCCCGACGGCACGGGCGACCTGCTCGCGCCCGCCGCCATCGAGATGGCGCACCGCTACCGCGACCGGGTCCTCGTCCCCGGCGGCTCCGCCGACGCCGCCGACCTGGTCGCCGACTTCCTCGGCCGGCCGTTCGCGTTCGACGCGTACGCCGACTGGCTCTCGCGCTGACGGAGCGGGGCCCCGTGCGCATAGGCTTCGGCCGTGCGATCCCGTCGTGTCCCCGCAGCCGTCGCCGGCGCGTGCGCCCTGGCCTGGCTCACCCTGATGACCGGGTACGGCGCCGCAGCGGCCGAGCCGCACGAGGCCGCCGACCTGGGCGGCGAGCCGGTGCCGGGCGGCACCGGCAGCACGTCGCCGGACGACCCGACCGCGCTCGACCCCGGCCTGTGGGCCGACACCCTCGGCGGGTCGTCGACGCGGAACACCCACCACTTCTCCTACAGCCGGCGGATGAAGGACAGCACCGTCCATGTCGGCGTCGTCGGGGCGCCCCAGTCGGGCGAGTCCGACGCCGTCAAGGTCGACGTCGGCGTGCTCGGCGAGGAGGGCGACCTGGTCAGCTGCGCCACGGACGACAGCTCCACGACCAACGTCCCCGAGGCCCTGATCGGCGCCGCGGTGGCGGTCGGGCCCAGCTCCGCGGAGAGCACCGAGCGCACCGACTGCCTGCGCGCGGGCACCCTGCAGATCGCCGTCAGCCGCGCCTACTCCAGCAACACCTCCGAGATCCCGGTCGCCATCAAGGTCGTCGAGGAGGCGCCGGTCACCGGCGCGGCCTCCCTCCCCGCTGCGGAGGAGACGGTGACCTTCCCCGTCCCGGACGCCGGCTCCGCGCGGGAGCTGCCCGGCGCGTGGTCCTTCGAGGAGGCCCCTGCGCTCGACGCCCGCGCGGGCGGAGCGACCGTCGCGACCACGCTGGTCCAGGGCGACGAGCAGCTGTGGCGGGTGCCGGTCCAGTGGGGCCAGCAGGTCGCCGTACGCGCCACGACCCCCGCCCTCGGCGAGGCCGAGCTCGAGGGCATCTGCTGCGGCGTGCCCGTGCGGCTGCGGATCATCGACCCCCGCCGGGCGGTCTTCGCCTACAACAACGACACCGAGGGCGAGGTGTCCGACGGCACCTACGGCGGCGAGGCCGGCGAGCTCGTCGCCGGCTCCGCGCCGCTGCGCTACCTCAACCGGTACGACGACGACCTGCCCGTCGTGCCCGGCGACTTCTGGGTCGCCCTCTCCACGGCGCCGCTCGACCCCAGCGCCGAGCGCGAGCCGCTGGAGTTCGAGGTGGAGCTGACCGTCGCCGTGACCGGCCGGGTCGCCGGCGAGCCGTCGTACCCCGGCGTGGTCGTCTCGCCCGACGACAGCGCGGGCCCGGACGGCTACTCGCCCGACACCCCGTTCCTCGTCGCCGACGGCGTCTTCTCCGCCGTCGCGTCGGGCAACCCGGTCGTCGGCGACGACGAGGCCGGCTGGCTCACCGGCCGCCGCTGGGCGGGCATCGGCCTGGGCGTGGTCAGCGCGGCCTGCCTGGCCGCCGGCGTGGTCCGGCTCCGCTCAGCGCGCTGAGCCTCAATCAACGCGCAGAGGGCGCCTCCCGAACCACCCAATTGTGTCATTGCCGGTGCCTCCCGGCGCGCTCACACTGGCCACAGGAGGCGGTGGCCCATGAGACGCACGATGGTCGCCCTGATGGGCGTTGTTCTCGTCTCGGCCGGCCTGTTCCTCCCCGCTCCGCCGGCATCCGCGGTCACCGGGGTGTGGACGATCACCCAGGTGTCGGGGACGGTCACGCCGGTCCTGCGTGAGAACGGGACGGTCACCATCTCCGCATCGTGCGGCTCGGGGAAGACGGCAGTGTCGGGCTTCGTCAGCGCGAGCCAACCCGACGACGTACGACGACTGTCGGAGTCCTTCGGCCAGGCACTCGGCAGTGGCTACACCGTCACCGTCCAGGACCAGTCGGGCGGGGCGGGCACCATCAACGTCCAGGCACACGCACGGTGCGTGCCGACGTCATACTTCTCCAGCAACTTCACCACCGCCGAGGCGACCTTCGCGGTCGACGGGTCGCACATCGCGGCGGGGACGGTGAACTGTCCCGAGGGGTGGCGCGCCCTCGGGGCCAGCACCCGCCCGGGCGGGAAGCTCGCCGGGTCGACCCTGCTGACCTTCAGCCCCACCTACACCCTGACCGGCTTCGAGGTCCGGGGCTGGCACGAGAGTCCCTACGAGTCCTACAAGCTCAAGGTCCACTGCGTCCCCGCGGCCGACGTCACGGCGCTGCGGGCGTCGACCGACTACGACTCGGTGGGCTGGGCCGTGCAGGCGAGCGCCGACTGTGCGAGCGGCATGAAGCCCCTCAACGGCGGCACGGTGCACGTCGGCGGCGACAGCGGCGCCGTCACGATCTTCCCCTTCCCCACCGCCACGGGCTGGGCCTCGACCACCCTGTCGCTGAGCACCGGATTCATCATGACGACGGTGATCTGCGTGCCGACCTCCGACCCGACGGTCACGATGTCCGGACCCAGCGGCGCCACCAGCGCGACGGCGGTGACGTGGGGGTGGAGCGTCAACGACCCTGCGGCGAGCAGTGGCTTCGCGGTCAGCTCCCAGTGCACCTTCCAGCACGGCGGGACGGCCTCGGGCCCGGCACCGTGCACCTCTCCGGTCTCCTTGTCGGGACTGGCGGACGGCTACCACTCGATCCAGGTGAAGGCGACGACGAGCGACGGGCGCATCGGGTGGGGTGGCACGTCGGTCTTCGTCGACACCACCGACCCCACCGTGAGCTTCGACGACCCGGCCGACACCGTCCACGCCACCGCCTCGCCGTCGATCGGGCTCAGGGTCACCGACGCGACCACGGTCGGGAGCCTGTCCTGCTGGGTCGACTCCGCGGCACCGGCCGCCTGCGTCGGTCCCACGGCCGACTACCGCACCCACTGGTCCGTCCCGCTCGACGGGCTCACCGACGGGCCGCACGTGCTGCACGTCGAGGCGACCGACCAGGTCGGCAACGTGGGCACGAACCAGCTGCCCTTCGTCGTCGACACGACGGCGCCGACGGTGACGATGACCAGGCCGGTGCCACCCTTCCAGCTCGCGCTGTCCACCACCGCCGCCTGGTCCGGGTCCGAGGCCGGCAGCGGGATCGCCGGCTACTCGGTCCGCTGGCAACGGGCGCCCTACAACGCGGGCTTCGGCTCCTGGTCGACACCGCTCAGCCTGGGCGGGACGACCACGTCGACGTCCTTCGGCTCGCTGCTCCCCGGCTCGACCTACTGCTATACGGCCGACGCCCGCGACCACGCCGGGAACACGTCCGCCTGGGCCGCGGCGCGCTGCACCGCCGTACCCCTCGACGACCGGGCGCTGACCCGCCGCGGCACCTGGACGGCGTCGACGCCCAGCGGTTGGTTCCGGACGACCGCGGTCTCGACCAAGGCGCAGGGCGCGACGCTCAGCAGGACCGGCGCCGTGCTGAAGCGGGTCGCCCTCACCGCACTGGCCTGCTCGACGTGCGGAGTGGTCGACCTCTACGTCGGCAGCGTCCGGGTCGGCCGGATCAACCTCGCCGCGTCCACCACACGCCGCAAGACCTTCACGTTGCCCGCCTTCAGCCTGCGCAGCGGAACCGTGACGGTGAAGGTGGTCTCGTCCGGCCGGCTGGTGCGCGTCGACGCGCTGGGCATCAGCCGGATGTGAGGCGTCACCCCAGCAGCAGGAACAGGGCGACCAGCAGCCCGACCACGCCGACGCCGAGCAGCACCCAGGCGTCGACCGGTGCGCCCGCGCGCGATGCCCGCCCGGTCATCGTGGGCGCCATCGCCGGCGCCATCGGGGCCATGGTCGGCGGGGGTGGCAGCTCGGCGGTGCCGACCGGCGCCGTGACGGGTGTGCGCGGCCCGGTCGGGGGCGGCGGCGGGTAGGCCGAGGTCGGCAGGTTGGTGGCGGAGATGTCCGGCGTGGGCGGGTACTCGTCCGCCACCGCGAGGTCGTCCGCGAGCGCCGGGTCGTCCCACCGCGCCACCAGGCCGCGCAGGGCGGGGTGCTGCAGGAGGGCGCTCGCCGTGGGTCGCTGCCCGGCGTCGTACGACGTCGCGGCGGCCACGACGTCGAGGATCGCGTCGTGCTCGGGGTCGCCGGTGCGCAGCCCCGTGACGTCGATGGGGCCGGGCGCGCCGTCACCGGAGGGGCGGCGGCCGGTGAGCATCTCCAGGACGACGACGCCCAGGGCGTAGATGTCGGCGCTGGGGTCGGGGTCGGCGCCGTGGTACTGCTCGGGCGGCATGTAGCCGGGCGTGCCGATGATCATCGCGACGTGGGTCAGCCGCGGCTCGTCGGAGGGCACCGCGATGCCGAAGTCCGTGAGCCGCAGGTGCGGGCGCGAGGTGCCGGTCGGCTCCAGCAGCAGGTTGCCGGGCTTGATGTCGCGGTGCACGATCCCGGCGGCGTGGACGGCCTCCAGCGCCTGCAGCGTCTGGTCGGTGAGCACCGCGATCCAGCGCGGTGGCAGCGTCCCGCCGGCCTTCTTCATCAGTCCGGACACCGAGCCGCCGCGGACCAGCGGCATGGTGAAGAGCACGCGGTCGTCGACGCCGGCCCACGACTGCGGCGTCACCACGTGGGTGTGGTCGATGCGCACCGACTGCTCGCGCACGAAGCGCAGCAGCATCGCGGCGTCCGCCTGGCGCAGCACCTTCGCGGCCTTCACGTCGCCGGCGCTGCGGTCGAGGACCCGCCACACGGTGCCCATGCCGCCGGTGGCGATCGGGTCGAGCAGCTCGTAGCGTCCCGCGAATACTTCACCCACAGGGGCAGCCTATGCGTCCCGGTGCGGGCCGGACGTCAGGACAGTGCGATTCCCCGGTGCAGCCAGACGGACCCGGCCACCATGCCGACCTTCTCGTAGAGCGTGAGCGCCCCGGTGCGCGAGTCGGTGGACAGGCACGAGCTGGTCGCGCCGTGCTCACGGCCCGCTGCGAAGGCGGCGACCAGCAGGCCCTGGGCGAGGCCGCGGTTCCGGTGCTCGCGCGCCACGGCCAGCCGGGACACGTAGGTCTCCTTCGCGCCGTCGATGTCGCTCATCGACGAGTTGACCGCGCCGGCGACGGCCCCGTCGGGACCGGTCACCACGATCAGGTGCCACAGCTCGAACCCCGGCCGCAGCCACACCTCCGCCGCGAAGTCGTCGAGGCTCGTGCGGTCCCGGTCGGACCACTCGAGGAAGGCGTCCTCGGTGACCCGCCACACCTGCTCGCGGTCCGCCTCGGTCGCGACCCGGACCTGGTAGCCCTCGGGCAGCGGCCGGTCCGCGATGCTGCGGCCCTCGGGCAGTCGCAGCACCCAAGAGGTCCAGCGGACGTGGTAGCCGAGCGCCGTCAGCAGCCGGTCGCCCGGCGAGCCCTCCGGCACGGGCATCCCGACGACGGCGGCCCCGCGGCGACGGGCCAGGTCCTGCGCCCACGACGCGAGCCAGGTGCCGATGCCGCGCCCGCGCCACGTGGGGTGCACCGCGGCGTCGTACCGCTCGGCACCGAGGTGCTCGGCGTAGGCGACGATCCGGGTGCCGTCGAGGACGGCGACGCTGCTGGCCGCGAGGTCGTACGACGGCCGCTGCCACTCCCCGACCAGGTCCTCCTCCTCGATCTCCACCGTGCCGATGTCGGCCCGCTCCTGGTCGGCGATCAGGGCGTGCACCTCGGCGGAGTCGGCGAGGGCGAGGGGGCGGGTGGTGAGGCCGTCGGGGAGGCCGTCGTGGATGCCGGGACGGGCTGGAGATGCGGACACCCGGGTGAGTCTGGTCGACTCACCCGGGTGTGTGCGCGGGGTTTTCGGAACCCCGGCTGTCTCAGGCGATCAGGCGTTCTTGATCGCGGAGATGTCGAACTCGAGCTTGATCTTCTCGGAGACGAGGACGCCGCCGGTCTCGAGCGCGGCGTTCCAGGTCAGGCCCCAGTCCTTGCGGTTGACGGTGACGTCGCCCTCGAAGCCGACGCGGATGTTGCCGAAGGGGTCCTTGGCGGAGCCGTTCTCCTCGAACTCGATGGTGACCGGCTTGGTGACGTCCTTGATGGTCAGGTCGCCGGTGACGGTCCACTCGTCGCCGTCGCGCGAGACGTCGGTGGAGACGAACTTCCACTCGGGGAACTGCGCGGCGTCGAAGAAGTCGGGCGAGGTGAGGTGGCCGTCGCGGTCGGCGCTGCCGGTGCTGACGCTGGCCGGGTTGATGGTGACGGTCACCGACGAGTTGGCCGGGGTGGCGGTGTCGATGTGCGCGGTGGCGCTCCAGTCGGAGAACTGGCCGCGGACCTTGGTGACGACGGCGTGCCGGGCGACGAAGCCGAGGCGGCTGTGCGCGGTGTCGAGGGTGTAGTCGCCGGAGATGTCGGTGAGGGCTGCGGACTCGGTCATGGGATGTGGCTCCTTGGAAGGTGGTTTTGTTGAAACGTCAACGACCTGAACCAATGGTGACACGTCAACCATTCCAGATCAAGGGGTGGCCTGCGTCACACGGATGAACAGCGGGTGAAAAAGCAGGAAGCCGCCCCGGGCGGGGCGGCTTCCCTGTGCGTGCGTGTGCGGGCGGCTGCTGGTCAGGCGGCCGCGGGTGCCGCGGGGGCGGCGGTCGGCCGGACGGCCTCGATCCAGACGGCCTCCATGTGGGTACGGCCCCGGTCGTCGGTCACCGGCACCCAGTGCATCTCGAGCGGGCTCGACACGTCTGCGTTGGTCATGAGACACCTCCTGTTCACCTTGCGTTCACCAATGTAGCACGATCCCCACCGGCACGATCGAAAACGGCCGAGATCGGCTCGTCGCGCTCCACCCGAGCGTTCCGCGAGGGCGCGGGACGGGGGGCGTCCTCCACGTTGCGCACACCCCGGTCGTCGTACCGCGGAACGAACAGAGGCGATCTGCCCGAATTCGGGCAGGAAGTTGCGTTCCGCGCCGGATCGCAGCACGCTCGACGCCGTGTACGTCGACCCGCGGCTCCTGCGTCACGTGGAGGAGACCAGCGGGCTCGGCCCCACCGAGGCCCGGCGCCTCGTCGAGGACGTCCTCGCGTTCCACGACGAGCCGGTCGAGGCCTGGGTCCGGCGACGGCACGGCGAGCTGAAGACCTACGGCAGCAGGAACGCCGAGATCTTCGCCCGGCTCCGCGAGGAGCTGCGGGGCCAGGTGGTGGCCGCTCCCGACCTGTCCGAGCGCCAGCTGCGCCGGATCATCTACGGATAGGGGATCAACGAATGTGCGGCATCGTCGGCTACATCGGCACCCAGCAGGCAGCACCCCTCCTCCTCGAGGGACTCACCCGGCTCGAGCACCGCGGCTACGACTCCGCGGGCGTCGCGGTCGTCGGCAGCAGCGGCGTGCGCGTCGCCAAGCAGGCCGGCCGGGTGCGCGACCTCGGTGAGGGGCTGCCCAAGCGCTTCGGCGGCAAGATCGGCATCGGCCACACCCGGTGGGCGACGCACGGCCCCGCCACCGACGCCAACGCGCACCCGCACACCGACGAGGCAGGGCGCATCGCCGTGGTCCACAACGGGATCATCGACAACGCCTCGGCGCTGCGGTCCGAGCTCGCCGACGCCGGCGTGACCCTCGCGTCCGACACCGACACCGAGGTGCTCGCGCACCTGATCGCCGCCTCCACCGCCCCGACGCTCGAGAAGCGGGTCGCCGAGGCGCTGGACCGGATCGACGGCACCTACGGCATCGCCGTGGCGCACGCCGACTTCGCCGACCGGATCGTCGTGGCCCGCAACGGCAGCCCGCTGATCGTCGGCGTCGGCGACCACGAGATGTACGTCGCCTCCGACCTGGCGGCCATCGTCCGCTACACCACCACGGTCGCCCACCTCGACGACGGCGAGATGGCCACGGTCACCGCCGGCGGCTTCAAGACCTACCGGATCGAGCCCTCCGGCCTGTCCGCCACCGACCGGCGCGCGAAGCAGGTCGACGTCGACCCGGAGTCCTACGACGCCGGCGAGCACGAGTCGTTCATGCACAAGGAGATGCTCGAGCAGCCCGCCCGCGCCGAGGCCGTGCTGCGCGGCCGGCTGGACGAGCGGTTCGGCACCGGCCACCTCGGCGGCCTCAACCTCGATGCCCGCGAGCTGCGCGCGATCCGCCGGGTCAAGATCCTGGGCTGCGGCTCGGCGTACTACGTCGGCCAGATGGGCGCCTCGATGATCGAGGAGCTGGTCCGCATCCCCGCGGACGCCGAGGCGGCCAGCGAGTTCCGCTACCGCAACCCGATCGTCGAGCCGGACACCCTCTACGTCGCGGTGAGCCAGTCCGGCGAGACCATCGACACCCTGCTCGCCGTCCAGGAGATCCAGCGCAAGGGCGGCCGGGTGATCGGCCTGGTCAACGTGGTCGGCTCCGCGATCGCGCGCCAGGTCGACGGCGGCATCTACCTGCACTCCGGCCCCGAGGTCGCGGTCGCCTCCACGAAGGCGCTGACCAACATGTTCCTGGCGTTCGCGATGCTCTCGATCCAGCTGGGCCGGGTCCGCGACCTCTCGATCGCCGACGGCAAGCGGCTGATCGACGGCCTGTCCCGGATCCCCGGGCAGATCGAGGAGGTCCTCGCGACCGAGTCGCGGCTGGCGGAGGTCGCCCGGCAGCTCGCCGCCGCCGAGAGCCTGTTCTTCATCGGCCGGGTGCGGGGCTTCCCGGTCGCGCGCGAGGGCGCGCAGAAGTTCAAGGAGATCACCTACCGGCACGCCGAGGCCTACCAGACCAGCGAGCTCAAGCACGGCCCGCTGGCGCTGATCAGCCCCGAGCTGCCGACGGTCGCGATCGTCCCCGACGACGAGCTGGTCGAGCGCAACGTCGCCGCCCTGCACGAGATCGACGCCCGCGGCGGCCCGCTCACGGTCATCACCCACGCGGGCGTCGACCTCGGCGACCTCGCGGACCGAGCCGTGCGGATCGACGTACCGAAGAACGAGCGGGAGCTGGACCCGATCCTGCTCACCATCCCGCTGCAGGTGCTCTCGTACCACGCCGCGCAGGCGCTCGGGCACGACATCGACAAGCCGCGGAACCTGGCCAAGTCCGTCACCGTCGAGTGAGCTGGGAGTGAGCTGGGAGTGAGGGTGACGCACGGCACCGCGCCGACGATCCTTCGTGAAATGCCTCACGCCTCTACCCTTGTCGGGTGAGTGAGACCTCTGAGAACGAGACGACGACGTTTGCCGACCTCGGTCTCGGTGAGCGGATCCTCAAGTCGCTGAAGGACGTCGGCTACGAGTCGCCGTCCGCGATCCAGGCCCAGACCATCCCGCACCTGCTCGAGGGGCGCGACGTGATGGGCCTCGCGCAGACCGGAACCGGCAAGACCGCGGCCTTCGCGCTGCCGATCCTCGACCAGCTCGACCTCGCGCAGAAGACCCCGCAGGCGCTGGTGCTCGCGCCCACCCGCGAGCTCGCGCTCCAGGTCTGCGAGGCGTTCGAGAAGTACGCCGCCGACCTGCGCGGCGTGAAGGTGCTGCCCGTCTACGGCGGCCAGGGGTACGGCGTCCAGCTCTCCGCGCTGCGGCGCGGGGTCCACATCATCGTCGGCACCCCCGGCCGGATCATGGACCACCTCGACAAGGGCACCCTCGACCTCACCGAGCTGCGCTTCCTCGTCCTCGACGAGGCCGACGAGATGCTCAACATGGGCTTCGCCGAGGACGTCGAGACGATCCTCGCCGACACCCCCGTGGAGAAGCAGGTCGCGCTGTTCTCCGCGACCATGCCGAAGCAGATCCGGGCGCTCTCGCAGACCTACCTCAAGGACCCGGTCGAGATCTCGATCGAGCGCAAGACCCGCACCGCCGAGAACATCCGGCAGCGCTACCTGATGGTGAGCTACCCGCAGAAGGTGGACGCCCTCACCCGGATCCTCGAGGTCGAGAACTTCGAGGGCGCGATCGTCTTCGTGCGCACCAAGAACGAGACCGAGACCCTCGCCGAGAAGCTGCGCGCCCGCGGCTACAGCGCGGCCGCCATCAACGGCGACATCGTGCAGGCCCAGCGCGAGCGCACCGTCAACCAGCTCAAGGACGGCAAGCTCGACATCCTGGTCGCCACCGACGTGGCCGCCCGCGGCATCGACGTACCCCGTATCAGCCACGTCTTCAACTACGACATCCCCACCGACACCGAGGCCTACGTGCACCGGATCGGCCGCACCGGTCGCGCCGGCCGCAGCGGCGACGCGATCTCCTTCATCACCCCGCGCGAGCGCTACCTGCTCAGGCACATCGAGAAGGCGACCCGCTCCACGCTGGAGCAGATGCAGCTGCCGAGCGTCGACGCGATCAATGAGTCGCGGCTGAGCCGCTTCGACGACCAGATCACCGCCGCCCTCGAGTCGCCGAGCATCGACTTCTTCCGCGACGTGGTCAGCCACTACATCAAGGAGCACGACGTCCCCGAGGTCGACGTCGCCGCCGCACTGGCGATCGTCATGCAGGGCGACACGCCGCTGCTGCTCGAGCCGGAGCCGGAGCCCGAGCGCCGCCCGCGCCGGGAGTACGACGACCGGGACGGCCGCCGTGGCGGCGACCGCTTCGACCGGGGTGACCGCTTCGACCGGGGTGACCGCGGCCCGCGCGACCGCTCGCCGCGCTCCGGCGGCAACTTCCAGGCCTACAAGATCCAGGTCGGCAAGCGACACCGCGTCGAGCCCCGCCAGATCGTCGGCGCGCTCGCCAACGAGGGCGGCCTCGACCGCCGCGACTTCGGCAAGATCACCATCCGTCCCGACTACTCGATCGTCGAGCTGCCCGCCCGGCTCACCGAGGACCAGTGGGAGCGGCTCAAGAGCACGCGGATCAGCGGCAAGCTGATCGAGCTGGCGAAGGACTACGGCCCGCCGAAGCGGTCCCGCAAGCGCGAGGACTGACGTACCGTCCTCGCATGGGGAATGGTCGCGTGTCCGCGGTCGCCGCGGCTGCGGTGGCCGCCCTCGTGCTGACCTCGTGCTCCGGTACGACGACCGCGCCGGCCGCTGACGCGCCGGCCCCGACCGCTCAGGCGGCGCAGCCGCGGGAGTCGTCGACGGCCGTGTCGTCCACGGCGGCCAGCGAACGGCCGCAGCCGGTCTCGCGCTCGGGCGCCCGGGCCGACGTACCGGACATCCAGATCATGGCCCAGCTCGCCCGCCGGGCCGAGCGGATCGCGAAGAACCTGCCCCAGGTCGTCCCGCCCGCCGACGTCGACCCCGGAACCAACCGGGCGCTCGGCTACCGGCTGATGGTCGAGTTCGGCTTCCCCGAGGAGCAGTGGGCCTACCTCGACGCGCTGTGGCACCGCGAGTCCGGCTGGAACCACCTCGCCGAGAACCCGAGCTCCGGCGCCTACGGCATCCCGCAGTCCCTGCCCGCCACCAAGATGGCCGTCGTCGGCGCTGACTGGCGCACCAACCCGGAGACCCAGATCAACTGGGGGCTCGCCTACATCGGCGCCCGCTACGGCACCCCGCAGCGGGCCTGGGCCCACTCCGAGCGGGTGGGCTGGTACTGACCTTCGCGCTCCGTTGGTCGAGTGCCGGTTCCCTTTCGCTGGTCGAGGTCCCCTTCGTTGGTCGAGTAGCCGTTCCCTTCGTTGGTCGAGTAGCCGTTCCGAGGGACGAGGAACGGCGTATCGAGACCATCTGGCCGTGGTCTCGATACGCCGCTGCGCTCGTTCCTCGCTCCGCGGCTACTCGACCGGCGGTGGGTGTTTCGTTGGTCGAGTAGCCCGAGCCGGTCTTTCGTTGGTCGAGTAGCCCGAGCCCCTGGGCGAGGGCGTATCGAGACCATCTGGCCGTGGTCTCGATACGCCGCTGCGCTCGTTCCTCGCTCCGCGGCTACTCGACCAGCGGGGCGGCCTTTCGTTGGTCGAGTAGCCCGAGCCCCTGGGCGAGGGCGTATCGAGACCGCCTCACCAGGTCTCGATACGCCGCTGCGCTCGTTCCTCGCTTCGCGGCTACTCGACCAGCGAGGGGGTCGCGGCTACTCGACCAGCGGGGGCGGTGGCGGCTACTCGACCAGCCGGTGGCGGCTACTCGACCGGCGGGGTGAGCCGGGCCAGCGCGGCGTCCTGGACGCAGGCGGCGGCGGCCATCATGCCGGCCGCGGCGGCGACGAGCACGGAGGCCATCGGCATCGGGAGGCCGGGGCCCTGGGCCATGTCGCCGGCCGCGTAGACCCCAGGGAGGCTGGTGCGGCCCAAGGCGTCGACGAGCACCGCCCCCAGCTCGGACGTGTCCAGTCCCAGCTGCGCCGCGAAGGGTGCGGCCGGCTCCCACGTGGTCTTCACGAGCAGCCCGCCGAGCTCGACCGGGTTCCCGCCGTCGACCTTCACCGCCAGCCGCTCGCCCTCACGTCGTACGGCGACGACGGGCCCGGGCACCACGGGCACGCCGAGCGCGGCGAGGCTCGCGGTGGTCGCCTCGTCGAGGTCGCTACCGTCGGCGAGCACCACGAGGTCGCCCGCGATCGGCTGCATCATCGAGGCCATCGCCGCGACGTGCGGCGCGGAGCCGAGGATGCCGACCCGGGTGCCGGCGTACTCGTGGCCGTGGCAGAACGGGCAGTGCGCGACCAGGTCGCCGAACTCCTCCGCGAGGCCGGGGACGTCGGGGAGGGTGTCGCGGACGCCGGACGCGAGCAGCACGCGCGCCGCCCGGACCGGCTCCTCGCCGGCGAGCTCGAGGACGAAGCCACCGGACTCGCGCGAGATCCGCAGCACCTCGGCGTCGCGGAAGGTGACGTCGTCGTACGCCTCCGCGTCCTTGCGGGCGGCCGTGCGCAGCTCCGCCGGCGGGGCGCCGTCGTGGCCGAGGAAGTTGTGCATGTGGGCGGTGGGGTCGTTGCGGTAGCGGTCGGTGCCCAGCACCAGGGTGCGCTGGTGCATCCGGCCCAGGGTCTGGGCGGCCTGCAGGCCGGCGGACCCGGCACCGACCACGGCGACGTCGTAGGTCTCGGTCATGTTTGTTCTCCTCTGCACGGGTTCGTGGGTTGACGCTGGTCACGAGCATGTGACTTCATGTGAACATGAAGTCAAGCCGTCGCGACGTCCGCTGGTCGATCGGGGAGCTCGCCGAGCGGTTCGAGCTCGAGACCCACGTGCTGCGCCACTGGGAGGACAAGGGCCTGCTCGCGCCGGAGCGGGACTCCGCGGGGCGGCGGTACTACGACGGGGACGACGCCTACCGGGTCGCGACGATCATCGCGAGCAAGGCGTCGGGGATGAGCCTCGAGCAGATCCGCACCCTCGTCGACGCCTCCGCCGACGGCCGGCGCGACGCGCTGCGTGCGCACCTCGCCGAGCTCGACCGGCGCCAGGCCGAGCTCGAGCGGTCCCGCCATCTCACGCAGCACGCCCTCGAGTGCCGCGCCCACGACATCACCACCTGCCCGGGCTTCCAGGCGCACGTGGAGGACATCGTCGCCGGTACGACGAAGGGGCTCCCGCTCCTCGCGCGGAACGCGAACGGCCACGGATGACGCCGGGGCGACTTCGTGATGTAGTGACCCAGATCACACCGGCACTCCCGAAGGTGGCCCCATGTCCCGGTCGCTGCGCCTGCTCCTCCTGCTCGTCACGGTCCTCGGCTCGGCGCTGGTCGCGCTGGTCGGGATCCCCTCCGCGGCGCACGCCGCCGCGCCGTCGTACGTCGCCCTCGGCGACTCCTACTCCTCCGGCACCGGGACCCGCAGCTACATCGACGACGGCACCAGCTGCCAGCGGTCGAACTACGCCTACCCGAAGCTGGTCGCCTCCGCGCGCGGGTACGCGCTGGACTTCAAGGCCTGCTCGGGCGCCACGACCGGAACGGTCAGCAACACTCAGCTCTCCACGCTCACGAGCGGCACCGACTACGTGACGATCTCGGTCGGCGGCAACGACGCCGGGTTCTCCAGCGTGCTGACCGAGTGCGCGAAGCCGGGCTGGATGTCGGACTGCAACGGCCGGATCGACACCGCGCAGGCGTTCATCACCAACACGCTGCCGGGGCGGCTCAGCTCGCTCTACTCCTCGATCAGGTCGCGGGCGCCGTACGCCGTGGTGGTCGTGGTCGGCTACCCGCGGCTGTTCATGGGCGAGGACTGCAACGCCGGCACCTGGTTCAGCCCGTCCGAGCAGACCCGCCTCAACCAGACGGCCGACCTGCTCAACAGCAAGCTCTCCGCGGCCGCCAGCGCCAAGGGGTTCAAGTGGGCCAACCCGACCTCGCGGTTCGTCGGGCACGCGGTCTGCGACGACGTCGAGTGGCTCAACGGGCTGTCCAACCCGGTCAGCGAGAGCTACCACCCCAACCGGCTCGGGCACTCGTCCGGCTACAAGTCGCTGGTGTCGGGACTGCTCTACGGCTGACCGGCCTACGCCGGGCTGTGGGACCCGGCTGGTAGAACCTGACCCATGCGGCGCTCCTCGGTGGCCATCGGTGTCCTGCTCCTGACGACCGGCGGCCTCGCCGCCTGCTCCGGGGATTCGGGCGAGGACGGCGCGCGCTCGCTCGCGCAGCAGCTGGCGGGCGAGCTGGCGGCCGCCGCCGCGCCTGCTGACGGGGAGCCGGCTGACGGGGAGCCGGCTGACGGGGAGGCGACCGCCACGCCGGACCGGTTCGCGACCGTGCCGTTCGCCGACGCCGAGGCGACCGCGGTCGCGGAGGAGTACGCCGCGATCGTCGACGGGATGGACGGCATCGCCCCACAGGTCGACGTCGGCGAGGTGACGGCGGAGGACGACAACGCGACCGCGACCCTCACCTGGAGCTGGCCGGTCGCCGGCGACGACGAGCCGTGGCGCTACGACGCCGACGTGGCGTTGACGCGCTCCGGCGAGCAGTGGTCCGTCGCCTGGGCGCCGAGCGTCGTCGAGCCCAGCCTCGAGGAGGGCGAGACCCTCGACGCCTCGACCCAGCCGACCGACCGCGGCGACATCACCGGCGCCCGCGGCGAGGTGCTCGTCACCGAGCGGCCGGTGGTGCGAGTCGGCATCGACAAGACGCTGGTCGGCGCGGGCGCCGTACGGACCTCCGCGCAGGAGCTCGCCCGGGCCGCGGACATCGACGTCGCCGGCTACGTCACGGCGGTGACCGGCGCCGGCGCGAAGGCGTTCGTCGAGGCGATCACCTACCGCTCGGGCGAGGTGCCGCCCGCCGTCACGACGGCCCTCGACCGGGTGCGCGGTGCGCGCCAGGTCGACGACCGGATCGCGCTCGCGCCGACGCGGGAGTTCGCGGCGCCGATCCTGGGCCGGGTCGGCCCGATGACGGCCGAGATGGTCGAGGAGGACCCCGAGGCCTACCGGCCCGGCGACCTCGCCGGCACGTCCGGGCTGCAGGCGCGCTACGACGAGCAGTTGCGCGGCAGCACCGGCCGGGTCGTCCGGGCGGTCCCCGCCGGCGACGCGGAGGGTGAGTCGCGGGTGCTCTTCGAGCACGAGGCCGAGCCCGGGCGTCCGCTCGCGATCACCCTCGACCGCCGGCTGCAGACGCTCGCCGAGCAGGTCCTCGCCGACGTCCGGCCCGCCGCGGCGCTGGTCGCGATCCGCCCCAGCGACGGCGCGATCCTCGCCGCCGCCAACGGCTCGGGGACCGAGGGCCTCAACCACGCCACCTTCGGCCGGTTCGCCCCCGGCTCGACCTTCAAGATCGTCACCTCGCTCGCGCTGTTCCGCGCCGGCCTGGACCCGGGCTCCACGGTGCGCTGCACCCCGACCGTGACCGTCGATGGCAAGCAGTTCAAGAACTACTCCGACTACCCGTCGTCCTCCCTCGGCACGATCCCGCTGCGGGAGGCGATCGCCCAGTCCTGCAACACCGCGCTCATCGGCGCCCGCGACCGTCTCGACGACGGCGACCTCGCCGCAGCCGCCGCCAGCCTCGGGCTCGGCGTCGACCACGACCTCGGCTTCCCCGCCTACTTCGGCGAGGTCCCCGCCCCCGCCAGCGAGACCGAGGCCGCCGCGTCCCTGATCGGCCAGGGCAAGGTGCTCGCCTCGCCGATGGTGATGGCCACGGTCATCGCCAGCGTCCAGGCCGGCCGGACCGTCGTACCCCGCCTCGTCGAGAGCGTCGACGCCTCCGCCCCCGACACCGCCGCGCCGCTCGCCCCCGCCGAGGCGCGCGCTCTGCGCGCGATGCTCCGCGGGGTCGTCACCGACGGCAGCGGCCGCGGCCTCGCGGACGTCCCCGGGGGCGAGGTGATCGCCAAGACCGGCACCGCCGAGTACGCCGACGGCGGCACCATTCGCACCCACGCCTGGATGGTCGCCGCCCAGGGCGACCTCGCCGTCGCCGTCTTCGTCCGCACCGGTGAGTCCGGCTCGCAGACCGCCGGCCCGCTGCTGGAGGCCTTCCTCCGCGGGAAGTGACGGTCGCTGCGCGAACTCCTCGGCGAGCCGGAAAAATGGAGCGAGCCCCTCATTGCATGGGGTCAACGAGGGGCTCAGTCGTATCGGTGCTCCCTCCGAAGTACGACGTGCCAACTCTAGCGCGGCGACGGAGGCCCTCAAAGGGGCGCGCGCCATAATCCTCCGGTCGGTCAAACCGGCCGGGACCAAGGTCCCGGGTGGGCCGCTCGTGCCAGAGTGACGCCATGACCTTCCGCGAACGCCTCGGCCACCTGCTCCCGGAGTCGCACCGCCAGCTCCACATCGGCGGCGCCTGGGTGCCGGCCGGCGGCGGCGGGCGGATCGACGTGATCGACCCGGCGGACGGGTCGGTGCTGACCGACGTCGCCGACGGCACGATCGACGACGCCCGGGCCGCGCTCGACGCGGCAGTCGCGGCGCAGCCGGCGTGGGCGGCGACGGCGCCGCGGGAGCGCGGGGAGATCCTGCGCAAGGCGTTCGGCCTCGTCACGGCGCACGCCGACGATCTGGCGCTGGTGATGAGCCTGGAGATGGGCAAGCCGATCGCCGAGGCGAAGGGCGAGGTGACCTACGGGGCTGAGTTCCTGCGCTGGTTCTCAGAGGAGGCGGTCCGGGTCCACGGGCGCTGGATGCACAACCCGGCGGGCGGCAGCCGGCTGCTGACGGTCCGCAAGCCGGTCGGCCCGTGCCTGTTCATCACGCCGTGGAACTTCCCGCTCGCGATGGGGACCCGCAAGATCGGGCCCGCGGTCGCGGCCGGCTGCACGATGGTCGTCAAGCCGGCGTCGCAGACCCCGCTGACGATGCTGCTGCTCACCAACCTCCTCACCGAGGCCGGTCTGCCGCCCGGCGTGCTCAACGTCGTCACGACCGAGGACTCCGGCGGCCTCAGCAGCACGCTCCAGGCCGACCCGCGGCTGCGGAAGGTCAGCTTCACCGGGTCCACGGCGGTCGGCAAGAAGCTCGTCGAGCAGTCCGCCGGCCAGCTGCAGCGGGTGTCGATGGAGCTCGGCGGCAACGCACCCTTCCTGGTGTTCGCCGACGCCGACCTCGACGCCGCGGTCGACGGCGCGATGCTGGCCAAGATGCGCAACATGGGCGAGGCCTGTACGTCGGCCAACCGCTTCCTCGTCGAGGAGTCCGTCGCCGGGGAGTTCTCCCGGCGGCTCGCCGAGCGGATGGGTGCACTACGGGTCGGACGCGGCCAGGACGTCGGCGTGCAGGTCGGACCGCTGATCGACGAGAAGGCGGTGACGTCCGTGTCGGCCACGGTCGACGACGCGGTCGCCCGCGGGGCCCGGGTGCTCACCGGCGGCACCGCGCCCGGCGGCGACGGGTACTTCTTCCCGCCGACGGTGCTGGTCGACGTACCGCTCGACGCGGACGCCATCACCCAGGAGACCTTCGGCCCGGTCGCCCCGATCACGACCTTCGCCGCCGAGGACGAGGCGATCCGGGTGGCGAACGCGACGGAGTACGGGCTGGTGGCCTACGCCTACACCCGCGACCTGGCGCGCACCATCCGGCTGGCGGAGCGGCTCGAGACCGGGATGCTCGGCATCAACACCGGCCTGGTCTCGAACCCGGCGGCACCGTTCGGCGGCGTCAAGGCCAGCGGGTTCGGGCGCGAGGGCGGCTTCGAGGGCATCGAGGAGTACCTCGACACGACGTACGTCGCGCTGCCGGCCGGGTGAGCCTACGGGGGCTCAGGCCTCGAGGTCGGCGAGGACCTGCTCGTTGTGGCGGTAGCCGACCGTCTCGTAGCCGACCACGGACACCCATGGCGCCAGGGACAGCACGAGCAGGCACCACGTCAGGTCGACGTCCGCCTGCGCCATCAGCACCGGCACGACGAGGACGACGGCGGTGACCGCGATCAGGACCAGGTGGAAGGTGTCGAGCGACCGGGTCAGCATCGCGTAGCCGGCATAGAAGATCGCCAGGAAGAGCGCGACCGGGATCGCGACGGTGAGCACGGTGGCGGTCAGGCCGAGCTCCGAGTGGTGGTCGAGGTAGTAGGCCGCGACGTGCAGTCCCGCGCCGAAGGCCACGATGCTGCCGAAGAGCGCCATGGCGCCGTACCCGAAGCCTAAGGAGCGCTCCCGGCGCGCGTGCAGGACCTCCCCGGCCGGGACGACGAAGTAGCACCACCAGGTGCCGAAGGTGAGCGCCGTGCCGGCCAGTGTGAACAGCGCGATCTCCCAGGTCAGGCCGTCCTCCGCGAGGGCGTTGATCGCCGCCATCGTGCCGATCATCCCCTCGCCGAGGCAGATGATGACCATCAGGCCGTAGCGCTCGGCGACGTGGTGGGCGTGCCAGGGCGTGCCGCCCCGCTGCCGTTCGGCGTACGCCGGCCCGCCGAGCTCGACGAGGAACGGGATCACCATCACCGCGAACGTCGTGCCCACCGGCAGGTCGACGACGGCCAGCACACACCACATCACCTGCGCGACGGCGATGGAGACGATGTAGGTGCGGCAGACGTCGCGGCGGCCGGGGTCGTGCTGGCCGGCGCGCCACCACTGGAAGAGCATCGCGACGCGCATCACGACGTAGCCCCAGACGATCACGTCGTTGTCGAGCGTCTCGCCGTGCCCGGTGACGGACTCGAACGTCGGCTTGATGCCGAGCGCGAAGATCAGCACGCCGACCATCTGCAGCATGGTGGTCAGCCGGTAGACCCAGTCGTCGGTGTCGTAGGCCGAGGCGAACCAGGTGAAGTTGATCCACGCCCACGAGATGCCGAAGGTCGCGAATGCGAACGCAGCGATGCCGCTGCCGACGTGGTCCTCGGCCAGCGCGTGCGCGAGCTCGTTGGCGGCGGTGCCGAAGGCGACCACGAAGGTCAGGTCGAACAGCAGCTCCAGCGGCGTCGCGGCGCGGTGCGACTCGTGCGGGTCGCGGCCCAGCATCCGTCGGGTGCGGTGGCGGACGGGATGCTCCTGCGGCTCCGACATGCGCGAAGTCTAGGAGCAGCCGTCGCTCGCGGCGGACCAGCGGGCGGTGCGTCCGAGCAGCGCCAGCACGTGCACGCCGGCCGGCTCGTCGGGGTGCACCGGGACGGGCGCCCCGAACCGGTCGTCCCCCTCGAGCGCGATCCGCAGCGCCGTGGGCAGCAGCCCCTCGGCGAGCCGCTCCGGGAGCGGGCCGCCCCGGCCGGTCGCCCGCCCGACGTCCCAGCCGTGGACCGCGATCTCGAGGGCGGCGATCCGGGCGACGGCGTCGACGGGCAGCGGGTGGCCGCCCACGTCGACGTACGGCGTGGTGGCGGCCATCCACGACCCGAGCAGGCTGCACGCCTTCGACTGCAGGCTGCGCACCCGTACCTCGAGCGGCGCCGGCGCGGCGCTGTGCAGGCCGACCGAGCCGTCGGCGGCCTCGGCGAACGCGTCGAGGGCGTCCTCCATGTGCGCGAGCAGGGCGGCCAGGTCCCAGCCGGCGCAGGGCGTGGGTCGGGCGACGTCGGCGCAGGTGATCGTCGACAGCGCGGCGCGGGTGTGGTCCAGCGCCCGCTGCATCAGGTCGAGCCCCGCGACGAGTCCGTGCGGGGCGGGCTCGGCGGTCATCGCTCAGACCGGCACGTAGTCGGCGGGCAGCCGGTCCGGCAGCCCGAACCGGGCGAAGAGCCGGGTGTCGAAGAACGCCGTCACGTGCTCCACCCGGAGGTCGTCGCCCTCGCCGACCATCTGCAGCACCTGCAGGTGGAACGGCTCGAAGTGGCCGTCCGGCTGGCGCATGTAGAGGCCGAACGCGGGCTGGCCGTTGGCGACCGTCTCGACCATCGGCATGTCGTTGGTGCCGCCGGGGCACTTCGTGCCGATCAGCTCGCCGATCGCCGCACAGCCGCGGTAGTGGTTGAGGAACGGCGGCATGTCCCACGTGGCGTCGTACTTGAGCAGCTGCACGATCTGGTCGACGTCCTTGCGCCAGAACGCGGCGAGGTAGGCGTCGAGCAGGGTGCGCTGGGCCTGGTCGAGGTCGGGTTCGACCGTGTCGGGGGTGAGGCCGCGCTCGGCGAGCTGGGCGTGCGCGCGCTGGAGGGCGGAGTTGACCGCGGTGGTGGTGGTGTCGAGCGCGGTCGCCGTCTCGGCGGCCGACCAGCGCAGCACGTCGCGCAGGATCAGCACGGCACGCTGGCGCGCCGGCAGGTGCTGCAGGGCGGCGACGAACGCGAGCCGGATGGTGTCGCGCTCGGCGACCTCGACCGCGGCGTCCGGGATCGGCTCCAGCCACGGGACCTCGTGGCCCTCGAGCAGCTCGTCGGCGGGAGCGGAGTCCGCCGTACCGAGGCCGGTCGGGAGCGGGCGGCGCGGCTTGGACTCGAGGTTGGTCAGGCACACGTTGGTGGCGATCTTGTAGAGCCACGTCCGTACCGAGCTGCGGCCCTGGAAGCTCGCCGACGCCTTCCACGCCCGCAGGAAGGTCTCCTGCACCAGGTCCTCGGCCTCGTGCACCGAGCCGCTCATCCGGTAGCAGTGCGCCATCAGCTCGCGCTGGTAGCGGCCGGTGAGGGTGTCGAAGTCCGCGAGCTCCTCGCTCGCCGGTGCAGTCTCCTGGGTGTGTGCCATCTGGGTCCTTGCCGTGTCGGTCTCGGTCACCGTTGCGCTTCCCATCGCTACCCCCGTGGTCCCGTCAGTCTGCCTGATGGGTGGGACCGGGGTCGACGGAGAAAATCATCGGTGACCGAGACGACGGCGGGGATCAGGCCGGCGCGGGCAGCGAGCGGCTGATGATCTCCTTCATGATCTCGCTGGTGCCGGCGTAGATCTGCGAGACGCGGAGGTCGGCCCAGGCGCGGGCGATCGGGTACTCGTTCATGTAGCCGTAGCCGCCGTGCAGCTGGAGGCACTTGTCCGCGACCTTCTGGGCGCGCTCGGAGCACCACAGCTTGGCCATCGCGACGGTCGGGATGTCGAGCTGCTTCTCCAGGTGGAGCTGGATGCACTCGTCGACGAAGGAGCGGGCGACCCGGGCCTCCGTGGCGACCTCGGCCATCTTGAACTTGGTGTTCTGGAAGCCCCAGATCGGCCGGTTGAACGCGTGCCGCTCGTGGACGTAGCGCATCGTCTCCTCGTAGCAGAACTCCATCGCGGCGACGTTGGAGACGGCGACGATGAGGCGCTCCTGCGGGAGCTGCTCCATCAGCTGGATGAAGCCCTGGCCCTCCTCGGTGCCGAGCAGGTTCGTGACCGGGATCCGCACGTCCGAGAAGAAGAGCTCCGAGGTGTCCTGGCCCTTCATGCCGACCTTGTCGAGGACCTTGCCGCGTGAGAAGCCGGGGGCGTCGGTGGGGACGATGACCAGCGAGATGCCGGACGCGGCCTCCTCGGGGTTGGTCTTCACGACGGTCACCACGACGTCGGCCTGGGCGCCGTTGGTGATGAAGATCTTGGAGCCGTTGACGACGTACTCGTCGCCCTCGCGGATCGCGCGCGCCTTGATGCTCTGCAGGTCCGAGCCGGTGCCGGGCTCGGTCATCGCGATCGCGCCCACGACCTCGCCGCTGGCCATCCTCGGCAGCCACTCGTGCTTCTGCTCCTCGGTGCCGTAGGCGAGGATGTAGTGCGCGACGATGCCGTTGTGGAGCGAGACGCCCCACGAGCTGTCGCCGGCCCGGGCCTGCTCCTCGATGAGGATCGCCTCGTGCGCGAAGGTGCCGCCACCGCCGCCGTACTCCTCGGGGATCGACAGGCACAGCAGCCCGACCTCGCCGGCCTTGTTCCACAGCTGGCGGTCGACCTGCTTGTTGGCGATGAAGGTGTCGACGTTCGGCTTGATCTCCTTCTCGCAGAAGGTGCGGGCGAGGTCGCGGAAGTCGTCGAGGTCCGTGTTCATCCACGGAGAGCGGCGCTGGGGCATGGATCGGTCCTGTTCAGGTCGGTCGGACGGCTGGATACAGCCTGTATCGCGGACAGGGTGTCACGGGATCCGCGCGGATACAAGGTGTATCCAGTCGCGGTGGCGGCGGTAACGTGTCCGCCGTGGTGGACGTCGCGAAGTGGGTCGACTCGACGGTGCGGCGGCGCACCGCCAAGGAGTCGCTGGAGAGCGACGCCCGCCGGGCCCAGGTCGTGCAGGGCGCGGTCGACGCGATCGAGGAGGGCGGCGCGCAGATCGGCATGGGCCAGATCGCCGAGCGGGCCGGGATCCCGCGCCCCAACGTCTACCGCCACTTCGCCAGCAAGGAGCAGCTCGACGCCGAGGTCGCCCGGTTCGCCGCGACCGAGCTGATCCGCCGGGTGCGTCCCCACTTCGCCCGCGCCGGTACGCCGACCGAGATCGTCGGCGGCCTGATCGCGCCCTGCGTGGCGTGGGCCGCCGAGCACCCCCACCTCTTCCGCTTCCTCGCCGCGCAGCAGCAGACCAAGGCGCTGCACCGCGCGCGCCTGGGCCGCACCCGCCTGCTCACCGAGGTCGTCGACGCCGCCCGCGGCTACCTCAAGGCGACGCCGCTCGCCGCCGACCCGCCCGAGGGCGTCCTCGTCGGCGTGATGGGCATGGTCGACGCAAGCATCATCTGGTGGCTCGACCACCACGACGAGTCACAGGAGGAGCTGGTCGCCCGGCTGACCCGCCAGGTGAGCGCGGTGCTCGTCGACACCCTCGCGCAGTACGGCCTCGCCGTCCCCGACGACATGGTGTTCGACCCCGGCAGCTGAGCTGCCGAGCTGGTGACACCTGTGGCAGGTCGTCGGCGTCGGTCGGCATGCCGCAGGTGTCACTTCGTTTCTCCACAGGGCGAACGGCGCAGGGTTTCGCAGCCCGGCGGTCCCGGGCAGGTCCCGTCGCATGTCGGACGAGTGGCGCCCCCGGTTGGTCGGCCCGCCGCGCGTGGTGTGGCCGGTGCCCGTCGACCCAGCCGGGCTGGTCGGCCCCACGCGCGGACAGGCCGCCGGTCCGGGGTGGCGCCGGAGCAGCCTGAACCTCCATGTCCCGTCCCGGGTCGACGGGGCGGTGCCTGAGCAGCGGATCGTCGAGGCGTTCGCCCGGTCTCCCGACGAGGGCGTCGTGACGGGCTGGGCGAGCCTGCGACTCCACCGTGCGGCGTACTTCGACGGCCGCGGGCCCGATGGCATCACGCGGCTACCGGTGATCGTGATGGTCGGGTCCGCGCGGCTGCGGAACACCGTGGACATGATCGCCGTACGTGCGTTGCCGCCGCCGTGCGACGTGGTCGTCCGCCACGGCATCAGGTGCACGCTCCCCGATCGCGCGCTGCTCGACCACATCGCGCAGGTCGCGGACCTGCGGGAGGCGGTGGTCGCTGTCGACATGACGGCGGCGGCCGAGCTGACGTCGATCCGGCGCTTCGGTGACTTCCTCGACCGGAACGGCGGGGCTCGCGGGATCCAGCTCGCGCGCTCGGCCCTCGCCCTCGCGGACGAGCGCAGCAGGTCTCCGCAGGAGCCGCGCTTCCGACTGGTGTGGCAGCTGGATGCCGGGTGGCCGCGGCCCCTGGTCAACCGCGACGTGTTCGACCTCGAGGGAGGGTTCATCGGGTGCCCGGACCTCCTCGACCCGGTCCGCCGACCTGCAGGACCCCGCGCTCGTGGTCGACCGGATGGAGGCCGCGGCGGCGCGCGCGGGCACCCATCCCCGCCGCTGGCGGCTGGGCCCGGAACCCGCTGCACTGGACGACGTCCTCGACCATCGGGACGCGATGGTCGCCCTCGCCGAGCTGCCGCGCGAGTGACACCTGAGGCAGGTCGTCGGCGCCGGTCGGCATGCCACAGGTGTCACTCGGTCCCAAGAATTTCCACGCCGCGCGGAATATCCCCGTTCCCGCCCGCCTTGTGCTCATCGTTTCAAAGTTGAACTATTCTTCTGG
This sequence comes from Nocardioides sp., assembly GCA_035554935.1. Taxonomy (GTDB): domain Bacteria; phylum Actinomycetota; class Actinomycetes; order Propionibacteriales; family Nocardioidaceae; genus Nocardioides. Next base: position 17,492 of record DATMHM010000127.1, on the reverse strand, counting down.
ACGAGGGAGAGCCCGATGAGCACCTGCCTGACCCGCGCGCCGCGCACGCACGACGTCGCGGAGGTCCCCGCACTCGCGCCGCTCCCGACCGTCCAGGACGACGCCCGACCCGGGCCGGGACTGCCGGGCGCCGGGGTGCGCACCCAGGTCGTCGTACCGCTGCGCTTCCCGGACGGCTACGAGACCGTCGCCGACGTGGTCACCTTCGACCACCTCGTCGACGGCAAGGAGCACCTGCTGCTCGGGCTGGGCGCCTGGCGCGAGCGGGTCGCGGACCTCGCGGCCGGGGGTACGGCGCCGCTGGTGCGCCCCCACAGCGAGTGCCTCACCGGCGACGTCTTCGGCTCGCAGCGCTGCGACTGCGGTCCGCAGCTGCGCGAGGCCGTCGAGCGGATCACGGAGGAGGGCGGGTTCCTGCTCTACCTGCGGCAGGAGGGCCGGGGGATCGGCCTCTACGCCAAGCTCGACGCCTACGCCTTGCAGGACGCCGGCCTCGACACCTACGAGGCGAACGTGGCGCTGGGCCGCGGCGAGGACGAGCGCGACTACCGCGCCGCCGCGCAGATGCTGCGCGCCGTCGGTGCCGACCGGATCCGGCTGCTGAGCAACAACCCGGACAAGGCGGGCCAGCTGGCGTCGTACGGCGTCGACGTGGACGAGCGGGTGCCGACCGGGGTGCACCTGTCCGCCGCCAACGAGCGGTACCTCACCGTCAAGCGCGACCACACCGCGCACACGCTGGACCTGGACCTGCCGGGCATCCTGTCCGCATGACGCAGGACCCGGCGAGCGACCCGACCAGCGGCCCGCGGTGGCTCGACGAGGAGGAGATGGCGGCCTGGCTGCCGCTGATCCACCTCGCCCACGCCCTGCCGCAGGCGCTCGACAAGCCGCTGCGCGAGGAGGCGGGCATCACGCAGATCTACTACGCGATGCTCGCCACCCTGTCCGGGGCGCCGGACCGCACCCTCAACATGGGGGAGCTCGCCCGGTTCACCTCGTCCAGCCCGTCGCGGCTGAGCCACGCGGTCTCCGTGCTGGAGAAGCGCGGGTGGGTCGACCGCAAGCAGTGCACCGACGACCGCCGGGTCCAATTCGTCGTCCTCACCGACGAGGGCCAGGCACTGCTCGACCGGGTCGCGCCCGGCCACGTCGCCCGGGTCCGCGAGCTCGTCTTCGACCGGCTCAGCCGCGAGCAGGTGCGCAGCCTCGGGGAGATCGCGGCCGCGCTCGTCGGGCGGATCGACGAGCTCGGCGAGGGCTGAGCCTCCCGGTCGCGTGGTCGGGCCGGTCGGGGTCAGGCGAAGGACCAGACCAGCAGCTCGGTCGGCACGGCGGCGGTGATGTCGAAGGAGCCCTCGCCGGCCAGGCAGAACGCGTCGCCCGCCGTCAGCGGCACGGCCAGCGAGGAGCGCAGCAGCGCGCCGGTGACGACGAAGGCGTGCACCCGGCCGGCCGCGGGCAGCGCGACCGTCTCGTTGGCCCCGAGCCGGGCGACGTCGAGCGCCGCACCGGCGACGCCGACCGACAGCGGACCGCCGTCGCCGACCACCCGGACCAGACCGGCCCTCGGAGCGGCGTCCACGCTCGTCCGGTCGTACGACGGCGCGGCGGCCGGGTCGTCGGGGGTGAGCCAGACCTGCACGAACCGGGCCGGGCTCCCGGGGCCCGCGAGCTCCGAGTGCCGGACTCCCGCGCCGGCGGTCAGCACGCCGCAGTCGCCGGCCGCCAGGGTCGCCGTCGCGCCGGTCGCGTCGGTGTGCACCACCTCCCCGGAGACCACCCAGGTGACGATCTCCAGGCCCTCGTGCGGGTGCTCCTCGAAGCCGGTCCCGCTGCGCAGCAGGTGGTCGTCGTGGCACACCATCGGGCCGAAGGAGAGTCGGTCGGGGTCGTAGTGCGAGCCGAACGAGAACCCGTGCTGGCTGAGCCGCCCCGGGGCCCGCTCCGCGAACCGGTCCGAATTCCTGCGGATCTCGACGCTCACGTGTCACATTGTGCCCGTGCGCCGCGACGCGAGCACAGCCAGGCCGTCGTGCCCGGCCGTCGCGGGAATCGTGGGAGGGTGAGGGGATGGGGGACGGGGCGAGGGACCTGGCCGACCGCTTTCCGGCCGGCTTCACGTTCGGCACCAGCACGTCGTCGTACCAGGTCGAGGGGGCGATCGACGAGGACGGCCGCGGACCCTCGGTGTGGGACACCTTCACCGCCGAGCCGGGGCGGATCGTGGACGGGTCGAGCGGGGCGGTCGCCTGCGACCACTACCACCGCTGGGCCGAGGACGTCGAGCTGCTGCGCCGGCTCGGGGCGCCGGGCTACCGGTTCTCGATCGCGTGGCCGCGGATCCAGCCGACCGGGTCGGGCCCGGCCAACGCCGCGGGCCTCGACTTCTACGACCGGCTGGTCGACGGGCTGCTCGAGGCCGGGCTGCGGCCGATGGCGACGCTCTTCCACTGGGACCTGCCGCAGGCGCTGGAGGACGACGGCGGATGGCTGAACCGCGTCACGATCGAGCGGTTCGCCGACTACGCCGCGATCGTCGGCGAGCGGCTGGGGGACCGGGTGGCGGAGTGGGTGCCCGTCAACGAGCCCAACGTGCTGACCCTGATGGGTCACGCCGTCGGCCGGCACGCGCCCGGCAAGGCGCTGCTCTTCGAGGCCCTGCCGGTCGGCCACCACCTGCTGGTCGCCCACGGCCGGGCCGCCATCGCGCTGCGCGCCGCGGGTGCGTCCAGCATCGGCTGCGCCAACAACCACGCGCCGATCTGGCCGGCCAGCGACGATCCCGCGGACGTCGGCGCCGCCAAGCTCTTCGACTCGATCTGGAACGGCCACTACCTCGAGGGCATGCTGCTCGGGCGCTACTCCGCCGAGATGAGCATGCTGCTCGAGGGACACGTCCGCGACGGCGACTTCGCGACGATGCGCCAGCCGCTCGACTTCTACGGCGTCAACTACTACAGCCCGCTGCGGATCGCGGCCACCGGCGAGGACGCCGAGCTGCCGTTCGGGTTCCGCGACGTCCTCGGCTACCCGACGACGGACTTCGGCTGGCCGGTGGTGCCGGACGCGCTGCGCGAGTGGCTGATCATGTTCCGCGCGCGGCTGCGGGCCGCCGTACCCCCCATCGTGGTGACGGAGTCCGGCTGCTCCTACGGCGTCGGCCCCGACGAGCACGGGGTGGTCGACGACCACCAGCGCGTCGACTACCACGCCGCGCACCTCGGCGCCGTGGCCGAGGCGATCGAGCGCGGCGTCGACGTGCGCGGCTACTACGCGTGGTCGCTGCTCGACAACTTCGAGTGGGCCGAGGGCCTCACCCAGCGCTTCGGCCTGGTCCACGTCGACTTCGACACCCAGGTGCGGACGCCGAAGCGGTCGTTCAGCTGGTACGCCGACCTGGTGGCCCGGCACCGCGAGCACTCCCACACCGGCTGACGCGTAGCCTGCGCACCATGCGCGCGATCCAGGTCCTCACCACCACCGGCCCCACCGACGTCGTCGTCCAGGACGTGGCGGAGCCGACGCCCGGGCCGGGGGAGGTCCTCGTCGAGGTGCACGCTGTCGGCGTCTCCTTCCCGGACCTGCTGCTGAGCAAGGGCGAGTACCAGCTTCGCCCCGAGCCGCCGTTCACCCTCGGCGTCGACTTCGCCGGCGTCGTGGTGTCCGGCGAGGGCTTCGAGCCGGGCCAGCGGGTGGCGGGCGTCGGCGGGTACGGCGGCGCCGCGGAGCTGGTCACCGGCACCACCGAGAACGTCTTCGCCCTGCCCGACGCGATCTCGTTCGAGGAGGCCGTCGCGCTGCCGATGAACTACCTCACCGCGCTCTTCGCGCTGGACGAGCGCGCGGGGCTGCGCGAGGGCGAGACCCTGCTCGTGCACGGTGCGGCCGGCGGCGTCGGCACCGCGGCGATCCAGGTCGGCAAGGGCCTCGGCGCCCGGGTGATCGCGGTCGCCAGCACCGAGGAGAAGCGCGCCCTCGCGCTCGAGGCCGGCGCCGACGAGGCGATCGCGGTCGAGGGCTTCAAGGACGCCGCCCGCGAGCTGACCGGCGGCCGTGGCGTCGACGCGGTGCTCGACGTCGTCGGCGGCTCCCTGTTCACCGACTCGCTGCGCGCGCTGGCCCCGCAGGGCCGGGTGCTCGTGGTCGGCTTCGCCGCCGGCGAGGGCATCCCCGAGGTGAAGGTCAACCGGCTGCTGCTCAACAACATCGACGTGCGCGGCGTCGGCTGGGGCGCCTACGCCTTCACCACCCCCGGCTACCTGCAGCGGCAGTGGGCGCAGCTGGTGCCCATGATCGAGGCAGGCGTGGTCCGGCCGCCGGTCGGCAAGGTCTACCCGATCGACGAGTTCGGGCAGGCGCTGGTCGACCTCGACTCCCGCGCGGCGCTGGGCAAGCTGGTCGTCCGGCTGCGCGACTGAGCCTCAGCGGCGGGCCAGGTCGACCGTCCACCAGCGCCGGCCGTCGCTGCTGATCGCGACGCCGGCGCCGGCGTCGCGGAAGCGGCAGTCGAGCAGGAGGCGGCGGTGCACCCGGCTGCCCAGCCACATCCGGGCGGTGTCGGCCGCGGACCTGCGGCTCACCGCGATCACCTCGCCGACCATGGACGCCCCGGAGTAGCCGGCGAGGGCGACCCGGCGCGACACCGAGGGCTCGCCTGCGAAGCGGTGGGTGAGGCTGCCCCGGCGGGCCATGAGCGCGCTGTGCCGGCGGGCCGCGGTCCGCACTGCGCTGTGGGTCCGCAGTGCCCGGCAGCCGGCGCGGGCCCGTGCCCGGTTGACCTCCTTGAGCACGTCGGTCTCGAGGGCCGCGGTCATCGCGCTCCGCGACGCCGCGGCCGGCCCGGGGGCCGAGGCGGGGGCCGGTGCGGGCAGCGGGCCGAGGACCAGGACGACGGTGCCGACTACGGTGCCGACGACGCTGCCGATGACGGTGGGGAGCAGGCGCACGGCGCTCATCCTGTCGGAACCCCGCGGCGTTCGTGTGGCTTTCGTCACACCCGCCGCCGCCCGGGGCCGTCCGTCACGCGGCGGCTCAGCGCCGGCCGAAGTCCTGGGTCCAGTAGAACCGCAGCCCGTTCCAGACCACGCCGACGCCGATGTGGCGCAGCGAGCAGTCGGTGAGGTTGCGCTTGTGGGTCGGGCTGTTCCACCAGGCCCGCACGACGCTGCTGGCCGAGCTGAAGCCGGCGGCGATGTTCTCCGCGACCCGGGTCCAGCCGACGTACCCGGCGTTCGTGACTCGCCGGCCGAGGCGGTACTCGCCCGGCAGCTGGTGCGACATCACCTGCGCCTTCGCCATCCGCCGCGAGTGGCCGCGCGCGGCCTGGCGCAGGTCGAGGTCGACGCGCAGCGGCCGGCAGCCCACGAGGGCCCGCCGGGCGTTGGTGAGCGTCACGATCGCGCCCTCGAGCGTCGTGTTCAGGCTCGAGACCAGCGCGGTGCGGACCACCACGGTGGTGGCCGGCGTGGCTGCGGCGGCGGTCCCGCCGGATCCGGCTCCGATCGGAGCGGCGATCGCGGCGGCGACGACGAGCGCGCCGATGACGACGTTCTGAATCCCCCGGTTCATGACATCGATGGTCGGGTTCGGGCGGGTGCCGTCACATCGTGGCTCCGTGCGGGGTTCACTGGTCCCTGGGGACCAGCATTCCCGGGCGTTCGGACAGAACTTCGGCGTACGACGCCGGATGTGGTCACGCGGTGCCGGCGAGGGGTCGACACGGGATCCACTCGGCATCCACTCGGCTCAGCGGCGACCGAAATTCTGCGTCCACCACAGCTGCCCGTCCCGGAGGACGACGCCCACGCCGAGGTCGCGCAGCCGGCAGTCGAGGATGTTGCGGCGGTGACCGGGGCTCTGCATCCACGCCCGTACGACGTCCCGGGGGCCCGCGAAGCCCCGCGCGACGTTCTCGGCGACGCGCCGCCAGCGGGTGTAGCCGGCGTTCGTGATCCGGGTCGTGAACCGCGGCTCGCCGGGGAGCTGGTGGGACATGACCTCGCGCAGCGCCATCCGGACCGTGTGGCCGCGGGCCGCCTTGCGCAGGTAGGCGTTGGTGCGCAGCGGGGCGCAGCCGCGGGCGCGGCGGTGCACGTTGGTCAGCGCGACGACCCGGTCCTCCAGGAGCCGCTGGACCAGCAGCCGGCTGGGGACGACCCCCTGCACCGCGGCCGCCGGCGCGAGCCGGGCGGTGGACGCCGGGGTGGGCGCGGCGCCCGCCTGGGCGGGCACCGTGCTGAGTGCGAGACCCAGCACGAGGCCCGGCACGAGGGCCAGTGCGAGACGGGGAAGCAGTCCGAGAGTCCTTGCCATGCCCGGCCGATCGGCGCCCGCGTCGGGCGGGCTGAGCCCGGTGCCCCGGAATTGGGTCCATGGTCCCGGCGTGTCGGACCGACCGGCCGGGCCCGGCGGTGATTGACCGACGATCTAGGCTCGGCTGCGTGAGCATCCTCGACGACGCCCGCCCGGGCATGGACCTCGACACCCGGCCGCAGGACGACCTGTTCGGCCACGTCAACGGCACCTGGCTCCGGGACTCCGAGATCCCCTCCGACCGGTCCAGCTGGGGGCCGTTCGTCCAACTGGCCGACCAGGCCGAGGAGGACGTGCGGGTCATCATCACCGAGCTCGCCGAGTCCGGTGACGGTGACGAGGAGGCCCGCAAGATCGCGGACCTCTTCAACTCCTTCATGGACACCGAGCGGGTCGAGGCGGCCGGCCTCGCGCCGGCGCAGCCGCTCGTCGACGCGGTCGCCGGGCTGCGCGACGCCCGCGACGTCGCGGCGTTCCTGGGCGAGTTCGAGCGGATCGGCGGCTACGGCCTGTTCGGGTCCTACGTCGACACCGACGACCGGCAGTCCGACCGCTACCTGTTCCACGTGGTGCAGGGCGGCCTCGGCCTCCCCGACGAGTCCTACTACCGCGACGAGAAGTTCGCCGAGATCCGCGAGGCCTACGTCGCCTACCTCACCCGGCTGCTCGCCCTCGGCGGCCACGAGGACGCCGCGGGTGCCGCGGCCCGGATCCTCGAGCTCGACACCGACCTCGCCAAGGGCCACTGGGAGCGGGCCGAGACCCGCGACGTGCAGAAGACCTACAACCGGCTCACCGCCGACGAGCTCAAGGCGCTGTGCCCGAACTTCGACTGGGACGCCTACATCACCAACCTGGGCGGTCACCTCGACGGGCCGCACGCGACGATCGCCGAGGTCGTGGTGCGGCAGCCGTCGTACCTCCAGCACCTGTCGGGCGTCCTCGAGGCGACCCCCGTCGAGACCTGGCGCGAGTGGTTCCTCTCGCGCGTGCTGCGCTCCGCGGCGCCGTACCTCTCCGACGACTTCGTGCAGGCCAACTTCGACTTCTACGGCCGCACCCTGTCCGGCACGCCCGAGCTGCGGGCGCGGTGGAAGCGTGCGGTGTCCTTCGTCGAGGGCGCGATGGGCGAGGCGGTCGGCAAGGAGTACGTCGCCCGCCACTTCCCGCCGTCGTCGAAGGCGATGATGGACGAGCTGGTCGCCAACCTGCTCGCGGCCTACCGCCAGTCGATCAGCAAGCTCGACTGGATGACGGAGGAGACCAAGCAGCGGGCCTACGAGAAGCTCGAGACCTTCCGGCCCAAGATCGGCTACCCGGTGCGGTTCCGGGACTACAGCGCGCTGAGCGTCGTCCCCGACGACCTGGTCGCCAACGCGCAGGCCGCGGCCGGCTTCGAGACCGACCGGCAGCTCGCCAAGATCGGCTCGCCCGTCGACCGCGACGAGTGGTTCATGCTGCCGCAGACGGTCAACGCCTACTACAACCCCGGCACCAACGAGATCTGCTTCCCCGCGGGCATCCTGCAGAAGCCGTTCTTCGCCCCCGACGCGCTGGCGGCCGAGAACTACGGCGGCATCGGCGCCGTCATCGGCCACGAGGTCGGGCACGGCTTCGACGACCAGGGCGCGCAGTACGACGGCGAGGGCAACCTCAACGACTGGTGGACCCCGGACGACAAGGCCGCCTTCGAGGTGAAGTCGAAGGCCCTCATCGCGCAGTACGACGAGTTCTCGCCCCGCAACCTGCCCGGCGAGAAGGTCAACGGCGCGCTCACCGTCGGCGAGAACATCGGCGACCTCGGCGGCCTGACCATCGCCCACACGGCCTTCCTGATCGCCGAGGCGGCCGCCGGCCGCGAGGCGTCGGCGGAGGACCGGCAGCGGCTGTTCTTCAACTGGGCCTACGTGTGGCGGACCAAGCGGCGCCTCGAGCAGGAGCAGCAGTACCTCACCATCGACCCGCACAGCCCGCCGGAGTTCCGCGCCAACATCGTGCGCAACCTCGACGAGTTCCACGACGTGTTCGCCACGGCGCCCGGCGACGGGCTGTGGCTGGACCCGGACGCGCGCGTCCGGATCTGGTGAGCGCGAAGGGCGCGGGGAGGAAGGCCCCCAGCTGGCGGCGGTACGAGCAACCGAGCGCCGACGAGGTCGAGCGCGAGAGCCGCGGGCTCGACGGGCGTCCGCTGGAACCGTCCGACCCTGCGCCTGCTCCTGCTCCTGCTGCGCGAAAGGTTGCCGGCCGGCGGTGGGTGGCGTTCGGCACCGCGGCCGCGGTCGTCGGTGGCGGTGCGGTCTTCGCGCTGACCCGCGAGGGCGGGTTGCTGGAGCCGGCGCCCGAGCCGTACCCGCGTGAGGAGCGCTACGAGGAGATCATGACGGCCGACGCACTGGCCGAGATCGAGGCCGCCCTGGAGGCGGCGACCGGGAGCACCCAGGTCCTGACGGTCCGGATCCACGGCGTCGACGACGTGAACATCACCGTCGCGCCCGAGGAGGCGGGCGGCCTCGCCGGCATGTGGCTCTGGGACGGACAGACCCTCGAGAACCTCTCCGCCGGGCCGATCGGTGACGAGCTGCCCTTCGAGCTGTCCGAGATCGAGCCCGCGGTGCTCGTCGCGCTCGACGAGGAGGCGCGCGACCGCAGCGACGGCGACATCAGCAGCAGCCGGGTGACGATCGAGAAGCCGGCGCCCGAGTACGACGACTGGCTGCAGCTCAGCGTGACCGAGGTCGACCACGGCCGGGTCGTGCTCTTCGCCGACAAGGACGGCACCATCAACGGCGACCTGGTCTACGAGAGCTGGCGCGACGACTGAGTTGCGCTTGAGTGGGGGAGCGCCGTCGGCAAGGCTGGGCGGATGGTTCACCACTTCGAGCCCGCCGTCGTCGACGCCGTGCTCGCCCACATGAACGGCGACCACCTCGACGACAACCTGCTCATCGTGCGCGCCGCCGGCATCACCGAGGCGACCGCCGCGTCGATGAGCGATGTCGACGGCGAGGCCGGCACCTGGACCGTCATCGGCCCCGAGGGCCCGCTCGGCGAACGCCGCATCCTCTGGCCCGGCGGCCCGATCACCGACCGCGCCGAGATCCGGCGCGAGGTGGTCGCGCTCTACGAGGCGGCATGTGCCGAGCTGGGTGAGGAGCCCCGCCCGCACTGAGTACGGCGTTGGTCGAGGAGGCCGGCCACGGCGTTGGTCGAGGAGGCCGGCCACGGCGTTGGTCGAGGAGGCCGGCCACGTCGTTGGTCGAGGAGGCCGGCCACGGCCGTCTCGAGACCTCTGGCCATGGTGCTGGGACCATGTGGACGGTCGGGTCCGCCCGTCGGCTGCGGGGGTCTCGAGACGGTCGCGGGCGACCTCCTCGACCAACGGGTGTGCCCGGTCGGGTCCGCCCGTCGGTTGCGGGGGTCTCGAGACGGTCGCGGGCGACCTCCTCGACCGACGGGTGTGCCCGGTCGGGTCCGCCCGTCGGCTGCGGGGGTCTCGAGACGGTCGCGGGCGACCTCCTCGACCGACGGGTGTGAAGGCCCCGAAAAGAGGTGCAGCCGCCGGCGTCTCGGGTCACCAGCGGCTGCGAGGACGACGTTAGTGGCCGCGTCCGGAGCGTGTCCGCGGAATCCGGAAAAGTCCTCGGAGAAACTTTCCGTGGCGGGGCCTGTGGACGAGGTCGGCGGAGCGTCGGGGCGCACTGGTAGACACGGGGCATGACCCCGGAAGCGACGACCACCGCCATCCGCGAGCGTGCGGAGGAGCACCTGCGGGCGCTCGTCGGGCGGGCCGACGTACGGCTCCACGACGACCAGTGGGCGGCGATCGCGTCGCTGGTGGTCGAGCGGCGGCGGGCGCTGGTGGTGCAACGGACGGGGTGGGGCAAGTCGGCGGTCTACTTCATCGCGACGCTGCTGCTGCGGGAGCAGGGGAGCGGCCCGACCGTGATCATCTCGCCGCTGCTCGCACTGATGCGCAACCAGATCGCGGCGGCCGAGCGGGCGGGGATCCGGGCGGTCACGGTCAACTCCACCAATGTCGAGCAGTGGGACGCGATCCACCAGCAGATCCAGGCTGGCCAGGTCGACGTACTGCTGGTCAGCCCGGAGCGGCTCAACAACCCCGGCTTCCGCGACGAGGTGCTGCCGCGACTCGCCGCGACGTGCGGCCTGCTCGTCGTCGACGAGGCGCACTGCATCTCCGACTGGGGGCACGACTTCCGGCCGGACTACCGCCGGATCCGGACCCTGCTGCAGGACCTGCCGGCCGGGATCCCGGTGCTCGCGACCACGGCGACCGCCAACCAGCGCGTCACCGACGACGTCAGCGAGCAGCTGGGTGCGAACACCCTGGTCCTTCGCGGCAGCCTGGACCGCGAGTCGCTGCGGCTGGGGGTGGTCCGGCTGAGGACCGCCGAGCAGCGGCTCGCCTGGCTGGCGGACCACCTGGCGGAGCAGCCGGGAAGCGGGATCGTCTACTGCCTGACCGTGGCGGCGACCCAGGAGGTCGCCGACTACCTCCGCAGCCGCGGCCACGCCGTCGCCGCCTACTCCGGGCAGACCGAGCAGACCGAGCGGCTGGCGCTCGAGCAGGCGCTGGTCGACGGGGAGGTCAAGGCGCTGGTGGCCACGAGCGCGCTGGGGATGGGCTTCGACGCCTCGCTCGGGTTCGTCGTCAACCTCGGAGCGCCCAACAGCCCGGTCGCCTATTACCAGCAGGTCGGGCGTGCCGGCCGCGGCGGCAACCTGCCGCCCGAGGGCGCGTCGGTCGTGCTGCTGCCGGCCACCGAGGACCGCGACATCTGGGCCTATTTCGCCTCGCTCGCCTTCCCGCGGGAGGACCAGGTCCGCGAGACGCTGGCGGTGCTCGAGGAGGAGGGCCGCCCGATGGGGACGCCGAGCATCGAACCGCGGGTCGACCTGTCCCGGACCCGGCTGGAGACGATGCTCAAGGTGCTCGACGTCGACGGCGCCGTACGACGCGTCCGGGGCGGCTGGGAGTCGACCGGCCAGCCGTGGTCCTACGACGCCGAGCGCTACGCGCGGGTCGCGCAGGCGCGCGAGCGTGAGCAGCAGGCGATGGTCGACTACCTCGCCAGCGACGAGTGCCGGATGCGCTACCTGCGCCGGCAGCTCGACGACCCGGAGGTGCTGGCCGACCCCGAGTGGCGCTGCGGGCGGTGCGACAACTGCGGCGGGCTCGACCTGTCCGTCGACGTGTCCGAGGCCGCGGTCGCCGAGGCCGCCGAGCGGATCGCCCGACCCGGCGTGCCGATCGAGCCGCGCAAGCAGTGGCCGTCGGGCCTCGCGGCGATCGGGATGAGCCTGTCAGGGAAGATCCGGCAGCAGGCCGAGGAGGGCCGGGCGATCGCGCGCCTCACCGACCTCGGCCACGGCGCCGCGCTGCGCGGCCTGTTCGCACTCGACCCCGACGGCCGCGCGGTCGACGGGCCGGTGCCCGTGCCGCTGGCGCGCGCGATGGTCACGATGCTGCAGGACTGGCAGCCGAAGGTGGACGCGATCGTGGTCGCCGAGTCCGAGCGCCGACCCCAGCTCACGGCCGACCTCGCCGCCGGGCTCTCCCGGTTCCTCCAGGTGCCCGTCGTGGGCCGGTGGGCCATCGTCGACCCGACCGTGGGTCCCGACCGCGGCGCGACCAACTCCGCGCAGCGCGTCGCCGCGGTGAGCCGCCGCTGCCGGCTCCAGCTCGACGACCCGGCTGCCGTGCAGGACGCCCGCGTGCTGCTCGTCGACGACCGCCTGGTGACCGGCTGGTCGCTCACCCTGGCCGCGGTGGCCCTCTACGACGCGGGCGCGGCGGGCGTCGTACCGCTCGTGCTGGGGGTGTCGGGCTGAGCCCGGGCTCGCCTCCCCGGAATGCCCGCCGGGCGGGCCTAGATTGGCCACATGACCGACGACTCGTCCTCCAGCACGCCGCCCCCGGGCGGGGGCACCCACCGAGCTGACGGAGCGCCGCCGACCCCGCCGCCGACCCCGTCGCCGACCAAGACGCCAACCATGACGCCCGCCGACGCCCCGGCCGGCGGCGTCGGCAACCAGACCGTGATGACCCCCGCCGCCTCCCCCGTCCCCGGGTTCGACGACGGCGACGGTGACGGCAACGGCGCGGGCTTCGCCCCGATCGAGCCGGAGTTCCCGATGCGGGCGTCCCGCGCGGGCAGCACCGGCGCCGTCGTCGCCCTCGGCACCGGCCTGCTCGGTGCCGCCGTGGTGATCTCCGCCGTGCGCTCCCGCAGCGACGGCGAGCTCGACTGGTCCAACTACGGCGCCGGTCTCGGCGCTACGGCCGTGCTGCTCCTGCTCGCCCTCTTCGGCTCCCTGTCCGGCCGCCGGGTCGGCGGTCGCGCCCGCGAGGAGGTCGTCACCTGGCCGGGCACGGTCGGCATCCTCGCGACCGCCCAGATGATCGACGTCGGCATCGACAAGGACGACACCTGGGTCGCCTACCTGATCGGCGCGGTCATGGTGGTGCTGGCGCTGATCGGGTACGTCGCCGCGCGGCGGGCCGCGTTCGTCGTGGTGGCGATCCTGGGGCTGGCGCTCGTCTATGCCGCCCTGCTCGACGACTTCCTGCCCGACTCGGCCGGTGACGAGCACCCGCAGGTCCTCGCCGCGGTGCTGGTCGCGGCGTTCGTGGTCGGCGTGACCGTGCTCGGCTGGGCGCTGCCGAGCCGGGCGGTGTCCGGCGTGGCCGTCGGCGTCGTGGGCCTGGTCGGGTTCGTCGCGATCATGGCGTCGTTCATCGTGTTCCGGTACGTCGGGACGTTCTTCGGCGGGATGCCGATGTTCATGGACGACGAGGACGCCGGCATGGGTGAGGCGTTCGAGAGCGGGTTCGGCTTCGAGGAGGCCGACGTGTGGTGGGTGCTCGCGATCGCCGGTGGCCTCACCCTGCTCTGGGCGCTCGCCGCTGCGATCGCCAACCACTCCGGGTTCAGCATCCTCGCGATCGCGATGCCGGCGTTGCTGGTGCCGCTGGCGACGGTCGCGCTGGCGGTCGAGCACCCGACCCGCTGGTCGGGCCTGCTGGCGGTGGCCGGCGGGGTGCTGCTGCTCGGCAGCGTCGTGCTCGCCCGGCTCCGCGGGCGTCGTACCGCCTCCGAGATCGCCGGGGAACCAACTGTCTGACCCGCCCGTTACCGTCCCCATGTGAGCTTCGTTCCCGTCACCGGCCCGGCGACCTTCCGGGCCGGTGACCCGGCGCTGATCGAGTTCACGGACGCGGTCCCGGCGGGGCGCACGGTCGCGCTGCCGGTGCGGGCGGCGCTGCCCGTGCTGAGCCGCGCCCACACCAGCGACGACGCCCACCCGAGCGTCGCGCTGCTCAGCGGTGCCGCGCTGCTCGGGCTTCGGCTGGTCGCCGCCGGGAAGGTCGCGCCCACCGACGACGCCACCGGGTGGCGGGTCGACGGGCTGGACGAGCGCGACCTCGACGCCGTACGACGCCTTGCCGCTGCCCGTGCCCACGACGGTCTCGCGGCGGAGGACGCGGCGGGGCTGGTGCGCGAGGTCCTCGACGCCGTCGCGGACGCGATGCCGCGGGCCGCCCCGGCGCTCCGGTCCCGGACCACGCGGACCACGCGGACCGCGCGGCCCGCCCGGCCGGGCCGCCCCGACCACCCCGGCGAGCCGGCCCGCACCGACCGCGACCCCGACGACTTCGCCGCCCGGGTGCGCCGTCGCCTCGCCGAGCGCACCGCCCGCGAGGAGGCGACCGCGGCCCGGACCCGGGCCGGTGCCGAGCTGCCGGAGCTGGTGCGGATCTCGCTGCGGGTGGAGGCGGACGAGGAGGAGCTGGTCGCCGGTGCCGTGCGGCTGGTGCTGCAGGTCCACGACGAGCGCGACCCGCTCCACGTCTGCGACGCCGCGGTGCTGTGGACGACGGGGGAGGAGGAGCACGGGTTCGGCGGCCGGGCGCGGGTCCACGCGACCATCGCGTTGCGCGCCGCGGCGGACGTGTGGCCGGTGCTGGACCGTTACCTCGCTCTCGCCGTCCCCGACCAGCTCACCCTCGACGGTGAGGAGATCTCCAGCCTGCTGACCCGGGTCGGCGCGCTGCGCGACGCGGGTGTCGACGTGCACTGGCCGCGGGCGCTCGGTCCCGAGCTGACGACGCGCGCGGTACTCGAGCGCCGCTCCGGCAAGGGCGAGCGCAACCCCGAGCTGCCGCTGCAGGACAGCCCGTTCTCGGCCGAGGGCCTGTTCGCGTTCTCCTGGCAGGTCGCGCTGCACGGCGAGCCGCTGACCGACGACGAGATGGCGGAGCTGGCGCGGGCCGCGAGCCCGGTGGTCAAGCTGCGCGGGGCGTGGACGGTGGTCGATCCGACGACCGCCGAGAGGGCCCGCCGGCGGCTGATCCGGAAGGCGACCGGCGCCCAGGCGCTGGCGGCGGCGCTCACCGGCACCACCGAGCTGCCGGTACCCGCGGACGCCGAGCCCGAGACGGCCCAGGTGGTGGTCGGCGCCAGCCTGCTGAAGGTCCGCGAGCAGCTCCTCGCGGCCGCCACCCGCGACCCGCTGCCGGAGCCCGCCGGGCTCGCGGCCACCCTGCGCGACTACCAGCGGCACGGCCTGACCTGGCTCGCCGACCTCACCGGGCTCGGCCTCGGCGCGTGCCTCGCCGACGACATGGGCCTCGGCAAGACGATCACCCTCATCGCGCTGCACCTGCACCGGCTCGAGTCCGGCGCGTCCGGGGGCGGTCCGACGCTCGTGGTGTGCCCGGCGAGCCTGCTCGGCAACTGGGAGAGCGAGATCCGGCGGTTCGCGCCCGGGATCGCCGTACGACGCTTCCACGGCGGGGCGCGCTCGCTCGCGGGCCTCGACGGGCTCGACCGGCGGGGCGGCGGCTTCGTGCTGACGACCTACGGCACCCTGCGCAGCGACGCCGCCTCCCTCGCCGCGGTCCGGTGGGACCTGGTGGTCGCCGACGAGGCGCAGCACGTCAAGAACTCCCGTACGACGACCGCGCGGGCCCTGCGCCAGCTGCCCAACCGGGCGCGGGTGGCGCTGACCGGCACCCCGGTGGAGAACGACCTGACCGAGCTCTGGTCGATCCTCGACTGGTGCGTGCCGGGCCTGCTCGGCAGCCGGCAGGCGTTCCGCCGGGTGTGGGCGGCGCCGATCGAGTCGGGCATCGAGCCGACGAAGGCCCGGCAGTTCGCGGACCTGATCGGTCCGTTCCTGCTGCGCCGCCGCAAGTCGGACCCCGGGATCGCGCCGGAGCTGCCGCCGAAGACCGAGACCGACCACCTGCTGGGGCTGACCCGGGAGCAGGCGGTGCTCTACGAGGCGTTCGTGAGGGACTCGATGGAGCGGATCGAGCGCGCCGACCCGGACGCCCGCCGCGGCCTGGTGCTGGCACTGCTCACCGGCCTCAAGCAGATCTGCAACCACCCGGCCCAGTTCCTCAAGCAGTCGGCGGGGTCGGCGCGGCTCGCCGGGCGCTCGGAGAAGCTCGAGCTCCTCGACGAGCTGGTCTCCACGGTGCTGGCCGAGGACGGTGCCGTCCTGGTGTTCACGCAGTACGTCGCCATGGCCCGGCTCCTCGAGCAGCACCTCACCGCCGCCGGCGTGCCGCACCAGTTCCTGCACGGCGGCACGCCCGTGCGGGAGCGGGAGGCGATGGTGCGCCGCTTCCAGGACGCCGGCCCGGACGGCGTACCCGTCTTCCTGCTCTCCCTCAAGGCCGGCGGCACCGGCCTCAACCTGACCCGCGCCGACCACGTCATCCACGTCGACCGGTGGTGGAACCCGGCGGTCGAGGAGCAGGCCACCGACCGCGCCTACCGGATCGGCCAGACCCAGCCGGTGCAGGTGCACCGGATGGTCACCCGCGGCACCGTCGAGGAGCGGGTCGCGCAGCTGCTGACCCGCAAGCGGCAGCTCGCCGACGCGGTCCTCGCGCGCGGCGACGCCGCGCTGACCGAGCTCAGCAACGAGGAGCTGCGCGACCTGGTCACCCTGCGCCGCGACCAGCGCCGCGAGGCCATCCGCGCGGAGCTGGACCGGGACGCGGACTGATGCGGACCACCTATGCCCGGCGTACGGCGGCGCCGACCCGCGGGATCCGGTCCTGGTGGGGCAAGGCGTGGCAGCGCGCGGTGGAGGAGGCGGCCTACTCCGACGCCGAGCTGAAGCCCGGCCGGGCCCACGCCCGGCGCGGCGACGTCGGCGCGATCACCGTCGACACCGGCTCGCTGCTCGCCGCGGTGCGCGACGGCGACGACGCATGGACCGTCGAGGTCGCCGTCCCGCTGCTGGACGACGAGGCGCGCCGCGCCCTGGTCGAGGCGGTGGCCGCCGAGTCGGGCCGCATCGCGGAGCTGCTGGCCGGCAACCTGCCGCACGACCTCGTCGAGCACGCCGAGGAGGTCGGCGTCGAGCTGCTGCCGTACGGCGGGGAGCTGGCCGCGACCTGCAGCTGCCCGCACTACCTCGACCCCTGCCCGCACGCGATCGCCGTCCTCGCCCAGGCCGGCTGGCTGGTCGACGACGAGCCGCTGGTGCTCTTCGCGCTGCGCGGGCTGGACCGCGAGGAGCTGCTCGCGGCGCTGCACGACCGCGCGAGCCGGACCGACCCCGACGGCCGGGCGCTGCCGCTCGTCGGCGACCTGGTCGACGACGTCGAGCTCGCCGTCGACGCCGCGCTGCGGGCCCGGGCGATGCTCGAGGGGTTCGGCGGTGTGGACCCGGTGGAGCGCTGACTGTTCCGGGTTCAGGCGACTTGTGGTGGCGCGTGCCTGGGTGGGCTCGTGGCGTAGGTGACCCCTTGTTCCCGCAGGCTCGTGAGGGTGAGTCGCGGCGGTGATGTCCAGACGGGTTGTCCGGTGTGTGGGTCGATGTGGACTCGCCAGGGGCTGTGGTGGATCAGCGTGTGGTGGGCCCGGCAGAGCATGATCAGGTTGTCGAGGCTGGTGGTGCCGCCGTCGGCCCAGTGGGTGACGTGGTGGGCGTCGCAGGCCAGGGGCATGCGGGTGCAGCCGGGGAACGCGCAGTGCCGGTCCCGGATGACCAGCGCGGTCCAGATGGCTGGGGTGACGAGGCGTTGGCTGCGGCCGACGTCGAGGGGTTGGCCGTGGGTGCCGAGGACGGCGGGGATGATCTCGGCGTCGCAGGCAAGGCGTCGTACGGCGTGGGCGGAGAGCCGGGTCCCGGTG
>DATMHM010000126.1:0-45031 GCA_035554935.1 Nocardioides sp. | reverse complement strand
GACGCCCTCGCCGATCTCGAGCAGGGACACGTCGAACGTGCCGCCACCGAGGTCGTAGACGAGGATCGTCTGGTCGTCGCCCTTGTCGAGGCCGTAGGCCAGCGCGGCCGCGGTCGGCTCGTTGACGATGCGGTCGACCTTCAGGCCCGCGATCTCGCCGGCCTCCTTGGTGGCCTGGCGCTGCGCGTCGGAGAAGTACGCCGGGACGGTGATCACCGCGTTGGTGACGGTCTCGCCCAGGTAGGCCTCGGCGTCGCGCTTGAGCTTCTGCAGGATGAACGCCGAGATCTGCTGCGGCGTGAAGTCCTTGTCGACGGGGTCGCCGACGTGCTGGGTCCAGTCGGTGCCCATGTGGCGCTTGACCGACCGGATGGTGCGGTCGACGTTGGTGACCGCCTGGCGCTTGGCGACCTCGCCGACGAGCACCTCACCGCTCTTCGCGAAGGCGACGACGGACGGCGTGGTCCGGGCACCCTCCGCGTTGGCGATGACCGTGGGCTCGCCGCCCTCGAGGACCGCGACCACGCTGTTCGTCGTGCCGAGGTCGATGCCGACAGCTCGTGCCATGTGTGTTTCCTCCGTCTGATGTGCTGTCCGATGACTGGGGTTCAGCTCGTGCTTCAAGTTAGTTGAGCCGGATCGACTCAAGTCTGACACAGGGCACAACGGGCCGTCACCCCGGGTTGTTCCCGCGCCGGCCCTCGGTTCCGACGCTGGCCCCCGACCGGGTCCGCCCCCTAGCATCGACAGCAGCGGGGGACCTGCGCCAACCCCCGGCAGGGGGCGGTGATGGAGCCAGGCGAGGCGTCACGCAGGGCAGCGATGTGGGACCGGATCAGCCGGGGCGAGCTGAACGCCGCCGCCACCGACGCCCAGCTGCTCCTGGAGCGCCTCACCCAGCCCGCGGAGCAGGCCGAGGCGCACGCGGCCCTCGGCCTGGTGCTGCAGCGCGTGGGCCGGATCGCGGAGTCGCGCGACCGGTTCGCCCGCGCCGCCGAGCTCACCCGGGACACGCCCCGGCTCCAGGCGTCGTACGTCGCCGACGAGGCGGGCTCGCGCTTCCTGCTCGGCGACCTCGCGGGCGCCGGACGGACCGCCGAGCAGGCGCGCCGGCTGGGCGAGCGGCACGCCAACCGGTTCGCCGCGTGCGAGGCGCTCAACACGCTGGCGTCCATCACGCTCGCCGACGGCCGGCCGGCCGCAGCGCTCCGGCTGACCCGGGAGAGCATCCGGCTGCAGGCCGCCGAACGGGAGAGCAGCGGCGGGGCGCCGATGTCGCACCTCTACCACGGCCTCGCCCTGGTCGAGCTGGACCGCTTCACCGAGGCGGAGGCGGCCTTCGTCGAGGGGCTGCGCCGCGCCCGGGCCGCCGGCACCGCCGGGCAGGAGACCTGGTTCCACTGCGCTCGCGGCCTGGCGCACTTCCTCTCCGGACGGTGGGACAGCGCGGCCGACGACGCCCGCGAGGCGCTGCTCGCCGCCGACCGGACCGGGACCTTCATCGCCCGCCCGCTCGCCCGCGGCATCGCCGGGCTCGTCGAGGCGATCCGCGGCAACCTCACCGCCGCCGCGGTCCACGTCGCGCCCCACGAGGGCACCCTGATCGCGGTCGGCCTGCCCGGCGAGGACTGGCTCGCGATGGCACGCGCGGCGATGGCGGAGCGGTCCGCCGACGCCTACGAGGCGCTGGTCGAGGGCTGGCTGCACACCCGCCGGACGCCCTTCTTCCTGAGCTGGCGCAGCCTCGCGCCCGTGGTCGCCCGCCTCGCGCTCGGCCACGGCGACCCCACCCTCGCCGCCGAGGTCGCCGCGCACGCCCGCACCGGCGCCGAGCGCGCCGCCGGGGTGTCGTCCGCGGCCGGCGCCGCGCTGCGCTGCCAGGCCGTCGTCGAGGACGACCCCGAGCTGGCCCTGGCGGCCGTCGACGCGCTGCGCCGCTCGGGGCGGCCGTTCGCGTTCGCCTCGGCATGCCTCGACGCCGCGGCCCTCCTCGGCGCGCGCGGGTACGACGACCGGTGCCGGGCCGTGCTGCGCGAGTCGGCCGACGCCTTCCACGGCCTGCGCGCCACGCCGTGGCTGGCCTTCGCCGGGCAGCGGCTCGCCGCCCTGCCCGACGCACCGGCCGTCGTACGGGCGAAGGCCCCGGAGGGATGGGAGCTGCTGACCCCGGCCGAGCTGGACGTCGCCCGGCGGGTCGCGCGGGGCCTGTCGAACCCCGAGATCGGTGCCGAGCTGCACGTGTCGCCGCGCACGGTGCAGACCCACACCTCGCACATCTACGCCAAGTTGCGGATCGGCTCGCGGGTGCAGCTGTCCGCCCTGCTGCACCAGCACGGCCTGGAGTGACCCGCGGCGGCCCCGTCCGCCTCAGCCGGGCGTGCGATATCCGCCAGTTGGCGGATGCCGCGGCACCGCCGGCCGCGCGACGCTCCGGTCACGTCATCCGAACCCCGACCAGGAGCCCGCCATGAAGCACGCTTCCCCGCCCGCCCGCCACTCCGAGACCCAGCAGCGCTGGCAGGAGATGCACCGCCGCCACGCGGCCCTGCGCCGCGTCATCGACAGCGGCCGCATCGACGAGAGCGACCCGGAGCTGCGCGCGGCGTTCCCGGACCGCGACGACCTCGTCCGCGCGCTCGTCCAGCACTGGACCACGCTGATCGGCGGGTGCCTGGACTTCGCGCTGGAGGTGGGCGAGGAGAACGACAGCGCCGAGTCGCTGCGCGAGGCGCACCGGGCTGCGATGCGCCGCGAGCCGGCCCTCTATGCGCTCGTCCTGCACGCCTCCCGGGGGCCGCTCGGCCACATGCTGGTCGAGCGGGAGTACCTCCGCCTCGCCTTCGCGGTCGGCCTCGCCACCCCCGGTACGTCGACCGCGGCTGCCGCCCGCCAGGTGGCCGCCATCCTCGACGCGGTGCCGACCCCGCCGGCGATCAGCCGCCCGTCGTGGCTGCGCACCACCGTCGACTGGCTCTCCGGGCGCGAGCCGGTCCGGCCCGGGGTGACCGAGCTGCTGCACTGACCCGCGGTCCCCGCCCGGGCCGCGCCCCCGTCCCGGGCGGTCCCGGGCGGGCTCAGCCTCAGCCCGCGAACAGGCCGGCGAGCTGGACCCGGCCGCTCACGCCGCACTTGCGGCAGGCCGAGGCCAGTTGGGCCTGGACGGTGCGCGGCGAGACCCCGAGCCGCTCGGCGATCAGCGGGTTGGTCAGGCCCTCGGCGGCCAGGCGGACCACCCGCTGCTCGCCGGCGCTGAGCAGCTGCCACGGCCCTGATCGCACGGGCGCGGCGACCTCGACGGCGACCCGGGCGAGGTCGTGACCGACCTCCGCGCTCCAGGTGGTGGCGCCGAGCCGGTGGAAGATGGCCGCCGCCTCGCGCAGGGCCCCGAGTCGCCGTACCGGGTCGTCGGTGGAGCGCGCGGCGGCCACGCACCCGAAGGCGAGCGGCAGCGGGCGCCCCGCGCTGCGCAGCAGGTCGAGGCCCTCGTCGAGGTCCGTCGCGGAGCCCGAGAGCGTCGCCTCGCAGCACAGCGCCGTCGCTCGCGCGCTGGTGGTGCCGGCCTCGCGCGCGGCTGCGCCGACCCGGGCGCTGACGACCTCGGCGAGCGGGCGGTCGCCCCGCTGCACGGCGAGCACGACCAGCGGGTGGGCGAACACCTTCCAGGCGAGGAAGCTCGGCATCCCCCGCAGCCGGAACCAGGCCTCGCAGAGCGCGTCGTAGCGCTCGCCCTCGTCGCGGGTGGTCGCGGCGACGGCGAGGGCCACCCACTCCTCCCCCAGGCCGCCGCCCGGCCCGAGCCGGTGCGAGCGCGCGAGGGCGATGAGGGCCCGGGCGTCGTCGACGTTGCCGCGCAGGCCCGCCAGGCACGCGAGCACGCCCCAGGCGAGCGGGCGCGCAGCGAGGGCGCCGGTGGCCTCCGCCCGCTCCAGGGACCGCCGTGCCTCGTCGCGGGCGGCCTCCCAGCTCCCGTCGATGAAGTGCAGCATCGCCTGGGAGGCGAGGTACCACGAGAGCTGGCCGGTGTCGCCCTCCAGCCCGGCGATCCGGATGCCGTCCGCGATCGCCTCGTGCGCCTCCTCCATGCGGTCCAGCTCCGCCAGCACCATGGCGAGGACCACGTGGGCGACGGAGCGGTACTCCGCCTGGCCCACCCCGTCGTCGTCGTACGCCGCCGCGGACCGCGCGCACGCGAGCGCCTCGCCGAGCCGGCCGCGCCCCAGGTGGACCGCCGCGAGCGTCGTACGGGCCTGCCGCACGGCGAAGTCGATGCCGTGCGTCCCGGCGAGGAGCAGGGCCTCCCCCGCCTCCGCCTCGGCCCGGTCCAGGCTGCCGGACAGCACGCTCGACAGCGAGGAGACGGCGAGCACCAGCGCGCGGTCGGCACCGGAGTCGCCGACCAGGGCCAGCGCCCGGTCGAACTGGTCGCGCGCGTCCGACATCAGGCCGGTGCGCTGCATCATCAGCCCGATGGCCGCCTCGACCCGGCCGCGCTGCACCGGGTCGGCGCTGGTCATCAGCAGCCGGGTGGCGGAGGCGAAGGCCCCGTCGAAGTCGCCGGCCTCGATCCTGAGCCACAGGTCGAGCTCGAGCTCGGCCGCGGTCGGCAGATCCCCCATGGTCTGCACCCCTCGTCCGGGAGCACCCGCGCGAGCGGGCCGCGGCGCGACGCGCCGCGTCCTCCCATGCTCCCCCCGGAGGGGTCCCGAGCGAATAGCCCGAAAGGACCAGGTCCGCGCCGGAGCCGGGGCGCGTTCAGCCGACGCGGACGCGGATCTCGTTGCTGACGGTGCCGTCGTCGCGGTCGATCACGCGGAACCGGTTCAGCCCGCTCACGCCGGTGAAGATGTAGCTCGAGAAGGTGCCGTTGGTGACGCCGACGCTGGCGGGGAAGTCCGCCCACGCGCCGTCCTGCCAGCGCTGGAGCCACAGGATCGCGCCCTCGCCACCGGGGTAGACGCCGCTGAAGTAGATCCGCTCGCCGGAGCCGACCTCGTTGTCGACGGCCTGGAGCGAGATCTCGCCGGCCTCGGGCGACGGGGACTCGGTGGCCTCGGTCTCCTCGGTCGTCTCCGACTCCTCGGGCTGCGCGCTCGTCTCCTCCGTGGCGGGGTCCTCGGTGTGCAGGGTGATCAGCGGGCCGCGGGAGTCGACCGTCTCGACCGGCGAGGGGAGGTACATCGACTCCCCGCCCGTCGCGTCACCGGCCGCGGACCCGTCACCGCCGTCGAGGCCGAGGACGCGGGTGCCCACCAGCGTCACCAGCGCGAGGATCAGCCCGACGCCGAGACCGACGGCGACCAGCGCCACCAGCCCGTTGAGGACCGGGCGGTCGAGTCGGGGCTGGTTGGGGTCGCTCACCCGGCCATTCTCCGGGTCGGGTGGTGAAATCAGAAACCGCGCGTCCACTCCACCTGCTCGAACAGCCGGCGCGAGCGCCAGCCGTCCGGGGTGCGCACGAAGGAGTGCCGGTACATCCCGCCGACCTCGACGACACGCTCGCCGCCCCGGCCGTCGGAGATCCGCATGGGGTTGTGGAAGTACGCCGTCACGTCGGCCGCGTCGCGGTCGTCGGCGAAGTCGACGGCGACCTGGCCGACCAGGTGGACCCGGTGCTTCGAGAAGCCGGGGAGCGCCTCGGCGAGCCACGCCTTGACGACCGGGTAGCTGTCGACCACGCCACCCGACTGGGTGTAGTCGATGTGCGCGTCCGGGGTGAAGACGGTGTCGAGGCGGTCGAAGTCGCCCTCGTCGACGGCGAGGGTGTAGCGGGTGATCGCGTCGGTGATCTCCGCGCGGTCGATCAGCTCCTGCAGGTCCATGGGCACTCCTCGGGTCAAA
This sequence comes from Nocardioides sp., assembly GCA_035554935.1. Lineage (GTDB taxonomy): Bacteria > Actinomycetota > Actinomycetes > Propionibacteriales > Nocardioidaceae > Nocardioides. Next base: position 39,193 of record DATMHM010000126.1, on the reverse strand, counting down.
GCGGCTCGAGGACGACGACCGGGATCTCCCGGTCGGTCCAGGACTGGTAGCTGTCGAAGTCGGCGTACAGGTCGACCAGCCGCGGCCACAGCGCGGCCCGCTCGTCCGGTCCGGCCACCCGGGCGCGCACCGCCCGGCCGCGCTCGCGGGGCAGGTCGACGGTGGTGTCCGGGCTCGCGACGAGGTTGTGGAACCACTGCGGGTTCGCCGGCAGCCCGCCCTGCGAGGCCACCACGACCAGGTCGGGGCCGTCGGCGAGGTAGAGCAGCGGCGTGGTGAAGCGGGTGCCGCTCCGCCGGCCCACGTGGTCGAGCAGGAGCACCGGCACCGGCTTGCGCCAGCCCGCGCCGATCCGCCACGTCGCGCCGATCCGGCCGTTGGTGAGCCGGAAGAGCCGCACGTTCGCCCGGGCGCCGTACTTGATGATCTTTGCCACGATCGGCTTGTCGAGGCCGTCGGGCTTCGGCTTGGCGGCGTGCATGGGACTCACCCTGGCAGAAAAATAGAACGGGTTCTACCCTTCGATACACCGGCTCGTTCCTCGCCGGCACTCAGGGACCGACAACCCGACACACGGCTCGTTCGTAGCGGGCACCCAGGCACCGAAAGGCAACCCCATGCGCTTCTCCTTCGCCGAGGGCATGACCCAGGCCAGCTACTACGCCCCGCTCGCGCAGGCCTGCGAGGCCGCCGGCTACACGTCGATGACCATCGCGGACAGCCTGATCTACCCCCAGGAGTCCGACTCGAAGTACCCCTACACCGACACCGGGGACCGCGAGTTCCTGCTCGGCAAGGAGTTCATCGAGACCTTCATCCTGTGCGCGCACGTGTTCGCGGTCACCGAGAAGATCCGGCTCACGCCGTTCGTGCTGAAGCTGCCGGTCCGCCCGCCGGTCCTGGTCGCCAAGCAGGCCTCGTCGCTCGCCCACCTGTCCGGCAACCGGCTCGGCCTCGGCGTCGGGCTGTCGCCGTGGCCCGAGGACTTCGCCGCGATGGGGGTGCCGTGGGAGCGGCGCGGCAAGCGGATGGACGAGTGCATCGACATCGTCCGCGGCCTCACCCAGCCCGGGGACGAGCCGGCCTACTTCGGCTACCACGGCGAGTTCTACGACTTCGAGCCACTGCAGCAGTGCCCGGCCCCGACCGAGAGGATCCCGCTGCTCGTGGGCGGTCACTCGGACGCGGCGCTGCGGCGCGCCGTACGCAAGGGCGACGGGTGGATGCACGCGGGCGGCGACGGCGAGGAGCTCGACCGGCTGCTCGCCCGCCTCGCCGAGATCCGCAAGGAGGAGGGCGACACCCGCGACGACTTCGAGGTGCACGTGATCTCCTACGACGCCTACAACCTCGACGGCATCAAGCGCCTGGAGGACAAGGGCGTCACCGACTGCATCGTCGGCTTCCGGATCCCCTACATCAAGGGCCCCGACACCGAGCCGCTCGAGACGAAGATCAAGCACCTCGAGCAGTTCGGGGAGAACATCATCGCGAAGGCCAACGGCTGATGACCGGGGAGTCCGCCTCCCTCGGGCTGACGGCGCCGCTCCAGGCAGCGATCGCGGAGGCCGAGGAACTGATCGCGAACGCGCCGTTCATCCGCACCGAGGCGGACCTGCTCGAGGGCTACGACTACCTCGCCGGCCGGATCCGGATGGCGATGCAGACGGCGTTCGACCACGACCTCGAGCAGCCCGTCTTCATCAACCCGACGCACCAGTTCTCGCGGCAGGGCCTCGACAACCCGGACGCGGTCTACTTCCACGCCTATCTGCGCGAGGGCGTCGAGTACGTCGTCCGCGGGCGCCGCGGCACGTCGGCCGACCTGTCCTTCCAGGTGATGGGCGGGAGCTACACCGCCGACTCGGCGGCGACGTCGCTGATGGCGTTCGACGACCGGGAGCTCGAGGTCGGCCCGGACGGGTCGTTCGAGTTCCGCTACGTCGCCGAGCCGGGCGCGAAGACGCTCATCGTGCGCGAGGTCTTCAACGACTGGGACCGCGAGGAGCGGGGCACGATCACGATCGAGCGGGTCGACACCGTCGGCCAGCCGCGCCGCGCACTGGCGGAGGCGACGCTGCGCAAGAAGTACGAGGTCGCCGCCCGTGCGCTGACCGGGTCGATCCAGACGTGGTTCGCATTCCCCCACTTCTTCCAGTACAAGGAGCCGGTCAACACCCTCACCGTACCGGCCTCGACGCCCGGCGGGCTGTCATCGCAGTTCTCCTCGATCGGCCACTACGAGCTCGGCGAGGACGAGGCGATGATCGTGTCGGTCCCGCGCTGCGACGACTGCACCTACCAGGCGATCCAGATCGGCTCGGACTGGTACGCGTCCACCGACTACGAGACCCACCAGACGTCGCTGACCAAGGCGCAGGCGGCCTGCGACGACGACGGCGTGATGCGCTTCGTCATCTCCGAGCAGCCGCCGGCGCTGCTCGACGGCGCCCCCGCCCCGACGGCCAACTGGCTGGAGACCACCGGCCACCGCACCGGCCCGGTCATGCTGCGCTGGCAGCAGCTCGCGCGGGACCTGACCGCCGAGGACGGCCCGACGGTCGAGGTGGTGCCCGTCGGCGAGGTCGCCAAGCGGCTGCCGGGACTGGTCGCGCTGACGCCGGAGCAGTACGCCGACCGCATCGCCGCGCGGCAGCGGGCGGTCGCGCGCCGGATGATCTCGTAGGGCGAGAGCCCCGTCAGGCGGCGGGGATCCAGTCGAAGGTGTCCGGGTCCGGGCCCTGGCGGCCGGCCTCGCCCCTGTCGAGCGCAGCGAGTGCCGCGACCTCCTCGGCGCCGAGCGAGAAGTCGAAGACGTCGAAGTTCTCCACCAGCCGCGCCTTGCTCAGCGACTTGGGGAAGACGATGTCGCCGCGGTCCAGCGCCCAGCGCAGCAGCACCTGGGCCGGCGTCCTCCCGTGCGCCTCGGCGACTGCGAGCACGGCCGGGTCGGTCAGCTCGCCGCCGCCCTGGCCGAGCGGCGACCACGCCTGGACCTGTGCCCCGTGGGCGCGGGTGGACGCCCGGACGGCCTCGTTGGCGAAGTAGGGGTGCACCTCGACCTGGTTCACCACCGGCACGACGCCGGTCGCCTCGACGATCCGGTCGAGGTGGCCGGGCTGGAAGTTGGAGACGCCGACCGAGGTGGCGAGGCCGGCCTCGCGCAGCTCGAGGAGCGCCTCCCACGTCGAGACGAAGTCGCCGTCGTACCGCGTCGGCAGCGGCCAGTGGATGAGCAGCAGGTCGACGCGGTCGAGCCCGAGCCTCTCCAGCGATGCGCGCGCGGAGTCCTTCGCGTCGGCGGGGCGGTGGTTGCTGTTGTTGACCTTGGTGGTGACGTAGAGGTCGTCGCGGGCGATGCCGGACGCGGCGATGGCAGCGCCGACACCCGCCTCGTTGCCGTACATCTGGGCGGTGTCGACGTGGCGGTAGCCGATCTCGAACGCGTCGGACACGACGCGCTCCACGTCGTCCGGCGCCACCTGCCAGACGCCGAGGCCGAACTGCGGGATGGAGGTGTGGTCGTTGAGGTCGATGCGGGGAGTGCTCACCCCAGGGACAACCGGGTGGGCGCGTGAATATTCCAGCGACACCTCACCACGACCCCTTCCCTGAAACTGGAACACGTTCTACTCTTCCCGCATGGTGGATCTGCTGACCGACAAGGTCATCGTGCTGTCCGGCGTCGGCCCCGGCCTCGGCCGCGCCCTCGGCGAGGAGGCTGCCCGGATGGGCGCCAACCTGGTACTCGCCTCGCGCACGCCCAAGCGGCTGGAGAAGATGGCCGAGGTGGTCCGCTCGTACGGGCGGCGCGCGCTCGTCGTACCCACCGACATCACCGACGAGGTCCAGCGCAAGCAGCTGGTGGAGGCGGCGCTCGACGAGTTCGGCAAGGTCGACTGCCTCATCAACAACGCCTTCGGCATCCCGCCGATGGACCCGATCAGCACCCTCGACCTCGACGGCCTGCGCAACGCCAACGAGACCAACGTCTTCGCGCCGCTGCGGCTCTCCTCGCTCTTCGCCGACGCGCTCGCCGAGACCGGCGACAAGGCGGGCGGGTCGATCATCATGGTCAACTCCTGCGTGATCTACAGCAGCCAGCCGGAGTACAGCGGCTACAAGCTGTCGAAGGGCACCCTCGAGCACCTCGCCCAGTCGCTCGCCACCGAGCTCGGCCCGCGCGGCATCCGGGTCAACAGCGTGGCGCCGTCCTACATCTACGAGGACGTCAACAAGGCGTACTTCGACTGGATCGCCCAGGAGTCCGGGCGCACGCACGAGGAGGTGTACGCCGAGAAGGCCGCGCCCACCGACCTCAAGCGGCTCGCCACCCCCGACGAGGTCGCGCGGGCGGCGCTGTTCCTCGCCTCCGACCTGGCCTCCGCGGTGACCGGCCAGATGCTCAACGTCGACTGCGGCGAGTTCCACGCATGAGCCAGGCCACCAGCGAGCGCCAGCGCGCCGACATCGGCACCTTCGAGGACATCTGCGCCGCCGCCACCCGCACCACCGGACTGACCGACTTCGGGTTCGCCGACGCGCCCGGCCACGAGGAGGCCTTCCGGATCCTCGTCGAGGACCTCGGCTCCGCCGACGCCGGCCTGACCGGCACGGGCAACTACTTCATGCGCTCGCAGGTCAAGAGCGCCCTGGTCGCCCGGCTGCTCACGGAGGCCCGCTTCGCCGAGTTCCCGGAGCACGCCGACGTCCGGATCGAGCGACCGATCATCGTGCTCGGGCTCCCCCGCACCGGTACGACGGCGCTGAGCCGGCTGCTGTGCGCCGACCCCGCGAACCAGGGCCTCGAGATGTGGCTCACCGAGTTCCCCCAGCCGCGCCCGCCGCGCGACACCTGGGAGTCCGACCCGATCTTCAACGCGATGCAGGCGGCCTTCCGCGAGCACCACGTGACGAACCCGGAGTTCATGGGGATCCACTACTCCGACGCGACCGAGCCCGAGGAGTGCTGGCGGGTGCTGCGGCAGACCGGGAAGTCGATCGGCTTCGAGTCGCTGGCCCACCTGCCGACGTACTCCCGCTGGCTGGCGACCCAGGACTGGACCGACGCCTACGAGCGGCACCGCCGCAACCTCCAGCTGATCGGGCTGAACGACCAGGACAAGCGCTGGGTGCTGAAGAACCCCTCGCACCTGATCGCGCTCGACGCCCTGATGGAGGTCTACCCCGACGCCCTCGTCGTGATGACCCACCGCGACCCGGTCACCTCCGTCGCGTCGGCCTGCTCGCTCTCCGCGGAGGCGACCGCCGGCCACTCCACCACCTTCGTCGGCGAGACCCTCGGCCGCGACCAGCTCGGCCACCTCACCCGGCAGTGGCACGCCTTCTGGCAGGCCCGCAGCAAGTACGACGAGAGCCAGTTCTTCGACGTCGACTACCGCGCCTTCGTCAAGGACCCCATCGGCACGGTCGGCGCGATCCACGACGCCTTCGGGCTGGAGTGGAGCGACGCGGCCCAGCGGGAGGTACGCCGCCTCGACGAGGAGTCGCGCAACGGCCCGCGCCGGCCGTCGCACAGCTACGACCTGGCGGACTACGGCCTGACCGAGCCCGAGATCACCGCGCAGTTCCCGGCGAGGGACGAGCCGGGAGCGTGGGCGCGGGGAGATTGAGCAAGCGGAGCGACCGAGGTCACCGCGCAGTTCCCGGCGAGGGACGAGCCGGGAACGTGGGCGCGGGGAGATTGAGCAAGCGGAGCGACCGAGGCACGAGGTCGCGCCGGCGCGTCGAAATCACCGAAGACGCGCTCACGCAAGACAGAGACGCGTGGCTGCCCCTCTCATCGCGCCGAAGACGCGCTCACGCCAAACACAGACAGAAGGGGTGGCCGGCGGGGTCGAGGAGGACCCGGAAGGTGGTGCCGGGCTGGTGCGGGTGCTTCGTCGCGCCCAGCGCGAGGGTCGCGCGCTCGGCCTCGTCGAGGTCGTCGACGTCCACGTCGAGGTGGACCTGCTGCGGCAGGTCCTGGCCCGGCCACGCGGGTGCCCGGAAGTCGTCGACGCGCTGGAAGTGGATGTGGTGGTCGCCGGCCGACACGGTCGCCCAGCCGCCGTCGGGATCGGTCTTGGGCGACCAGCCGAGCAGGGCACCGTAGAACTCCGCGAGGGCGGTGGGGTCGGGGCAGTCGAGGACGAACTGGGGGCTGCGTGCGATGGCCATGGTCCGACGGTAGGCGGGGACACCGACATCGCCGGCCGGTCAGGCTCCGCTGGTGTCGGTCGACCGGCTCGGGCCGGTGTCGGTGAGGTGGCGGGCGCTGTTGACGAGGCCGACGAGGCTGAACGCCTGGGGCGTGTTGCCGAGGTGGCGGCCGGTGCGGTGGTCCCACTCCTCGCTGAGCATGCCGACGTCGTTGCGCAGGCCGAGGAGTCGCTCGAAGAGCTCCTCGGCGCGGGGGCGCTGCCCGGCGCCGTGGAGGGCGTCGACGAGCCAGAAGCTGCAGGCGAGGAAGACTCCCTCGCCGCCGGGGAGGCCGTCCGGGCCGCCGTCCGCCTCGGTGTCGTAGCGCAGCAGGAAGCCGTCGCGGGCCAGCTCGCGATCGACCGCGCGGATCGTGCCGAGGACGCGCTCGTCGTCCCACGGCAGGAAGCCGACCCGAGGAATGAGCAGCAGCGAGGCGTCGAGCCCGCGGGAGCCGTAGAACTGGGTGAACGTCTGCCGCTCCGGGTCGAAGCCTCGGTCGCAGACCTCGGCGTGGATGGTGTCGGCGAGCCGGCGCCACCGGTCGACGGGACCGTCGAGGTCGTGCTTCTCGACCGTGTGGATCGCCCGGTCGACGCCCGCCCAGGCCATCACCTTGGAATGCACGAAGTGGCGGCGGGGACCGCGCATCTCCCACAGCCCGTTGTCGGGGTGCTGCCAGTTGCCCTCCAGCCAGTCCAGCAGCGCGCGCTGCAGGTCCCAGGCCCTCCCGGTCGCCTCCAGCCCGGCCTCGCGGGCGAGGTAGAGGCCGTCGAGGGTCTCTCCCCACACGTCGAGCTGGTGCTGGTCGGCGGCGCCGTTGCCGATCCGGACCGGCGCGGACCCGGCGTACCCGTCGAGCCAGCCGAGCGTCATCTCGGGCAGCCGCTGCGTGCCGTCGAGGCCGTACATGATCTGCAGCTTCGCGGGATCGCCCGCGACCGCGCGCACCAGCCACTCGCGCCACGCCTTGGCCTCGTCGGTGTAGCCGGTGCCCAGCAGTGCCTGGAGGGTGAAGGTCGCGTCACGCAGCCAGCAGTAGCGGTAGTCCCAGTTGCGTACGCCGCCGATCTCCTCCGGCAGCGAGCTGGTCGCGGCGGCGACGATGCCGCCGGTGGGGGCGAAGGTGAGCGCCTTGAGCAGCAGGAGCGAGCGCCGTACCTCCTGCTCCCAGCGACCGCGATAGGTGCAGTGGCCCATCCACCCCGTCCAGAAGCTCCTGGTCCGCTGCAGGGCCGTGACGGCGTCGACCGGCCGCGGTGCGTCGAGGTGGGAGGCCCGGTGCGTCATCACGAACGACACCCGATCGCCCTCCGCGACCCGGAACCGGGCGCGCAGGACGCGGTCCTGCGGGTCGAGCTGGACCGGTACGTCGGCGTGCAGCCACACCGCGTCGGGGCCGGCGATCGCGGTGACGTCCCGCGAGGGCCGGTCGCCGGGCGTGATCCACGGCTGCACGCGTCCATAGTCGAACCGCAGCCGCAGCTCGAGGTCCGTCTCGACGTGGCCGTTGACGCCTTCGACGATGCGCACGATGTCGGCGGCCTGGGTGCGCGGGGCCATGAAGTCGACGACGTCGATCGTCCCGGTGTCGGTCTGCCAGCGGGTCCGCAGCACGAGGGTGTCGTCCTCGTAGGCCCGGGTGGCGCGCGCGGCGGGGTCCGCCGGGGCCAGGCGCCACCGGCCGGCGGTCTCGTCGTGGAGGAGGGCCGCGAAGCAGGCGCGGGAGTCGAAGTGAGGCAGGCAGAGCCAGTCGATGGACCCGTCGAGGGCGACGAGTGCCGCCGTGTGGAGGTCGCCGACGAGGGCGTAGTCCTCGATCCCGCTTGTCGGGCCGGCCGTCGTTCCGGCCGTGATTCCGTTGGTCGCGCCGCTCACTGGAATCTCACCGGTCGCCTCCCCCGTCCGCGTGCTCGTCCAGCAGGACCACGGCCTTGACGTCCCTGCCGCTCCCACCCTCCACCACGGCCGGCGCCTCGTCGAGTGGCACCGTGGTGGTGATCAACGCCCGCAGCCAGTCCCGGTCGGCCGCGGCAAGGGCGTCCACTGCGGCGCGGTAGTGGCGCAGGTTGGCGTTCACGGAGCCGACGACGGCGTCGTTCTCGAGGACGAGCCGCCGGTTGAGGCCGCCCGCGTCGACGGGCAGCTCCCGGCCACCGGACGAGACGCCGGTCAGGCAGACGATGCCGTAGGGCCCGGTCACGTCCATCGCCTCGAAGACCAGCCGGCCCGCTCCGGTGGCCTCGATCACGACGTCGGGCCGCGCCCGCCCGGCAACGGTCGCGATGTCGGAGTGGTGGTACGTCGCACCGAGCTCCTCGACGAGCTGCGGCTTGGGCCCCTGGGTCACCCGGTCGAGGACGTGGACGTCCAGGCCGCGCTGGCGGGCGACCATCGCGGCGAGGAGCCCGATCGGGCCCGCGCCGGTGACCAGCGCGGTGCGCGGCTCGAACCACGCGCGGGCGCCGATCCGGTCGACCTGCTCCCAGGCCTTCGCCACCACGCTCGTCGGCTCGGTCAGGACGCCGCACAGGCCCAGCTCGGCGGGCACGGTGACGGCGTACTGCGGGTCGAGGGCCCACCAGTCGCTGGCGTACCCGTCGAGCTCCTTGATGCCGCGCTCCGTGTAGCCCCCGTTGCGGCACATGTCCCACTCGTCGTGGGCGCAGGCCGGGCAGGGCTCCGGGTCGGGACGACGTACGACGCCAGCGACCAGGTCGCCGGGCGCGAACCCGCTGCCCGGCGGCGCCTGCTCGACCCGGCCCAGCGACTCGTGGCCGAGGACCAGCCGGTCCCGTCCGGCCGGGGCCCAGCCGTAGTGGCCGGCGGCGATCTCACGGTCGGTGCCGCACACGCCCACGGCGACGCCGCGGACGAGGAGCTCCCCGGCGGTGGGGCGGGGGTCGGCGACGTCCTCGAGCCGAAGGCTCGCCCGTCGTCCCGGCTGCACCGTGAGCGCCCGCATGTCCGCCGACCACCCCTCTCGCTGGCATCGACGTACCCGTCCGACGGGTCGGCATCCGGTCGCGCGGAGCGCGGATCCGCACTGGATCCACGGGGCCATCCACAGGCCGCGCGCACCCTGGTTTCGCCGCCCGGCCGACGGGCGCAGGCTTCCCGCATGACCTCCTTCGACCGCAGCTCCCCCGACCACCAGCGCGACCACCCGCGCGACCACCCGCGCGACCACCCGGGCCAACCGCAGGACCTGGTCGTCGCTCTCCCCCGCCGCTGGGTGCGGCAGCGCAGCACGGACGACGGCGTGGTGCTCGCCGCGCGGGCCCGGGAGGTGCCCGGGAGCGGGGTCGCCCCCGAGCTCGTGCTGCGATCCACCCCGCTCGACACCGGGGCCGCGGAGGCGCCCGACGGCGGCCTGCATGCCTGGGCCGCGGCGTCCCGGGCCGTGCTCGAGACCCAGCTCGACGGGCTCGACGTGGAGGACGAGGACACCTACGAGCTCGACGGGCGGCCGGTGCTCTACCGCCGGTTCTCGCACCGCGCGGGCGGTCCCGGTGGCTCGGGCGGCAGGGACGTGGTGTGCGACCAGTGGTCGTGGGTGGCCGACGGCGTCGCCGTCACGCTCACCGGATCGGTGGCGCGCGCCGACTACCTCGACTACTGCGACCTGTTCGAGGACGTGGCCGCGACGGTGGACCTCGGACCGGGTGCCATCAGGCCCGGTCCCGCCGCCGCGTGACCCGCACCCGCGCGCCGCGGCGCGGCACGCTGGTGATGTTGCGGACCTTCGGGACGTCGGTGCCGACCGCGCGGACGTCGTACCGGCCGAACACCTCGCGCAGCACCTCGACGCCCTCCATCAGCGAGAACCCGGCGCCGATGCAGCGCCGGACGCCGCCGCCGAACGGGATCCACACGTTGAGGGCCGGGACGTCGCTGCCGAGGAAGCGCTCGGGGCGGAAGAGGTCGGGGTCGGGGAAGTTCGACTCCTGCTGGTGGCTCATCAGGATCGACGGGCCGACCGTGGCGCCGGCAGGGAGGTCCCAGCCGCCGACCGACGCGGGCGCCATCAGCGTGCGCACCACCATCGGGATGATCGGGTGCAGCCGCATCGACTCCTTGAGCACCGCCTCGAGCCAGGCGTCGTCGCCCTCGTCGGCCGCGCGCTGGGTCCGCGCCAGCAGGTCGGGGCTGCGGCCGACCTCGACGAGCGCCCAGGAGAGCGCCGAGGCGGTGGTCTCGTGGCCGGCAAGGAGCAGGGTGACGAGCTGGTCGCGCAGCTCGGTGTCGTCGAGGCCGTCGCCGGACTCGCCCGCGGCGAGCAGCCGGGACAGCACGTCGCTGCGCTCGCCGACGTCGCTCGCCGCCCGGCGCTCGCGGATCTCGGCGTAGATCAGGCGGTCGAGGTCGACCTGGTTCTCGACGGTACGACGCCACGGGCCCAGTCGCTGCAGGCGCGGGTAGGCCCAGCCGAGCAGGATGGCCGGGTTGATCTCGACGGTGTGGTTGACGGCCGGGCGCAGCCGCGCGAGCCGGTCCTCGTCGGTCACGCCGAAGACCACCCGCAGGATCACCTCGAGGGTGAGCGCGTTCATCCGCTCCAGCGACCGGAAGGTCTCCCCCTCCGCCCACGAGTCGACCTCGGCGGCGGCGACCTCGGCGACCATCCCGCGGTAGCCGCGCAGCGCGTGGCCGAGGAAGGCGGGCATGAGCAGCTTGCGGGCGCGGTGGTGCTCGGTCGAGTCCTGCAGGAGCAGGGAGTGCTCGCCCATGATCGGCCCGAGCACGGCGTTGCCCTTGCCCGCGTGGAAGACCTCGGGGTCGCCGGCGAAGATCTCCTTCGTCACCTCGGGCCGGGTGAACAGGACCAGCGGCCGGTTCCCCGGCACCAGGTTGAGCGTGAACGCGTCGCCGTACCGCCGGTGCAGCCACGGGTGGAACTGGTGCCGGAACCGCATCAGAGCCACGGTCTGCACCAGCGCCGGCCACCGCGGCCCCGGCGGCAGGGAGTCCATCGGCACGGGCGGCAGGTGCCGGCCGCCGAGGACGCTGGTGTGCCGGAACCGGCGCATGGTCAGGTCGCGGGTGTCGGTGCGCTCGGCCTCGATCGTCACGGGGGCGACGCTACGCGCCGTACGACGGCGCGGCACCCTCCTACGGTAGGAGTTCGTCGCGCCGCGCGATCGCCGCTGCCTCGGTCCGGCTGGCCGCGCCGAGCTTGCCGAGGATGTTGGAGACGTGGACGCTCACGGTCTTGGTGGTGATGAACAGCTGCTTGCCGATCTCGCCGTTGGACCGGCCCTCGGCGACCAGGGCCAGGATCTCGAGCTCGCGGGCGGTCAGGCCGGGCGCACCGCCGGCGGCGGACGTCGTGGCCCGGGGGCTCCCGGCCTGTTCCGCGCCGAGGTCCGCGACCAGCGCCGGGGCGGCCAAGCGGTGCGCGATCGCCCGCGCGGCGTCCGCCTCCTCACGCGCCCGCGCCGGGTCGCCGGTCAGCCTCAGCACCTGGGAGAGGGCCGCCCGGACCCGCGCCTCCTCCGGCACGTGGCCGAACTTCACCGTCGAGTCGACCGCGGCCGACCACGCGGCGACCAGCCGGTCGCGGTCTTCCCCCGAGCCACCCGAGCCACCCGAGCCACCCGCGAGCCACCTCGCCCGGAGGTGCTCGGCGACGAGCCGGTCGGACCACATCCTGCCCTCGGGCCCCCACGGGGTGCCCCGCTCGCGGACCGCCGCCAGGACGGCCTCACCGTCGCCGAGCAGCCGGTCGGCACTGGCGAGCAGCGCCCGGCGCTCGGCGGCGCTGCTGCGTGGCATCGTGCGGGCAATCGCCGCGAGCGTGCTGGCCGCCAGCCGCACCCGGCCGCCGAAGAGCGGCAGCCAGATCCGGCCGAGCACCTCGACCACCTCGTCGTAGACACCGATCGCCGCGGCCGCGTCGCCGTGGACGCCGAGCACGTCGATCTCGACACCGGCGCTGTAGACGGCGATCCCGCCCTCGTCCTCCCACAGGCCGCGCAGCGGACGCAGCCGGTCCAGGACGTCCTCGCCCCGGGCTGCCAGCACCGCGAGCCGGGCCGGCTCGACGATGCCGCGCGGGATCGGCGGGCCGCTCAGGCCGCCCACCGCCTCGACCAGGTCGACGACGTCGTCCCAGGCGCCGAGGACGAAGCTGATCCAGGTGAGCTGCCAGCGCGCCTCGATGCTGAACGGCGCCCACACCAGTCCCGCCTGCTCGCCCTGCTCCATCGCGGACCGGAACCAACGGGCGGCCTGCTCCCAGTCGCCGGCGTCCTGGTGGGAGCGGCCCAGGAGCCAGCGCCCGCGCATCTCGGCGCGGAACGCGCCGGCGCGCGCCGCGCTGTCGACGGCGGTCTCGAGGGCCCGGCGCAGCGCGGCCTGGTCGGACCCGACGACCGTCTGCACCCGCAGCCCGCTCAGGGTCGTGACGATGTCGGACGCCAGCTGCGGCATGGCCAGCCGCTCGGCCATCGCCAGCGCCTCGGTGGCCAGCCACTCGGCCTCGTCCTGCTGCTCCCGGCGGAAGCTGCCGAGGATCCGTGCGTGGGTCGCGAGCACCTTGGCCCGCAGCGGGCTCTCGCCGTCGGGCAGCAGCGCCAGCGCCTCCGCGGAGATCTCGACCGGGTCGAGCTCGGTCTCGGTCATCGCCAGCACCTCGGCGCGGCTGCTCAGCAGGCGGGCGCGGCTGGTCGCCGGCGCGTCGGCGGGAAGCTGGCGCAGGTGCACCGCGAGCAGCTGTCCGGCCCGGACCGCGTTGCCGCCGGTGATGAGGGCGTTGGCCGCACGGACCACGAGCTTGGCGTGGTCGACGTCGAGCCGGGCCACGCGCTCGGGGTCCGCCAGCAGCTCCAGGGCCTGCTGGAAGTGGTCGGCCGCCTCGTCCGGACCGCCGACCGCCATCGCCTCGTCGCCGGCCTCGATGCTGGCGGTGGCGGCGCGGTCGAGGTCGTTCGCGCGCCGCGCGTGGCGGGCCAGCTCCGCGGCGGTGCCGCGCCCGGCGCCGGAGGACAGCGCCTCGACGAACCGCGCGTGGAGCCGCACCCGCTCGCCGGGCAGCAGGTCGTCGTACACGGCCTCGCCGAGGAGGGCATGGCGGAAGGAGTAGAAGTGGCCGCCCGCCTCGAGGACGTTCATCTCGACGGCCTGGCGCACGCCGGCGTCGAGCTCGTCGGCGGGTACGCCGACCGTCGCGGCGAGCAGGTCGTGGGGGATCCGCCGGCCGGCCACGCTGGCGACCCGGACGACGTGGCGCGCCCCGTCGGCGAGCCGGTCGAGCCGGACCAGCAGCAGGTCGGCGAGGTCGCCGGGCACGTCGTCGTCGCAGCAGGACCCGGACGCGACCAGCTCCTCGACGAAGAAGGCGTTGCCCTCGGCCCGCTGCACGATGCGCCGGACGGAGCCCTCGTCCAGCCCGGTCGGGGCGAGCTCGCCCACCAGCGTCCGTACCGCCGCCTCGGGCAGCGGCCCGAGCGCCAGCCGGCCGACCTGCGGCAGCCGGCTCCACTCGGCGACCTGGCGGCGCAGGGGGTGACGGCGGTGCAGGTCGTCGGAGCGGTACGACGCCACGATGGCCACCGGCCGCGAGAACGCCCGCGTGAAGAGGAACCCGAGCATCTCCCGCGTCGACTGGTCGGCCCAGTGCAGGTCCTCGACGACGAGCAGGACGGGCGCCTCGGTGGCGGCGGCCTCGAGCAGCGCGTGGACCGCGACGAAGGTGTCGCCGCGCTCGGTGGCCCGGCGCTCGTCGCCGTGCTCGTCGTGCTCGTCGCCGTCGTCGCCGACCACGCGGGCCCGGCGCCCGGGCTGCAGCCGGGTCAGGGCCGGGTGCACGGCGGCGACCGCCTCGACCAGGTCGGGGTGGTTGGCGTCGAGCCGGCCGAGCACCTCGCTGAACGGCAGGTAGGGCAGCGCGCTGTCGCCGAAGTCGAGGCAGTGCCCGGCGAGCACCTGCCAACCGGCGCCGAGCGCGTGGTCGCGCAGCGCGCGCAGCAGCCGGGTCTTGCCGACGCCGGCGTCGCCGGAGAGCAGCACGGCCCGCCGCGGCGTCCCGGCCTCGGCGGCGCCCACCGCGTCGTGGAGGACGGAGACCGCCTCGGAGAGCTCGTCGTCGCGCCCGACCATGGTCAGGCTGCTGTGTGCGGCCACGGGTCCCATCATGCTCGGGGGCGCCGACAGCCGCGGGAGGGTGGTCAGCTGGTCCGCCGCGTCGTGGTGGTCTCGCCGTCGACGCCGTCGACCCCGTCGACGAGGCGACGGACCAGGGACGGCCGGCGGCGGGCGGCGCGCGGGGTGCGGACCGTGCCGAGCGCCCGTTCCCGGCGGTAGTCGACCTCTGCGTAGATGTAGTAGATGTGGCTCATGTCGTCGAGCCTCGTCCCCTGAGGTAGGCCGGCACATCGGACAACTGCCCTAGATCCACCGTCTGAGGTAGGCCGAGGGGCCCGCCGTAGGGTGTCCGCGTGGAGTTCGACGAGGTGGTACGACGGCGCCGGATGACGCGCGCCTACACCTCCGACCCGGTGGCCCCCGCCGTCGTCGAGCGGGCCCTCGATCATGCCACCCGCGCCCCCAGCGCGGGCTTCTCCCAGGGCTGGGCGTTCGTCGTGCTCGACACCCCCGAGGCGGTCCGCGGCTTCTGGTCCGCACAGACCGACGCGGCCCTCCCGGGCGGCGAGCCCGACCGCTGGCTGGCCGGGATGATGGCGGCGCCGGTCGTGGTCGTCCCGTGCAGCCGGCGCGAGGCCTACCTCGACCGCTACGCCGAGCCGGACAAGCAGCGCGCCGGCCTCCAGGACCGCGACGAGGGCCGCTGGGCGATGCCCTACTGGCACCTCGACACCGCGATGGCCGCCCTGCTGGTGCTGCAGTCGGTGACCGACGCCGGGCTGGGCGCCTGCTTCTTCGGGCTGGTCCCCGGCCGGGTCGACGCCGTGAAGGAGCGGCTCGGCCTCGTCGACACCGCGGCCGAGCAGGCACCGCACCCCATCGGCGCGATCACGATCGGCCACCCGGCTCCCCGCAGCGAGGGCGCCCGCGGCTCGGCGAGCCGCCGGCGTCGTACGCCGTGGCGCGAGGTGGCCCACCGCGGCCGCTGGGGCGCGGGCTGGGAGACCCCGTGAGGCCGAGCGCCGTCGTCACCCACCTGTCCGCGGAGGACCTGCGTCGCACGGAGCCGGTGCTGTCGCGGGTCGCGCGGCTGCTGCGGCCCTACCGCAGCAAGATCGGGCTGGTCCTGGTCGCGGTGGTCGCGTCGGCGGCGCTGCAGTCCGTGGTCCCGTTCCTGACCCGGGCGGTCTTCGACGACGCGCTGTTCCCGCTCGACGGCGGCGACCCGCGGCTCGACCTGCTCGGCTGGCTGGTCGCGGGGATGTGCCTGATCCCCGTCGTGACCGCCCTGATCGGCATCGGGCAGAACTGGCTGACCTCCACGGTCGGGAACTCGGCGATGGCCGACCTGCGCGGCGACCTGTTCGAGCACCTGCAGAAGATGGAGCTCGCGTTCTTCACCGCGACCAAGACCGGGGCGATCCAGTCGCGGCTCGCCAACGACGTCGCCGGCGTCCGCACGGTGCTCACCGACACCGCCACCACGATCGTGCAGAACTCGGTGACGGTCACCGCCGCGTTCGTGTCGATGGTCGTGCTGTCGTGGCAGCTGACCGTGCTGACGCTCATCCTGATGCCGCTGTTCGTCCAGCTGCAGATGCGGGTCGGGAGACGCCGCCAGCGGTTGGCCCGACGTACCCAGGAGTCGCTGTCGGAGATGACGGCGATCACCGAGGAAGCCCTGTCGGTGAGCGGGATCCTGCTCGCGAAGGTGTTCAACCGCTCCGAGTCGGAGGTCGAGCGCTACCGCGAGGCCAACCGCCGCCAGACCCGGCTGCAGGTCGAGCAGGCGATGACCGGGCGCACCTTCTTCGCCGTCGTGCAGACGTTCTTCGCGATCACGCCTGCCCTGATCTACCTCGTCGCGGGCTGGATCATCACCGGCTCGCTGCCGGTCGGCGCGGACCAGCTGACCGCCGGCACCCTGGTGGCCTTCACCACCCTCCAGGGCCGGCTGCAGATGCCGCTGCTGCAGCTGATGCGGGTCTCCCTCGACGTGCAGACCTCGCTGGCGCTGTTCCGCCGGATCTTCGAGTACCTCGACCTCGAGCCGGCCATCACCGAGCGCCCCGGTGCCGTCGCGCTCGACCCCGAGCGGGTGCGCGGCCGGGTCGAGCTGCGCGACGTGCGGTTCCGCTACCCCGAGCCGCGGGCGCTGTCGGGGACGGCGAGCCGGGACCGGTTCGGCGACGACGCCGCCAGGATCGCGGCGGACCCCGACGCGGTCGCCGCCGGGGACGCGTGGGCGTTGGACGGCGTCTCGCTCGTGGTCGAGCCCGGGCAGCTCGCCGCGATCGTGGGGCCCTCGGGCAGCGGGAAGACGACGGCGACGTACCTCGTCCCGCGGTTCTACGACGTCACCGAGGGCGCCGTGCTGATCGACGGGTACGACGTCCGCGACCTCACCCTCTCGTCGCTGGCCGACGCGGTCGGGATGGTCACCCAGGAGCCGTACCTCTTCCACGGCACCATCCGCGACAACATCGCCTACGCGCGCCCGGGCGCGACGCCCGAGGAGATCGTGCGGGCGGCCCGGGACGCCAACATCCACGACCGGATCATGGGCTTCCCGGAGGGCTACGAGACGCTCACCGGCGAGCGCGGCTACCGGCTGTCCGGCGGCGAGAAGCAGCGGCTCGCGATCGCCCGGGTGCTGCTGAAGGACCCCGCCATCCTGATCCTCGACGAGGCGACCTCCGCGCTCGACAACGAGACCGAACGGCTCGTGCAGGAGGCCCTCGAGCGGGCGACCCGCTCGCGCACCACCATCGCCATCGCGCACCGGCTCTCCACGATCCGCTCCGCCGACGTGATCTTCGGTCTCGAGGACGGCGTGCTGGTCGAGCAGGGCACCCACGCCGACCTGCTCGCCGCCGGCGGGCTCTACAAGCGGCTCCACGACGAGCAGTTCTCCCGCGAGCCGCACGGCCGCCCCCACTGCGACGACCGCCGCGCCGACATCTCGGTGTAGCCGTCCCTGGGCGGTAGTCCCGGGTCAAAAGCACCGAAATGCGGCCGAATCCGGTGCTTTTGACCCGGGACTACCCCGCGCGCCGGGACGGAGGGTCAGGCGATCCGGTACCGGAGCAGCCGGGCCCGCTGCTCCTCCGACAGCGCCCGGCGAGCCTCGACGGTCGTCGTCGGCGTCCACCACGGCGGCGGTTCGGTGGTCCACAGTCGTGGGCCGGTACGACGCCGGGCGCGGTCCAGCACCCGGTGGAGCCGCGCGAGGAAGTCCCCGGGCCGATCGCCGGACAGCCACCGCACCATCTCGATGCCGTGGTCCGCGAAGACCTCGTCCCGCGTCCGATCCGCGCGCCGCTGCTCGCGCGGCAGGTGGGTGACGCCGTCGTAGTCCGCCCCGACGCCAGCCTCGACGTCGAACAGGTCGGGCGTGCCGAGGTGGCGTCCCTGCAGGTCGAAGATCGGCAGGTTGCCTCGCGGACGCGCCCCCTCGACAGAGGCAGTCCAGAGGAGCCGCATGATCGTCTCCTGTGGAGACCACGCGTTCTCCTCCGCGAGTGCCTGCGCCTGGCGCGCCTGCGGGACGCCGGTCCACGACGACTGGTCGCCGATGACCTCAGCGGCCTCCGCGACGGAGACCAGGTCGGAGTACGCCGCCATGTCGAGTGCGATGACCGCCTCCCGGAGTGTCGGAGCCCGTCGCATCATGAAGGCGACCGACCAAGCCGGCACCGTGATGGGCACACCGTCCACGCGGATGATGTTGTCCGGACCCGTCCCCTCCCCACAGACCGCGAACCCCGGCTGCGCCTTGACGTCGATCGTGCTGATCAGCAGGTCGACCGGCAGCGGCTCGCCACTCGCGTCCTCACCGGTGAACCACCCTCCCCGGAGCCAGCGGAGTGCGGCCCACCCGGTGACCGCACACGGCGGCGGCAGGACCACGGATGCCTCGAGGATCCGCTGCTCGACGTTGCTCCCGTCCACGTCGGCCGGCAGGTAGAACCCGAAGCTCGACCTCCGGAACCTCCGACTGTTGCGCGCCTGACCCCGCGTCGGTCCGCCCCGACCGGTCGGATCCAGCCGGGCCGGTCGCACCAGGCCGGGTCGAGGCTCATCCCACAGCACCATGGCGGCAGGTTGCGCCCGTCGTACGACAGGACGCGCCGCCTCCTGCCTGCCCTGTGGACAGCCACCGTTCTCCACAGGTCCGGCGGCCAGAGGTGGACGTCCCCGCGGGGTAGTCCCGGGTCAAAAGCACCGATTTCGGCCAATTCCGGTGCTTTTGACCCGGGACTACCGCGCCCTCAGTCCAGCCCGAGGATCCGCACGCACTCCAGCGCGACGTACAGCTCGGCGGCGTCGACGGGCCGCGCGAGGTCCCGGCCGGTGACCTCCTCGAGCCGGCGGACGCGGTAGCGCACGGTGTTGCGGTGCACGTGGAGCTCGCGGGCCGCGGCCGACGTCGACCCGCCGGCGGCGAGCCAGGCCCGGGCGGTGTCGACGACCACCTTGCGGTCGTCGGGTGCGAGTGCGAGGACGGGTGCCAGCACGGCGTCGGCGAAGGTGCGGGCCTGGTCGGGACTGCTCGCGAGCAGGACGGCCAGCGGCTGGTCGCCGGAGCACCCCACGCCGACCGTCCCGGGCGACAGCGCCGCGCAGGCCACCCGCGCCTGCCGCCGCGCCTCCTGGACCTCGTCGAGCCGGGCCACCACGCTGCTGACGCCCACCCTGCCCCGCGCGAGCGGGGCGAGGAGGTCGACGAGCTGGTCGATCCCGAAGCCGATCCGCAGGGCGACCACGCCCTCCTGGTGGTCGTGGTCGAGGCGCCAGGCGGACCGGACGTTCGTACGGCGCAGGGTGCGCTCCACGTCGACGAGCCCCTCGTTGCCGGGGCTCGGCGACTCGGCGGACACCACGACGTACTCCGTCGCCCGCCCGAGGTCGAGCATCCCGGCCGTCTCGCCGACGTACGCCGTGGCGTCGGCGTCCCCGTCGAGCAGCGACCCGACCAGCACGGCCCGCATCTGGCCGTCGCGGCGCGCTCGCTCGGCCAGCGCCCGCCGGTAGGCGTCGGTCACGTCCGCGGCGAGCCGGTCGCTGACCGCCCAGATGTCGGCGGCGGCGAGCAGCAGCACGTCGCGGTCCTCGGGCTCGGCCCGCTCGACGAGGGTCTCCCAGATGAAGCGGGCGCCGACCCGGAAGGCCTGGAGCACGACGGCGTAGGGGACGCCCTGCTCGGCCCGGGTCGTCCCGGTCTCGGCCGGCGTCTCGGTCACGCTGACGTCGCCGGCGAGGCTGCCGAGGATGTAGCGCGTGTTCACCGCGCACGACGTCACGAGGTCGGCCGCCGACACCAGGTCGCCCTCGTCGTACACCGGGATCTCGGCCCTGATCCGCGCCGCCATCGCAGCGCCCAGCTGGTCCGACTCCGGCAGGAGCAGCGCGCTGAGCTTGCGCACCTCGGCGTTCACGTCCGGTCCGTCCACGCTCCGAGGGTAGTGCCGGCGCCGCGCCGCGGCTTGTGCAAGTGCACACATGATCGCGGGGAAAGTCGGTGCGCACAGCCGAAGCGGAGGCGGGGGCCGGCGCGGGACGCTGGTGCGGTCGACCCACGAACCACCGACAGCACCCGGCGACCAACGGCGCGACCCGGACCCGGCCGGTCACTCCGGCACTCGCGGCACCACCAGGAGACCACAGATGACCACCGCACCGACGCCCGCCCACGCCACCCCCGCCGACGCCGCCGCACCCCTCGACGTCCTGCTCGTCGACGCCGCGCTCGGCCCGCTGCGCCGGTTCGCACCCGACATGTCGACGGCCCGCTGGGCGGTGTCGCTGGCCCGCGCCCCGCGGACCACGGCCCGGCGGCTCGGCAGCCTGGCGGGCGAGGCGGCGAAGGTCGCGCTCGGTACGTCGGACATCACGCCCCGGCGCGGCGACCGGCGCTTCGCCGACACCGGGTGGACCGAGAACCCGCTCCTGCGGCGGCTCGTCCAGCTCTACCTCGCCGGCGGCCGGACCGTCGAGCAGTTGATCGACGACGCCGACCTCGACCCGCGCGACCGCAAGCGGGTCCGGTTCCTGGTGGAGAACGTCGTCGAGGCGGTCTCGCCCAGCAACGTGCCGCTGGTGAACCCGGCGTCCGCGAAGGCCGTGATCGACACCGCGGGGCTCAGCCTGGTCCGCGGCGGCACGCAGCTCGTCAAGGACCTCGCCTCCGCGCCGCGCGTCCCGCACATGGTCGACACCTCCGGCTTCGTGCTCGGCGAGAACGTCGCCGCGACGCCCGGCTCGGTGGTCTTCCGCAACGAGGTGCTGGAGCTCATCCAGTACGTCCCCCAGAGCGACGAGGTGCACGAGGTCCCGGTCCTCGTCGTACCGCCGACGATCAACAAGTTCTACGCCATCGACCTCTCCCCCGGCCGCAGCCTCGTGGAGTTCAGCACGCAGAACAACCGCCAGATGTTCGTCATCTCGTGGCGCAACCCGGACAGCAGGCACGCGGGCTGGGGCTTCGACACCTACGTCGGCTCGATCCTGGAGGCGCTCGACGCGGTCGAGGAGATCACGGGCAGCTCGCGGACCGTGCTCGGCGGGATCTGCTCCGGCGGGATCCTCGCGAGCATCACCGCGGCGTACCTCGCCGGCATCGGTCGCGGGGACCGGCTCGCCGGCCTCGTCCTCGCCGTCACCGTGATCGACAACCACGACTCCGGGACCGTCTCGGCGCTGACCGACCCGCGCCTGGCCGCACTCGCCAAGGCCCGCTCCGCGCAGAAGGGCTTCCTCGACGGCCGCTCTCTCGCGGAGGTCTTCGCGTGGCTGCGGCCCAGCGACCTGATCTGGAACTACTGGGTCAACAACTACCTCCTCGGCAAGAAGCCGCCCGCGTTCGACATCCTGTTCTGGAACGCCGACACCACGCGGATGCCGGCCGGGCTGCACGCGGACTTCGTCGACCTGGCGATCGAGAACCAGCTCACCCGCCCCGGTGCGCTCACCGTGCTCGGCCAGCCGATCGACCTCGGCAAGGTGACCGTCGACAGCTACGTCGTCGCGGGGATCGCCGACCACATCACCCCGTGGGAGAACTGCTACCGCACCACCCAGCTCTTCGGCGGCCGCACCCGGTTCGTGCTCTCGACCAGCGGCCACATCGCCGCACTGGTGAACCCGCCGGGCAACCCGAAGGCCACCTTCCACACCAACGACGACCACGGTCCGGATGCCAAGGCGTGGCTGACCGGCGCCGAGACCCACCAGGGCTCCTGGTGGAACGATGCCTCGCGATGGCTCGACGAGCGCTGTGGCGACCTCAGGCCCGCGCCGAAGGAGATGGGCTCGACCCGCCTCACCCCGCTCGCCGAGGCCCCCGGCACCTACGTCTTCGACAAGTGAGGTCACCTGTGGTGGAGCGCCACCTCGAGCTGCGCCAGCTCACCGTGCTCGGGCACGAGGTCCGGGCAGCGGTCCGCCCGGGCACCGAGCCCGGCCCCCCGCTGCTGCTCTGCAACGGGATCGGCGCCAGCCTCGACCTGCTGCAGCCGTTCGTCGACGCGCTCGACCCGAGCATCAGCGTCGTCCGGTTCGACGTACCCGGCGTCGGGGGCTCCCCCGACCCCAAGGCCCCCTACAACTTCGCCCTCCTCGCGCACGGCGTCGGGCGGATGATGTCGGCCCTCGGCTTCGAGCGGTACGACGTCCTGGGGATCTCCTGGGGCGGCGGGCTCGCCCAGCAGCTCGCCTTCCAGCAGCCCCGCCGCGTGCGCCGGCTCGTCCTGGTCAGCACGGCGACCGGCTCGCTGATGGTCCCCGCGTCGCCGCGCGTGCTGCGCAAGATGGTCACCCCGCAGCGCTACCGCGACGCCGACTACGCCGTGCAGGTCGCCGCGGAGCTCTACGGCGGCCAGATGCGCGACCGGCCGGACGACGTACGACGCCTGATGCACGCGCACTCCCGCGTCGGCTCCCGCCGGGGCTACCTGCTGCAACTGCTCGCCGGCGCCGGCTGGTCCAGCCTCCCCGCGCTGCCGTTCATCCGGCAGCCGACGCTGGTGCTCGCCGGCAACGACGACCCGATCATCCCCCTCGTCAACGCGCGGATCATGGCCCGGCTGCTGCCCCACGCCACGCTGCACGTCTACGACGACGGGCACCTCGGCCTGGTGACGAGTGCCGGTGAGCTGGCCCCGCTGGTCGCGCGCTTCCTGCGGCCCGGGCGCTGAGCGGGTCGCGGCTCCGGGAGGCTCAGGAGCCGGCGGGCACCACGTGCGCGTCCGGACCGGGGAAGGCGAGCGACTCGTGCCCGTCGTCCCAGCGCACCAGGTACGGCGGCGCACCGTCCGCGCCGCGCACCTCGAGCACCTCCGCCTCCCGCCGGTGCTGCGAGTCGGAGTGGCTCTCGACGACCAGGCGATCACCCACGTTGGCCTGCATCTGACACCTCCAGGCGCCCGCGGCTGCTCGCGGGCCTCCTGCCCACCATGCTCTGCCCGGGCGCCGGGGCACAAGGGGTGGGCGCACGCAGGCTGACGGGCAGCGCGGCCGCACCAGACCAGGTGCCGTGGACATCGGCGACATCGCGCCCGACGACGGGCCCTTGAGCGCTCAGGTCCGTTCGAGGACGACCGGCAGCTGGTCGCGCGAGGTGACGTGGAGCTTGCCGAACGCCGCGCCGAGGTGCTTCTCGACGGTCTTGCGGGTGACGAACAGCGCCTGGGCGATCTCCGGGTTGGACAACCCCTCCGCCGCGAGCGTCACCACCCGGAGCTCGGCCGGAGTCAGCGCGTCGACGCCGGTCACCGCCCGCCGGCGAGGCCGACCGCCCGCCACCCGCAGCTCGGCCTCCACCTTCTCCGCGAGGCGCAGGGCACCGAGTCGCTCGGCGAGGTCGAGGGCCTCGGCCAGCGGATCGCGAGCCCGGGCCGGTTGACGGGCCAGGCGCAGGAGGCGGGCCTGCGCGAGCAGGGTCCGCGCGCGCGCTCCGGCGACGTCCGCGTCGGCGAGCAGCCCGAGCGCCTCCTCGGTGAGCGCGATGCCCTCGTCCCCACCCAGCACCAGCGCGAGCCAGCGCAGCGAGGAGCCGAGGAGCTGCGTGCCGCCGAACGCGCGGGCTCGTCCGACCTGCTCCTCTGCCAGCGCGCGCGCCTCGGCCCGTCGCCCGAGCCCGAGCAGGCAGGCGGCGGCCTCGGAGCGCCAGGGCGTGAAGGGACTGTCGACGGCGTCGAACGAGGAGAGCACGTCCCGGCACCGCTCGTGGTCCTTCAGCGCGCCCGTCAGGTCACCGCCGGCGCGCCGCAGGCGACCGCGATGGTGCAGGAGCATCGCCCCGTGCCAGTCGGGCGGCGGATCCCGGTCGAGCAGGGAGTAGGCCGCAAGGATCGCCCGGGCCCGGTCCAGGTCGTTGCGCTCGTGGTGGAGCCACACCAGCGAGGCGCAAGCAGAGGGCCGGGTCACGGGCACCTGCGACAGCATGGCTCCGTCGAGCAGCGACCCGAGTGCGGTGGCGGCCGTCCTGACGTCGCCCCGCTGGAGGCACGCCACCACCACCGCCGCGCCCATCCACTCCATCGGCAGCCGCGAGCCGCTGCGCCGGTTCTGCTCCGCGACCCTCCTGGCCAGCTCCTGCGCCCCGGAAGCGTCACCCGACCCGGCGCGGGCGAGCAGCAACCACACCACGTTCGGCGTGTCCGCCGCTCGGCTCGCGAGCAGCAGGTCCAGGTCGACCCGGTCCGCGAAGTCCATCGCGCGCTCGGCCGACAGCCCCCGCACCGCCTCGTCGGCGGCTCGGGCGCTCAGCCACAGCTGCACAGCGAGGGAGCTGTCGGCCGGGTCCTCCGGTACGGGATATCTCTCCACGTACCGCCGGGTGTCCGCGCCGGAGAAGCCGAAGTCGAGCAGGAAGTGGGTCTGGACCACGTACGACGGCTCGGGCGGCAGGCTCGGCGGCAGGCCTTCCAGCACCGTCGCCGGGTCGTACCTCTCGCAGAAGATCGTGCGCCAGTTCCACAGGGCTCCCCACGCCCGCACCGCGGCCGACGCGTCCGGGGCGAGTCGCAAGGCCTCCTCCAGCCAGCCACGACCACGAGGATCCACCGCGCGGAAGGCCTGCCAGCCGGCCTGGAGGAGCAGGCGGTACCGGTCCGTCGCCGTCAGGTCCTCGCGCAGCGCGGCCTCCAGGTGGACGAGCGCCGCCTCGGGAGCGCCTCGTGCGATCGCCCGTGACGCCGCGTCGTCCAGCGCCGTCACGGCCCACGACTCCCCCACGCGCCCGGCGGCGACGACATGCCGGGCCACTGCCTCCGGATCGGCTCGGCGCGCGTCCAGCAGGCGAGCCGCCGCCAGGTGCAGCTCGGAGCGGCTGCCCGGCGCCATCTCGTCATGGACCGCCGCCCGGACGAGGGGATGGGTGAAGCCGGTCGTCGGGCGGGCGGCGAGCACCTCGGCCTCGACGAGACGATCGACCGCGGCCGCAACGCGCTCCCGCGGGAGGGCGGTCAGCCGCGCCACGTCGGCGATCTCGGACTCGTCGCCCAGGATCGCCGCCGCTCTCGCCACGGCCAGCGCGTCGGCACCGAGCCTGTGCAGGCGGGGCAGCACGATCCTCGCGAGCTCGCGCGCGCCGAGCTCGTCGACGCGGCCGGCGTTGCGCGCCGTCGGCTCGAGGCCGCGCTCCCCGACGGCGTACGAGAGGGCGCGAAGGAGCAGGGGGTTGCCGCCGGTCGCGCGGTGCGCCGCGTGGCAGAACTCCTCCTCCGCGCCGGGGAGCCGGTTGCGCACCAGCTGGACCGCGGCGCTCGGTGTCAGGCTCCGGGGACGGATCCGCTGGACGTCGTGGGTCGTCGCGAGCGTCGCGCCCACGGGCGAGGCGGGGTCGAGCTCGCGCGGCCGGACGGCCAGGACGACGAGGACGGGCAGCTCCTCGAGCCGGGGCAGCAGGTAGGCCAGCCAGCGCTGGGTCGCGTCGTCGACCCAGTGGAGGTCGTCGACCACGAGCACCAGCGGGCGACGCTCAGCGAGGTTGGCGACCAGCCAGTACAGACCGTGCGTCAACGCGAATCCGGCATCCGCCCGGCTCGCGGCAGCCGTGCCGTGGCCGAGGAGGGGGCCCGCCGATCCGGCTGCTCCCGCAAGGACGGAGTCGAGCTCCTCCGGGCTCGCGCCCTCGACGTACGGCGTGAACAGCTCGCGCGTCACCAGCAACGGGATCGACCGCTCCTGCTCACCTCCCCGGGCCCGCAACACCCGGGCCCGGCCCTGTGCCATCCGCACGACCTCATCGAGCAACCGGGTCTTGCCGATGCCCGCCGAGCCCTCCACCAGGACCACGTGCCCGTGCCCGGCGAGGGCCGCGCCAACGGCCTCGGCGAGCTCGGCGAGCTCGACCTCGCGCTCGTGCAGCACGTCCCCCGACGACGCCGTCATGACGTGAGGGTAGGGCCGACGGCGTCTCCGGGGGAGGCAAAAGGTGGGGACCCTCCCCGATGTCCCGCACCCGTGGCGGGCCGAACCTGAGTCCAGGCCGATTCCGGCGACGATCCCGCACCACCTGGAAGGAAGCACGTCATGACCTGGAACGAGACCCACGAACGCACGCGCATCATCCGCGAGGTCGAGGCGGCCGCCGCCGCCGACATGAGCGGCGCAGTCCCCTGGCGCGAGGAGTGGCAGCCCTGGTTCGACGGGCCCGCCGCCCTCGTCGCCGCCCTGCGCGCCCGCTGGCACCACATGTGCGAGGCCCAGCTCGACCTGCACGACAACGAGGACCAGCTCGACGACAACTACCGGCGGCTGCGCCGCACGCAGGCCGCGGTCCTCGCGATCCTGGAGCGTGCCGACGGCGCCAGCATCGCCGACGTCCTGACCCTGGCGGCGCCGCAGCCCGCCCCCGCTCCGGCGTGGCACCACAGGTTCCACCGCCGCGGGGGACCGGTCCTGCCGGTATGACCCTCGGGACCGCACCGGCCCGGGCGACGCAGCCGAGTCCCCGCCGGACGGGCATCGCCGGGCGTAGCGTCGACGTCGTGATCGACGAGGCGGCCGCCGAGGCGTGGCGCGAGGAGCAGCGGGCGACGTACAGCTCGGGCGACCCGACCGTCCTGGCGCGGCGGCAGCACCCCTTGGCGGTCCGGCTCGTCGAGGCCGCGGGGCTGCAGGCGGGCGAACGGGTCCTCGACGTCGGCGCCGGCACCGGCAACGTGGCGGTCGAGGCCGCGCGTCGCGGCGCCGTGGTGACCGCCGTCGACATCACCCCCCGACAGGTCGAGACCGAACGCGCCCGGTGCGCGGCCGACGGCGTCGCCGTGCAGTGGCACGTCGCCGACGTCGAGGAGCTACCGCTGGCCGACGGCTCCGTCGACGTGGTGCTGTCCGGCTTCGGCATCGTCTATGCCGCGGTGCCGGAGCGCGCCGCCGCCGAGGTGAGCCGGATCCTGCGTCCGCACGGTCGCCTCCTGCTCACGGCCTACCCCCGCGACTCGTTCAACGGCCGAGCGCTGGATGTCCTGACCCGTTACCTCGCCGAGGGGCCGGCGCCGGCGGCCGTCGACGAGTACCGCTGGGCCGATCCGGACGCCCTGACGGGCTGGTTCCCCGGACGGCCGGTCGAGGTGACGCAGCACGTCTGGCTGAACGAGCCGTACGCCGACGCGGACGCCTGGTTCGAGGACGTGCTCGCCGTGCCGATCGTCGCCCGGCTCCGCACGACCCTGCCGGCACCGCGCTTCAGCGAGCTGCGCGCCGAGATCGTCGCGCTCCGCACGCACTACGCGCGGGTCGACGAGGACGGACGGCTGCACCCGCACGAGGGCTACGCGGTGGTGCGGGTCGGCTGACCGGGTGGTCGGGCCGGGACCGCGCCGTCTCGCGAGACATCCGTCATACCCGTGGAGGGTGCCTCGCCGGTAGTTTGTCCAGACGTGAGCCACAAGAGTGCCAAGGACTTCTTCCGACCGCTGGCCGTGGGCGCCCCCGCCCCGCTGCACGAGATCCCCGCCCGGCCCAGCCGCGCCATCCACTTCTTCGATCCGAGCAACGAGAAGATGGCCGCCAAGATCCCGGCCATGGTCGGCACCGTCGACGTGCTGCTCGGCAACCTCGAGGACGCCATCAAGGCCGACAACAAGCTGGCCGCGCGCGAGGGCCTGGTCAAGATCGCCCAGGCCACCGACTTCGGCCCCACCCAGCTGTGGACCCGGATCAACGCGCTCGACAGCCCCTGGGTGCTCGACGACCTCACCACCCTCGTCCCCGCGATCGGCGACAAGCTCGACGTGATCATGGTCCCGAAGGTGCAGGGCGCCGAGGACATCCACTACGTCGACCGGATCCTCGCCCAGCTCGAGGCGAAGGCCGGCATCACCAAGCCGATCCTGATCCACGCGATCCTCGAGACCGCCCGCGGCGTGGCCAACATCGAGGAGATCTGCGGCGCCTCCCCGCGCATGCAGGGCCTCTCCCTCGGCCCGGCCGACCTCGCCGCCGACCGGCGGATGAAGACCACCCGCGTCGGCGGGCCGCACCCGGGCTACCTGGTCCGGGCCGACGCGCCGCGCACGGACGACGGCGGCTTCGCCTACGACGCCGACCGGACGACGTACCAGCAGGACCTCTACCACTACACGATCGCCCGGATGGTCGACGCGTGCGTCACGCACGGGATCTACCCCTACTGGGGCCCGTTCGGCGACATCAAGGACACGGTCGCCTGCGAGGACCAGTTCCGCAACGCGTTCCTGCTCGGCTGCGTCGGCGCCTGGTCGCTGCACCCCGCGCAGATCAAGATCGCCAACAAGGTGTTCGCGCCCAGCGTCGAGGACATCGCCCACGCCCGCCGCGTGGTCGCCGCCATGGGCGACGGCACCGGCGCGGTGATGATCGACGGCAAGATGGAGGACGACGCCTCGCTCAAGCAGTGCCTGGTGCAGGTGGAGCTGGCCGAGCAGCTGTCCGCGATCGACCCCGACCTGAAGGCGATGTACGACGCCATCGAGACCCCGGAGGCCTGACCAATGGTTTCGACGAGCTCAACCACCGGACAGTTCAAGCCGCTGCGCTCCGTCCTCTACATGCCCAGCTCCAACGAGCGGGCGCTGGAGAAGGCGAAGACGCTGCCCGCCGACGCCATCATCTTCGACCTCGAGGACGCCGTCGCCCCGGACGCCAAGCCCGCCGCCCGCGAGGCCGCCGCGGCCGCCGTACGGTCGGGTGAGTACGGCAGCCGCCACCTGGTCATCCGGGTCAACGGCATCGGCACCGAGTGGCACGACGAGGACATCCGCGTGGCTGCCAAGGCGGGCCCGGACGTCGTGCTCGTGCCCAAGGTGAACTCCGCCGAGGAGGTGCGCCAGCTCGTCGCCGCCCTCGAGGCCGCCGGCGCCCCGGAGAAGACCACGCTGTGGGCGATGGTGGAGACCCCGATCGGGATGCTCAACGCCCTCTCGATCGCCCAGGCCTCGGAGCGCCTCACCGGCTTCGTGATGGGCACCAACGACCTCGTCAAGGAGCTGTACGCCGAGCACGTGCCCGGCCGCCAGCCGGTGATCACCGGCCTCGGCCTCGCGCTGCTCGCGGCCCGCGCCGCCGGCATCGTGATCATCGACGGCGTCTACAACGACGTGAAGAACATCGACGGCTTCCTCGCCGAGGTCGAGCAGGGCCGCCAGATGGGCTTCGACGGCAAGACCCTGATCCACCCCGGCCAGGTCGAGGGCGCCAACTCCGGCTTCGCCCCGAGCGAGCAGGCCGTCGAGGACGCCCGCGGCCTGATCCAGGCGTGGGAGGACGGCAAGGGGTCCGGCGTGGTGACCTACAACGGCAAGATGGTGGAGAGCCTCCACGTCGAGTCCGCCGAGCGCACGCTCTCGATCCACGAGGCGATCCAGGCCCTGCAGGCCTGACCCGCGGACGGTAGTCCCGGGTCAAAAGCACCGGAATTCGACCGAATCGGTGCTTTTGACCCGGGACTACCGCGCCGGGGTCAGCCGTCGACCCCCAGCGCGAGGGTGAGCGCGAGCACCGTGTCGGGATCCTCCAGCCGGTCCCCGTAGAGCTCGCGCAGCTGCGTCATCCGGTAGCGGATCGTCTGCGGGTGCACGAACAGCGCCGCGGCCACGTCGTCGCGCCGGCCCTGGTGCAGCAGCCACGCGCGCAGGGTCTCGCGCAGCTTCGCGGCGGCGGCCGGGCGCAGGTCGTCGAGGGGCGCGAGTACGACGGCCCGCAGGTCAGCCAGCGCCTCCGGGTCGGCGGTGAGCACCAGCCGGGGCAGGTGCAGCTCGGTGTCGCCGGCCAGGCCGATCGACCGCGCCCGCACGGCCCGGTCGTAGGAGGCGCGGACCTCGAGCCAGGGCCGCGCGGGACCGACGTACGCCTCCCGTCCGCGCACCGCCCGCAGCAGCGTCGCCCGCTGCCGGCCGTCGCTGTCGGGGGCCATCAGCAGCGCCGCGCCCTCGAGCTCGGGCAGGTCGGTGGCCAGGAGCGTCCCCTTGCGCAGCTGCTGCTGCAGCGAGCCCGCCTGCGACTCGGGCACGATCACGGCGGTGAGCGTCGTCGGCGGCAGCCACTCGGCCCGCTCGGCCGCCGCGAGCAGGTTCGCCTCCGGCGCACCGGCGAGCAGCTGGCGGGCGAGCCGCTCGGCCATCCGCTGGCGCAGCCGGCCCTCGGTGGCGGACTCGTCGCCGTGGCCCGCGACGCTGGCGGCCGAGAGCTCGTCGATGTAGGCGAAGACCAGCTCGGCGAAGGACGCCATCGTCGCCGGCTCGATGCCCTGCTCGACCGCCTTCGCGGCGAGGTGCTGCCACGAGACCCGGGCGCCGATCCGGTAGGCCGACAGCAGCGCGTCGGTCGTGCGGCCGCTGCGCACCTCGCCGCGACCGAGCTGGTAGGCGCCGTCGACCGCCGAGGCCCGGGGCGCCAGGGCGTCCGGTCCCCGCCGGTCGCTGATCAGCGACAGGAAGCCGCCCAGGGCGACCTGGACGGCGCCGCGGATGGTCTCGCCCATCGACCCGCTGAACGCGTCCTCGTAGGCCGGCACCTCGCGGATGATCTGGTCGACCACGTCGTCGGCGACGGCGGGCAGCTCGGCCCGGATCGCGGCCACCGTCCCGGGTGGCAGGAAGACGTTCTCGTCGGTGCGTGACCTGCGCAACGCGCGACGCGGCATGAGGCCTCCTTTTGCTCCTGACGAACAAAACCAGTCGGAAGATTCACCGACTGTGGTCATGAGTTTAGCGTCAGATGTTGACACTCTGGTGGTGTGAGTACGACGACCGCCGGCCCCCTCGCAGCCGCCCGCACCGGGCGCCTGTCGACCGGGCTGCGCAACCTCCTCGACGCCGCCGTCACCCCGCTGACGGTGGACGACCTGCTCGACCACTTCGCCCCGCTCCGCCCGGCCGCCACCGGCCTGCAGGGCCGGGTCGTATCGGTCGACTCCGAGACCGCCGACGCCGCGACGATCGTGATCAAGCCGGGCCGCGACTGGGCGGGACACATCCCCGGCCAGTACGTCCGGGTGGGTGTCGACGTCGACGGCGTCCGCCTCTGGCGCACCTACTCGCTGACCCACGGCCCCCGCCGCGACGGCCGGATCTCGATCACCGTCAAGGCGATCCCCGGCGGCGCGGTCTCCCAGCACCTGGTGCGCACCGCCCGGCCGGGCCAGATGCTGCAGCTCGCCCAGGCCGAGGGCGACTTCGTGCTGACCCCGCCGACCCCGGGCACCCGCCAGAAGCTGCTGCTCGTCACCGCCGGCTCGGGCATCACGCCGGTCATCGGGATGCTGCGCAACCTCTACTCGCGCAACGAGACCGCCGCGCTCGCCGCCTACGACATCGTGCTGGTGCACTCGGCGATGGCGCGCGACGAGGTGATCTTCGGCGCCGAGCTCCGCGCCCACGCCGAGGCCGGCCGGCTGCGGCTCGTCGAGCGGCACACGGACACCGACGGCCTGCTGACGATGGCCGACCTCGAGGCCGAGGTCCCGGACCTGGCCGAGCGGACGGCGTACGCCTGCGGCCCGGCGGGCCTGCTCGACACGCTCGAGGAGTTCTACGCCGAGCGCGGGCTGACCCTGCACACCGAGCGGTTCCGCCCGGCGGTCATCGCGACCGACGCGGACAGCTCGGCCGGCGGCACCGTCACCTTCACCGGCCCGTCCGGGGCCACCGTCGAGGCCGACGGCTCGACCCCGATCCTCGACGCCGCCGAGTCCGCCGGCGTGCTGATGCCGAGCGGCTGCCGGATGGGCATCTGCATGGGCTGCGTGCTGCCCATGAAGTCCGGCGTCGTGCGCGACCTGCGCAACGGCGAGCTCACCGTCGCCGTACCCGGGGAGACGCACCCCGACGGCGTCAAGATCCAGACCTGCATCAGCGCCGCCGCCGGCGACTGCCACATCGACCACTAGGTCTCGACACACCGCTCGCCCATCCCTCGCGAGCGGCACTCGACCACCGGCCCCCGTACCCAAGGAGTCCCCATGACGACGATCACGAACAAGGCCGACAACCCGGTCGCCCACCTCTCCGCCGAGCAGGTCGAGGCGCTCGGCGCCGAGCTCGACGCCATCCGCCAGGAGGTGCTCGACGCCCGCGGCGACAAGGACGCGGCCTACATCCGCAGGGTGGTCGACGTGCAGCGCAAGCTCGAGCTCGGCTCGCGCGCCGTCCTGCTGGTCAGCATCTTCCCGCCGGCCTGGCTGCTCGGCACCGCCGGCCTGTCCGTGGCCAAGATCCTCGAGAACATGGAGATCGGCCACAACGTCATGCACGGCCAGTGGGACTGGATGCGTGACCCGAAGATCCACTCGACCACCTGGGAGTGGGACAACGCCTCGACCTCCGAGGGCTGGAAGCACTCGCACAACGAGGTGCACCACACCTACACGAACATCGTCGGCAAGGACAACGACCTCGGCTACGGCATCATGCGCGTCGACGAGGAGCAGCGCTGGTACCCGCTCTACCTCGCGCAGCCGCTGTGGAACTTCATCAACGCCTGCTTCTTCGAGTACGGCATCGCGGCCTACGACCTCGAGCTCGGGCGCAACCTGCGCACGCCGAAGGAGAAGCGCAGCGAGGAGTTCCAGCGGAGCCTGAAGAACACGCTGCGCAAGATCCGCAAGCAGGCGACCAAGGACTACATCGTCAACCCGGTCCTCGCCGCCCCGACCGGCTCGTTCCTGCCCGCACTGGCCGCGAACTTCACCGCGAACGTGATCCGCAACCTCTGGTCGCACTCGGTCATCATGTGCGGCCACTTCCCCGAGGGCGTCGAGACCTTCGAGCTGAAGTCGATCCCCGAGAAGGAGACGCGCGGCCAGTGGTACCTGCGCCAGATGCTCGGCTCGGCCAACATCTCCGGCTCGAGGCTGATGCACATCATGACCGGCAACCTGTCGCACCAGATCGAGCACCACCTCTTCCCCGACCTGCCGAGCAGCCGGTACGCCGAGGTGGCCCCGAAGGTCCAGGCGGTCTTCGACAAGTACGGCCTGAACTACCACTCCGCCCCGCTCCCCCAGCAGGTCTACAGCGCCTGGCACCGGGTCGTGCGGCTGTCGTTCCCGAACGGCTGGCTCGCCACCACGAACGCGAAGAACCTGCCGAGCCAGCTCAAGCTGCTCTACGCGATGGCGACCGCCGACAAGCGCAAGCGCCGCGTGATGCAGCGCCTGCTCGAGAGCGCCGCCGCCAAGCAGCAGATCGCCAAGGCCGACACCACGACCGCTGCCTGAGCCGGCGCTGCCGCCGGTGGTTACTCGCGGGTAGCATGTGCCCATGAGCACCGTGACCTGCACGACCACCGACGGCATCGCCCACGTCCGCCTCGACCGGCCGGACAAGCTCAACGCGCTCACGCTCGGCACGCTCGAGGAGCTCGTGGCGACCGCGAACCGGCTGCGCAAGGACAAGACCCTGCGCGCGGTGGTGATCAGCGGCGAGGGCGACGCGTTCTGCGCCGGCCTCGACTTCGCGTCGGTGATGCGCAACCCCGCGGGGATCGCGAAGGCGTTCGTGCCGCGGCCGCTGCGGGGCACCAACCTGTTCCAGGAGGCCCCGTGGGCCTTCCGCCGGATCCCGGTGCCGGTGATCGCGGCGGTCCACGGGCACTGCCTCGGCGGCGGTCTGCAGATCGCGCTCGCCGCCGACTTCCGGGTGGCGACGCCCGACTCGCGCTGGTCGGTGCTCGAGGGCAAGTGGGGCCTGATCCCCGACATGTCGGGCATCCAGGCGCTCAAGGAGCTGGTCGGCATCGACCAGGCGAAGCTGCTCACGATGACCGCCGAGGTCTTCGACGGCACCCGCGCCCACGAGCTGGGCCTGGTCACCCGCCTCGACGCCGACCCGCTCACCGGCGCCCTGCAGATCGCCAACGAGGTCTCCCGCAAGTCGCCCGACGCCGTGGCCGCCGCCAAGCGGCTCTTCAACGACACGTGGACCGCCTCCGCTCGCCGTACCTTCTCCCGCGAGCGGGTCGAGCAGGCCTGGCTGCTCGCCGCCCGCAACACGAAGGCGGCCCGCGAGGCGGCGTTCAGGAAGGCCGAGGCGGTCTACGGCCCGCGCGGCCGCTGAGCGATCCACCGACGAAATACCTTCGGCGGACCTGTCGTATCAGAGGCAGGTCGTTCGTGGTCCTAGTGAAGGGACGGGACGACCACGCCGAAGGAGACAGGGCGATGTGGATCAACAGCACCGAGCAGCAGCACCTCAGCCACGACCTGCCGTGCCCGGCCTGCGGACATGCCGTGCACACCTACCTCGCCTGTGACGACGGCTGCGCCTGCCCGCCGACCCTGATGCCGGGCGCGGTCGCCGCCTGAGCCTCGGTCATCCTCCCGCGCCCGGTCTGGCCCGACGGGAGCGTACGGCGCGCGGGCGCAGCAACACGGCGTACAGCGCCACCCACGCGGCGAACGCCTGGAGCGACCACAGCGCGGGCAGCGCGAGCGCCCCGAACCCGGCCCGCCAGCCGTGGCGCCGGACCAGCAGCGTCGCCGCGACCGCGCTGGCCATCGAGACGAGGAGGACCACCTCTCCGAGGGCCACCCACGCGGCCGCGTCGGCGAGCGATCCCTGCATCGTCTCGCTGCGCAGCGCCGCCGCCACGCCACCGCCGAGCACCACCGGGTAGGCGAGGTGGAACGAGGTGGCCCCGAGGTGGGAGGCGACGTCCCTCGTCTCCTCCGGCGGATGGGCCGCGCCCCGCAGCACCATCGCGCGCAGCCGGTCGGCCGCATCGAGGATGTCCTCGGCGATCACCTCGGCCCGGTCCCGGAACCAGCGTCGCTGCCCGGTCGCGGCCGCGCGGACCGAGCTGGAGTCGAGACCCTCGATCCGCGGGGGCCGCTCCCCGGCCTGCACCGGCCCGCGCCTGGGGGCGAGGATGCCGAATCCGCCGAGGCGGCGCAGCAGGCGCATGTTGAAGTGCACCGAGGTGACGTCCGGCGAGCGCGCGAAACCGTCGGTCCCCGCACCGTCGAGGTGGAGGATCTCACCGGCCGCGGCCATCCGGCCGAGCGCCGTCGTCGCCTCCGGGCCGCTGCGCCGGCCGACCCGGAGCCCGACGAGCGGGTCGGGCGGCAGCCGCGCGTCGAGCCGGGCCGCGAGGTCCGCCTCGAACGCGGCGACGGCCAGGCGCAGCTGGTCGGGCGCCGGGCGCTCGTCCTGGTCGTAGGCGACGACGTAACGGCCGCGGGCGAGCGCGAGGGCGTGGTCGCAGGCGCGGACCACGTCGACGAAGTCCGCCTGCGGCACCCGGGCGACGCGCACCCAGCCGCGACGACCGGTCGCCCGCAGCGCGTCGAGAGTGTCCGTGTCGTCCTCGGAGACCACCAGGATCGCGTCGGTGCGCTCCCGCGGGTAGTCCACGCCGCGGAAGTTGCCGAAGAGCTCGTCGAGGCCCGGCTGCCCGCCGCAGACCCGCACGATCACCGAGTAGAGCGGCAGGTCGTCGTCGGCACCGCCCACCGGCGGCGCGGCCCGGGCCCACCGGTCGTCGGCGACGAGCAGCAGGTAGCCCCGGAGCAGCTGCACGAGGCCGCAGCCGACGAACACGACCGAGGCGCCGACGAGCGCCGGCACCAGCAGCCGCATCGGCAGCAGCGCCGCGGCGACGACGGCGGCCACGGCCCCGACGGTGGCGACGGCGACGTGGGCCGGCTGCACGAGCCGCCGGGACGACGTACGACGATCGCCGGCGAGCCTGCCGAGGCGTACCCCGAGCGCCACCGCGTCGAGGTCGGCGCGGCTGCAGGCGACGAACTCGATCGTGCGCGCGGGGAAGCTCTCCAGCACCTCGACCACGAGGTCCTCGGCCGGGCGGACGCAGGTGGCCACGACGACCGCGCCGTCGTCGGTGAGCTCGCAGGCGA
Organism: Nocardioides sp.; assembly: GCA_035554935.1. GTDB lineage: Bacteria > Actinomycetota > Actinomycetes > Propionibacteriales > Nocardioidaceae > Nocardioides. The sequence continues at coordinate 3,567 of DATMHM010000126.1, read as the reverse complement.
TCCAGCCGAGCTCGACGGCCTGCTCGACGTCGATCTCGGCCAGCAGCGCGGGCTGCGGCGGGTCGGCGACCAGGTCGCGACGTTGGGCCTCCCAGCTGCGGGCGAGCTCGGCGTAGAAGGCGTCCGCGGTGATCATCCCGGCGGCGACGAGGTGCTCGCCGAGGTAGCCGCCCGTACGCCGCTGCTGCTCGGTCGCCCAGGCCAGCTGGGCAGGTTCCAGCAGCCCGGCTGCCACGAGCCGGGCACCGATGGGTTCCATGCGCGCCCCCTCGTCCGCCCTCCCGAATGGACGCGTCTGCCAGTGTCGCTGACACGGTGCTGGAAGCAGGACGGTAAGTCCGGAGGGGCGGTGACGGAACGGCAATCGAAAAGATTTGTCCGGACGGATGGGGGAGCGCCGGCGGACCCCGACGGACTCAGGGGTAGCGCAGGTCGACCGTCTCCTGGCTGATCTCCCACAGCAGCCGGGCGTTGTCGGTGTTCCTGGCGAGCCGGCTCCGGCCCACGACGCGCGGGACCCCCGACAGCTGGCGGAACCCGCCCGGGCCGACGAAGGTGTCGCCCGGGAGGTCGTCGGTCGCCGCCATCAGCGTGGGCCACGCCCCGGCCGCCGCCGACTGCGACACCGCCTTGATGCCGGCGTCGAGGATCGAGGCGATCCCCCCGGACGACCGGCCGTACTGGCCGTTGGCGGCCAGGTGGGTCCCCGCGAAGCCGGGGTGCGCGGCGAGTGCCCGCACGGGCAGGTCGGCCACGCGCAGCCGTCGGTCGAGCTCGGTCGTGAAGTAGAGGTTGGCGAGCTTGCTCTGCGCGTAGGCACGCCACGTGTGGTAGCGCCCGATCTGCTCGCGCGGGTCGCCGAGCGGCGCCTTGCCCGCATGGGCGTGGAACAGGGACGACACCGTGACCACCCGTCCGTCGCCGCTCGCGACCAGCTGCGGCAGCAGCAGGCCGGTGAGCAGGAACGGCCCGAAGTGGTTGGTCGCCATCTGCAGCTCGAGCCCGTCGGCCGTGCGGGAGTACGACGTCCCCATCACGCCGGCGTTGTTGACGAGCACGTCGATCGGGCCGATCTGTGCCACGGCCGACGCCGCGGCCCGCACCGACGCGAGGCTGGCGAGGTCGAGGTGCAGCGCCTCCAGGGACGCGTCCGGGACCTCGGCCCGGATCGCGCCGACGGTCTCCTCCACCCTGGCCGGGGTGCGACCGGCGAGGACGACCCGGGCCCCGCGGCGCGCGAGCTCGAGCGCCGTGTGGTGGCCGAGCCCGCCGGTCGTCGGGCCGGTGACCACGACGGTCCGGCCGGTCTGGTCGGGCAGGTCGGCGATGCTCCACGAGTCCATGCGGCGGCGCCTACGGCGTGGTGGCGAGCTGGTCGACGATCCGCTGCCCGAGCTCGGTGTCGCCCGCGACCCGGACCGCGCCCGGGGCCGCGGCGCGACGGCCGCCGGCGAGGACGATGAAGCTCTCGCGGTCCATGGCCAGCTGCACCGTCGGATCGTCCGGGACGGCGTCCAGCGGCCGGGCGCGGCCGTCCTCCCCGATCCCGACCGCGATCGTCGGGCTGCCGTCGACGGCCAGCACGGCCGTCGTACCGGCGGGCGGGGCGACGCGCTTGCCGACGACGAAGCCGAAGCCCTCGGAGAGGTAGTCGGCCGTGTGCCGGGCGCCCGCGGACTCCAGCCCGCCGGGGCGGCCGACCGCGCGGCGGATGTCCTGCTCGTGCATCCACACGTCGAGCGGCCGGTTGCGCAGAAGGGTGCCGGTGCTCCAGCCGATCATCCCGAAGATGCCGGGGGCCGGCGCCGACGCGTCGGTCGGCGGGTCGGCCTGCAGGGCGGCATGCCGCTCGGCGGTGCGGTCCCGGATCTCGCCGACGATCGACGCCGGGTCCCGGTCGCGGCGGGTCACCACGCCGATCTCGGTGAACTGCCCCATCGGGCCGGTGACGTGCGCCGGCTCGCCGATCTCGGCCTGCTCGTCCGGTCCGCCGGCCAGCAGCGACTCGAGGTGGGCGGTGTGCGAGGCCACCGCCTTCACGTCCCACCCGGCGAGGTCGGTGGGCTTCCCCCAGTCCTCCGGCTCCAACTCCTCCAGCAGCGCGAGGAGGTCCTGCACGGAACCCCACCACGCGTCGACGTACCCGGCCAGCAGCTCGGAATCGCTCACCCGGCCGATGCTAGCGACCTGCGCGCGCCATGGACGCCGTCCTGCGGGGTGGAACGGCGACGGCCGCCCCGGGGAACCGGGGCGGCCGTCGTACGGGGACCTGCGTGGGGTCCTGCGTGGGTCAGAACGCGGACTCGTCGATCTCCATGACGTCCAGGGTGGTGGCCTGGGCGATCCGGAGCTCGGCGGAGAGGCGCGGCAGGTTGAGCTGCGCGAACCACTGGGCGGCGGCGACCTTGCCCTCGTAGAAGGACTTGTCGGCACCGGTGTCGCCCGCGAGCTTCTCCAGCGCGACCTCGGCGCCGCGGAGCAGCAGCCAGGCGCAGACCACGTCACCGAGCGCCATCAGCAGGCGGGTGGTGTTGAGGCCGACCTTGTAGATGTTCTTGATCTCGTCCTGGGCGGACATGAGGTCGTTGATCATCAGGCCGACGATCGCCTCGGCGTCGGCGAGCGCGGTCGCGAGGAGCTCGCGCTCGTTCTTCAGCCGGCCGTTGCCCGCCTCGGACTCGATGAACGCCTTGATCTCCGCAGCGACGTGGCCGAGCGCCTTGCCCTGGTCCTTGACGATCTTGCGGAAGAAGAAGTCCTGGCCCTGGATCGCGGTCGTGCCCTCGTAGAGCGTGTCGATCTTGGCGTCGCGGACGTACTGCTCGATCGGGTACTCCTGCAGGAAGCCCGAGCCACCGAAGGTCTGCAGCGACTCGGTGCCCAGCAGCACCCACGAGCGCTCCGAGCCGTAGCCCTTCACGATCGGGAGCAGCAGGTCGTTGACCGCCTCGGCCAGCTCGTCCTTCTCGCCGGACGCCTTGGCGAGCTGGACCTTGTCCTGCCACGTCGAGGTGTAGATGACCAGCGAGCGCATCGCCTCGGCGAAGGACTTCTGGGTCATCAGCGAGCGGCGCACGTCGGGGTGGTGCGTGATCGTGACGCGCGGCGCGGCCTTGTCGGCGGCCTGGGTCAGGTCGGAGCCCTGGACCCGCTCCTTGGCGTAGTCGAGCGCGTTGAGGTAGCCGGTCGACAGCGTCGCGATCGCCTTGGTGCCGACCATCATCCGGGCGTTCTCGATGACCTGGAACATCTGCGCGATGCCGTCGTGGACCTCGCCGAGCAGCCAGCCCTTGGCCGGCTCCTTCTCGCCGAAGGTGACCTCGCAGGTGTTGGACACCTTGATGCCCATCTTGTGCTCGACGTTCGTGACGTAGACGCCGTTGCGCTCGCCGGTGAGCTCACCGGTCTCGACGTCGAAGTGGTGCTTCGGCACGATGAACAGCGACAGGCCCTTGGTGCCGGGCCCGGCGCCCTCCGGGCGGGCGAGGACGAAGTGGACGACGTTGTCGACGAGGTCGCTCTCGGCACTGGTGATGAAGCGCTTGACGCCCTCGATGTGCCACGTGC
>DATMHM010000125.1:0-23248 GCA_035554935.1 Nocardioides sp. | reverse complement strand
CCAGAAGTGGATCTTGCCGAGGCGCTCGTCGAGCATCCGTCCGGTGAGCTTGGGCCACCAGAAGTAGAAGCCCGCGAACATCGCGAACACCACCGTGCCGAACACCGTGTAGTGGAAGTGCGCCACCACGAAGTAGGAGTCAGAGACGTGGAAGTCCAGCGGCGGGCTGGCGAGGATGATGCCGGTCAGGCCACCGAAGAGGAAGGTCGTCAGGAAGCCGATCGACCAGAGCATGGGCGTGTCCATGCGCACCGATCCGCCCCACATCGTGCCGATCCAGTTGAAGAACTTCACGCCGGTCGGGACCGCGATCAGGAACGTCATTCCGGAGAAGAACGCCAGGTTGACGGCTCCGGTGACGAACATGTGGTGCGCCCACACCGCGACCGAGAGGATCGCGATGCCGAGCGTCGCGCCGACCAGGCCGACGTAGCCGAAGATCGGCTTGCGGCTGAAGACCGGCAGGATCTCGGAGATGATGCCGAAGAACGGCAGGGCGATGATGTAGACCTCTGGGTGCCCGAAGAACCAGAACAGGTGCTGCCACAGGATCGCGCCACCGGTCGAGGTGTCGAACACGTGCGCCCCGAGCTGGCGGTCGGCCTCGAGCGAGAGCAGCGCACCGGCGAGGATCGGGAAGGCGATGAGCACCAGGATCGCGGTGATCAGGACGGTCCACACGAAGATGGGCATCCGGAACATGGTCATGCCGGGCGCACGCATGCAGATGATCGTGGTGATGAAGTTGACCGCACCGAGGATGGTGCCGAGACCACCCATCCACAGGCCCATGATCCACAGGTCGCCGCCGACGCCGGGGCTGTTCACCGAGTCCGACAGCGGCGTGTAGGCGAACCAGCCGAACGAGGCCGCACCCTGCGGGGTGAGGAAGCCGGCACCGGCGATCAGGCCGCCGAACAGGTAGAGCCAGTAGCTGAACATGTTCAGTCGCGGGAACGCGACGTCGGGCGCGCCGATCTGCAGCGGCATGATCGCGTTGCCGAAGCCGAAGAACAGCGGCGTCGCGAACAGCAGCAGCATGATCGTGCCGTGCATGGTGAAGAGCTGGTTGTAGAGCTCCTCGTTGACCACCTGGCTGCCGGGGTAGGCGAGCTCGGAGCGGATCAGCAGCGCCATGATGCCGCCGGCGATGAACCAGGCCATCGCCGTGCCGAAGTACAGGTTGCCGATCAGCTTGTGGTCGGTCGTGGTCATCACACGGACGAGCTGCTGGCCGAGCGGCTTGCGCTCGGTCACGTCCGCGGTGCGGGCGACAGTGGCAGTCACTCGTGCTCTCCCTCGTGCTCGGCGTCGTCGTTCTTGATCAGCTCGGTGGAGTACTTGCCACCGACGATCGGCTCCTCGGACACGTGCTCGGGCTGCTCGGCGAGGTCGGCCAGGTAGGCGTCGTACTCGTCCTGCGTCACGACCTTGACCGTGAACAGCATCCGCGAGTGGTAGGCACCGCACAGCTCGTAGCACTTGCCGTCGTAGGTACCGACCTCGGTCGGGGTGACCTGGTAGGAGTTGTCGTTGCCGGGCACGACGTCCATGCGCATCGCGAAGGCCGGGATGCCGAAGTTGTGGATGACGTCCGGGCTGTAGAGCTGGAACTCGGCGGTCTTGTCGACCGGGAGCACGAGCTGCGGGATGTCGTCACCGGTGCCGGAAACGTAGACGTTGGTGCCCTCGGGCGTGTCGACCGAGTCGGGGTAGTTGAACGTCCAGGACCACTTCTGGCCCACGACCTTCACCACCACGTCGGGGTTGTCGACGTGCTCGAGCGCGAGGTTCTGCACGCGCACGGTCTGCGAGAAGAACGCGATCACCATCACGACCGGGAAGATCGTGTAGAAGATCTCGATCGGCAGGTTGTAGCGGGTCTGGACCGGGACCTCGTCGTCACTGCGACGGCGGAACCAGATCGGGACTCCGATGATCAGCGCCCAGGTGACCACACCGGTCAACAGGGCCGCGATCCAGGCGCCCTGCCAGAGCTCCAGGATGTGCACGCCCTGCTCAGACTTGATCTCCGGCATGCCGAACCGCTCCCACTGGGTGTCGGTCGAGCAACCGGACAGAGCGGCCGCGAGTACGACGAATCCGGCGAGCGGGATCGCGCGACGGAACCGTCGCTGCGCCCGCGAACGCTCGGGGTGCCACCAGCCCACGAACGAGCCTTCCTCTCGAGGGTCAGAACACTGCGAACACTAGCGGAGTGCAGTCCCGACCGCGGCGTCGGGTGGGTGGTTTCGGACCTGCGACCGGCTTGTCAGGCGTGGTTCTATGGTCAGGTTGTGAGCAACACCCCTGAGGCCTATCTCGACAGCGCGTCGTCCGCACGCCTGCACCCGGCCGCGCGGGAGACCCTGCTCGCCGCCCTCGACCGCGGGTACGCCGACCCGCGGCGGCTGCATGCGGCCGGTCGTGACGCCCGCCTGTTGCTCGACAACGCGCGCGCCGTGGTGGCCGAGTGCCTGGGCGCCCACGCCGACGAGGTCGGCTTCGTGGCGTCCGGGACCGACGCCGTCCACCGCGGGCTCCTGGGACTCACGTCGGCCACGGACCGGGACGGGATCGTCCACGGTGCGGTCGAGCACTCGGCGGTGCTGCACGCCGTGCAGTGGCGCGACTCCCCCGCGCACGCGTCGGTCCCGGTGGACGCGACCGGTCGGGTCGATCCCGACGCGCTGGCCGAGGCGGCCCGCCGGCCGGGGGTCGGTGCGGTGGCGCTCCAGGCCGCCAACCAGGAGGTCGGGACGCTGCAGCCCGTCGACGAGGCGGACCTCCCGGACGGCGTACCGCTGCTGGTCGACGCCGCGGCCGCGGTCGGGCACGTCGACCTCCCCGCCCGCTGGCAGGCGCTCACCGCGTCGGCGCACAAGTGGGGCGGCCCCGCCGGCGTCGGCGTCCTCGTCGTTCGCCGGGGCACGCGCTGGCACAACCCGTTCCCGGGCGACGACGGGCTCGACCAGCCCGGCTTCCCCGACGTGCCGGGCGCGCTCGCCGCTGCCGCGGCGCTCCAGGCGACCCTCGCCGAGCGCGAGGAGGTCGCCGGCCGCCTGTTCGGCTTCGTCGACGAGATCCGCGCGGCTGCGGCCGCGATCCCCGACGTCGAGGTGGTGGGTCATCCCACGGCGCGACTCCCCCACCTGGTGACCTTCTCCGCGCTCTACGTCGGCGGCGACGAGATCGTCTCCGCGCTCGCCGCCCGCGGCTTCGGCGTCGCGAGCGGCTCCGCCTGCACGGCCTCGACGCTCGAGCCGAGCCACGTGCTGGCGGCGATGGGCGCGCTCACCCACGGCAACGTGCGGGTCTCGCTGTCGCGCGAGACCACCGGCAACGACGTCGACCGGTTCTGCGCGGCCCTGCGCGACACGGTCCTCGACATCCGGGGGCGGGTGGGTCTGTGATCGAGATCGACTGCCGCGACCTCCCCTGCCCCCGGCCGGTCATCGAGCTGGCGCGGGCGTGGCCCGACGTGCCGCCGGGGGGCCTGGTCGCGGTCGTCGCCCGCGACCCGGCAGCCCGCCACGACATCCCGGCGTGGTGCCGCATGCGCGGTCAGGAGTACGTCGGCGAGGAGGTCACCGACGACGGCGTGCCCCGCTACGTCGTACGACGGACCGACTGACCCGGCCCGCGACTCCCCCGCCCGCTCAGGTCAGGTTCTTCCGCACCTCGGCGGCCGCCTCGTCGCCGTAGGAGACGCGGACCCGCTCGACGAACTGGTCGACGGTGAAGTCGTACTCCTGGGTGCCGACCGTCTCGACGACGTAGGCCGCCAGGACGCAGCCGACCTGGGCCGCACGCTCGAGCGACGTACCCCACGAGAGGGCGGCGAGGAAGCCGCCGCGGAACGCGTCGCCGACGCCGGTCGGCTCGATCGCGGCGACGTCCCTGGCCGCGGGCACCTCGAACGCCGTGCCGTCCTTCGACGTGACCCGGACGCCGTCCTTGCCGAGCGTGGTCACCTGGATGCCGACCCGGGCGAGGATCTCGTCCGCACTCCAGCCGGTCTTCTTCTCGATGACGTGCGACTCGTACTCGTTGGAGAACAGGATCGCGGCGCCGTCGATCAGGTCGCGGATCAGGTCGCCCTCGGCGAAGGCGAGCTGCTGGGAGCAGTCGGCGATGAACGGGTAGCCCCGCTGACGGCACTCCTCGGTGTGGCGCTTCATCGCGTCCGGGTCGTCGGCACCGATGAGCACGTAGGCCGGCGTGCCGACCCGCGCCACGATCGGGGAGAGCTCGATCAGGCTCGCCTCGCTCATCGCACCCGGGTAGAACGACGCGAACTGCGCCATCGTGGAGTCGGTGGTGCACACGAACCGGGCGGTGTGCTTGCTGTCGGAGATGTGGACCGAGTCGCAGTCGACGCCGTGCCGCTCCAGCCAGGAGCGGTAGTCGGTGAAGTCCTCGCCGGCGGCGCCGACCAGCACCGGCCGGAGGCCGAGCCGGGCGAGGCCGAAGCACATGTTGGGCGCGACGCCGCCCCGGCGGATCTCGAGGTCGTTGACCAGGAACGACACCGAGAGCTTGTCGAGCTGGTCGACCACGAGGGAGTCGGCGAACTTGCCGCCGAAGGTCATCAGATGGTCGGTCGCGATCGAGCCGGCGATCAGGAGGGAGCCCGTGGGTGCAGTCACGACACGGAACATTAACCGAGCCGTTGCCGCCGACCGCTGGGTCTACCCCCCGGTAACGCCTAGCGTCGAAGCATGACGCCCTACGAGGAGATCGCGACACCGCGCGAGATGAAGGCCGACTGCGAGGCCGTGAGCCGCCGGCTCGAGCAGGCAGCGGTCAAGGCGGTCCGCCCGGCACCCAGCATCCACTTCGACGAGTTCCCCCGCGACACCGGCAAGCGGGAGATCCAGATCTCCGAGGCAGCCCAGCGCCTGGCCAACGCGCTGCACCTCCACCTCGACTGACGTTGAGTTGGGGTTTGCGCCCCGTTGAAATGTCAGAAGCGCCCGGCCAGGCCGGGCGCTTCTGACATTTCAACGGGGCGCAAACCCCAACTCAACGCATCAGTGGAACGAGTCCCCGCACGCGCACGAGCCCGTGGCGTTCGGGTTGTCGATCGTGAAGCCCTGCTTCTCGATGGTGTCGACGAAGTCGATGACCGCTCCGTTGAGGTAGGGCACGCTCATCCGGTCGACGACGACGGCAACGCCGTCGAAGTCCGTCACGACGTCGCCGTCGAGGCTGCGCTCGTCGAAGAAGAGCTGGTAGCGCAGGCCCGAGCAGCCGCCGGGCTGCACCGAGATCCGCAGGGACAGGTCGTCGCGCCCCTCCTGCTCGAGCAGGCTCCGCACCTTGGTGGCCGCCACCGGGCTCAGGTTGATCTGGTCCTCGCGGCGCTCGAAGTCCACCGGGGCCGCGACGGTCGTGGTCGCGCCGGGGGCCTCGTGGCTGTGGCCGCCTCCGCAGCAGCTGTCGCTCATGCTCACTCCAGGGGTGTGTCAGTTCGGGAGTCGATTCGGTGTTCGACTGTCCAATGGTCGCACAGGCGTGGTTATTCCCCCCAACCTTCGTCCGGCCAGACCAGGACCGGCTTGACGACGGCGCCGGACCGGGAGTCGGCGACCGCGTCCGCGACCTTCTCGAAGGGGTACGTCGTCACGAGGTGGTCCACGTCGAAGCGGCCGGCCTCGCGCAGGGCGATCAGCTCCGGGATGGTGACCAGCGGGTCCGCCTCGCCCTCGATCGAGGACCGCACCACCTTGCCCGACTGGAGCAGGTCGATCGCGTCGATGGTGTACTCCGGCGCACCGAGGCCGAGCGCGACGAGGGTCCCACGCGGACGCAGCGCTCGCTGCGCCTGGAGCACCACCGCCGGGATCGCCGTCGTGTCGATCGCGTACGACGCCCCGCCGGCCGTGAGCGCCCTGACCTGCTCCTCGACGGGCCCGGCGGCGTCGGCGGTCGGGTCGATGGCCGTCGCACCGTAGTCCTCGGCAGCGGCGCGGCGGGCGGGAGCGGGGTCGACGGCCACGACGGTCTCGACGCCGGCGCCCCGCGCCGCGGCGACGGCCGCCAGGCCGACCGCACCCGCGCCGAACACGACGAGGGAGTCGCCGGGGGCCGGGTCGAGCACGTTGAGCACCGTGCCGGCACCGGTCTGGAAGCCGCAGGCGAAGGGGGCCAGCCGGGTCAGGTCGAGCCCCTTGTCGACGACGACGCAGTTGTCGGCGTACGCGAGGGCATGACGGGCGAGGCTGGACTGGCCGAAGAAGCTGCCGAAGACCGTCCGGTCCTCGCCGTCGGGGCCCGTGCGCCGCATCGTCGTCGAGCCGTCCGCGCGCATGCCCATGTAGTTGAGCAGCAGCGACTGCTCGCAGTAGCCGACGTGACCCTCCAGGCAGGGGCCGCAGGACCGGCAGGAGCGGAAGCTCAGCACGACGTGGTCGCCGACCTCGATCCCGCTGACGCCGGCGCCGACCCGCTCGACCACGCCCGTCCCCTCGTGGCCGACCACCGTCGGGAGCATCTCCTGCGGGAGCATGGTGGGAACGGTCAGGTCGGTGTGGCACAGGCCGGTCGCGACGATCCTGACGAGCACCTCGTCGTCGCGGGGCTCGTCGAGCTCGACCTCGGCGAACGTGAAGTCGCCGCCGGGCTCCTCCACCAGCAGGACGGTGGTCCTCATGCCTCGCGCTCCAGCCAGAAGTGGTAGAGGTCCGTGACCCCGAAGGCGCTGTCCAGCTTGCCGTTCATGATCCCCATGACGGTGTCGTCGTCGACCTTCTTGAAGTGGTCGAGGACCGGCAGCTTGTCGTAGACCATGGTCGCGGTGACCTCTCCCCGGAAGCCCACCGCCCACAGCGAGGCCTCTCCCCCGCCCCCGGCGGCCAGGTTGGAGTAGAGGTCGCCCTGGTCGTCACGGCACAGCAGCGGCACCGCTGCCAACGGGCCGTCGAACCGCTTGCCGTGCCAGCGCACCTTCTCGAGCACGGCGCTCGCGACGTGCCCGGTCGCGAAGTCGCCCCCGCGCCAGGAGCCGATCATCTCGCTCACCTCCACGGGCGCGAGGTCGGCCCAGAGGGCGTCCAGGTCGGCGGGTTCGGCGTGGTCCGCCGCCCTGAGGTCGTCGAAGCGCTTCCGGGTGTCCGTCACGCGGCCAATCTAGAACATGTTCTGGTCATCTGGTCGGTCCGACCAGGTCAGTCCGACCAGGTTCGGGCGACCCGGGCGGCGAGCTCGGCCAGCGAGCCGGCCGGGTCGCCGAGCGCCCGCTCCTCGCCGACCGCGTCGACGAGGGCGTAGGCAGCGTCCATGCCGAGCGCGCGCATCTCCCGCGAGCCGACGAGGACCCGCCCCGCCAGCGCCACGCACGGACGCAGCGCGTCGGCGGCGATCGCCGCGACGCCCGCCGGCACCTTCCCCGCCCGACTGCTGAAGTCGAACGCCCCCTCGCCCGTGATCACGAGGTCGGCGGTCCGGGCCTGCTCGGCGAGGCCGACCGCGTCGGCGACCAGCCCGATACCCGGGACCCGGTGACCGCCCAGCAGCATGATCGCGAAGCCGAGCCCGCCGCCGGCGCCCGCTCCGGGCTCCAGCGAGAGCCGCCGGTCGGTGGCGGCGGCGAACCGCTCGAGGTAGCCGTCCAGGATCACCTGCATCTCCTCGTCGATGCCCTTCTGGGCACCGAAGGTCTTGCTGGCGCCGAACAGTCCCGTGAGCGGGTTGTCCACGTCGGTCGCGGCGACGATCTCGACGCCGTCGACCAGGCCACGGGCGATGCTCAGGTCGACGGTGGTGATCCCGTCGAGGAACACGGCACCGACGTCCAGCGCCACGTCTGCGTCGGCGCCGAGCGCGGCGAGGAGGCCGGCGCCGCCGTCGTTGGTGCCGGACCCGCCCAGTCCGACCACCACCCGCGTCGCGCCCGCGTTGACGGCCTCGAGGAGCAGCTGGCCCACCCCGACCGTCGTACCGAACTCGCCGAGCCTGCCGCCGGTGAGGTGGACCCCGCAGGCCTGGGCGCTCTCGATGTAGACCGTGTCGTCGACCTTGAGGATCGTCGCCGGGACCTCGTGGCCCTGCGGCGCCTCGGCGACCACCGCCAGCAGGTCTCCGCCGAGGCTCGCGTGCAGCACGTCGACGAACCCCGGACCACCGTCCGACATCGGGACGAGCACCAGGTCGTCGTCCGGCGCGTGCCGGCGCCAACCGGCCGCGATGGCCTCCGCCGCCTCGACGGCCGTGAGGGTGCCCGCGAACTTGTCCGGGGCGACCAGGATCCGCATGCGTCACATCATGGTGGAGGAGGCGCCCTCGACGCGCGCACATCGGCCGTGGCGGATACGATCCTCGCATCGGTGTCACCGCCGGACCGACCCCACGGAGCCCCATGCCTCGCCGCGCCCACGACTTCCGGGGACTCACCCACGTCAGTCGCCTGAAGGTGCTGCACGCGGTGCAGCGCCGGCCCGGCAGCCGCCTCGCGGAGGTCGCCGACGCGGCCGGGATCCACGTGAACACCGCTCGTGACCACCTCGTCGTCCTCGAGGACGAGGGCCTGGTCGCCAGCCGCGCCGTCGAGACGCTCCGGCGCGGCCGGCCGCCGCTGGCCTGGTTCCCGGTCCGTACGGCGGAGCAGAACCCGCGGGCCGCCGAGCGCGCCGACGGGGCACGCGAGCGCGGCGACCTGCTGCGCACCGTGGCCGCCGGCGAGCCGCACGGGGCGTCGCTCGGGCAGCGCGCCGCCCACCAGCTCGACGTGCTCTACGAGCACCTCGACGACGCGGGGATGGAGCCCACGGTCGACGTCGACGAGCTGACGATCGGTGTGGCCCCGTGCCGCTACCGCCAGGCGATGGCCGAGGAGCGACCGCTCGTGTGCTCGGTCCACGCCGACCTCGTCCAGTCGATGCTGCAGCTGGTTCCGGGCCCGCTGGAGATGCGCGGCCTGCGGCCGTTCGTCACACCCACCTCGTGCATCGTCGAGCTAGGTCTCAGCACCGAGGACGGGCCGGCGGGGCCGGCCGGGCCGGTGGGGCAGGACGGCACGGATGACAGGGACAGCAGCCCGGCGCGCTGACGTCGCCGCCAGTCGCGCCGGGCCCGCTCCGACCCGCTCGGTCAGTTCGGGTTCTGCGCCCAGAGGTCAGGACCGAACACCTCGTAGTGGATGTTGTCCGGGCGCACGCCCTGGTCGATCAGCGACCGGCGGGCGCCCTGCATGAAGGCGAGCGGACCGCACATGAAGACCTGCGCCTGCTCCGGGATCTCCACGTCGGCCAGGTCCATGTAGCCGGGCCGGGCCGGGTGCAGCGTGGGCGCGGACTCCGCACCCTCCTCGTACCAGTTCTGCGCCCGGGCGTCCGGCATCGCCAGCACCTTGCGACGCAGCTCCCGGTAGAGGGTGTGGTCGTCGTGGGAGCGGTCGGCGTGGAAGAGCCGCACGGTCCGCTCCGGCTGGCGGCGCGACAGGTCGGCCATGATCGCCACCACGGGCGTGATCCCGATCCCAGCGGACACCAGCACGATGGGCTCCTCCGACGCATCGAGTACGACGTCCCCGCAGGGCTGTGACACGTCGAGCACCGTGCCCGGCAGGGCGTTCTCGTGCAGCCAGCCGGAGACCTGGCCGTCCGGGGCGCCGTCCACGCCGCGCACGACCTTGATCGTCACGCGCAGCGAGTCGTTGCCGGGCCCGGATGAGATCGTGTACTGCCGAGGCTGGCGGCGCCCGTCGGGGAGGTCGACGGCGATGGCGACGTACTGGCCCGTGCGGTGGGGGGCGACCTCGCCCTCGACGGGTGCGAGCTCCAGGGAGAAGACGTCGTCGGTCTCCTCGATCCGCTCGACCACGCGGTGCGGGCGCCACGGCTGCGCCGGGTCGGTGCCGTGCGTCGCGTAGAGCCGGGCCTCCTCGGCGATCAGGGCGGTGGCGAAGAGCCAGTAGACCTCGTCCCAGGCGGCGGCGACCTCGGGGGTGACCGCGTCGCCGAGCACGGTCCCGACCGCCTTGATCAGGTGGCGTCCCACGATCGTGTAGTCGCTCGCCCCGATCCCGAGCGAGACGTGCTTGTGCGCGATGCGGCGCAGCACGGGCCCGAAGTCGGGCGCGTCCGGGTCGATCAGCTGGACCGCGAAGGCGACGACCGAGGCGGCCAGCGCCTGCGGCTGCTCCCCGACCGCCTGGTTGGCGCTGTTGAACACGTCGAGCAGTTCGGGATGCGCTGCGAACATGTCCGGGTAGAACACCCGGGTGATCTCGGCGGCGTGCTCGGCGACGACGCCGGCCGTCGCTGACACGACGGCTTCGGACTCGGGTGAAAGCTTCATGCGGGTTCCCTCCGGCAGTCTGGACGTGCTGACGGCCCCGATCGTGGCCGGCCCGGTCCGTCCGGTGTCCCGCGTTCGACCGTGAGTATTCGGCCCGGCCGCCGTGACGTCCACCACCCTCGGCGACACCGGGGCGCGCCACTAGGATGGAGTCCATGACCACCGTGGATCTCCCGCTGCTGCCGCTGGGCCGTGGCACCGACCCGCTCTCGGAGCGGGGCGTCGAGTGCCCCGGCGACCTGCCGGCGCCGTCCGACCCGGACCTGGTCGCCCGCGCCCGGGCCGCCAAGGAGAAGCTCGGCGAGCGGTTGTTCGTGCTGGGTCACCACTACCAGCGCGACGAGGTCATCCAGTTCGCCGACGTCACCGGCGACTCGTTCAAGCTGGCCCGCGACGCGGCGGCCCGTCCGGACGCCGAGTACATCGTCTTCTGCGGCGTCCACTTCATGGCGGAGTCCGCGGACATCCTCACCGGCCCGGCCCAGAAGGTGATCCTCCCCGACCTGGCCGCAGGCTGCTCGATGGCCGACATGGCGCGGATCGCGCAGGTCGAGAGGGCGTGGGAGGCGCTCGCCGCCGCCGGCGTGCAGGACACCGTCGTACCGGTCACCTACATGAACTCCAGCGCCGCCATCAAGGCGTTCTGCGGCCGCAACGGCGGCGTCGTGTGCACGTCGTCCAACGCCGACGTGGCCCTCGACTGGGCGTTCGCGCAGAAGGGCGAGGACACCAAGGTCCTCTTCCTCCCCGACCAGCACCTCGGCCGCAACACCGCGGTGCAGAAGCTCGGCCTCTCGCTCGACGACTGCGTCGTGTGGAACCCGCTCAAGCCCGGCGGCGGCCTCACCGAGCAGGAGCTGCGCGACGCGAAGATGATCCTGTGGAAGGGCCACTGCTCGGTCCACGGCCGCTTCTCCGCCGACGTGATCGACGAGCTCCGCGCGAAGGTGCCGGACCTGAACGTCCTGGTGCACCCCGAGTGCCAGCACGAGGTGGTCCTCAAGGCGGACCTGGTCGGCTCGACCGAGTTCATCATCAAGACGATCGAGGCGGCGCCCGCCGGGTCGAGCTGGGCGATCGGCACGGAGCTGAACCTCGTGCAGCGCCTGGCGAACGCCCACCCGGACAAGAACATCATGTTCCTCGACCGGAACGTCTGCTACTGCTCGACGATGAACCGGATCGACCTGCCGCACCTCGTGTGGGCGCTCGAGAACCTCGTCGAGGGACGCGTCGTCAACCAGATCGAGGTGGACCCCAGGACCGAGGCCGACGCGCTCGTCGCCCTGCAGCGGATGCTCGACCTCCCCGGCACGTCGCACAAGGACTGACGACCGCCGTCGGTCCGACCAGAAAGGCCCCCGTGTTCAAGCGCAGCAAGTCCCCCGCCGTCGAGGAGACGGCCACCTCCGCGAGCTCGAAGCCGGGCGGGAAGGGCCGGCCGACGCCGACCCGCAAGGAGGCCGAGGCCGCCGCCCGGGCGCGCGCCAAGGCGCCGCGCGACAAGCGCGAGCTCTCCCGCAAGCAGCGCGAGTTCCGCGCCGAGGAGAGCCGCAAGATCCGCCAGGGCATGAAGGCCGGCGACGAGAGGTACTTCCTGCCGCGCGACCGCGGCCCGGTCCGCCGGTTCATCCGTGACTACGTGGACGCCCGGTTCTCGATCGTGGAGATGGTCATCCCGCTGATGATCATCGGGCTGCTGCTCGGCTACACCGGCAGCTCCGCGCTGGTGCAGGCCAGCAGCCTGGTGCTGCTGGCGACGGTGCTGTTCGTCGTGACCGACATGTTCGTGCTGCGCTTCCGGCTGCGTCGCGAGCTCAAGCGGCGCTTCCCGGACGAGTCCCTGAAGGGCACCACCTACTACGCCCTGACCCGGGCGATGCAGATGAAGTTCATGCGGCTGCCGAAGGCGCGGGTCAAGATCGGGCAGTCGCTGCCCGGGGACTACGACAGGTAGCCGGACCGCACCCGCCCGTACGACGGGACGCCGCTCCTCGCGCGCATCCCGACCGGCGTAGGTTGCCGACGTGAAGCTCATCGCCGCCCTCCACGACAGGAGCCTCGGCCCGGACCTGTTGGCCCCTGCCCTGCGCTCGACCCTCCGCGCCGCGGGCGCCACCCGGCTCCAGGTCAACCTGGACGACGAGCACGTCGCGCCCGCGATGAGGTTCGGCCCGGGCGAGCCGATCACGGCGGTGCTCTCGGTGTGGCTCCCGGCCGGAGCGGACAGCGCCGACGCCGACGGCGCCGACACCAGCGTGGCGGGCCTGCTGGACGTCGTACGGGCGCTGGACGGGACGGCGCACGCATGGCTGGTCGAGGAGCGCCAGCCCCTGGTGCCGCCGCCCACGCCGGACGGGGAGCGCGCGGACGCGCTCGCGAACATCGCGTTCCTGCGTCGCCCGGCTGCGATGAGCGCCGAAGCGTGGCGGGCGGACTGGCTCGAGCGGCACACCCAGGTCGCGATCGACACCCAGGGCACGTTCGGTTACGTCCAGAACCCGGTCCTCGAGGTGCTCACGGCCGGTGGGGCCGACGTCGCGGGCATCGTGGAGGAGCACTTCCCGATGGCCGCCATGGTCGACCGGCACGCGTTCCACGGCAGCGGCGGCGACCAGGCCGAGCTGGACCGCCGGTTCACGACCCTGATGGACAGCTGCGCGCGGTTCGGCGCCGCCGACGGGCTCGACCTCGTCCCGACCAGCCGCTACGCGTTCCAGCTGTAGCAGGAGTGCTCAGCCGAGGACCTCGGAGCGCCGCGGCGAGCGGGTCCGCGCGGGGTCGGTGGTGACCACGCCGTCGAGCACCCGGTCGATCGCCGCCAGCGTCTCGGGGTCGAGGACCACACCCGCGGCGCGGGCGTTCTCGGTGACCTGCTCGGGGCGACTGGCACCGATGATCGCCGCCGACACGTTGTCGTTCTGCAGCACCCACGCGACGGCGAGCTGCGCGAGCGACAGCCCGGCGGCCTCGGCGATCGGACGCAGCTGCTGGACCCGCTCGAGCACGTCGTCCTTGAGCCAGCGCCCGATGTTGTCGGCCCCGCCCTTCCCGTCCGTGGCCCGCGAGCCGGCCGGCGGCGGCTGGCCGGGGAGGTACTTGCCGGTCAGCACGCCCTGCGCGATCGGCGACCACACGACCTGCCCGATGCCGAGCTCGCGCGAGGTCGGCACCACCTCGGACTCGATGACCCGCCAGAGCATGGAGTACTGCGGCTGGTTGGAGACCAGCGGCACGCGCAGCTCGCGGGCGAGCTCGGCGGCCGCCCGGATCTCCTCGGCACGCCACTCGGAGACGCCGATGTAGAGCGCCTTTCCGGCGCGCACCACGTCGGCGAAGGCGACCATGGTCTCCTCCAGCGGGACCTCGTGGTCGTAGCGGTGCGCCTGGTAGAGGTCGACGTAGTCCGTGCCGAGCCGTCGCAACGAGCCGTCGATGGACTCCATGATGTGCTTGCGCGACAGGCCGTGGTCGTTGTGCTTGCCCGGGCCGGTCGGCCAGAACACCTTGGTGAAGACCTCCAGGCCCTCCCGGCGCTCCCCCGCCAGCGCCTTGCCGAGCACCGTCTCCGCGGCCGTGTTGGCGTAGACGTCGGCCGTGTCGAACGTCGTGATCCCCTCGTCGAGGGCCTGCCGGACGCACGCCAGCGCGGCGTCCTCCTCGACCTGGGAGCCGTGGGTGAGCCAGTTGCCGTAGGCGATGGCCGAGATCCTCAGGCCGCTCGCACCGAGGTTGCGAATCTCCATGCCGACGACCCTAGCCGTCGGGGCCACGGCGGCGCCCTGACAGACTGGCTCCGTGGTTGCCCCTGATGTCGCCGATGTCTCCGTCCGGGTCGGCTGGCCCGCCGACGCCCCGGGGATCGCAGCCGTCCAGCTGCGCGCCTGGGAGCAGCGGTACGACGGCCGGATGGCCGCGCTGCTGCACGAGCGCGGCATCGGGCAGGACGACGTGGCCGAGGCCTGGCGCGGCACGCTCGCCCGGCCGCCGCAGGCCCGTCACCGCGCCCTGGTGGCCCTCGAGCGCGACCGTGTCGTCGGCTTCGCGCTCACCGGCCCGAACGGCGACCCCGACGCGGACCCCGCCACCGACGGCGAGGTCGGCGAGTTCACGATCGACCCCGGCCAGACCCGCGCCGGACACGGCTCCCGGCTCCTGCAGGCCTGCGCCGACACGCTGGCCGCCGACGGCTTCCGCCGCGCGGTCTGCTGGGTCGACGCGACCGACGACGTCCTGCGGTCCTTCCTGACGAGCGCGGGCTGGGGGCCCGACGGCGCCAGCCGCGAGCTCGCCGACGACGCCGGCTCAGCGGTCAAGCAGGTCCGGCTGCACACCTCGTTGACGTGACGACGACGGCCGAACGGCGCAGCGTCGTCCGCGACAGCCTCGGCGTCGCGATCGCGACGGGCACCTACGGGCTGGGCTTCGGCGCGGTCGGCGTCGCCTCCGGCCTCGACGTCGCACAGACCTGCGTGCTGTCCCTGCTGATGTTCACCGGCGCGTCGCAGTTCGCGCTCGCCGGCGTCCTCGGCGCCGGCGGGCCAGCGGTCTCCGGTGCGCTGACGGCGCTCCTGCTCGGCACGCGCAACACCCTCTACGGCCTGCGGCTGGCCCCGCTGCTCGGCTACCGCGGCTGGCGCCGGGCGGTCGCGGCGCACGTGCTGATCGACGAGTCGACGGCGATGGCCGTCAACCGACCCGACCGGGACCTGGCCCGGACCGGCTTCTGGGCGACGGGCGGCACGATCTTCGTGCTCTGGAACCTGACCACCCTCGTGGGTGCGGTGGCCGGCGAGCAGCTCGGCGACCCCCGCGACCTCGGCCTCGACGCCGCGGTCGGCGCCGCATTCCTCGCCCTGCTGTGGCCGCGCCTGGACACCATGCCGGCGCGGCTGACCGCCGCGCTGGCGGCGCTCGTCGCCGCCGCCGCCGTCTCGGTGACGCCGGCCGGCGTCCCGGTCCTCGTGGCGGCCGGCGTGGCCGTGCTGGTGGGAGCACTGACCCGACGGGCGAACCCATGACCTGGTGGGCCGTCCTCGGCGCAGGCCTCGGGTGCTACCTGCTCAAGCTCGCCGGCCTGTCCGTGCCCGGCTGGGTGCTGGCGCACCCGCTCGTGGCGCGGATCGCCGACCTGATCCCCGCGGCTCTGCTCGCCGCCCTGGTGACCGTCCAGGTGCTGGCCGCACCGGAGGGCGGTGCCCTGGTCCCCGACGCCAGGGTCGCGGCGGTGGGCGTCGCCGTGCTGCTCCTGCTCGTGCGCGCGCCGTTCCTCGTCGTGGTGTTCGGCGCGGCGGCCGTCGCCGCCCTGCTCCGCCTGCTCTGAACCTCGAGGTGTCGGGCCGTCGGGTCAGGGCAGGTCGAGGAAGTGCTCCAGGCCGACGGTGAGGCCCGGGAACTCGCCGATGCGACGTACGCCCGTCAGCACGCCCGGCGTGAAGGACACCCGGTCGAGCGAGTCGTGGCGGATCGTGAGCGTCTCCCCGAGACCGCCGAGCACGACCTCCTGGTGCGCGACCAGGCCGCGGATGCGCAGGCCGTGGACGCGGATGCCGTCGACGTCGGCACCGCGCGCGCCCTCGAGCCCGGTGCTGGTCGCGTCGGGGATCGGCGGGCTGCCGGCCTCACGCCGGGCAGCGGCGATCAGCTCCGCCGTACGACGGGCCGTCCCGCTCGGCGCGTCGGCCTTCGTCGGGTGGTGCAGCTCCACGACCTCGACCGACTCGAAGAAGGGTGCGGCGATCGCGGAGAACCGCATCATCAGGATCGCGCCGATCGAGAAGTTCGGGGCGATCAGCACGCCCGTGCCGGGGCTGTCGGCGAGCCAGCCGCGCAGCGTCGCGAGCCGCTCCTCGTCGAAGCCGGTCGTCCCGACGACCGCGTGGATGCCCTGCTCGATGCAGTAGCGCAGGTTGTCCATCACCACGTCGGGATGGGTGAAGTCGACCACCACCTGGGTGCCGGAGTCCGCGAGCGCGGAGACCGGGTCGCCCTGGTCGACGCCAATGGTGAAGTCGACGTCGTCGGCGCCCTCGACGGCGCGGACCACCTCGGCGCCGACCTTCCCGCGGGCTCCCAGGACCCCCACACGCAGCCGCGCGGCGTCGGTGGGACCAGCGTTCTCCGCGACACGTGTGTTCACGGCACCAAGGTAGTGCGTCGCCCGGCGAGCCGTTCTGGCAGGCTGGGCCCCATGGTGAACAAGATCCCGGCCCGGATCCGGTGGGCGGTGGACTTCATGGACGTCCAGCCCAACGACCACGTGCTGGAGATCGGCTGCGGCAACGGCGCGGCCGCCGACCTCATCTGCCGGCGTCTCGAGGGCAAGGGCAAGATGTTCGCCATCGACCGGTCCGAGGCGGGTGTCGACCGCACCAAGCAGCGCTGTGCGGCCCACATCGAGGCGGGTCGGCTCACGGTCCGCCAGATCGACCTCGCGACCCTCCGCGTGCCGGTCAAGCGGCTCACGAAGGTCTTCGCCTTCGACGTCAACCTGTTCTGGGTGCGCGACGCGGCCGAGGAGATCGCCCTGCTGCACGAGCGGCTGATGCCGGGCGGCTCGGTCAACCTCTTCTTCGACACCTCCCGCCCCGAGCAGGTGCCGGACATCCTCGCCAAGGCCTCCGAGCAGTTGCGTGACGGCGGGTTCCGGGTCTACATCGTGGACTCCAAGATGCCGCCGGTGATCGGCATCATCGGCCGCCGCTGACCCCGCCGCTGACCCCGCCGCTGGCCTCGCCGCGGGGCCACCGCTGGGCGGGCCGACCGGTGCCGCCCGCCCGGACCGCGATTCGACGCGACCCCCGGGGGCCTTGTTAACGTGAAAAGGCAGCATGCCCGTCTCCGGGCTGCCTGACTTTCTCGGGGACCTCTCTCTCGGCGGACGGACGTGCATCATGACCGCCGACCCTGGAGAGACGTGACCCAGACCACCAGCAGGACCCCGCATGACCGAGCCGCCGAGCTGGCGGACGCGCTGACGACGCCCGCCGCGGACGTCGTACCCCACCCGGCGCTGGACCACGCCCTGGAGGTGGACGAGCCCCGTCGTCGCGGCCTCGACCCGCTGGTGTTCGGCGTCGCCGCCGCGGTGAGCATCGCCTTCGTCGCCTGGGGACTCGTCGACACCACCTCGCTCGGCACCGCGTCGGGGCAGGCCCTGGACTGGGTGATGACGAACACCGGCTGGCTGTTCGTGCTGACCTCGAGCGCCTTCGTCGTCTTCGTGGTGTGGCTGGCGATGAGCAAGTACGGCGCCATCCCGCTCGGCCGCGACGACGAGGAGCCCGAGTTCCGGACCTCCTCGTGGATCGCGATGATGTTCAGCGCCGGCATGGGCATCGGCCTGATGTTCTACGGCGTCAGCGAGCCCCTCTCGCACTTCGTGGACGCTCCGCCGGGCACCGCCGACGCGCCGGACGCCGCCGCCCAGACCGCCATGGCGACGACGATGTTCCACTGGACGCTCCACCCGTGGGCGATCTATGCCGTCGTCGGCCTCGCGATCGCCTACGGCGTCTACCGCAAGGGCCGGGTGCAGCTGATCTCGGCCGCGTTCGCGCCGCTGCTCGGTGACCGCGCCTCCGGTGGTGCGGGCCGGGTGATCGACATGTTCGCGATCTTCGCGACGCTGTTCGGGTCGGCCACGTCGCTGGGCCTCGGCGCGCTGCAGATCAGCAGCGGGCTCGAGATCGTCGGCGGCATCGGCTCGCTCGGCAACGGCGTCCTGGTCGGGATCATCGCCGTGCTCACGGTCGCGTTCGTGCTCTCGGCCGTGTCCGGCGTCGCCAAGGGCATCCAGTGGCTGTCGAACATCAACATGGTGCTCGCACTCGCCCTCGCGCTGTTCGTCTTCGTCGTCGGGCCGACGGTGTTCATCCTCAACCTCGTGCCGACCTCGCTCGGCAGCTACGTGCAGGACCTCGCGATGATGGCCGCGCGCACCGGCGCCGAGGGGGCCGAGACGCAGGAGTGGCTCGGCAGCTGGACCGTCTTCTACTGGGCGTGGTGGCTGTCCTGGACGCCGTTCGTGGGCATGTTCATCGCCCGGATCTCGCGCGGCCGCACGATCCGGCAGTTCGTGACCGGCGTGCTGCTGGTGCCGAGCGTCGTGAGCGTGATCTGGTTCTGCATCCTCGGCGGGACCGCCATCGACCTGCAGCGCAACGACACCGACGTCGCCAACGCCGACGGCCTGGAGGCGCAGCTGTTCGGCACCCTCGACGCGCTCCCGCTCGCGACGCTCGCCAGCATCGTGGTGATGGTGCTGGTCGCCATCTTCTTCGTCTCCGGCGCCGACGCCGCCTCGATCGTGATGGGCAGCCTGTCGGAGCGGGGTACGACGGAGCCCCGTCGCGCGGTCGTGATCTTCTGGGGCGTCGCCACCGGTGCGGTCGCCGCCGTCATGCTCCTGGCCGGCGGGGAGGACGCGCTCACCGGGCTGCAGACGATCACCATCGTGGCCGCCCTGCCGTTCGTCGTGATCATGATCGGACTCGCAGCCGCACTCGTGAAGGACCTGCGCGAGGACCCGCTGGTCGTCCGGCGCCGCTACGGCGCGGAAGCGGTCGAGCAGGCGGTGATCGCCGGCGTCACCGAGCACGGCGACGACTTCGTGCTCGCCATCGAGCCGGTCGCCCCGGAGCCGGAGACCGAGCTCGGGACGGTGCCGGCGGACTCCCCCGTGCGGTGAGTCCCCACCGGGTGGGCTGACGTGATCCGCTCCGTGGGCGCCCGCCCACGGAGCGGATGACGTTCACGCCGGTCCGACGAGCGCCAGCAGCTCCGGTCGGCCGAAGACGTCGGCGGCGACCTCGCGCACCTCGTCCAGGGTGACCGCGGTGATCCGCGCCGTCACGTCGTCGATGGCGAGGATCTCGCCGTGCACCAGCTCGTTCTTGCCCAGACGCATCATCCGGGAGCCGGAGTCCTCGAGGCCCAGGACCATCCCGCCGACCAGCTGGCCCTTGCCCCGGGCGAGCTCGTCGTCGGTGATGCCGTCCGTGGCGATCGTCCGCAGCAGGCCGCGCACCACGTCGAGCACCTCGTCGGTGCGGCCGGGCAGGCAGCCGACGGCGACGCCGACGAGGCCGGAGTCGGCGTACTGGCTGGCGAAGGAGTAGACCGAGTAGGCCAGTCCGCGCTGCTCGCGCACCTCCTGGAAGAGCCGGCTCGAGGTGCCGCCGCCGAGTGCCGTGTTGAGCACGGCGAGCGCGTAGCGGCGGTCGTCCTCTCGTGTGACCCCCTCACGCCCGATGACCAGGTTCACCTGCTCGAAGGGGCGGTTGACCTCGGCCTCCCCCGCCCCCACCTTCGGCGACCGGCGACCGGCCACCGCACGGGGAACGGCAGGAGCCGCCCGGCCGTCGAGCCAGCCCCGTCGCGCGAAGGCCTTCCGCACGGACCGGACCACCTCGGCGTGGTCCACGGCTCCGGCGACGGAGACGACGACGTTGGAGGGGACGTAGTGCTTGCGGTAGAAGCGCCGGATCTGCGCCGGCGTCATCGCCTCGATGGAGGCGACCGTTCCTGCGATCGGCCGACCGAGCGGCGTGTCGGGGCCCCAGGCCAGCTCGGCGAGCAGGTTCTGGACGACGTCGTCGGGGTCGTCGTCGTGCATCGCGATCTCGTCGAGGATCACGTCCCGCTCGGCGTCGACGTCGTGCGCCTCGACCAGCGAGTCGGTGACCATGTCGCCCAGCACGTCGACCGCGAGCGGCAGGTCGTCGGCGAGCACCCGCGCGTGGAAGCAGGTGTACTCCTTGGCGGTGAACGCGTTGAACTCGCCGCCGACCGCGTCCAGCGCGATCGAGATGTCGAGGGCGGAACGCTCCGAGGTGCCCTTGAACAGCAGGTGCTCGAGGAAGTGCGACGCACCGTGGGTGGCCGCCGTCTCGTCGCGCGAGCCGACCCCGACCCACACGCCGATCGACGCGGACCGGGCGCCCGCCATCTGCTCGGTGACGATCCGCAGGCCGGACGCGAGCTGCGTGCGTCGTACGACGGACGTGACGTGGCCGGCCTCGTCGCGGACGGTCTCGAGGGTCCGCGTGGAGGCCCGGGAAACGGCCGACGGCCGGTCAGCGAGCTGACCGGCCGTCGTGCTGCGAGCTGTGCTCACGAGTCCTCGGACTCCTCCGCACCGGTCTCGGCGGCGTCGGCGCCCTCGGCGTCCTCGACGACCGGGATCAGCGAGAGCTTGCCGCGGTCGTCGATCTCGGCGATCTCGACCTGGAGCTTCTGGCCGACCGAGACGACGTCCTCGACGTTCTCGACGCGCTTGCCGCCGGCGAGGCCGCGGAGCTTGCTGATGTGCAGCAGGCCGTCCTTGCCCGGGAGCAGCGCGATGAACGCGCCGAAGTTGGTGGTCTTGACGACGGTGCCGAGGTAGCGCTCGCCGACCTCGGGCATGGTCGGGTTGGCGATCGCGTTGATCATCGACCGGGCCGCGTCGGCGGCCTCGCCGTTGGTCGCACCGATGTAGACCGTGCCGTCGTCCTCGATCGACACGCTCGCGCCGGTGTCGTCCTGGATCTGGTTGATGACCTTGCCCTTGGGCCCGATCACCTCGCCGATCTTGTCGACCGGCACCTTGACGGTGATGATGCGCGGCGCGTGGACCGACATCTCCTCGGGCGCGTCGATGGCCTCGGCCATCACCTCGAGGATCGCGAGGCGGGCGTCGCGGGCCTGGGTGAGGGCCTGCGCGAGGACCTCGGCCGGGATGCCGTCGAGCTTGGTGTCGAGCTGGAGCGCGGTGACGAACTCCTTCGTGCCGGCGACCTTGAAGGCCATGTCGCCGAACGCGTCCTCGGCGCCGAGGATGTCGGTGAGCGCGACGTACTCGGTCTTGCCGTCGATCTCGCCGGACACCAGGCCCATGGCGATGCCGGCGACCGGGGCCTTCAGCGGGACACCCGCCTGCAGCAGGGACAGGGTCGAGGCGCAGACCGAGCCCATCGAGGTGGAGCCGTTGGAGCCCATCGCCTCGGAGAGCTGGCGGATCGCGTAGGGGAACTCCTCGCGGTCCGGGAGCACGGGCAGCAGGGCGCGGCGGGCGAGGGCGCCGTGGCCGACCTCCCGGCGCTTCGGCGAGCCGACGCGGCCGGTCTCGCCGGTGGAGAACGGCGGGAAGATGTACTTGTGCATGTAGCGGCGCGACGTCTCGGGCGAGAGCGTGTCGAGCTGCTGCTCCATCTTCAGCATGTCGAGGGTGGTGACGCCCAGGATCTGGGTCTCGCCACGCTCGAACAGCGCGGAGCCGTGCACCCGCGGGATCACGTCGACCTCGGCGTGCAGCGGCCGGATGTCGGCCACGCCGCGGCCGTCGATGCGGACCTTGTCACGCAGGATGCTCTCGCGCACGACCTGCTTGTTGACCGAGCGGAACGCGGCGCCGAGCTCCTTCTCGCGGCCCTCGAACTGGCCGGCGAGCTGCTCGAGGACCTGGTCCTTGAGCTCGTCGGTCCGGTCGTTGCGCTCCTGCTTGTCCGCGATCTTCATCGCGGCGGCGAGGTCGGCCTTGACGGCGGACTCGACGGCGGCGAAGACGTCGTCCTCGTAGTCGAGGAAGATCGGGAACTCCTGGACCGGCTTCGCGGCCACGTTGGCGAGCTCGACCTGGGCCTCGACCAGCTGCTTGATGAACGGCCTGGCGGCCTCGAGACCGCCGGCGACGACCTCCTCGGTCGGCGCCGGGGCGCCGCCGCGGACCAGCGCGATCGTCTCCTCGGTGGCCTCGGCCTCGACCATCATGATGGCGACGTCGCCGGTCTCGGTGACGCGGCCGGCGACGACCATGTCGAAGACGGCGGTCTCGAGCTGGCTGTGGGTCGGGAAGGCGACCCACTGGCCGTCGATCAGGGCGACGCGGGTGGCGCCGACCGGACCGGAGAACGGCAGGCCGGAGAGCTGGGTCGACAGCGACGCGGCGTTGATCGCGAGCACGTCGTAGGGGGTGTCGGGGTTGAGGGCCATCACGGTGATGACGACCTGGACCTCGTTGCGCAGGCCCTTCTTGAAGGTCGGGCGCAGCGGACGGTCGATGAGGCGGCAGGCGAGGATCGCGTCCTCGCCCGGGCGGCCCTCAGAGCGGAAGAACGAGCCGGGGATGCGGCCCGCGGCGTACATCCGCTCCTCGACGTCGATGGTCAGCGGGAAGAAGTCGAAGTGGTCCTTCGGGTGCTTGCCGGCGGTGGTCGCCGACAGCAGCATGGTGTCACCGTCGAGGAAGGCGCTCACCGATCCGGCGGCCTGGCGGGCGAGGACGCCCGTCTCGAACTTGATGGTGCGGGTGCCGAACTTGCCGTTGTCGAGAACGGTCTCCACGGCGGAGATGACGGGTTCAGTCAATGTTTTCTCTTGTTCGTACGGTGCGGGACGCGCTGCCCCGCGGAATGGACGTAGTTGTCACCGGCCACCCTATCGAGCGGCGCGGGAAAAGCAGAACGAGCGACCCCGGAGGGGGTCGCTCGTCCAGAAAGCCCTACTCGGCATTTCCGTCGTCCGGCGCGTGCGGCTCCAAGGCGCGGGCCCGAAGGCGGCCGTCAAGCGAAGCGGGCCGTCGAGGGCCCGCAACGCCGGAGACGCTCCGCCGGACGGCGGAAATCAGCGGCGCAGGCCGAGGCGCTCGACAATGGAGCGGTAGCGCTCGATCTCGGTCTTCTTGAGGTAGTTGAGGAGACGACGGCGCTGGCCGACGAGCAGCAGCAGGCCACGACGGCTGTGGTGGTCGTGCTTGTGCTTCTTGAGGTGCTCGGTGAGGTGGCTGATGCGGTGGCTCAGCAGCGCGATCTGCACCTCCGGCGAACCGGTGTCGCCCTCGGTCGTGGCGTACTCCGCGATGATCTTCTTCTTGGTCTCAGCGTCGGTTCCGACTGCCATGGGTGCTCCTGGTTCGCTCGTTGCGCGGCGCCCCAGCCTGGAATCCTGGGGCTCTCTTTGTCCGCGGCCG
>DATMHM010000124.1:0-15648 GCA_035554935.1 Nocardioides sp. | reverse complement strand
CGGCAAGGGCGAGGTCCTCGACCTGGGTCGGAGTCGCCGGTTGTTCTCCCGGGCCCAGCGCAAGGCGCTGCGGTTGCGGGACAAGGAGTGCCGGGCCGAGGGCTGCACCATGCCCGCGGCGTGGTGCGAGGCCCACCACCTGACCCCCTGGTCACGGGGCGGGAGGACCGACCTCGCCGACGGGGTGCTGCTCTGCTCGCGCCACCACCACCTGATCCACGACCGCACCCACGGCCACACCCGACTCCCCAGCGGCGACTACCGCTTCCACCGGAGAACGTAGGCCGACCCGCGTGTGGGGGGATCAGACCGCCGCCCGGACGTCGTCGATGGCCGCCCGGATGCTCTGCGCTGCGCTCGGCGAGACGTCGCCCTTGGACTCGTGCTGTCCGAGCTTCTTCTCCAGATCGTCGAGGATCTTCACGAGCTCGTCGACCGGCTTGTCCTCGACCTGCCACTTCTGCAGGTCCTCCAGCTTCTTCTGGAGGTCCTCGGCAGCCTTCTTCTCGACCCCGTCGGCGTCGCGGATGGTTGCTCCCAGCGCTGCGACCGCTGCGTCGATGTCGGCCGACGTGTCGGCCTCGTCGACCGGTGGAGCAGGGTCGGTGCGCTGCGGCGCGGGAGTCTCGGGAGCATCCGTCGAGCTGGACGGTGCCGACGGCGAGGTGCCGTCGGTGGTGGGGGAGTCGCCCTCGCCGCGGCCGAGGGCGACGGCGAGCAGGACGAGGCCGAGCACGGCGACGACGGCCGCCGTCGCGAGCAGGGCGGTCCGTCGTCGGGGGCGCGGCTCGGGTGCAGGGAGGGGTGCGGTGGTGGAGGGTACGGGCGCCGGAAGGACCGCGGTGGCGTCGAGCACGGCCGTCGTCGACGCTGCCCCGTCGGAGGCGCTGCCGTCGGGGAGGAGTGCGGCGAACCCGGCCGCGCGCCGTACCGGGTCCTTCGCCAGCAGGCCGTCGACGACCTCGTCCAGCCACGCCGGTACGTCGGGGCGGCGGTCCTGCGCCCGCGGCGGTGGGTCGTCCAGGTGCTGGCGCAGCACGGCCAGCGGGTGCTCGGCCGTGAAGGGCGGCTCACCGGTGAGCAGGGTCATCAGCGTGCAGCCCAACGCGTAGTGGTCGCTGGCCGCGGTCGCGGCCTCGCCGCGGGCCCGCTCGGGGGACAGGTACGCCGCGCTCCCGACGACGTCGCCGGTGGCGGTCAGCATCGGAGCGGTCGCCTCCGCGAGCCGGGCGATCCCGAAGTCCACGACCTTGACCCGGCCGTGGCCGTCGAGCATCAGGTTGCCCGGCTTGACGTCGCGGTGGACCACGCCGACGCGG
This sequence comes from Nocardioides sp., assembly GCA_035554935.1. Lineage (GTDB taxonomy): Bacteria > Actinomycetota > Actinomycetes > Propionibacteriales > Nocardioidaceae > Nocardioides. The sequence continues at coordinate 14,329 of DATMHM010000124.1, read as the reverse complement.
TGGATGGCGTCGAGGCCCTCGGCCGCCTGGCGGGCGTACGACGCAGCGCGCTCCGGCGCCAGCGGCCCCTCGGTCCGGACGAGCTGCGCCAGGGTGGGGCCGGGGAGCAGTTCCATGACGAGGAACGCCGTGCTGCTTTCAGGGCCGCCCTCGGTGCCGGCGTCGAAGACGGCCACCACGTTCGGGTGGGAGAGCGCCGCCGCCGTACGGGCCTCGGTGCGGAACCGCTGCGTGGCGACCGGATCGTCGCCGCTGCCGAGGTCGAGCAGTTTCACCGCCACGTCGCGGCCGAGCGTGCGGTCCTCGGCCAGCCAGACCTCGCCCATCCCGCCGCTGCCGATGCGCCGGCGCAGTGCGTAGCGGCCGGCGAGCACGTCGGGCGGGGTCATGTCGCCATGATGCCGGGCGCCCGGACCGGCCCGGCAGCGGGGCGCTGCGGGGTCACGCGACCAGACCGACGCCGAAGACCGCCAGTCCGAGTGCCGCGCACGCGCCCAGCGTGCGCAGCGGGCTCCAGCCGCGCCAGAACATCACGGTCAGGGCGAAGGCGGTGATCGCGAACGCCACGGGGTCCCACGACCCGAGCACCGGTACGTCGACGTGGAGGATCCCGCGGTCGACGGCCCGGGACCGGTCGAACAGGTTGTGGAGCGCGAAGAAGACCGCGAGGTTCGCGATCACGCCGACGACCGCCGCGGTGATGCCGGTCAGCGCGGCGGTGAGGTGGTGGTTGTTGCGCAGGCGCTCGACGTACGGCGCGCCGAGCAGGACGAACAGGAAGCACGGCACGAAGGTCACCCAGGTGACCAGCAGCGACGCGAGCACGGCCGCGACCCACGGGTCGAGGCTCCCGGGACTGCGGTAGGCGCCGAGGAACGCGACGAACTGGACGACCATGATCAGCGGGCCCGGCGTCGTCTCCGCGAGCGCGAGCCCGCGGATCATCTCGCCGGGCGCCAGCCAGCCGTAGACACCCACGGCCTGCTGTGCGACGTAGGCCAGGACGGCGTACGCGCCACCGAAGGTGACCAGGGCGGCACCCGAGAAGAACAGGCCCTGGTCCACGAACACGCCGGTGCCGGTCCGGCCCGCCAGGAGGGCGAAGGCCGCCACCGGCGCGAACCACAGCAGTACGCCGAGGGCGACCACGCCCGTGGAGCGTCGCAGCGACGGCAGTTCGTGGTGCAGCGCCTCGTCGCTGATGAGTGGCTCGGGGCCGTCGCTGCTGCCGTGGCCCTTCGTCTGCCCGAGGGAGGGGATCCGACGGCTCAGCAGCCAGCCCAGGGCGCCGGCGGCGAACACGACGGCGGGGAAGGGGACGGCGAAGAAGGTGAGTGCGACGAAGGAGGCGACGGCGAGGCCCACGAGCGCCGCGTGGTCGAGGGCGCGCTTGCCGACCCGATGCACCGCCTGCACGACGATCGCGATGACGGCGGGAGCGACGCCGGCGAAGAGTGCCGAGACGAGGTCGGTCTCGCCCCATCGCACGTAGATGCCGGACAGGGCGAGGAGGGCGAGCATCCCCGGCAGCACGAAGAGCCCGCCGGCGATGAGCCCGCCCCGGATCCCGTTGAGCAGCCAGCCGGTGTAGATTGCGAGCTGCTGGGCCTCGGGGCCGGGCAGGAGCATGCAGTAGTTCAGGGCATGCAGGAACCGGTTCTGGCCGATCCAGCGCTTCTCGTCGACCAGCTTGTGCTGCATGACCGCGATCTGGCCGGCCGGGCCGCCGAAGGTCTGCAACGAGATCTGGAACCAGGCCTTCGTGGCCTCGCCGAGCGGGATGACGTCCCCGCCGGTCGGGTGGCTCGGCGTACCGGCGGGAGCGTTCACGGGGCCATCGCACCACAGCCCGGCGTCGGCTCGTTCACCCACGTCCCCCTCCACGCCCCGGGGCTGATGGGTCACAGGACCTTTGGCGATGTCACCTGCGCGTGTCACTATATGCGTATGCGCGAATATGCCGAGTCCGGTGCGCCCCCGCTGCCGGCGGGCGAGCAGGTCGAGCTCGCGGTCGAGGTGTTCCGGATGCTCGCCGACCCGACCCGCGTCCGGCTGCTGTGGCTGCTGCGCGACGGCGAGGCGCCGGTGCTCGAGCTCGCCGGCAAGGTCGGAAAGCCGCAGGCGACCGTCTCGCAGCACCTGGCCAAGCTGCGGCTCGCCCGGCTGGTCACCACCCGGCGGCAGGGGGCGCAGGTGTTCTACGCGCTGACCAACGAGCACGTCAGCCACCTCGTCGTCGACGGGATCCGGCACGCCGAGCACCTGGGACCGGGTACGCCGGCGCACCACGCGTGCCCTGCGCTCGCGGAAGGGGACGACCGATGATCGGGTTCGGCAGGAAGCCTGGCCACGGACATGGACATGGCCACGGACACGGGCACGGTCACGCCGCGCTCGACGAGGCCCTCGAGGCCAGTGCCGACGGGATCCGCGCGGTACGCACCAGCCTGCTGGTGCTCGGCGCGACCGCGCTCGCGCAGGCGGTGCTCGTCGTCCTCACCGGCTCGGTGGCGCTGCTTGCGGACACGGTGCACAACCTGTCGGACGCGCTGACCGCCGTACCGCTGTGGATCGCGTTCGTCGTCGGGCGGCGCAGCCCGACGCGTGCCTACACCTACGGGTACGGGCGAGCGGAGGACCTGGCCGGGATCTTCATCGTCGCGATGATCGCGCTGTCCGCGGTCGTCGCGGGCTACCAGTCGGTGACCCGGCTGCTGGACCCGCAGCCGATCGAGCTGCCGTGGGTGGTGGCCGCGGCCGGGTTGATCGGGTTCGTCGGGAACGAGGCGGTCGCCGCCTACCGGATCCGGGTCGGCCGGCGGATCGGGTCCGCCGCCCTCGTCGCGGACGGACACCACGCCCGCACCGACGGGTTCACGTCCCTCGCGGTCGTCCTGGGCGCGGTCGGGGTGCTGCTCGGGATGCCGCTGGCCGACCCGGTCATCGGCCTGGTCATCACCGTCGCGATCCTCGTCGTGCTGCGGGGCGCCGCGCGCGACATCTACCGGCGGCTGATGGACGCGGTCGACCCCGCGCTGACGGCGGACGCGCTGGTCGTCGTACGGGAGACGCCCGGGGTGGAGGACGTCGAGTCCTTCCGGGTGCGCTGGATCGGGCACCGGCTGCACGCAGAGACCGGCGTGGTCGTCGACCACCGGCTCGACGTGGTCGCCGCGCACGAGATCGCCAACGCCGTGCACCACCGGCTGCTGCACGGTGTTCCGAAGCTCGTGGACGTGACCGTGCACGTCAGCCCGCGGCCGTACGGCGGCGACGACTTCCACGCGCTGCTGGGGCACCACCCGCACCCTGCCGCCGTTCGCTGATGGTCCCTGGGATCGTCGACCTCGGGATCGGCGACGACGGGCCGCCGGGTGACCGAGATCGAGGTCAGGACGGGCTGACCGGCTGGCTCGCCGACGGCTCGGGCTGGTTGAGGAACCAGCGGTGGCCGAACGGGTCGCGGAAGGAGGCGACGCGACCGGCCGGCGGTGCGTCCTCCGGGCCGCGGTCCAGGGTGACGCCGGCGTCCTTCACGCGCGAGCAGTAGCCGTCGATGTCGCCGACCGTGAGGTGCAGCGTGACCGGCAGGCCGCGGTCGCCGCGGGGTGCCTCCGCGTGCAGCTCGGGCCACTCGTCGGACATCATCCAGCGGGCGCCGTCGACGGCGAGCTCGACGTGTCCGACCCGGCCGTTCGGCATCTCGATCGGCGGGTAGACGACGGCCGCGCCGAGGACGTCGCGGTACCAGTCGATCGCCGCCTTGGCGTCGGCCACGTGCAGGTACGGGATCAGCTCGGTGGTGGGCATCGGCCCATTGTTACCCGATCCGGCCGGGGGCGTGGGCTGCGGGGGTCTCGAGACGGTCGTGGCCGACCTCCTCGACCAACGAGGTCGTTGGCCGACCTCCTCGACCAGCGGGGTGGGTGCGTGGGCTGCGGGGGTCTCGAGACGGTCGTGACCGACCTCCTCGACCAACGGGGTCGTGACCGACCTCCTCGACCAACGGGGTCGTGGCCGACCTCCTCGACCAACGGGGTCGTTGGCCGACCTCCTCGACCAACGAGGTCGTTGGCCGACCTCCTCGACCAGCGGGGTGGTCAGCGCTGGGTGAAGCAGACCAGGCAGGAGGCGGGGTCGTGCTGGATGTGGCTCGCGTGCAGCCGCTCGGCGCGGTGCAGCAGGTCGTCCAGGGCGCGCTCGGAGGCGGCGATCTCGAGGATCGTGGACTCGAGCTCCGGGGAGACCCGGGGACCGGACTCCTCCTCGTGGCTCGGCGTGACGTCGACCTGCGTGGCGGCGATGGCGCTCATGGGTTCCTCCCCAACACATGACCGAGACCTGGTGAACTGCTGACCTGCTGCTGGTGGCCGGTGGCGGGCTCCCGACCGCCACCGGCTCCCCGAGGATGACGGCCGCACCGACCGCAGGGCAATGGTCGCGGACGACTTCGGACCGAAGGAGTTCGTGGGCATCACCCGTTCGGACTATGGGGCCGGGACGGCCGTCTCAGGTGGTTCTCGGATGTGGTGTCACTGGAGTGCCGCGGTCAGCCGGGCCAGGTTGTCGACGTACCGCGTGCGGGCGGGGCGCCGTGCCCAGTCGTCGAGGGTCAGCTCCCGCGAGATCGCGCGGTAGGAGTCCTCGACCTCGCGCATCCTCGCCACGACTGCGGGGTCCGGCATCATCAGCGAGACCTCGTAGTTGAGCGCGAACGAGCGCATGTCCATGTTGCTCGAGCCGACCACCGCGATCTGGTCGTCGATGGTGAAGTGCTTGGAGTGCAGGATCGCGGGGGCGGGGTACTGGTAGATCCGCACCCCGGCCTGCAGCAGCGCCTTGTAGTACGACGCCTGGGCGTGGCCGACGAGGAACTGGTCGGACACCTCGCTCACGAACAGCTCGACGTCGAGCCCGCGCTCGGCGGCAGTGGTGACGGCGTAGAGGAGCGACTCGTCGGGCACGAAGTACGGCGACGTCAGCGAGATCCGCTCGGTGGCGGCATAGATCAGCGTGGTGAACATGCGCAGGTTGTTCTCCGCGACGATCCCCGGGCCGCTCGGGACCACCTGGCAGGGCACGTCGAAGACCTCGTCCGGCCGCGCGTCCGGCTCGCCGAAGACCGGCACCAGGTCGACCACCTCGCCCGTCTCGACGTACCAGTCCGAGGCGAAGACCGAGTTGAGCGCACCGACGACCGGCCCCTCGAGGCGCACCATCAGCTCGACCCACTCGCGACCGAGCCGGTGGTTGGCGGGCTTGTTGTAGCCGGGCTCGGTGAGGTTGAGCGAGCCGGTGAAGCCGACGCTGCCGTCGACGACGAGGATCTTGCGGTGGTTGCGCAGGTCCGGCCGGCGGAAGCGGCCACGCAGCGGCTTGATCGGCAGCATCGGGTGCCAGTCGATCGACGTACGGCGCAGCCGGCGCACCGTCCTGCGGTGGCCCGGGATCCGGCGGGAGCCGATGTGGTCGAAGAGGAGGCGTACGTCGACGCCCCGCTCCGTCGCGCGGACCAGCGCCTGGAAGAACGGGTCGGTCACCTCGTCCCACGTGGTGATGTAGAACTCCACGTGCACGTGGCTGCGCGCGCGGTCCACCTCGCGCGCCATCTCCGTCACCAGGCCCCGGTAGTCCGGCCACAGCTGCACCTCGTTGCCGCCCGTGAGCGGGAGCGCACCGAGGTGCCGGTTGAGGTCGGCGACGCGCGCGATCGGCGCGGGGAGCCGGGAGTGGTCGAAGGACAGCGGCAGCGCCTCGGCCCGCTCGCGGATCGCCGCGATCGCCGTCTTCTGGCGGGTGATCCGCCGCGTCCCGAGGCGGGCACGGCCGAACATCAGGAAGATCGCGAACCCGATGATCGGCTCGACCATGATCAGCAGCAGCCACGCCATCCCGGTCGACGGGCGGCGGTTGCCGGGGATGATCCCGAGCGCGACGAAGCGGAGCACCATGTCCAGGCCGAGGACGGTCCAGCCCAGGCCGGACGTCGGGACGGGGAGATCCATGGGGGAACAGTAGGGGGGTGGGCTGCGGGGGTCTCGAGACGGCCGTGGCCGGCCTCCTCGACCAACGGGGGTACCGAGCCTCTGCCGCCCCTGTGGGGAAGGGGCGGCAGAGGGGCTTCTCAGCGGAAGGCGCAGCCGGTCGGCGCGCCGAGGCGGCGCAGCACCATCGCCGCCGGGCAGAACCCGGTGATGCTGGACTGCAGCAGGTTGGCTCCGACGAACCCAGTGAGCAGCAGCCACCAGGGCGACACCAGTGCGGCGAGGACGGTGCCGACGAGCACCAGGGTTCCGGCGAGGGTGAGGACGAGGCGGTCGACGTTCATCGCGCTCACCGACCGAAGAGCCGTCGGAACAGGCTCTCCCCGGCGCTCTCGCCGGAAGAGTGGCCCTCGCACCACTGGTCCGTGGGGACGCCGGCCCTGACCGACGCGATGTGCTGGCCGCAGCCGGACCAGGTCGTCCTGCCGCACGTGCGGCAGCGAACGGCTCGACACATGGCTCAGGCCCCCTTCTCGACGGCCTGCGGGGCGGCCTGCGCGGCGTCCTGCCCGGCCACTGCGTCGGCGAACGAGCAGAACGCGTCGTAGGCCCGGGCACCGTGGATCGTCGCGGGCCCGCCGTGCATGAGGAAGCTGACGCCGATGGCCTCGGCGGCCTCCTGCCTGGTCGCGCCGGCCCGGGCGGCGGCCTGGGCGTGCGAGGCGATGCAGCCGTCGCAGCCCTCCACGACGCCGATCGCCAGCGCGATCAGCTCCTTCGTGCGCTTGTCGAGCGCCCCGTCGGCGAAGGCGGCCTGGGAGAGCGCGCCGAAGCCGGAGTAGACGTCCGGGATGGCCCGGCGCAGCTGGCGGTGCAGCGGCGACAGGTCGTCGAGGATGGGCTTGCCGTGGGGCGAGGTGTGCTCGGTCATGGTGGGTCCTCTCGGGAGGGGTGGTTGGTGGTCAGTCGTGGGCGAAGGTGATGGGCGGCAGGATGCGGCGCAGCCAGGCCGGGGCGGCCCAGGCGGCCGGTCCGGCCACCCGCAGCAGCACAGGCAGCAGGACCAGGCGGACCAGGAAGGCGTCGAGCAGGACGGCAACGCCGAGGATCACGCCCATCTCCTTGGGCGGCAGCGGTCCGGACAGGGCGAAGGTGAAGAACACCGCGACCATCACACCGCCGGCGGCGAAGATCACCCGGCCGGAGTGCGCGACCGCGCCGACCATCGCCTCGCGCGGGTCACCGGACTTCTCCCAGTGCTCCTTGGCAGAGGCCAGCAGGAAGACGGTGTAGTCCATCGCGATGGCGAAGATCATCGCGAAGAAGAACACCGGTGCCCAGGCGTCGAGGAAGCCCTGCGACTCGAAGCCGAGCAGGCCGGCGCCGTACCCCTCCTGGAACACCAGGCGGGCGACGCCGAAGGCGGCGGCCGTCGACAGCAGGCTGGCCAGCGTGCCGAGCAGCGAGATCAGCGGGGCCTGCAGGGCGAAGAGCAGCAGGAGGAACCCGAGCAGGAGCACGACGCCGATCACGAGTGGGGTCGACCGGTCGAGCTGGTCGGTGAGGTCGATGTTCTCGACGGCGGCGCCGCCGACCAGCGCGGAGGCCGGCAGGTCGGCGCGGAGCCGGTCGACGGTGTCGGGCAGCGCAGGGTCGGACGGGTCGACCGTGGGCACGGCCTGCAGCATCGCCAGCCCGCTGTCGTCGGCGGCCTTGACGGCCGGCATGACCGCGGCGACGCCGGGGTCGTCCCCGAGCACGGCCGCTGCGGCAGCACTGTCGTCGGCGTCGACGACGACCTGCATCATGCCGGGCGCGCCCGGGCCGAAGGCGTCCTTGACCTGCTCGTAGCCGACCCGGGCACTGGCGTCCTCGGGCAGCACCTTGATCGACGGCATGCCGGTCCGCAGGCCGAGGATCGGCGCGGCCAGGATGAGCAGCACCACGGTCGAGCCGATGCCCCAGGCGGCCGGGCGGCGCCAGAGGTGCTCGCCCCAGCGGGCGAAGGCGGGGGAGCGGTGCTCACCGACCTTGACCCACGGCAGGGCGAGGCGGTTGATCCGGTCGTCGAGCTTGAACAGCACCAACGGCAGCAGGGTGAGCGTCGCGGCCAGGACGAAGACCACCGAGATCATGATCCCGCCCGCCATGGACCGGAACGACGGTGACGGCACCAGCATCACGGCCGACAGCGAGACGAGCACGGTCGCCCCGGACAGCAGCACGGCCTTTCCGGCCGTGTCCATGGTCTCGGCGACGGCCTGGCGCGGCGAGCCCTGCTGGCCCATCCGGGCGGCGCGGTAGCGCGCCACGACGAAGAGCGCGTAGTCGATGCCCAGTGCGAGGGCGAACATCATGGCGAAGTTCATCGCCCAGATCGACACCGGCACGAGCTCGTTGATCAGCACGAGGGACCCGGCGGAGGCGACCAGTCCGGCGAGGGTCAGCAGCAGGGGGAGACCGGCGGCGACGAGGGCGCCGAACGCCAGCACGAGGATCGCCAGGGTGACTGGCCACGAGTACATCTCCGAGGTTAGCATCGCCTCGAGGTTCGCCTCGTTGAAGTCGGACCACAGCAGGGACGAGCCGGTCGGGTTGACCTCGACGCCGTCCGTCGAGAGGTCCTGGAGCTCCTCCTTGAGGTCGGTGGCGACCCGGACCATCTCGTTGGTGTCGGCGCCTGCCCCGGCGAGGACCACCGCGGTCCGGCCGTCGGGGGAGAGGCTCGCGCCGGGCACCGGCGCGACCACCTCGGCGAGCCGCGGCTCCTCCTCGAGCACCCGGGTCACCGCGGCGAGCACCCGGCGTCCGTCGCCGGACTCCAGCGGGCCGTCCGTGCTGTGCACGACGACCTGGATCGCGTGACTGGCGTTCCCGCCGAAGTGCTCCTCGGCGAGGTCGCGCACCGCGACCGACTCGGAGCCGTCCGCCTGCCAGCCGGCGCCGGACAGGGTCTTCTCGACGGAGGGGGCGAAGATGCCCAGCCCGATGACGATCGCGATCCACGCGAGGCCGACGGTGCGTCCGTTCTCGGTGACCCAGGTGCCGAGGCGGCCCAGCGGGCCGGGACGCCAGGTGTGTGCCGTCGGCTGCGGTGTCGGTGCTGTCGTCTGCGCCACGGTGGCGGCTCCTTCCCTAGATCCCCCCGGGGGGTTACGATCTACACCGTAGCAGATCCCCCCGGGGGGTTAACAAGACGAGATGAGGACCAGCCATGGACACGACCGACTTCACGCTGAGCGCCACCCTCACCACGGCGTACGACGCCACGGTGGCCCGGGTGCGCGAGCTGCTCGGTGACGCCGGATTCGGCGTGCTGACCGAGATCGACATCCGCGCCACGATGAAGGCGAAGCTCGACGTCGACGTCGCCCCGCAGGTCATCCTCGGCGCGTGCCGTCCGCAGCTCGCTCACCGGGCGCTGCAGGCCGACCCACGGATCGCGACCCTCCTGCCGTGCAACGTGGTCGTCGCCGACGCGGGGGACGGCCACACCCGGGTCGAGGTGATGGACCCGGCCTTCATGGCGTCGGTCGCGCCCGATCCGGAGCTCGCCGAGGTGGCGGCCGACGCGCGCGCCCGGCTGGCAGGGATGATGGACGCACTGACCGCGGACGCAGGAGTGGACCATGCAGCTGGAGCCTGAGGAGATCAAGGCGATCATCACCCGCCTCAAGCGGGCCAACGGTCACCTCGCGTCGGTGATCCGGATGCTCGAGGAGGGCGCCGAGTGCGAGGCCGCGCTGATGCAGCTCGCCGCGGTCAACAAGGCGGTCGGCCGCGGCGGCTACGCGCTGGTCGCGACCGGGCTGCAGAAGTGCCTGGCCGAGGGCGGGCCGGACAGTGTGGACGCGAAGAAGATGGAGAAGCTGTTCCTCGCCCTGGCGTGACGCCCACGCCGGCGCGCGTCAGGCGCCGAGCCGGTCGACGTACGCGACGACCCGGTTGAAGAGCGCGGTGACGCCCGACGGCGTGGTGACCCGCGGAACCGGCGCCTCGGCGAGCTCGTAGAGCAGCGGACGCGCAGCGAGCACGCCCGCGGACTCGGCGATCGATGCCGCGACCCGCGCGGCGTCGCGGACCGCGACCGGGTCGACGGTCCAGATCGCCTCGAAGACCCGCTGGCGGTCGGGCACGTCGGCTTGGCCGGGCAGCTCCCAGGCGGTCAGGCAGGCCGTGCTGTCGGCGGCGTCGCAGACCACGGCCCACTCGCGCTGCATCGGCGCGTCCGCGTCGAGCCTCGCGCGGATCGGGCCGCTGGCCTCGTCGGCGGTCTGCGGCCAGTCGTCGGCGAAGACGATCGCGCTGCGGGCGACCCTGGCGAGCTCGTCCCAGCGTGGCGCGGACGGGCGGTAGTAGTCCGCGCGCTGGAACGCGCCGAACAGCACCGGCCGGTCGGCGACCGCGCAGCACTCGTCCTCGATCGCCCACGACAGCGCGATCAGCGTGGACTTGCGCAGCCGGTGGGTGGCGAGCGCGGGGTGACGTCGGCGCAGCTCGGCGAAGATCGACGGACTGTCCGGGGCGCGGGTGGCCGCGGCCTCGGCGATCGCCACCTCGAGCCGGATGCCGGCGTCGCGGCGGCGCAGCACCTGGCGGACCAGGTCGACGTCCTCCGTCGTGTAGCGCCGGTGCCCGCTCTCGAGCCGGTGGGGGACCGGGAAGCCGTGGCGCGACTCCCACATCCGCAGCACCGCCGTGCTCGCGCCGGTCTGCCGGGCGAGGTCGCCGATGGTCAGGTCCGCGCCGGGGTCGCTACCGGCGGGGCCGTTCCCGGTGGGCTGCTTCGTCGCGGGGGCTTGCGCATCGGCCTTGGCGTGGTCCATGCTCGCATCATAAAACTGAACAAGATGTTCAAGCAATCTGTTGAAATATTGGGGAGGCGACGATGGGCACGACGGAGTTGGCTGGCCTGCTGGAGGGTGCGGCCCGGGGCGACCGCGCGGCCTTCGTCGCGTTCTTCGATGCCACCGTCGACCGGGTGCACCGCCTCGCCCTGCTGACGACGGGAGCGCCGGAGCCCGCGCAGCACCTGTGCCGGATCACCTACCTGCGGGCGTGGCGCGACGCGGGACGGTACGACGCCCGGGCGACGTCCCCGCTCGCGTGGATCCTGGCGCTGACCCGCGAGGTCGGCAGCGAGCTCGCGGCCGCTGCCTGACGGAGGGCGGTCCCGGCGGGACTCAGGCCCGGGCGAGCACCTCGCGCACGCCGGCCACGGCGAAGCGGTTCCAGCGGCGTACGCCGAACAGCAGGTAGTGACCGAGCGCGCCCATGTCGGTGAACTCCGCGTCCGCGACCCGGCCCGCGCGCTCGACGTACTTCCTGGTCGCCCGGGCGGACGTGATCCGGTCCCGGCGTCCGTGCCCGGCGCGCAGCACCTTGCCGGCCAGGGCGGCGACCGGCTCGCCGGGCGGGAACCACGGCGCCAGCGCGACCACGCCGGTCACCGACGGGTGGTCGGCGACCGCGACGGCGGTGCGTGCGCCCATCGAGTGCCCGACGATGACCACGGGCAGGCCGCGGGTCCGGGCCAGCTCGTCGAGCGCCCAGCGGGCGTCGGCGACCGGGGCCGGGAGCTCGCCGCCCGCAGCGTTCCAGCCCTTCATCCGGTAGCGCAGCAGCACGACACCGACCCCGTCGTCGCCGAGCGGACCGGCGACATGCCGGGCCAGGGCGCGGCCGCGACGCCAGGACAGGCTGCGCCCGTCGACCGGCATCCGGCCGTGCTCGGCACCGCCGTGCAGCACCAGCGCGATCGCGCGCAGGCCGTCGGGCAGGTGGGCGTCGGTGAAGGTCGGGGCGGTGGTCACGTCGCTCATCGTCCTGTGTTCGTCGCCGGGCCGTCCGCCGGATGGGCCGGCGGCCGCGTGATCCGCGTCATCCGTGCCGGCGCAGCAGCTGGTAGGCGGCGAGCGCGTCCTTGCGCGCCTCGCCGTGGTCCACCATCGGCGCGGGGTAGCCCTCCGGCGGGCCCGCCCGCCACGGCTGGTGCACGTCCTTCCCGGCCAGCTCGGCGAGCTCCGGCACCCAGCGCCGGATGTAGTCGCCCGACGGGTCGAACTTCTCGCCCTGGGTGATCGGGTTGAAGATCCGGAAGTACGGCGCCGCGTCGGTCCCGCAGCCCGCGACCCACTGCCAGTTGTGCTGGTTGCTCGCGAGATCGCCGTCGACGAGGTGCGCCATGAAGTGCTCCGCGCCGTGCTGCCACTCCACCTGCAGGTCCTTGACGAGGAAGGACGCCACGATCATCCGCACCCGGTTGTGCATCCAGCCCTCGGCGAGCAGCTGCCGCATCCCGGCGTCGACGATCGGGAAGCCGGTGCGCCCCTCGGCCCAGGCGTCGATCCGGGTGCGCTGCGCGCGGCCGGTGACGTAGGGCAGCTCCTTCAGCTCCGGGCGGAAGTACTCCCGCGCCGACTCCGGCCAGTGGTGCAGCACGTGCGCGTAGAACTCGCGCCAGGCCAGCTCCTTGCGGAAGGTCGCGTCGTGCGGGTTGCGGGCGTCGAGACCGGCCAGCACCGTGCGCGGGTGGATCGCGCCCCACCGCAGGTAGGTGGAGAGCCGCGAGGTGGCGTCGAGGTCGGGGCGGTCGCGGACGTCGTCGTACGCCGTCCCGCGGAAGTCCTCCCAGCGCGCGAGCGCCGCGGCCTCGCCGGCCTCCGGCAGCTCGACGTCGCCGAGGTCCGGCTCGTCCGGGAGGTCCTCGGAGGGGTGGCCGGGCGGGGCGCCGACCCAGTCGACCGCGGCCGGGTCGGAGTCGGCCGGCTCGCGCCACCCGTGCTTCGTCCAGGCCTTGTGGAAGGGCGTGAACACCTTGTAGGGACCGCCGCTCCCGGTGGTGATCCGCCCCGGCGCGACGGCGTACGGCGACCCGGTCCGCACCAGCGGGACGGGGCCGTCGAGGTCGCCGAGGGCGTCCTCGACCGCCGCGTCGCGGCGGGCGCCGTAGGGCCCGAAGTCGGCGCTGACGTGGACCGCCCCGGCGCCGGCCGCGCGCACCATCGCAGGCACGACCTCCTCGGGTCGGCCCCGGCGCAGGACCAGCCCGGGCCCGTGACGGCGCAGGTCCGCGTCGAGCGCGCGCAGCGAGCGCACCAGGAACGCCGTCCGGGCGTCGCCGGAGGGACCGAGCAGCGCGTCGTCGAGGACGAACAGCGGCAGCACCGGCCCCGCCTCCGCGGCCGCGAGCAGCGCCGGGTGGTCGCCGAGCCGGAGGTCACGCCGGAACCACAGGATGCTCGGGGTCATCCGGACATCGTGGCAGGGCGGTGGGCGCCGGACGGCGCTACGGTGACTCCATGCGGGCCCCCGACTACACCGACGAGCAGCTCGCGGCGGCGATCGCCGCCGCGGCCGCCGAGCTGGGGGAGCCCCTCACCGCGTCGTCGTACGACGCCTGGCAGCGCTCGCACGACGCGGCCTCCCCGGCACTGGTGATCCGGCGGTTCGGGTCGTGGAACGAGGCGTGCGCCCGTGCGGGCGTGGCCAGCAACAAGACCCGGTCGACCAGTCGGCGCTGGAGCGACGAGGACGTGGTGGCGATCGTCGCGGACTACCTCAGGTCGCCCGGCAGCAGTGGCTCGTTCGCCGACTACACGGAGTGGGCCAAGCAGCACGAGGGCGCCCCCAGCGGCGCGACGCTGCGGCAGCGGTTCCCGTGGGCCGAGGTCAAGCAGCGGGCAGCCCAGCGCGGGTGATCGCTGCCGGGTGACAATGACAGCATGACTGTCATTCCCAGTGACCGCCTCGCCGAGCTCGAGCCCGCCTGCGCCCTCGCCGACGCGCTCGACCTGTTCGACTCGCTGCCCGCGGTGCGGGCGGAGGAGGTCACTGGACGGTGGCACGGCCGCGAGCTCGCCACCGGCCACCCGATGGACGGGCTGCTGGAGGCATCGGGGTGGTACGGCAAGCAGTTCGACTCCGTCGACGGGGTGCACCCGCTGCTCTTCCGTGCGCCCAGCGGGAAGGTCGTGTCCGTCGACCCGCGCCGGATCCCGTTCGGCCTCGTCGACCGGATCCCCGAGGGCGTCGTCGCCCGCGGCCGCGCGGTGATGGGCGCCGCCCTGCCCGCGCTGCGCACGAAGAAGCCGCGCGCCCGGCTGCGCAACGTGGAGTACCGCGGCGTGGTCACCGCCGGCATGAGCTATGACCACCTGCCGATCATCGACCTGTTCCGCCGCGTCGACGACGGCACGCTGCTCGGCTGCATGGACCTGCGCGACGCGCCGCCGTACTTCTTCATCCTGGTCCGCGACTGACGATCCCGGTTGGTCGAGGTGGCCGGCCACGGCCCGTTGGTCGAGGAGGCCGGCCACGGCCCGTTGGTCGAGGAGGCCGGCCAC
>DATMHM010000123.1:0-18882 GCA_035554935.1 Nocardioides sp. | reverse complement strand
CGCGATTGTTCCAGCCGCGTCGTGTCGGCCGTCGGCCGCGTCCCATCTAGACTCTTGGCCCATGTGCGGGATCGTCGGATATGTCGGGCCCAGGTCGGCCACGGACACGGTCATCGACGGCCTGCGGCGCCTGGAGTACCGGGGCTACGACTCCGCGGGCGTCGCCGTCGCCACCGCGGACGGCCTGGCGGTCGAGAAGCGGGCCGGCAAGCTGGCGAACCTCGAGAAGGTGCTCGACGAGTCGCCGCTGCCCGCGGCGCAGGTCGGCATCGGGCACACTCGGTGGGCCACGCACGGACCGCCCAACGACATCAACGCCCACCCGCACACCGGCGGCGCTCGCCGCGTCGCGCTGGTGCACAACGGGATCATCGAGAACTTCATCGAGCTGCGCGGCCGGGTCGAGGCCGACGACCACACGCTGCTGTCGGACACCGACACCGAGATCGTCGCGCACCTCGTGGAGCTGCAGGTGCAGTCCGGCGTCGACCTGACCACCGCCATGCAGCGCGTGTGCCAGCAGCTCGACGGCGCATTCACGCTCGTCGCCATCGACTCCGCGGATCCCGGCACGGTGGTTGCCGCCCGCCGCAACTCGCCGCTCGTCGTGGGCCTCGGCGACGGCGAGAACTTCCTCGGCTCCGACGTCGCCGCGTTCATCGAGCACACCCGCGAGGCGCTCGAGCTCGGCCAGGACCAGATCGTCGTGATGACCCGCGACGAGGTGCGGGTGACCGACTTCCACGGGCATCCGGTCGAGGCCAAGCAGTTCCACGTCGACTGGGACCTCTCCGCCGCGGAGAAGGACGGCCACGACTGGTTCATGCGCAAGGAGATCTTCGAGCAGCCGCGTGCGGTCGCCGACTCGCTGATCGGGCGTCGTACGGCGGCGGGGCAGCTGCAGCTCGACGAGATGCGCCTGGCCGACGAGGAGCTGCGCGACGTCGACAAGATCATCATCATCGCGTGCGGGACGTCCTTCTATGCCGGCATGGTCGCGAAGTACGCCATCGAGCACTGGACCCGCACCCCGGTCGAGGTCGAGCTCGCCTCCGAGTTCCGCTACCGCGACCCGATCATCGACGCGACCACCCTGATCGTCGCGATCAGTCAGTCCGGCGAGACCGCCGACACGCTGCAGGCGATCCGGCACGCGCGGTCGCAGCGGGCGAAGGTGCTGGCGATCTGCAACACCAACGGCTCCTCGATCCCGCGCGAGTCGGACGCGGTGATCTACACCCACGCCGGCCCGGAGATCGGCGTCGCGTCGACGAAGGGCTTCCTGACCCAGTTGGTGGCCTGCTACCTCCTCGCGCTCTACATGGCCCAGGTCAAGGGCACCCGCTTCGGCGACGAGATCGACGAGATCATGGAGCAGCTCGAGGCGATGCCCGGCCACATCGAGTCGGTGCTCGAGGGCGCGGACGCGATCTACGAGCTCGCCCGCTCGCACGCGGACAGCCGGTCGGTGCTCTTCCTGGGCCGCCACGCCGGCTACCCGGTCGCCCTCGAGGGCGCGCTCAAGCTGAAGGAGCTCGCCTACCTCCACGCCGAGGGCTTCGCCGCCGGCGAGCTCAAGCACGGCCCGATCGCGCTGATCGAGGAAGGCCTGCCGGTGCTGTGCGTCGTGCCGCCCCAGGGCCGCGACCAGCTGCACGGCAAGATGCTCAGCGGCATCCAGGAGGTGCGCGCCCGGGGCGCCCGCACCATCTGCCTCGCCGAGGAGGGCGACGCGTCGATCGAGCCGTACGCCGACCACCTGGTCCGGCTCCCGAGGGTGCCCGTGCTGCTGCAGCCGCTCGTCGCGATCCTGCCGCTGCAGCTCTTCGCGTGCGAGCTGGCCACGGCACTCGGCCACGACGTCGACCAGCCGCGCAACCTCGCCAAGTCGGTCACGGTCGAGTAGGGCGCGGGGGTCCTCGGCGTGGCTGTGGTGGGCGTCGGCATCGACGTGTGCGAGATCGCCCGGTTCGAGGCGTCCTGCCGTCGTACCCCGGCGATGGTGGAGAAGCTCTTCGTCGAGGCCGAGCGGGACCGCCCGTTCAGCTCCCTGGCCGCCCGGTTCGCCGCCAAGGAGGCGCTGGCCAAGGCCCTCGGGGCGCCGCGGGGGATGTCCTGGCACGACGCCGAGGTGGTCTCTGAGGAGACCGGCCGCCCGCGGTTCGCGCTGCGCGGCACGGTGCTGGCCGAGGCCGACCGCCTGGGGGTGCGCTCGGTGCACCTGTCGCTGACCCACGACGGCGGGATCGCCTCCGCCGTCGTCGTGCTCGAGGACTGAGGGAGCCCATGCTGCGCGCCCACACCGTCGAGGAGGTCCGCGCGGCCGAGGCGGCGCTGATGGCCACCCTGCCCGACGGTGCCCTGATGCAGCGTGCCGCGCACGGCCTCGCGTACGCCGTGCTCGACCTGCTCGGCGGCGGCTACGGGCGCCGGGTGCTGCTGCTCGTCGGCTCCGGCGACAACGGCGGCGACGCCCTGTACGCCGGCGCCGTGCTCGCCCGGCGCGGCGCGCTGGTCGAGGCGTGGCTGCTCTCCGACGCCGCCCACCCGGGTGGTCTGGAGGCGCTCCGCCGGGCCGGCGGCCGGGCCCGCCGGGGGGCGCCGATTGGGCAGAAACGACATGTCCAGGGCCCGAATTCACGTCGTTTGGTCCCAAACGACATCGACTTCGACCTCCTCATCGACGGGATCGTCGGCATCGGCGGCCGCCCGGGACTGCGCGAGGACGCCGCCGCGGCGCTCGCCCTCGTCGAGGGGATCCCGGTCGTCGCGGTCGACACGCCGTCGGGGGTGGACGTCGACTCCGGCGCCACGCCGGCGTCGCACGTGCGGGCCGACCTGACGGTCACGTTCGGCACCTACAAGGCCTGCCACCTGCTCGACCCGGCAGCGTTGGCGTGCGGGGCGGTCGAGCTGGTCGACATCGGCCTCGGGCCCTACCTGCCGGCCGCCGCGATCGAGGCGCTGCAGCCGGCGGACGTCGCCGCGCTGGTGCCGCCACCTGCTCCCGACGCGCACAAGTACACCCGCGGCGTCGTCGGCGTGCGCGCCGGCTCGGCCGCCTACCCCGGTGCCGGCCTGCTGAGCGTCGCAGGCGCGTCCTGCGGCCTGGCCGGGATGGTGCGCTACGACGGCGACGCCGCCGTGCTCGACCGGATCCGTGACGTCCATCCCGAGGTGGTCGGTCCGGGCCGGGTGCAGGCGTGGGTGGTCGGCTCCGGCAGTGACGCGGCGGCGGAGCCGGCGCTGCGCGACGCGCTCGCGGACGACGTACCGGTCGTCGTGGACGCCGACGCGCTCGCCTTCGCCGACCACGCCCGCGGCCGCGCCGCCGTCCTCACCCCGCACGCGGGGGAGCTGGCGCGGATGCTCGGCACCGAACGGTCGGCCGTCGAGGCGGAGCCGCTGCGGCACGCCCGCTCCGCGGCGCAGAGGTACGACGCCGTGGTGCTCCTCAAGGGCCGGCACACCGTCGTCGCGCGACCCGACGGGCGGGTCCGGGTGACGACGGCGGGCACGCCGTGGCTGGCGACCGCCGGTGCCGGGGACGTGCTCGGCGGCCTGGTCGGGGCGCTGCTCGCGGGCGGGCTCGACCCGTTCGACGCGGCGTCGGCGGGGTCCTGGCTGCACGGTGCCGCGGCGACGCTGGCCGCCGAGCGCGGGCCGATCGTCGCGGGTGACGTCGCGGCCGCCGTACCCGCCGTCGTCGCGACCCTCTGACCGGCCGACCGGCGGACGCGCGGGACGGATGGGAGGATGGTGGTCATGCCTCCGCCGTCCGCGCCACCCCTGGGGCCCGCCGAGATCGTCGTCGACCTCGCTGCGATCCGGTCCAACGCGCGCCGGCTGCGCGAGACCGCGGGCGTGCCGCTGATCGCGGTGGTGAAGGCCGACGGCTACGGGCACGGCATGGTCGAGTGCGCCCGCGCGGCCCGGGAGGGCGGCGCGGACTGGCTGGCGACGGCGACGATCGAGGAGGCGCTCGCCCTGCGTGCCGCCGGCGACGAGGGCCCGCTGCTGTGCTGGATCACCACGCCGTCCTCCGACTACGCGGCCGCGGCCGACGCGGGCATCGACGTCACCGCCTACTCGGGCGATGAGCTCGACGACATGGCGGCCGCCTTCGCCGGCCGGGTCGAGCCGGCGCGGATCCAGCTCAAGGTCGACACCGGCCTGTCGCGGGGCGGCGCACCGCGCGCCGCGTGGGCCGACCTGTTCGACCGCGCCCGCGCGGGGGAGGAGTCCGGCGCCTGGCAGGTGACCGGCCTGTGGTCCCACCTCGCCTGCGCGGACGAGCCCGCGCACCCGGCGAACGACCGGCAGGAGGAGGCGTTCCGCGAGGCGGTCGCGCTCGCCGGAGAGCACGGGCTGCGCCCGGACCTGTGCCACCTCGCGAACTCCGCCGCCGCGATCCTGCGGCCCTCGGTCCGCTTCGACGCCGTGCGCTGCGGCATCGCCCTCTACGGCCTCGACCCCGCGCCGGGCGAGGCGACCGACATCGGGCTGGTCCCCGCGATGACCGTGCGCGCCCCGCTCGTCATGGTCAAGGAGCTGCAGGCCGGCGACGGCGTCTCCTACGGGCACCGCTGGGTCGCCGACCGCACCACCACCGTGGGCGTGGTGCCGGTCGGCTACGGCGAGGGCATTCCGCGGCACGCCTCGCGCCCGGGCTCGCCCGAGACCGCCGCGCGGGTCGGGATCGCCGGCCAGCAGCGGCCGATCCGCGGGACCGTGTGCATGGACCAGGTGGTGGTCGACCTCGGCGGCGACCGGCCGCCCGTCGGCAGCGAGGTGCTGGTCCTCGGCCCGCCGTCCGCCGGCGGCCCGACCGCGCAGGACTGGGCCGAGGCCTGCGGGACCATCAACTACGAGATCGTCACGAGGATCGGAGGCCGGATGAGCCGGAGGTACGTCGACGGGGAGGCCGCCCGGTGAGCCGCCGCGGACGGGTCCTCGGCTCCCTGGCCGCCTCCTTCGGCGTCGCCGCTGCCGGTACGGCGGCCGTCGGCATCCTGCGCCAGCAGCGGCAGATCAGCCGCCGCGCCGGCGAGGACATCCCGTTCGGGACGCTGCGCTCGGCGCCGCAGACCGTGGTCGCCGAGGACGGCCTGCCGCTGCACGTCGAGGTCGACGAGCTCGACGACACCGCGAGCACCCGCGCGGGCGACCGGCTGCTGCGCCGTACCCACCCCGGGACGCCGCGCGTCACCGTCGTCTTCATCCACGGCTACTGCCTCAACCTGGACTGCTGGCACTTCCAGCGCGCCGCCTACCGCGGCCTCGTGCGGACGGTCTACTACGACCAGCGCTCCCACGGGCGCTCCGGCAACTCCGACCGCGCCCACTCCACGATCGAGCAGCTGGGCCGCGACCTGCGCTCGGTCATCGACGCCGTCGTCCCGGAGGGACCGATCGTGCTGGTCGGGCACTCGATGGGGGGCATGTCGATCGTCTCCTTCGCCGAGCAGTACCCCGAGCTGATCGGCGACCGGGTGGTCGGGATCGGCCTGATCTCGACGACGGCCGGTGGGCTCGAGCCGAGCCGGATCCTGCTGCCGATGCTGCCCGCCCGGTTGACGGGCCCGCTCGCGCACCGCGCCGTGCGCACCCTGCACCTGGGCCACCGGGCGATCGACGGCCTGCGTCGCGCGGGGTCGGCCGTGGCGACCGTCGCCACCGACCGGTTCGCCTTCGGCGAGGAGGTTCCGCGCGGCTATGTCGAGTTCGTCGACGAGATGCTCGCCGCGACCCCGTTCGAGGTGGTGGCCGACTTCTTCCCGCACTTCTCGACGCTCGACAAGTTCCACGTCGCCGACTCGCTCGGCTCGATCCCGGTGTCGATCATCTGCGGCACCGCCGACCGGCTCACCTCGATCGGCCACTCGCGCAAGCTGAAGTCGCGGATCCACGAGTCACGGCTCCTCGAGTGCGAGGGCGCCGGCCACATGGTGATCATGGAGCGCCACGAGCTGGTCAACGCCGAGCTCGACCAGCTGGTCACCGCCGCCACGACCCGGGCGGCGACGCGGTGAGCCTCGAGATCCGGGCGATCGGTCCCGAGGCCGCGGGCGACGTCCTCGCCGTGGTCCGCGCGGCGTTCGCCGCGCGGCCCGTGCTCGACCCGCCCGCGGACGCGCTCGCCGAGACGGAGGAGTCGATCGCCGCGATGCTCGGTCCCGGCGGCGGCCTGCTCGTCCTGGACGGCGCCCGGCCGGTCGGCACGGTGGTGCTGGACCCCGTGGGCGACGCCATCTACCTGCGCCGGTTCGGGGTCGACCCCGGCGCGCAGGGCCGCGGCATCGCCCGGTCCCTGGTCCGCGAGGCCCTCGCCGAGGCGGGCCGCCGGGCCGCGGCCGCGGGACCCGGCGACGACGCCCCGTTGCGGCTGGTGATCCTCGCCCGCCAGGAGCTGCCCCGCACGATGCGGTTCTGGCGCGACATGGGCTTCGTCGAGACGGAGCGGCGGGCGCCGTACGTCGAGATGGCCCGGCCGGTGCCGACGATGGTCCAGGTGCCGTCGGCCGAGGACATGCGCGAGCTCGGGAAGCGGCTGTCGGGCCACCTGCGGTCCGGCGACGTGCTGGTGCTCTCGGGCGAGCTGGGCGCCGGGAAGACCACCTTCACCCAGGGCCTCGGCGAGGGTCTCGGGGTGCGTGGCGGCGTCACCTCGCCCACCTTCGTGATCGCCCGGGTCCACCCGTCCCTCGGCGACGGGCCCGCGCTCGTGCACGTCGACGCCTACCGGCTCGGCGGTCAGGCCGAGCTCGACGACCTCGACCTCGACACCGACCTCGACGAGGCGGTGACGGTCGTCGAGTGGGGCACCGGTCTGGCCGAGGGCCTCGCCGACTCCCGCCTCGAGGTGCGCATCGCCCGGGCCACCGCCCGCACCGACGTCGACCCGGACGCGGACCCGCGGGTCGTCGAGGTCGACCCGGTCGGGCTGCGCTGGCTCGGCGTCGACCTGCGCTGACGTTCCGGTCTGGCCGATCGCCCAGACCACCCGGGACCAAAGGCCCGATCCCGGGGCGCGCCGCTCAACCCGCTTGACGTTCCGCCGATCCGTCTCCCTGCACGTGGAGTCGAATTCGGGAGGACGCATGCGCGCGGCACGCTGGGCACTGGTGGTGGCGATGGTGATCGGGCTCTGGGCGCCCGGCGCACCGACGGCAGAGGCCGGACGGAGCAGGACCCCGGTCCTGGACCGTCCCGCGACGACGAGCTCGACGGTGGTCTTCGCCGGCCGGGCCCGCGCGCGCAAGCTGGTGCGGATCCAGGTCCGTGGCGCCGAGCGCTGGGTGACGATCCGCGCGGTCCGGGCGAACCGGGCCGGTCGCTACCGGGTCGCCGTCCCGCGGCCGGTGCGCGCCCGCGCCTACCGCGCCGTCGCCGAGCGGCGGTCGAGCGTCGTACGACGGGTCGCGGCGCGCCCCGTCACGCCCCCGCCGGCCGTCACGCCCCCGCCGGTCGTCGCGCCGAGTGACGACTGCGGCGTCCGGCCGGCGAAGTCGTCCGGCGGGTACTGGTCGTGCACCTTCGTCGACGAGTTCGAGGGCACCAGCCTCGACCGGTCGAAGTGGATGGTCCAGGAGACCTGGTTCAGCGGGATGACCAGTGGCAACCACGACTGCTACGTCGACAGCGAGCAGGGCATCCAGGTCGACTCGGGCGTCATCCGTCTGACCGCGGTCCGCGAGCTCGACCCGTTCACGTGCGCCAGCCCGTTCGGCAGCTTCACCTCGACCTCGACCGCCGCGACCGTCGGGACCCGGGACCGGTTCACGCAGACCTACGGCCGCTTCGAGTTCCGCGCCCGCTTCCCGGAGCGGCAGCCGGGATCGCACTCGGCGCTGTGGCTCTACCCGCAGGCGCACACCTACGGTGCGTGGCCGGCGTCGGGCGAGATCGACGTCGCGGAGTGGTTCGGCGCCGCGCCCGAGCGGGTGTGGCCCTCCGCCCACTACGCCGGGGAGGTGGTGCCCTTCAGCAGCGGCAGCACCTGTCTGATGCCGACCGCGAGCGACTCCTTCCACACCTACGCCGTGGAGTGGTCGCCGACCGAGATGCGGTTCCTGTACGACGGCGTCCAGTGCTGGTCGCACAAGTGGACCCCCGACGGTCTCGTCGCGCCGAAGCCGTTCGACAAGCCGTTCTACTTCGTCCTCACCCAGATGTGGGGCAGCCTCTGGAACGCGCCGACCGACCAGACCACGACGACCTCGACGCTGACCGTCGACTGGGTCCGCGCCTGGCAGTGACCCACCGCGTCCCGGGGCGACCGCCGCCGGACCGGTAGCCTCGCAGGGTGCTGCTCGCGCTCGACACCGCCTCACCGACCGTCACCGTCGCCCTGCACGACGGGGGCGACGTCGTGGCCCGTGCCACGGCCGCGGTCGGGATGCGCCACGGCGAGCAGCTCGCGCCCCTGGTCGAGCAGGTGCTCGCCGAGGCGGGCGCCACGCCGGCCGCCCTGACGGCGCTCGCCGTCGGCGTCGGGCCGGGTCCGTTCACCGGGCTCCGGGTCGGCCTGGTGACCGCGCGGACGATGGGCCACGTGCTCGGGATCCCGGTGCACGGCGTGTGCTCGCTCGACGTGCTCGCCGTCGAGGCGGTCGCGACGGGCGTCGTCGAGGGGGAGTTCCTCGTCGCCACGGACGCCCGGCGCAAGGAGGTCTACCTGGCGTCGTACGACGGCACGGGGCGGCGCACCAGCGAGCCGGTCGTCGACCGGCCGGCCGCCCTCGCCTCCGGGCTGCCGGTGGTCGGGGAGGGCGCCCGGCTCTATCCCGACGCCTTCCCGGACGCCCGCACCCCCGAGCGACCGGACGCGGCGTGGCTCGCTCGGGCGGTCGCCGACCAGCGAGTCGGCATGCTGGCGCCCGACCCGCTCTACCTGCGGCGGCCGGACGCGGAGATCCCGCAGGCGCCGAAGGCGGTCCTCCCGGACGCGACCCCCGCGCCGTGAGCCTGCTGGTCCGTGCCGCGGCCGAGCCCGACATCGGCGTGATCACCGCGCTGGAGGCCGGGTCGTTCCCGCTCGACCCGTGGTCGGAGAACCTGGTCGGGCAGGGCGTGCGGGGCCAGTCGCCGACGGTGACCTTCCTCGTCGCCGAGTCGGACGGAGCGTTCGCCGGGTATGCCGCGGTGAGCGTGGTCGACGTGGACGCCGAGCTGCAGCGCATCGCGGTCGACCCGGACCGGCGGCGCGGCGGCGTCGCCTCCGCACTGGTCGACGCGGTGCGCACGCTCGCCGCCGAGCAGGGGGCCCAGCGGCTCCTGCTGGAGGTGCGCGAGGACAACGAGGCGGCGCGGGCGCTCTATGCGCGGCACGGCTTCGGCGAGCTCGGCCGTCGCCAGCGGTACTACCGGGACGGGACCACCGCCGTCGTGCTGAGCACACCCGTCACAATGGACCGGTGACTGCCGTGACGCGCGACGAGCCGCTGGTCCTCGGGATCGAGACCTCCTGCGACGAGACCGGTGTGGGCATCGTCCGCGGCCACACCCTGCTCGCCGACGCCGTCGCCAGCAGCGTCGACCAGCACGCGCGGTTCGGCGGCGTCGTACCCGAGGTCGCGAGCCGGGCCCACCTCGAGGCGATGGTGCCGACGATCCAGCGGGCCTGCGACACGGCTGGCATCCAGCTGCGCGACGTCGACGCCATCGCCGTCACCCACGGCCCCGGCCTCGCCGGCGCGCTGCTCGTGGGCGTCGCGTCGGCCAAGGCGCTGGCGCTCTCGCTCGGCAAGCCGATCTACGGCGTCAACCACCTCGCGGCCCACGTCGCGGTCGACCAGCTCGAGCACGGCGAGCTGCCGGAGCCGTGCCTGGCCCTCCTCGTGTCCGGCGGCCACTCCAGCCTGCTGAAGGTCACCGACATCACCGGCGGCGAGACCGGCGTCGACCCGCTCGGCGCGACCATCGACGACGCCGCGGGGGAGGCCTTCGACAAGGTCGCCCGGCTGCTCGGCCTGCCCTTCCCCGGCGGCCCGCACATCGACCGGGCCGCCCGCGAGGGCAACCAGGTGGCGATCGACTTCCCGCGCGGCCTCACCAGCCGGCGCGACCTCGAGCGCCACCGCTTCGACTTCTCCTTCTCCGGGCTCAAGACCTCCGTCGCCCGCTGGGTGGAGGCCCGCCAGCGCTCGGGTGAGCCGGTCCCGGTGGCCGACGTGGCCGCGTCCTTCCAGGAAGCGGTCTGCGACGTCCTCGTCCGCAAGGCCCTGGACGCCGCGGCCGCCGAGGGCATCGAGGACCTGATGATCGGCGGCGGGGTCGCGGCGAACTCGCGGCTGCGCGCGATGGCCGAGGAACGTGCCGGCAAGCTCGGCATCCGGGTCCGGGTGCCCCGGCCGGGCCTGTGCACCGACAACGGCGCGATGGTCGCCGCGCTCGGCTCGACGATGGTGGCCCGCGGCCGCACGCCCTCGTCGCTGGACCTGCCGGCCGACTCGAGCCTGCCGGTCACGGACGTGCTCGCGGGCTGACTGCCCGCCAACCTGCGCCTCGCTAGGTTCGTCACGAACAGTCGTCGAGCCAGGAGGCCGTCATGCAGCAGGTCCGCGCCGTCATCGCCCGCGCGAAGGGCGCACCGGTGGAGATCGTTTCCGTCAACGTGCCGGACCCGGGTCCGGGCGAGGCGGTGGTGAAGGTGCTGACCTGCGGGGTCTGCCACACCGACCTGCACTACCGCGAGGGCGGCATTAACGACGACTTCCCGTTCCTGCTGGGCCACGAGGCGTCCGGGATCGTGGAGGCGGTCGGCCCGGACGTCACCGGCGTCGCGCCGGGCGACTTCGTGGTCCTGAACTGGCGGGCCGTCTGCGGCGAGTGCCGGGCCTGCCGGCGCGGCGACCTGCACTACTGCTTCAACACGCACAACGCGACGCAGCGGATGACGATCGCGGAGGGACCGGACGCTGGCGCCGAGCTCTCGCCCGCGCTGGGCATCGGGGCGTTCGCGGAGAAGACCCTCGTTGCCGCCGGCCAGTGCACCAAGGTCGACCCCGCCGCGCGGCCCGCAGCGGTCGGGCTGCTGGGCTGCGGCGTGATGGCGGGCATCGGCGCCGCGATCAACACCGGCGCGGTCGGCCGGGGCCGGTCGATCGCCGTGATCGGCTGCGGCGGTGTCGGGGTGGCGGCGATCGCCGGCGCGGCGCTGGCCGGTGCGTCGCCGATCATCGCGGTCGACATCGACGCGAAGAAGCTCGCCAAGGCCAGGGAGTTGGGCGCGACCCACACCGTCGACTCCTCGGCCGCCGACCCGGTTGCCGAGATCAAGCGGATCTGTGCGGAGACCTACGACGGCGCCGAGGGTGCCGACGTCGTCGTCGAGGCCGTCGGGCGGCCGGAGACGTGGAGGCAGGCGTTCTACGCCCGCGACCTCGCCGGCACGGTCGTCCTGGTCGGCGTACCGACCCCGGACATGAAGGTCCCCGACATCCCGCTGATCGACGTCTTCGGCCGGGGTGGTGCTCTGAAGTCGTCCTGGTACGGCGACTGCCTGCCCTCGCGCGACTTCCCGATGCTCGTCGACCTCTACCAGCAGGGCCGGCTGGACCTGGACGCCTTCGTCACCGAGGAGATCGGGATCGGCGACGTGGAGGCGGCGTTCGAACGGATGCACCACGGCGACGTGCTGCGCTCGGTGGTGGTCCTGTGAACCCGACGACGGCAGGCAAGGTCCGGGTCGACCACGCCGTCTCGTCGGGGACCTTCTCGCTCGACGGGGAGACCTTCGAGGTCGACAACAACATCTGGGTCGTCGGTGACGACGAGGAGTGCGTGGTCATCGACGCGCCGCACTCGGTCGACGACATCCTGGCGGTCGTGGGCGATCGGCGGGTGAAGGCGATCGTGTGCACCCATGCCCACGACGACCACGTCCGGGTCGCGCCGGCGCTGCGGGAGCGGGTGGTCGCGCCGATCCTGCTGCACCCGGACGACCGGCCGTTGTGGGAGCTCACGCACACCGAACACCTGTGGGACCTCGACCTTTCGGACGGTCTGGAGATCCCGGTCGCGGGCATCGGGCTGCGGGTGCTGCACACGCCGGGGCACGCACCGGGTGCGGTGTGCCTGCACGCCCCCGACCTGGGGTGCGTGTTCACCGGCGACACGCTCTTCCGCGGTGGGCCCGGCGCGACCGGTCGCTCGTTCAGCGACCGTCCGACGCTCGAGGCGGCGATCCGGGCGAGGCTGTTCGCCCTCCCGGACGAGACCGTGGTCCACACCGGCCACGGCGAGGACACCACGATCGGCGTCGAGGCCGCGGCGCTGGGCCGGTAGCCCAGCGCCGGCAGCTCAGCCGAGCACGCCGGGCCCGGCACCCTCGTCGTCGAGCCAGTCCTGCCCGTCGTCGTAGAACTCCTGGTCCCGGCCGTTCTCGTCCTGGGCCTTGCGACCGCGCGCGCCGCCGGCGACCCCGGGTGCGCCCCCGACGCCCCGGGCGCCTGCGCCCCGACCGCCCGCACCGCCGCGTCCGCCGGCCGCGCCACGGCCGCTGCGCGTCGCGCTGCCGGGCGCGGCGGCGCCGCCGCGCCCACCGGCGCTCCGACCCGCCTGGCTGCCGGGCGTTCCGGCGCCCGGGCGACCGAGGGCGCCCGGACCGCCCGCACGGGTGGTGCTGCCAATCGTTCCTGCGCTGGGGCCCTTGCCGAGCAGGCCGCGCACACCCTTGGCGATGCCCGGTGCTCCGAGCGCGGCACCGGCCGCGAGGCCACCGCCGAGCAGGCCGCCGGGAATCCCGCCTCCACCGCTGGTTCCACCGCTGGATCCGCCGGTCGGCCCGCCCGTGGGGCCGCCGGTCGGGTCCTCGACCTCGGGCTCGCGGGGCGGCCACTCGGTGACCGGGGGCCACTCGTGCACGGGCGGTTCGTGGATCGGCGGCTCGTGGATGGGCGGCTCCTCCACCTCGGGGATCGGGTGGAGCTCGACGCCGGTGTGCCCGGGACCCGGTTCGAGCACGTAGCCGCTCGGAGGCGTGGTCGGGCCGCGCACGGGAAGCGGCCCCGGACCGGCGGGGCCGGGGCCCGGCCCGCCGGGGCCCGTCGGGTCGGGTTCGCCGTGGATCTGCTGGAAGACCGGGATGACCTCGTCGTACGACTGGTCCAGCTTGACCAGCGTCTCCGCAGCCTTCTGGTCGGCGTCGCCGTAGGCGCTCACCCGGTCGTTGTGGAGCCGCGTCTGTGCGGCATACACCTTCAGCGCCTGCATCTGGTCGACCTCGTCGGAACCGACGTCCGTGGGGAACCTGGGTGCCTCGCCCGGAGGCTGGATCCCGGCCTGGCTGGTGGCGACCTGCTCCGCCGTGGCCATCGCCGTGCCGACATCGGTGAGGGCATCGGAACCAGCGCGCGTCTCGGCCTCGCGGTCCTTGACCTTGGTGACCATGGTCTGCAGCGCCTGCGATGCCTTCCTGGCGATGTCGCTCCCCTCGCCGAACCCCCGCTTGACGTCGCTCTCGACGGCGCTGATGCCGTCGGCGATCCCGAGAAGGTCGTCAGCCGCCTGCCTCCAGGCGCGCCGCGACGCCGCCACATCACTGCTCCTCATCGGCGCCACGGCCCGCTGGAGCCTCCGGAGGTTCTCGCCGGTCACAGGTTCTCTCCGTCCGTGGTGCCGGTGGTGGGCAGGACCGGCGGTGCGCTGGTGACCGGGTCCTGCTGCGCCGTGTGGTTGGCGGTCTCGGCGTGGTTGCTCGTGGAGGCCTCCGTCAGGCGCTCCACCGCCTGTCGGGTCAGGGCCACCTCGACCGCTGCGTCGTCGTCGGCCTGCTGGACGTCGCCGCGGGCGAGGGTGCAGGCGTCGCGAAAGGCGATCAGGTCCTGCTTCACGCCCTTGAGCGTGGCGGCGGTCACCTTGTGTGCCCGCCGGTGGTGCCAGGCCAGCAGCGGACCACGATCGGAGCTCCCGAACGAGCCGTCCGGAATCTCGCCGTTCGTCTCGAACTCACCGGGCTTGAAGGTCGTCAGGTGGTCGTCGATCTTCGAGATGACCGCCGTGATGCTCTCCTCGACCAGCTCCAGGCCCGTGGCCGTGTCGGCGTCGACCGGCTTCGACATGAGGTCGGTGAAGATGTCGGTGGGGAAAATCATACGGGTGTGACCTTTCGCTCCCGAGGTGTTCCGGCGCCTGCCGGTGCCGCGCCTACCCATGTGTCGTCACCAGCAAACCATGGGGCCGGGCGCTCTGGTTAGGCTGCGGGCAGACGACGGAGAGGAGTCTCGGGTGAGCTCTCGGAACATCATGGTCGCCGTGGCGCTGGTCCTCGCGCTGGCCGGGTGCGCGGACGACGGCAGCGGCGATGGCGGCTCGCCAGACAGGTCGCCCTCGCCGACGGCGTCGTCGGACGCGACGGATCTCGCGTCGTCGGACGTCACGGACGATTCGTCGGTCGCTCCGGCCACGGGTCCTGTGATGAGCAACGAGGTGCTGTCGTTCCACCTGCCCGCGGGGCCGGAGTGGATGATCAGCGGGTCGTCGGCCGGAGTCACCGAGTTCACGCCCGACGGTGCGGTCGATGACTACGTCCGACTCGCCCTCGCCACGCCCGCGCGCGACCTGGCACAGGTCGAGGAGATCATTCCCCGGTCCCGGAAGGAGAGATGGCCGGAGACACGGCAGGTGGATAACCGGATCGTCAACGGCGTCGAAGGCATCGTGCTCGTCGCCGAGAGCGACGAGCTCTACCTCTATGAGTTCGCCACGTCGTACCAGGGGATGCTCGCTGCGATCCGGTTCGAGTTCACCCACCCCGACGCGACCCGGATGGCGTGGATCGATTCGATGCTGGCCAGCGTCGAGTGGAAGTGATGGCCGGCCGGCGGTCGAGCCGTCAGTAGGGCTCGACGAGGAGCGCCGTACCGTCGCCCGCGACCCGGGTCAGCACGATCGTCGCCTCGTTGTCCCCGGACAGCGCGAGCCGCTTGCGCAGCGCCTCCGGTGACACGTCCACCCCGCGCTTCTTGATGGTGAGCCGACCGACGCCGCGCTCCCGCAGCGCCGCCTTCAGCTGCTTCTCGCGGTAGGGCAGCTCCTCCAGCACGCGATAGCCCCGGGCGAACGGCGTGCGGAACGCCTGGTCGCCGCTCACGTAGGCGATCCTCGGGTCCAGGAGCGTGCCGCCGACGCCGGCAGCGACGGCCGTGACCAGCCCGGCGCGGATCACGGCGCCGTCCGGCTCATAGAGGAAGGCGCCCACGGTGCCGGTGCCGACCTCGTCCGGGCCGGGATCGTCCTCGTCGGTCAGGGTGGCGAGGCCCCCGGTGCCGATCACCGTCGCCCGGCGGGCGACGGTCGCCGTACGCCCGGACCAGAGTGCCGCCTCCTTGACCTCGCCGGCGTCGCTGACCCACTCCGCCTCGACGCCGGCCGGGACCAGGTCGTGGGGGATGCCGGGCGCGACCTTCACGCACGCGTCGCGCGCCAGCAGGCCCTGGACCCAGGTCCACGGCGGCGTCCAGTCCTCGACCCGGAAGCTGCGTCCCGCGCCGGAACGCCGGGCAGGATCGGCGAAGGCGAGGTCGAAGCCGCCGTGGTCGACCGTCGTGGCGTCGGCGACCTGGACGGCGCCCGGCAGGCCGAGGGCGGCGAGGTTGGCCTCGGCGATGGCGACCCGGACGGGGTCGAGGTCGACGCCGGCGCAGACGATCCCCGCGCGCGCGGCGGCCATCAGGTCGCCGCCGATGCCGCAGCCGAGGTCGACGAGGGTGCGCGTCCCGAAGGCCGCGGCCCGCCCCGCGCGGTGCTCGGCGACGCGCAGCCGGGTGGCCTGTTCGAGGGCGTCGGGGGTGAAGTAGAGCCGGGCCGCGAGCCCGCCGAACTTGGCCTCTGCCCGCGCCCGGAGGTCCACCTGGGTCAGCGCGACGGCGGCCCGTGCCGGCGTCGTCGTACGGCGGAGGGCGGAGCCCGCCGCGAGCGGGCTCGCACCGCTGGCGACCAGCGCGGTGGCCTCGGCGAGCAGCTGCTGGCCGTCGTCGGTCAACAGCCAGCGGAAGTCGTCGAGGTCCACCCGGCGATCCTGTCAGCCCGTCGTGACCGACTCCCGCTCGGGCTCGCCGCCGTGCTCCCCACTGTGTCGCCCGGCCGGCGCCTCGTCACCGTGGCCGGGCCACCACGCGGCGTGCCCGAGGAGCGACGTCAGCGCCGGTGTGAAGAACATGGACATCACGAACGACACGATCAGGATGCCCACCGCCAGCGCGAAGCCCATCGACACGATGAGGGTGTTGCCGCCGAGCATCAGCGAGGCGAAGGTGCCGGCGAGGATGACGCCGGCCGCGGCGATGGTCGGCCCGGCGTGGGTCACGGCCTGGGACGCTGCGCTGTGCGGGTCGCGTCCTTCGCGTGCCTCCTCGCGCAGCCGGGCGATCATCAAGATGTTGTAGTCCGTGCCGAGTGCGGTGACGAAGAGGTAGATGTAGATCGGCAGCATGAAGATCAGGCCCGGCTCGCCGCCGATGTGCTGGAACGCGATGACCGTGGTGCCGAGCGTGGCCGCGAAGCCCAGGCCCACGGCGGCCATCAGGAACCAGGGCGCGACCAGGCTGCGCAGCAGCAGCGCGAGGATCAGCAGGATGACGCCGGCCGCGACGGGGAAGACGACCTTGTAGTCACGCGCCATCGCCGCCGACATGTCGGCGAAGATGCCGGGCGTCCCACCGACGTAGGCCTCCGTGCCGTCCGGCGCCGCGTCGTGCGCGGCGTCGCGGATCGGGCCCTCGACGTTGTCCTGCGCGGCGTCCGAGACCGGGTCGTCGGAGAGCGTCAGGTAGTACTGGAACGCGGTGCCGTCCTCCGAGGGCAGCGGCCCGGTGACCGCGTCGACGCCCTCGGCCCGGCCGAGCGCCCCGCCGTACGCCGCCAACTCGTCCGGCGAGGGATCGGCGTCCTCCGCGTCGACCAGGACCGGCACCGGCTCGGCAGCGCCTGCGGAGAAGTGCTCCTGGAAGGTCTCCATCGCCTCGGTCGACTCGACGCCCTCCGGCAGGCTGGAGTTGAAGTCGAAGGACGGGTTGAAGCTGAGCGCGAAGATCGCGAGCACCGTCATCGCGCCGCCCGAGACCAGTGCCGTCAGGCCGGGACGTCGGCCGACGGTGCGGCCGAGCTTGACGAATGTGCCGTGCTTCGGCTCCCTGCGCCACGACTTGGACGGCCAGAAGAGCGCCCGTCCGAGCAGGGAGACGACGGCCGGTACGAGGGTGAGCGCGGCCAGCAGCGTGACGAACACGGCGATCGCCAGGGCCGGGCCGATGGCGCGGAAGATGCTGAGCGAGCTGAGCACGAGCGCCATGAACGCCACGATCACGGCGCCGCCGGCGGAGGCGATGGCCTCGCCGGCCCGGTCGAGGCTGTGCACGACGGAGTCCCTGACGCTCGCACCCTGCCGCAGCCGCTCGCGGTGGCGGAACAGGAAGAAGAGGATGTAGTCGGTGCCGACGCCGTAGAGGACGACGACGAGGATCTGCTGCACCGAGGAGTCGGCCTTCAGGTCGAAGACCTCGTTGGCCCACGCGATCGCGCCGGTGGCGATCGACGAGACGAGCGCGACCACCACGATCGGCAGCAGGCAGATCAGCACGCTGCGGAAGATCAGGGCGAGCAGGCCGATGATCAGCACGACGGTGGCGATGCCGACGATGAGCAGGGTGTCCTCGCTGGACTCCTGGGAGTCGAGCCCCTGCGGGACGGCGCCGGTGGCGCGGACCTCGAGGTCGCTCTCCGCGGTCAGCTCCTCGATCTCCTCGCGGAGGTCGCGACCGTCCTCGAAGGCGCGCGCGTCGAAGCCGGTCGCGCCGTCGGCCAGCGGGATCACCGCGAACAGCACGGTCCCGTCGTCGGACAGGCTGGGCCGGCCCTGCTCGTCCTGCGCGATCACGAGCGGTCGGAAGGTCCGCTCGCCGAGCCTCGGCGCCAGCGCCGTGGCCAGGTCGGCGACCTCGGCCTGGTCGTCGGCCGTGAGCTCGCCCCCGTTCGCACGCTCGATCACCAGGATCGCGCCGGGGGAGAACGCGTCGGAGAACTTCTCCTCCTGCAGCTGCAGCGCCTGGATCGACTCGTAGTGGTCGGGGAGGAACTCGGAGTTGTCCTGCGTGGACTCCAGCTTCGGAGCCGTGGAGGCCACCACCACGGCGACCAGGACCCACGCAGCGATCACGAACCAGCGGAACCGGGTCATCGCCCGGCCGAGCGCAGCGAACATGGTCCGAACGCTAGCGCCGGACCCGGGCACGCGGTCAACCGACTTTGGCAGGACTTCACCAGATCTGCGGAGCCGGCCCCTCTGGCACTCGCTTGCCGTGAGTGCTAGTTTCATCACTGGCACTCTCCCATCGAGTGTGCCAACGCCGGTCGAGGGGCACGAGGTGTCGTGTCCCGGGGCCGGACCACGAACAGAAGCACTCAACGCATCAGCCTAGAAAGTGGAGGTCGACATCGTGTCGGTCAACATCAAGCCGCTCGAGGACCGCATCGTCGTCAAGCCCCTCGAGGCCGAGCAGACCACCGCCTCCGGTCTGGTCATCCCCGACACGGCGAAGGAGAAGCCCCAGGAGGGCGAGGTCCTCGCCATCGGCCCGGGTCGCATCGACGACAACGGCAACCGCGTCCCCCTCGACGTGGCCGTGGGTGACAAGGTCATCTACAGCAAGTACGGCGGCACCGAGGTCAAGTACGCCGGCCAGGAGTACCTCATCCTCTCGGCCCGCGACGTGCTCGCAGTCCTCGCCTGAGGCATCTGTCTCGAACCCGCCCGGGGACGTCATACGAAGCGGTCGCCCCGGCGACCTGGACGTATGACGCCCCGGGCGGTCGGCTTTCCACACCAAGGAGCAACAAGTGCCCAAGATCCTGGAGTTCGACGAGAACGCGCGACGCGCGCTC
>DATMHM010000122.1:0-7992 GCA_035554935.1 Nocardioides sp. | reverse complement strand
GTCGACACCCCGGCCCTGCTGCCCGACGGCAGCCCGGCGCCGGCGTCGGTCTCCCGGGTGCTGGCGGCGCGCGGCACCATGCAGTCGCGTGGCCTCACCGACATCGAGGCGATCAAGGCCCAGCTCGGCGTCGACCCGGAGCACAAGCCGGAGACCGCCGGCAAGAGCGCCGCCACCGGCTCGAGCGAGGAGAACGAGGCATGACCGAGTACGTCGTCCTGTCGGCGATCCTCTTCACGATCGGCTCGGTCGGGGTGCTGACCCGGCGCAACGCGATCGTGGTGTTCATGTGCGTCGAGCTGATGCTCAACGCCTGCAACCTCGCGTTCGTCGCCTTCGCCCACCAGCACGGCAACCTCGACGGCCAGGTGGCCGCCTTCTTCGTGATGGTGGTGGCCGCGGCCGAGGTGGTCGTCGGGCTGGCGATCATCATGACCATCTTCCGCACCCGTCGCTCGGCCTCGGTCGACGACGCGAGCCTGCTGAAGCTCTGAGGACGGGACAGATGAACACCTCCCTGACGCTCGCGCTCTCCTCGTCGGAGACCCAGGTCCCGGTCGTCGCACCGACCGACGCGACCGGCGCGTTCGGCCTGCTCTGGCTGGTCGTCGCGCTGCCGCTGGCCGGCGCCGCCGTGCTGCTGCTCGTCGGCAACCGCCGCAGCCAGTCCTTCGGGCACTGGCTCGGCCTGGCCACCATCAGCGGCTCGTTCGTGCTGAGCCTGGTCATGTTCTTCGGGCTCCTCGGCCGCGAGGAGGGCGAGCGCCAGGTCGCCCAGCACCTGTGGACGTGGATGGAGGCCGGCCGACTCGACGTCGGGCTGGACCTGCTCTACGACCCGCTGTCGGCGCTCTTCCTGCTGCTGATCACCGGCGTCGGCGCACTGATCCACCTCTACTCGGTGGGCTACATGGCGCACGACCCGCGGCGGCCGCGGTTCTTCGCCTACCTCAACCTCTTCGTCGCGGCCATGCTCATGCTGGTCCTGTCGGAGAACTACGTCGGACTGTTCCTCGGCTGGGAGGGCGTCGGCCTGGCGTCGTACCTCCTCATCGGCTTCTGGCAGCACAAGCCGTCGGCGGCGGCCGCGGCCAAGAAGGCGTTCGTCATCAACCGCGTCGGCGACATGGGCATGGGCCTGGCGATCTTCCTGCTGTTCGTCACCTTCGGTACGACGAGCTTCAGCGGGATCAGCGCGCTCAGCGCCGGCGCCACCGAGACCACCCTCAACTGGATCGGCGTGCTGCTGCTGGTCGGCGCCTGCGGCAAGTCCGCGCAGGTCCCGCTCCAGGCCTGGCTCCTGGACGCGATGGAGGGCCCGACCCCGGTCTCGGCCCTCATCCACGCCGCCACGATGGTGACCGCGGGCGTCTACCTGATCGTGCGGTCGAACTTCATCTTCGAGCTGGCGCCCGCCGCGCAGACCGCCGTCGTGGTCGTCGCCACCGTGACCCTGCTGTGGGGCGCGATCATCGGTTGTGCGAAGGACGACATCAAGAAGGGCCTCGCCGGGTCGACGATGAGCCAGATCGGCTACATGATGCTCGGCGCCGGCCTCGGGGTCGCGGGCTACGCGTTCGCGATCTTCCACCTGCTCACGCACGGCTTCTTCAAGGCCAACATGTTCCTCGGCGCCGGCTCCGTCATGCACGCGATGGACGACGACGTCGACATGCGGCACTACGGCGCGCTCAACAAGATGCTGCCCGTGACCTTCCTGACGTTCGCGATGGGCTACCTGGCGATCATCGGGTTCCCGGGCTTCTCG
Source organism: Nocardioides sp. (assembly GCA_035554935.1). GTDB lineage: Bacteria > Actinomycetota > Actinomycetes > Propionibacteriales > Nocardioidaceae > Nocardioides. The sequence continues at coordinate 6,224 of DATMHM010000122.1, read as the reverse complement.
GGGTTCTGGTCCAAGGACAAGATCATCGAGACCGCGCTGGTGGAGAACACCGTGGTCGGCCTCTGTGCACTGCTCGGCGCCGGCATCACCGCGTTCTACATGACGCGGATGATGCTGATGACCTTCTTCACCGACAAGCGGTGGGCCGACGACGTGCACCCGCACGAGAGCCCGAAGGTGATGACCATCCCGCTGATCGTGCTCGCCGCGCTCTCCGTGCTCGGCGGCCTGATGCTGGCCGGCAACTGGATCGTCGACTGGCTCGGCCCGGTCGTCGGCCACGCCGAGCACCACGAGCCGCCGCTGCCGGTCATCGTGATCACCCTGATCACGGTCGCGGTCGTGGCCGCCGGCGTCGCGCTGGCCTGGCTGCTCGTCGGCAAGCGGGAGGTGCCGCGGGTGGCGCCCGCCGACGTGTCGTTCGCGACGAAGGCCGCCCGTGCGGACCTCTACGGCGACGCGATCAACGACGCCCTCGTGGTCAACCCCGGCAAGGCGACCGCGACCGGCCTGACCAGCGCGGACCGGTCGCTCGTCGACCGGCTCTTCACCGGCGGCGCCGAGGTCGTCGCCGGCACGGGCGAGCTGGTGCGGCTCATGCAGAACGGCTACGTCCGGTCCTACGCGCTCGGCATCCTCGGTGGCGCCGTGCTCCTCGTCCTGACCCTGGTGGCGGTGAACTGATGCTGAGTCTCCTCGTCTGGCTCCCGATCGCGGGCGCGCTGGCGGTCGCCCTCCTGCCCCGCTCGGCCAGCAAGGTCACCGGCCTCGGCGTCGCGCTGGCGACCCTTGTCGTGGCGGTCGTCGCTGCGGCGTCGTACGACCTCGACGGCGGTCGGCAGTTCGAGGAGGAGCACGAGTGGATCGAGGCGTTCGGGGTGCACTACGCCCTCGGCCTCGACGGTCTCGGCCTCCTCATGGTGCTGCTGACCGTGCTCCTCGTGCCGCTGGTGATCGGCGCCGAGTGGCTCAAGGCGGACGACCCCGAGGGTGGCGGCGCACGCACCTTCGTCGCGTGGGCGCTGGCGCTCGAGGGCCTCTCCCTCGCGGTGTTCTGCGCGACCGACGTCTTCCTCTTCTACGTCGTCTTCGAGGCCACCCTGATCCCGGCCTACTTCCTCGTCGGCGGCTTCGGCCGCGACGGGCGGGGCGCGGCGGCGCTGAAGTTCCTCATGTTCCAGCTGGCCGGCGGGCTGATCCTGCTGGCGTCCGTGATCGGGCTCTACGTCGTCTCCGCGCAGCAGGGCGAGGCGTCGTACCTCCTCGCCGACCTCGAGCAGCTCGACATCGAGACCGGGGTCGGGCGGTGGCTGTTCTTCGGGTTCTTCATCGCGTTCGCGATCAAGGCGCCGCTGTTCCCGGTGCACACCTGGCTCGCCGACACGACCGAGAAGGCGACGCCGGGCACCGGCGTGCTGCTCGTCTGCATCCTCGACAAGATCGGCACCTTCGGGATGCTGCGGTTCTGCCTCGGCATCTTCCCGGAGGCCTCGCAGTGGGCGACGCCGCTCGTCGTCACGCTCGCGCTGATCTCGATCGTCTACGGCGCGCTGATCGCGATCGGCCAGGACGACGTGTTCCGCCTGATCGGCCTCACGTCGCTGAGCCACTTCGGCCTGATCACCCTGGGCATCTTCACGATGAGCACCCAGGGCGGCACCGGCTCGATCCTCTACATGGTCAACCACGGCCTCGGCACGGCCGCGCTGTTCCTGGTCGCGGGCTACCTCTGCGACCGCCGCGGCACCACGCTGATCAGCCGGATGGGCGGGGTCGAGAAGGTCACGCCGGTGCTCGCCGGACTCTTCCTGGTCGCCGGCCTGGCCACCCTCGGCCTGCCGGGCCTCTCGCCGTTCGTCAGCGAGTTCATGGTCCTGCTCGCCGCGTTCGACTACGGCTGGTACGTCGGCGCGATCGCGGTCACCGCGGTCGTGCTCTCCGCGATCTACATCCTGTGGATGTACCAGCGCACCATGACCGGCCCGACGCCGCCGGAGGTCGAGAACGACCGGGACCTGGGGGTCCGTGAGATCGCGGCCGTCGCGCCGCTCGTGGCCGCCCTGGTGTTCTTCGGGTTCTACCCCGCCCCGCTGACCGACGTGAGCAACCCGATGGTGGGCGACCTGCTCGAGCACGTCGGGGTGGAGGACGACGCGCCGGCGGTCGACCCGGGTGACGTCGAGCATGCCGGCCAGGACGCCGGGCACGAGGACGAGGAGACGCACTGATGCCCTTCGTGAAGCCCGAGCTCGAGTACGTCGAGCTGCTGCCGCTCCTGATCGTCCTCGGCGCCGCCTGCGTCGGGGTCCTCCTCGAGGCGGTCCTCCCGCGCGGCACCCGGCGGCTCCCGCAGGTGCTGCTGTCGCTGGTCTCGCTGGTCGCCGCACTGGTCGCCACGATCCTGGTCGGCCGTGACCTCGACGAGCACGCCGGCGCTTCCGGCTCCGAGGGCAAGGGCCTCGTCGGTGCCATGGGCAGCGTCGTGGTCGACGGCCCGACCGTCTACCTGTGGGGCCTGCTCCTGCTGTTCGCGATCGCGGGCGTCGCGCTCTTCGCCGAGCGCCGACTCGAGGGCGGCGTCTCCGCGTTCACCGGCCAGGCGGCCGCGCTGCCCGGCACCGACACCGAGCGCGACGCCTCCACCCGGGGCCTGGAGCACACCGAGGTCTACCCGCTGCTGCTCTTCGCCGTCGGCGGCATGCTGCTCTTCCCGGCCTCGGGCGACCTGCTCACGATGTTCGTCGCCCTCGAGGTCCTCTCGCTCCCGCTCTACCTGCTCTGCGGCCTCGCCCGTCGGCGCCGCCTGCTGAGCCAGGAGGCGGCGATGAAGTACTTCCTGCTGGGCGCCTTCGCCTCCGGCTTCTTCCTGTACGGCGCCGCGCTGGTCTACGGCTATGCGGGGTCGGTCAGCTTCGCCGGGATCAACGAGGCGGTCCGGGCGGGCGGCGCCAACCACGGCCTGCTGCTCGCCGGCATCGCCCTGCTGGCGGTCGGGCTGCTGTTCAAGGTCGGTGCCGCGCCGTTCCAGGCCTGGACGCCCGACGTCTACCAGGGCGCGCCGACCGCGGTCACCGCGTTCATGGCGGCCGGCACCAAGGTGGCGGCCTTCGGCGCCCTGCTGCGGCTGCTCTACGTCGCCTTCGGCGGCGAGCGCTGGAGCTGGGTCCCGATGCTGTGGGTCGTCGCGATCGCGTCGATGGTCCTGGGCGCCGCGCTGGCCGTGGTGCAGAACGACGTGAAGCGGATGCTGGCCTACTCGTCGGTGGCCCACACCGGCTTCATCCTGGTCGGCGTGCTCGGCGTGCAGGGTGCGGCCGAGCTCGGCGACGGCCAGTACACCTCGCTCGAGGGCGTGCTCTTCTACCTGACCACCTACGGCTTCGCGATGATCGGCGCCTTCGCCATCGTCACGCTGGTACGCGACGCCGGTGGCGAGGCCACCCACTACGACCGCTGGGCCGGCCTGGGCCGGCGGTCCCCGCTCGTGGCCGGCGCGTTCGCGTTCTTCCTGCTGTCGATGGCGGGGATCCCGCTCACCGCCGGGTTCATCGGCAAGTGGGCGGTCTTCACGTCCGCGATGTCGGCGGGCGCGTGGCCGATCGTGCTGGTCGCGATCGCGTCCAGCATCATCGCGATCACGTTCTACGTCCGCCACATCCGGCTGATGTTCTTCACCGCCGAGCACCCCGACGGCGCGGCGGCGGTCACGCAGCCGTCGTTGCTGACCTCCGTGACGGTCGTCGTGTGCCTCGCCGTGACCCTCCTGCTCGGCGTCGTGCCGGGCCCGGTTCTCGACCTCGTGACCGGTACGGGAGACTTCATCAGGTGAACTCCGCTCCGAGCCCGGCCGGACTGGCCCTGCCGATCGACGACTCCGCCCTCGCCGACCGACTTCGTGCCCGCATGGCGACGGTCGAGGAAGCGCTCTACGCTCACGCGTCCAGCCGGGCGCCGTACGTCACCGAGGCGGCCCGGCACCTGCTGGCCGCCGGCGGGAAGCGGTTCCGGCCGCTGCTGGTGCTGCTCGCCGCCGAGGCCGGTCCGCGGCCGGACGCCGACGAGGTGCTCACGGCGGCGTGCGTCGTGGAGATCACCCACGTCGGCTCGCTCTACCACGACGACGTGATGGACGAGGCCGCGCTGCGCCGCGGCGAGGACTCCGCCAACGCTCGCTACGACAACCTGGTCGCGATCCTCACCGGCGACTGGCTCTTCGCCAAGTCGTCCGAGCTCACCGCCCAGCTCGGGCCGGAGGCGGTCCGGATCCAGGCGGAGACCTTCACCCGGCTGGTCGAGGGCCAGATCCTCGAGACCGTGAAGCCCGGCCCCGGCGAGGACGCGCTCGCGCACTACCTCGAAGTGGTCGCCGGCAAGACCGGCTCGCTGATCGCCACCTCGGCCCGCTACGGCGCCCTGTTCGCGGGCGCCGCGCCGGAGGTCGTCACCGCGCTGACGGAGTACGGCGAGCTCGTCGGCACCGCGTTCCAGCTCTCCGACGACATCCTCGACGTCGCCTCGGAGAGCGCGGAGTCCGGCAAGACGCCCGGCACGGACCTCAAGGAGGGCGTGCCGACGCTGCCGGTGCTGATGGCGCGCGCGTCCACGGACCCGGCCGACGCCAGGCTGCTGGAGCTGCTGGACCCCGAGCGCAGCGACCTCGCCGCCGACGCCGCCCTGCACGCCGAGGCGCTCGACCTGCTCCGCAAGCACCCGGCGATGGCCGAGGCCCGGGCGTACGTCGTCCAGCGCGCCCAGGAGGCCAAGCGCCGCCTCGAGGTGCTCCCCGAGGGATCCGTCCGCACCGCGCTCGAGGCGTTCGCCGACGTCGTCGCCGTCCGGTCTGCCTGACGCCTGGGCGAGCGGTCAGACCGCGCTGGCCTCCGCGGCCAGCGCGAGGGTACGTCGCCGGTGCCGCAACGCCTCGACGGTGAACACGGCCAGTGCCAGCCACACGAGGGTGAAGCCGATCCAGCGGCCCGGCGGCATGTGCTCGCCGAGCAGGGTGACGCCGAGGAGGAACTGCAGCACCGGGGCGAGGTACTGCAGCAGGCCCAGCGTCGTCATCGACACCCGCGTGGCTGCTGCGCCGAAGCACAGCAGCGGGATCGCGGTGACGACGCCGCTGGCGACCAGCAGCGCGACGTGGCCCGCCCCCTCACCGGTGAAGTGGCCCTGCCCGGTGGCACCCAGCCACAGGAGGAAGGCGAGCGCGAACGGCGCGATCACCGCCGTCTCGAAGGCCAGGCTCTCGATCGCCCCGACGCCCGCCGACTTCTTCGCGAGGCCGTAGGTTCCGAAGGAGAACGCCAGCACGAGTGCGATCACCGGCGGCCGCCCGTAGTCGATGCTCAGCACCACGACCGCGACGGCGCCGATTCCCATCGCCCACCACTGGGCGGGTCGGAGCCGCTCGCCGAGCACGACGACGCCCATCAGGACCGTGACGAGTGGGTTGATGAAGTAGCCCAGCGACGTCTCGACGACGCGGTCGCTGTTGACGCCGTAGATGTAGGTGCCCCAGTTGGACGTGATGGTGACCGCGGCGACCACCAGCAGCAGCGTCGTACGACGATCCCGCAGCACCGCCGCCAGCGCGGCCCTGCGGCGCAGCACCGCGATGAGCAGCGCCATCACGACCAGCGACCACACCATCCGGTGGGCGAGGATCTCGACCGGGCCGCTCGGCTCGAGCAGCGGCCAGTAGAGCGGGAACGCGCCCCAGAGCGTGTAGGCGATGACGCCGAGCAGGAACCCCCGACGCGCCTCAGCCACGGGGCGAGGTTAGCCCGGGGGCGAGAAAGCTCACCCATCGCCCGTCGACGAGTCCGGCCACCCGTTCGTCGAGGAGGCCGGCCACGGCCGTCTCGAGACGTCTGGCCTCGGTGCTGGGACTGTGTGGTCACGGTTCCTGCACCGGCTCACCTGGTCTCGAGACGCCGTAGGGCCTCGCTTGCTTCGCGGCGCGAGCCCCTACGGCTCCTCGACCTTCGGCCTTCATCCGCGGCCTCGTCCCTCGGCCGCGGCGGCCTCCGTTCGTCGAGGAGGCCGGCCACGGCCGTCTCGAGACGCCTGGCCTCGGTGCCGGGACTGTGCCCATCGGGTTGGCTGCACCGGCTCACCTGGTCTCGAGACGCCGTAGGGCCTCGCTTGCTTCGCGGCGCGAGCCCCTACGGCTCCTCGACCTTCGGCCTTGATCCGCGGCCTCGTTCCTCGGCCGCGGCGGC
>DATMHM010000121.1:0-15188 GCA_035554935.1 Nocardioides sp. | reverse complement strand
CGAGGTCATCCGCGTCGACGGCGGCATCCGGATGCCCCCGAAGTAGCACCCACCTGCCGGACCGAGGGGTCCTTCGGCGCCCGGTGCGTTCGGCCCAGCCGACGCACCACAGGGCGCCGGAGGGCCCCTTCGTGGCACGACCTGCCCCTCCACTGTTCACCGGGCCGTCGGGCGACGCTCGCGGGGACGTCGCCGCGAGCCGGGAGCGTCGTCGTCGTGACGCTGCTCTGGGACGACCAGACCCGCCTCGGCGAGCTGCGCGTGGGCCGCCGTACCTCCATCGTCGCCGGCCTCTCCGGTGCCTCGATCCCGGCATTCGGGGTGATGAGCAGGTGGCCGACGCTGGTCGAGCGGCGGCGCGACCTGACCTCGGGCGTACGCAGCGGGGAGGTCACGACGAGCTCCGCCGTGGTGTGGTCGCGGGCCGTGGTGCCGGGCCGGATGATGGTCCGGCTCGACAGCGGCGGCCGGCGCCGGCGGCTGGTGCGCGGCCCGTGGACCGACGAGCGGTCCGACCTCACGGCCCGGTTCCACCTGACCGGCCTCGGGCCGGGACGGGAGTACGACGCCGAGGTCTGGTTCGAGACGCCGGAGGGCGAGCGCAGCGCTCCCCAGCGGCTGTCGTTCCGGACGGCGCCGATCCACGCCGCCGCCCAGTCGATCGTGTGGTCCGGCGATCAGAACGGGCAGGGCTGGGGCATCGACCCCGCGCGTGGCGGGATGACGACCTACCGCACCATGCTCGACCTGCGGCCCGACCTCTTCGTGCACGTCGGCGACACGATCTATGCCGACGAGCCGCTCCCCGCCACCCGGCTGGTGCTCGAGAACGGCACCACCTGGCAGAACGAGCTCACCGAGGAGATGCTCGTCCCGGCCGAGCAGCTCGCGCACTTCCGCGGCCGGCACCGCTACCCCCTGCGCGACCTGCACGTGCGGGCCTTCCACGCCGCGGTGCCCTCGGTGGTGCAGTGGGACGACCACGAGACCTGCAACAACTGGTGGCCCGGCGAGACCATCGACGACGAGCGCTACACCGAGCGCCGGGCCGACGTGCTCGCCGTACGTGGTCGCCGGGCGTGGCAGGAGTACCAGCCCCTACCGGTCCGGCGCCTGGTCCCCGCCGGCGGCGACGGCTTCGTGCCGACCCGGCTCTACCGCAAGGTCCCGCGCGGCCAGCACCTCGACCTGTTCCTGATGGACATGCGCAGCTACCGCGGCGCCAACCCCGACGCCGACCCCAGGGTGGTGCGCGAGCGGCTCCAGGTCGGCCTGCTCGGCCGCGAGCAGGAGGAGTGGCTGGTCGACAGCCTGCGCCGCTCGACCGCCACGTGGAAGGTCATCTCGGTCGACCAGCCGCTGTCCGCCCCCGCCAAGCGGCTGCACGACCTCGACGGCGTCGCCAACGGCGACGACGGCCGCCCGCTCGGGCGCGAGCCGGAGATCGAACGGGTGCTGTCGGCCATCAAGCGGCACCGGATCCGCAACGTCGTCTGGATCACCGCCGACGTCCACTACACCGCCGCCAGCCACTACTCGCCCGAGCGGGCCAGCTTCACGGACTTCGACCCGTTCTGGGAGTTCATCTCCGGCCCGCTGCACTGCTCGCCGTTCACCCCGCGCCCCGACGAGCTCGACCGCACCTTCGGCCCCGAGGTCGTGTTCACCCACGGCAAGCACGAGCCGCTGCCGGTCAACATCGCCCCGCGCCCGGACAACCAGCACGTCGGCCACCTCCAGGTCGCCGCGACCGGCGAGCTCACCGTCACGCTGTACGACGGCGGCGGCGCCGCCCTCTGGCAGCGCACCCTCGAACCGGCCGATCCCGCCTGATCGTTGGTCGAGGAGGCCGCCCCGCCCGTTGGTCGAGGAGGCCGCCCGCGGCCGTCTCGAGACCCCCGGGCCCGGTGCACCCACCCAGCCACCCAGCCCAGCCACCCACCCGTCCCGCGATATCGGGAAGTGTTCAGCGCCGTTCGTCGTTACTCTTGAAGACGCCTATGACGAACCATGCTGAAGACTTCTCCCTCGCCGCCGCCCTGCGAGCCACCGAGGGCTGGGACGACCCCGACGACGACTTCGAGTCCGGGTACGCCGACGAACGCACCGACCGCGACGACACCGACAACGCCGACAATGCCGACAATGTCAGCGACCGCTCGGTCGACCCCACCACGGGCGACATGGACCTCGCGGCGCGCCACGAGCTGCGCCGTGTCGCCGGCCTGCGCACCGAGCTCGAGGACATCACCGAGGTCGAGTACCGCCAGCTCCGCCTGGAGCGCGTCGTGCTCGTCGGCGTGTGGACCGAGGGCACGGTCGAGGACGTCGAGAACGCGATGGCCGAGCTCGCGCTGCTCGCGGAGACCGCGGGCTCCGAGGTGCTCGACGCCATCTACCAGCGCCGCCAGTCGCCCGACCCGGCCACCTACATCGGCCGCGGCAAGGTGGACGCGCTGCGCGAGATCGTGCAGGCCACCGGCGCCGACACGGTGATCTGCGACGGTGAGCTCGCCCCCTCGCAGCTGCGCAACCTGGAGGACCGGGTCAAGGTCAAGGTGGTCGACCGGACCGCGCTGATCCTCGACATCTTCGCCCAGCACGCCAAGTCCAAGGAGGGCCAGGCTCAGGTCGAGCTCGCCCAGCTGAGCTACATGAAGCAGCGGCTGCGTGGCTGGGGCGGCAACCTCTCCCGCCAGGCGGGTGGCCGGGTCGGCGCCGACGGCGGCGGCATCGGTGGCCGTGGCCCCGGTGAGACCAAGATCGAGACCGACCGGCGCCGGATCAACGACAAGATCGCCAAGCTCCGCCGCGAGCTGAAGGTGATGGCCGGCACCCGTGCCACGAAGCGCCAGGGCCGCCGCCGCAACGAGATCCCCTCCGTCGCGATCGCGGGCTACACCAACGCCGGCAAGTCCTCGCTGCTCAACCGGCTCACCGGCGCCGGGGTGCTGGTCGAGGACGCGCTGTTCGCCACACTCGACCCGACCGTCCGCCGTACCGAGACCGCCGACGGCCGCGTCTACACGATGAGCGACACCGTCGGCTTCGTCCGGCACCTGCCCCACCAGCTGGTCGAGGCGTTCCGCTCGACGCTGGAGGAGGTCGCCGACGCCGACCTGATCGTGCACGTCGTCGACGGGTCGCACCCCGACCCCGAGGGCCAGATCACCGCGGTCCGCGAGGTGCTCGCCGACGTGGGCGCGGCCGAGATCCCCGAGCTGATCGTGATCAACAAGGTCGACGTCGCCGACCCGCTGGTCGTCGACCGGATCCACCGCCGCGAGCCGCACTCGGTCGCGGTCTCGGCCCGTACGGGCGAGGGGATCGAGGAGGCACTCGCCGCGATCGAGGCGGACCTGCCGCGGCCGAAGGTCGAGTTCACGGCGCTGGTGCCCTACGCCCGCGGCGACCTGATCGACCGGATCCACAAGGATGGCGAGATCAGCACGATCGAGCACACCGCCGACGGCACCCGCGTCGTCGGCCGGGCGACCGAGGCGCTCGCGGGCGAGCTGGCGGAGTACGCCGTCTGAGCGGACCGGGCCGGCCTCGGTGTCAGCCGATCGGATGATCCCGGCGTCGACCGACCGGCTGCGCACCGGCAGCCGAAGCACCGACGTACGCCGTCCACGCTCCGGGCACGATGGATGCATGGCCATCCGCCTGCGCCTCCTCGCACCCGCCGTGCTCGCGACGGCGCTCGCCGCGTTGCTCCTGCTCGCCGGCTGCGCATCGGACACCGACGCCCCGCCGGCGGCGGAGCCGTCGACGGCGTCCTCGGCGCCGGAACCGCCGGCGACCTCCACGGCGAACTCCGGCGCGCCGGACCCGGCGCCCCCGCCGGTCCGCGACGCGACCGGCCTGCTCCTGATCGCCGACTTCGGCTCCGACACGGTGACCTTCGTGGACCCCGCCCGGCACCCTGGCGCGGCGGAGGTCGACTCGGTGCGGGTCGGTACGGCGCCGTACGGCATCGCCCTCGGTGAGGACGGCACCGCATGGGTCGCGACCGCGGAGGGCGTCGCCGTCGTCGACACGGCTCGGCGCGAGCGCACCGCTCTGGTCCGCTACCGCACGGACACGGGGCCGGTCGGCACCGGCGAGTACCGCGGCGGCGGGATGGGCATCGCGATCGCGCCCGACGGCAGCCGGGTCTACGTCGGCGTGAACGTCCCCGGCGAGGACGGCGTCCTCGAGGTGATCGACACCGCCCGGCGCGAGGTCGTCGCCACGGCACCGACCGGCATGCGCCCGTTCGACGTCGACGTGGCCACCGACGGCAGCGAGGTCTACGCGACCAACCACGACTCCTACGACGTGACCATCGTCGAGGTCGGCAGTTGGCGCACCGGCACCGTCCTGGTCGACCCCTATGACACCGGGCGCGACCTCGGCGCCTGGCTCAAACCGCACTACGCCGCCGTCCGGCCCTCCGACGGGGCGCTGCTGGTGCCCTTCGAGGGGGAGCGGCTGCTCGTCGTCGACCCCGGGACGGGCCGGGTCCGCACCGAGTCGATGACCGCGGACACGCACCAGCACGGGGCGACGGTCACAGCCGACGGCACGCTGTTCGTGGTCGGCACCGGCCCGATCGGCACCTCGGAGGGCGAGGCGTCCCTGACGATCCGCACCGCCGACGGCGACGAGCGCCTGGTCCCGCTCGACGGGCCGCACGAGGACGTCGCGGTCAGCGCCGACGGCCGCACCGCCTACGTCACCGGCGGCTTCACCCGCGAGGGCTACTGGAACGGGATCAGCGTCGTCGACGTCGCCAGTGGCGAGGTGACCCGCGTGCCCGCCGGCGAGCGCCCGCTCGGCGTCGTGGTGCTCGACTGACCCGGGCCGCGCGTCGTCGTACCGGTGGAAATGGTCTGAATTCGCCGATTCCGCAGCCAGATCGACCGGTACGACGGATGATCTCGTCGTGACTCGGCACCTGATCCGTCCCCGGCTGCTCCTGGCGCTGCTCGCGCTGGGACTGGTCGTGGCGACCACTGCGCTCGTCTGGGGCCGCGCCGGCGCCGGACCGGACCGCTGTGCCGACCGGATCGCCGACGCCGAGCGCCGCAGCGCGCTGGTCACCGGCGCCGGGCCCGAGGTGCTCGTCATCGGCGACTCCTGGTCCGTCGGCGCCGGCGTCCGCCGCGACCAGTCCTGGCCGGTCCGGCTGCCTGGCCTGGTCCGGGTGGACGGCTTCTCCGGCAGCGGGTTCAGCGTCGGTGCCAGCGCCTGCGGTGACGTCTCCTACGCGACCCGCCTCCCGGCCTCCATCCGTACGACGACCGCGCTGGTCGTCGTCGAGGGTGGGCTCAACGACACCGACCAGCCGGCGGCCGACCTCGAGGCCGGGGTGCGTCGCGTGCTGGAGGCCCTCGGCGGCCGGCCGGCGCTGCTGGTCGGGCCGCCCGCGGCTCCCGCCCGTCCGCGGGCCGAGGTGGCCCGGGTGGACGCGACGCTGGCCCGGCTCGCGGCGGAGCACGGGGCGTCGTACCTCTCGATGCTGGGGGCCCGCCTCACCTACCTCGACGACGACCTCCATCCCGATCCTGCGGGACACCGGGCCTTCGGCGACGCGGTCGCCGCGCGGGTGGGCGAGCTGCTCGCCGAGGGGTGACCGACTCCCCTGTGGAGGGGCGCCGCGGATGGTCGGCGGCACCATCTAGGGTTCTCCGGTGACCACCGAAGCCGCCGTCGACTCCTCGCCCGTGCGCGACCTGCTCGCCACCGCCGTGGCCGCGCTCGGCGGACACGAGCGAGCCGGCCAGGTCGCGATGGCGGAGGCGGTGGCCGAGTCGTTCGCCGAGCGCGAGCACCTGCTCGTGCAGGCCGGCACCGGCACCGGGAAGTCGCTGGGCTACCTCGTCCCGGCGCTCCTCCACGACAAGCGGGTCGTGATCGCGACCGCGACCCTCGCCCTGCAGCACCAGCTCGTCGAGCGCGACCTGCCGCGCCTGGTGAAGGCCGTCGGCACCACGCCGGGCGTGGACGCCAGCTTCGCGGTCCTCAAGGGCCGCTCCAACTACGCCTGCCTCCACCGGATCCGCGAGGGTGCGCCCGACGACCAGGGCGAGTTGGTCCAGATGCCCGAGGGGACCATGGGGGCGAAGGTCCTCGAGCTGCGGAAGTGGGCGACCAGCGCCGCCGAGGACGGCGGCACGGGGGAGCGTGACGACGCGCCGCGGCACACCGAGAAGGAGTGGCGCCAGGTCAGCGTCTCCGCGCGTGAGTGCCTCGGCGCGACCAAGTGCCCCTACGGCCAGGAGTGCTTCGCCGAGCTGGCGAAGGAGCGGGCCCACCGCTCGCACCTGATCGTCACCAACCACTCGCTGCTCGCGATCGACGCGATCGAGGGCATCCCGATGATCCCCGACTACGACGTCGTGGTCATCGACGAGGCGCACGAGCTCGCCGCCCGGGTCACCCAGGCCGCGACCGACGAGCTGTGGGCCGCCGAGGTCGACCGGGCGGCGCGGCGCAGCGTGCGCCACGTCGAGGGCAACGAGGCGGACGACCTCGCCGACGCCGCCGACGCGCTGCGGGCCGCCGTCAGCGAGGCCCGCCCCGGCCGCTTCGAGGTGCTGCCCGAGGACCTCGCCGACGCGCTCGCCCTGGTCCGCGACGCCGCGCGCGCCTGCATCTCGGCGTTCCCCAAGGCGGACGCGAAGTCCGGCCAGGAGCCGGACGCCGCCATGACCCAGGCCAAGGGCATGGTGCAGGAGGTCTTCACGACCGCGGAGCGGATGGCGGCGGCGTCGGAGGCCGACGTGGTCTGGCGCACCGAGGGCAGCGACCGGCTGCCACCGATGCTGTGCGTGGCGCCGCTGCAGGTGTGGGGCCAGATGCGGGACAAGCTCCTCGCCGACAACACCGTCGTACTCACCTCCGCCACCCTGATGCTGGGCGGCGACTTCAGCACGGTCGCGGGCTCGGTGGGCCTCAAGTCCTCCGAGCGCAGCCCGGCGACCGGCCTGCCGGCCGACGCCCAGCCGTGGCGCGGCCTCGACGTGGGCAGCCCGTTCGACTACCCGAAGCAGGGCATCCTGTACGTCGCCCGCCACCTGCCCCCGCCGGGGCGGGACGGTCTCGGGCAGGCCCAGCTCGACGAGATCAGCGAGCTGGTCGACGCCGCCGACGGCCGTACCCTCGGCCTCTTCTCCAGCCGCCGCGCTGCCGAGGCGGCCGCCGAGCACGTGCGTACGGCGCTGCCGCACCTCACCACGCTGGCGCAGGGGGAGGCCCAGCTGCCGGAGCTGGCCCGCCAGTTCGTCGACGACCCGCACACCTGCCTGTTCGGCACGCTCGGCCTGTGGCAGGGCGTCGACGTCCCCGGTGACACCTGCCAGCTGGTGATCATCGACCGGATCCCGTTCCCGCGTCCCGACGACCCGCTGATGAGCGCGCGCCAGAAGGCCGCCGACAAGGCCGGCGGCAACGGCTTCATGCAGGTGGCGGCCACGCACGCGGCGCTGCTGCTCGCGCAGGGCGCCGGTCGCTTGATCCGTACGACGACCGACCGTGGCGTCGTCGCCGTGCTGGACCCGCGGCTGGCGACCGCACGCTACGGCTCGTTCCTCAAGGCGAGCCTGCCGCCGATGTGGCCGACCACGGACCCGGCGCTGGTACGCCAGGCCCTGGGCCGGCTTGCCCAGCCGGCCGGGCCGGCAGGGGCCGCTGCTCAGCGGTAGGCGCGCCCACTGATCCCCTGCAGCCGGTCCTCGTCGACCGGGAAGCCCTGGCAGGTCTGGGTGGCGTCGCGGTCCGGGTCGTCGCAGTGGCTGTAGCGCGCGCTCGTGTTGAGCGCCGTCACGTCGACCCACTGCACCTGCGACCCGAAGGCCAGGTCCAACAGCCGGTTGCCGTAGTAGTTGAGGCTGACCAGCTGGGCGCGCGGGGCACGGCCCTTGCGCTTGATCGTGAGCACGGCGCGGCTGCCGACGGCCCGGTCGTTGAGGTTGATCAGCAGCCGCAGCCGCCACGTGCCGGTCATCGTGGACTTCTTCTGGAAGCGGTAGGTGCTTGCCGTCAGGTGGTCGAGGCGGAACCGCGCGGTGCCGCTGCGGTCGGCCGGCCGCAGGGTGAAGGTGCCGCGAGTGGGCGCCGGCTGGTAGGCGCGGCCCTCCTCGTAGAAGGTCGCCGGGCGCCGGTTCCAGACGTTGAACCACGCGAGCTGGGTGCCGAGCGAGGTGCTGCGCCGGGCGAGGACGGCGCGCAGGGCCTGCACGGAGTACATCCCGTCCTCGTCGGCGACCCGCTCCCAGATCTCGCGCACGATCACCGGCATGCCGGCCGCGGAGGAGGTGTAGCGCTCGCCGAGGAACCGGAAGAAGATCCAGGTGCCGTACTGCGAGAGGTCGCTGTAGAGGTCGAGCGACTGGTGCGGACGCCCGAGCGGGCCGTAGGGCAGGTAGGCCCAGTTGTCGTTGATGCCGTCGTAGAGCTCGTCCTCGGCCCAGGTCGCGGTGGCCTCCATCAGCCAGGCGTCCTCGCTGATGTCGTAGGCGAACTGGACGGCGTGGAAGTACTCGTGGGCGGCCGTGACCTGCAGTGCCGCACGGGGGGAGATGCCGAACTCGGCGTAGTCGTTGTCGAGCACGCAGTAGCCCGCAGCAGGGACGTGCTCCTCCACCCAGCCACCGTCGGGGGCGCAGTAGCCGTAGACGCCGATGTCGCCGAGCTGGCCGAGGTAGACGTCGGGACGGGCGTCGCCGCCGGAGCTGCCGTCGCCCACGACGGGGCGGTAGCCGGCCGCGAGGTAGCGCTGGGCGACGCGGGTGACCGTGGCCAGGCTGTACTCGACGTAGTCGGGCACCGAGCCGTTGGTGCCCGGGTAGGAGCCGGCGCGGCCGTCGTTCTCGGTGGGTACGCCGTTGCGGCGGTCGTCGGCGCGCGAGACCCAGTGGATGCAGACCATCGAGTTGCAGTAGCGCTTCGAGTCCCCCGGGGCGTAGCAGACCAGGTCGCCGGTCGTCGGGTCGGTGCAGGTCGCCGGGTTGTCGGTGGGGCGCGCCAGCAGCCGGGCGGCGGTCGCGCGCTTCGCCTTCGGCAGGGCGGCACGGCTTGCCGCGAGGTCGCGCAGTGCCAGGGTGAGGTCCTTGCCCTCCGCGGCGTGCTCGGTCACCGGGGCCTCCGTGACCGGCTCGCCCTCGAGGATCTCCTCGACCGCGTCGAGCGCCTCCTCCGCCGTCTCGCGGGGGCTGGCGGCCGCCGGCGTTGCGGGGCCGACCGGTGCGGCCGGGTCGTCGGCGCGGGCGGGCGAGCCCAGCAGCGGGACGCCGAGCAACGCGGCGAGCAGTGCCACGAGCGCAGCAGCCAGGGGAAGGCGGATCCGAGAACTCATGCAGGGCCTCTGGTCAGGGGGGTGATGACGCCCAGACCCTACCTGCCGTCCGCCCGTTCGGCCGTCTCCGGATCAGACCCGGCGCAGCACCGCGGTCACCTTGCCCAGGATGGTGGCGTTGGTGCCGTCGATCGGATCGAAGGCCGGGTTGTGGGGGAGCAGCCAGACCCGGCCGTCCTTGCGCTGGAAGGTCTTGACCGTGGCCTCTCCGTCGATCATCGCCGCGACGATCTCGCCGTTCTCGGCGGTCGGCTGCTGGCGGATCACCACATAGTCGCCGTCACAGATGGCCGCCTCGATCATCGACTCGCCGCTGACCTCGAGCAGGAACAGCTGGCCGTCGCCGACGAGCTGGCGGGGGAGCGGGAAGACGTCCTCGACGCGTTCCTCGGCGAGGATCGGGCCGCCGGCGGCGATCCGGCCGACGACCGGGACGTTGGCGGGCACCGGTGCCGCGTCGCCGATGCCGGTCTCGTCGAAGGTGCCCTCGTCCGCCGTACCCATCGCGCGGCGGGCCGCCATCACCTCGGGCAGGAACACCTCGAGGGCGCGGGGCCGGTTCGGGTCGCGCTTGAGGTAGCCCTTCTCCTCCAGCACGCGCAGCTGGTGGGCGACGCTCGAGGTGCTGGTGAGTCCGACGGCCTGGCCGATCTCACGCATGCTCGGCGGGTAGCCGCGCTTCTCGATGCTGTCCTTGATGTGGGCCAGGACCCGCTGCTGGCGCGGCGTGAGGCCGGTCGCGTCCGGGGGGCCGTCCGGCAGCTCGGTCACGCTGCGGCCCGACTTGCGCTCAGCCATGGGGATGCCTCCAGTTCGCCCGGTGCGGGCCGGCGCGCCCGGGGAGCGCGACCGGTCCTGGTGTGCCCCCGACGCTAACGGATCCGGGGGAGGTGTTTCAAACACCTGTTCGAAGTGCGTGTCGCGACACGCGCTTCGAACAGGATTTCGAACTGGTGCTGGATTTGTTCGAACACCTGATCTACTCTCGTACACGTGTTCGATCGAACGCCTGATCGAACGCTCCGACCGCCACTTCCGTCGGACCTCGTCACTAGACAAGGGCCACCCACTTCCCCCGGAGGTCACCATGAGCACGATCACCCTCGCCCCGGTCCGCCCCGCGGCCCGTCCCGCCCGTCCCGCAGCCCGTACGGCAGTCCGGCCCGGCGGCTCCGTCCGGCTGACCCGCCGTGGGCGCGTGGTCGTGTTCCTGCTCGCCCTCGCGGTCGTCGCCGCCGTCGCGGTCTCCCTGGCAGCCGGCTCCGCCGCGACCCGCGAGGAGGGCGTGGCCCCGGCGATCGAGGTCGTGACCGTCGCTCCGGGCGACACGCTGTGGGACATCGCCAGTGACGTCGCGGCCGTGACCGGCGGCGACGTGCGTGGCGCGATGGCGAAGATCGAGGAGCTGAACGCCCTCGACGGCAGCCTGGTCTACGCCGGCCAGCAGCTGCGCGTGCCCGCCGCCGACTGACGCGGCAGCGCACCACAAGGCTCTCCGTCGTCGCCTCGACCCCGGCGGCGGAGTAGGGGAAAGCGAGGGGTGGCAGGCGCCCGGCTCATCGAGCGGCGCGCTTGCCACCCTTCGGCGCGTTCCGGTCCCGCGTCGGGCGCGGCTCCGGCGAGGACGTCATGCCGATGGCGCGGAAGAGCCGGACGGCCAGCATGAAGGCGAGGAAGAGGCACAGCATGCCACCGACGGACGCGATCGCCAGGAACACCCAGGCGCTGCCCTTGCCGTCGTGGCGCGCGGTCGAGCCGAAGTCGATCGCGGCGAGCACGAGGTATCCCCACGCGACGACGGCGAAGGTGATCCCGAGGGCGAGCGCCAGGAGGTCGAGCCGGAACCTCGCCCTGCCCCTGCTCCTGTCGCCCGATCGCTTGCCTACCGCCACGGCGGTCATTCTGACCGATGCGTGGTGACGACGTACACGAGGCCCGTGCCGCCGCTGCCCGTGTCGGCTGCGGTCAGCACGACGGCGTACTCGTCGCTCTGCATCGCCACGTGGGCGCCGCCCAGGCCGCCGCCCTGCTCGCTGAAGCCGGCGTCCTCGAGCGCCGACCGCGCCTCGGCCAGTGCGTCCTCGGGACTGCCGCCGGCGGTCGTGGAGACGGTCCAGCCCCGGCCGTCCGGGGTGGTCGTGGAGTTGGCGTACTGCACCTCGCCGACCACGGGGACCGCGTCCTTCGGGAAGTCCTCGGGGAGGTCGCCGCCTCCGATGACGACGGAGCCGTCGCTGTTCTCGACCTTGACCTCGCCGTCGTCCACGTCGATGTCGACGTCGCCGCCGCCGTTCTCCTCGATGGCCTGTTCGGCAGCCTCCTCGGCCGCCTTCTCGGCGGCCTCGGCGCAGGCCGTCAGCGCGAAGGGGAGCGCGGCGACCAGGGCGGTCGCAGCGAGGGTCCGGCGGGTGCGCAGTGTGGTCATGGGGGGGCTCCTGGGGGCGGGGGGTGGAGGCGTGCGACCCGTGACACGCCGGTGACTGAACCTACTGCGAAAACCCGCGTCGTGGCGCTGACCTGCGCAAACACGGGGCGAGTGGAGAGTTCCGGCGACACGGTGCGCCCCGGCCTTGCACGCGTGGTGGTCGGGGCGTACGGTTACCACTACATCTAGTAGTTACAACGATGTAGTTCTCCACATCTAGTCCACAGGACGTGGGTCATTTGCCCACAGGATGCGGGGGAGATATCCACACCAGCATCGCACTCTGTCCACAGCAGTACCCGGGAGGAGGGGTCTCGTGCACTGTCCGTACTGCAAGCACAACGACACCAAGGTCCTCGACTCGCGGGTCGCGGAGGACGGCTGCTCGATCCGCCGCCGGCGGGTCTGCCAGTCCCCGTCGTGCGAGAAGCGGTTCACCACGGTCGAGCTGATGCAGTTGACCGTCCTCAAGCGCTCGGGCGCCACCGAGCCGTTCACCCGCGAGAAGGCGGTGTCCGGCGTCCGGAAGGCGTGCAAGGGCCGCCCCGTCGACGAGGACGACCTGGCCCGGCTGGGCCAGGAGGTCGAGGACCAGCTCCGGCTGGCCGGCAGCCCCGAGATCGCCGCCCACGAGGTGGGCCTGGCGATCCTCCCGCCCCTGCGCCGCCTCGACGAGGTGGCCTACCTCCGCTTCGCGTCGGTCTACCGCGGGTTCGACTCCGCGGCCGACTTCGAGAACGAGATCGCCCTCCTGCGCGCCGAGCGCCAGCTGCAGAGCGAACCAGCCCCGACGGGCTGACCACAGACGCCCGGCAGGTAGTGGGGAAGCTGCCTGCCGGGCCACCATCTTCCCTTTGCTCCGCCATTGCGGAGCAGGTAGTTGAAGCACCGCCGACACCGCCCACCGCACAGACCAGGAGAGTCATGACCGAGACGGCCAGCAACAAGACGGCCACCCAGAAGGGCCTGAAGATCGAGCGGGTCTTCAGCACCGAGGGCGTGCACCCCTACGACGAGATCACCTGGGAGCGGCGCGACGTCGTCCAGACCAACTGGAAGACCGGCGAGACCGTCTTCGAGCAGATCGGCGTCGAGTTCCCCGACTTCTGGTCGCTCAACGCCTCGACGATCGTGACCACCAAGTACTTCCGGGGCGCGGTCGGCACCCCCGAGCGCGAGACCGGCCTGCGCCAGCTCATCGACCGCGTCGTGTCGCGCTACGTCGAGGCGGGCGTCGACCACGGCTACTTCGCGACGGCGGCGGACGCGGAGATCTTCGAGCACGAGCTGACCTGGCTGCTGGCCAACCAGTACTTCTCCTTCAACTCTCCGGTCTGGTTCAACGTCGGCACGCAGTCCCCGCAGCAGGTGTCGGCCTGCTTCATCCTCTCGGTGGATGACTCGATGGACTCGATCCTGAACTGGTACAAGGAAGAGGGCTTCATCTTCAAGGGCGGCTCGGGCGCCGGCCTCAACCTCTCCCGGATCCGCTCGTCCAAGGAGCTGCTGCGCTCCGGCGGTACGGCGTCCGGCCCGGTCTCCTTCATGCGCGGCGCCGACGCCTCGGCGGGCACCATCAAGTCGGGCGGCGCGACGCGACGTGCGGCCAAGATGGTCGTCCTCGACGTCGACCACCCCGACATCGAGGAGTTCGTCGAGACGAAGTGGCGCGAGGAGGACAAGATCCGCGCCCTGCGCGACGCCGGCTTCGACATGGACCTGGGCGGCAAGGACATCACGTCCGTGCAGTACCAGAACGCCAACAACTCCGTCCGCGTCACCGACGAGTTCATGAAGGCCGTCGAGAACGGCACCGAGTTCGGCCTGCGCGCCCGCAGCACCGGCGAGGTCATCGAGACCGTCGACGCCCGCAGCCTGTTCCACAAGATCAGCGAGGCGGCGTGGGCCTGCGCCGACCCGGGCCTGCAGTACGACGACACGATCAACGCCTGGCACACCAACCCCGAGACCGGCCGGATCACCGCGTCCAACCCGTGCTCGGAGTACATGTCGCTCGACAACTCCTCGTGCAACCTGGCCTCGCTCAACCTGCTGAAGTTCCTGCGCGACGACGACACCTTCGACGCCCCGCTCTTCGCGCAGGCCGTCGAGCTGATCATCACCGCGATGGACATCTCGATCTGCTTCGCCGACTTCCCGACCGACCCGATCGGCGAGACCACCCGCGACTACCGCCAGCTCGGCATCGGCTACGCCAACCTCGGCGCGCTGCTGATGGCGATGGGCCTGGGCTACGACTCCGACGGCGGCCGCGCGATGGCGGCCACCATCACGTCGCTGATGACCGGGACGTCGTACCGACGCTCGGCGGAGCTCGCCGCGATCGTCGGCCCCTACGCCGGCTACGCCCGCAACGCCGAGGCCCACCAGCGGGTGATGCGCAAGCACCAGGCCGCCAACGACGACGTGCGCACCCTGCACATCGCCGACGCCGAGGTGCACAAGCTGGCGACCGAGGAGTGGGCGAAGGTCGTCGACCTGGGCAAGACCAACGGCTACCGCAACGCGCAGGCCTCGGTGCTCGCCCCTACCGGCACCATCGGCTTCATGATGGACTGCGACACCACCGGCATCGAGCCCGACTTCTCCCTGGTGAAGTTCAAGAAGCTCGTCGGCGGGGGCTCGCTGCAGATCGTCAACCAGACCATCCCGCGGGCCCTGAAGAAGCTGGGCTACGACGAGGAGAAGATCGAGGCGATCGTCGCCTACATCGGCGAGCACGGCCACGTCGTCGACGCCCCCGGCCTCAAGCCGGAGCACTACGAGGTGTTCGACACCGCGATGGGCGAGCGCGCGCTCAAGCCCATGGGCCACGTCAAGATGATGGCCGCCTGCCAGCCGTTCCTGTCGGGCGCCATCTCCAAGACCGTCAACCTGCCGGAGTCGGCGACGGTCGAGGAGATCGAGCAGATCTACATGGAGTCGTGGAAGCTGGGCCTCAAGGCCACCGCGATCTACCGCGACAACTGCAAGGTCGGCCAGCCCCTGGCCGACGGCGGCGGCAAGGCCAAGAAGGACGCGGCTGCTGCCGCGGCCGCCGCGGACGTCGACGAGGTCGAGACGCCCGCCGTCGTGGAGAAGGTCGTCTACGCGCCGACCCGCAAGCGCCTCCCGAAGTCCCGCCAGGCCCGTACGACCTCCTTCACGGTGGCCGGCGCCGAGGGCTACATGACCTCGGGCGCGCACGACGACAACTCCCTCGGCGAGATCTTCCTCAAGCTCGGCAAGCAGGGCTCGACCCTGGCCGGCGTGATGGACGCCTTCTCGATCGCGGTCTCGATCGGCCTGCAGTACGGCGTCCCGCTGGAGACCTACGTCTCGAAGTTCACCAACCTGCGCTTCGAGCCCGCCGGCCTCACCGACGACCCGGACGTCCGGATGGCGCAGTCGATCATGGACTAC
>DATMHM010000120.1:0-12838 GCA_035554935.1 Nocardioides sp. | reverse complement strand
GACATGTCCTTCGAGACGCCGTCGAGCTCGTACGTGTGGATCGCACCCGTGGCGGTGGGGTTCTCCTGCCGCCAGATCTTGAGTGTCAACTTCACTTGTAGGACCTCTGCTTCATCTCGATGGCCGTGTAGATCAGGTCTTCCTTGTGCAGGACCGGCTGCCCGCCGTCGTTCGAGTCGCCGCCCCACTCCCAGGCCGCGACGTAGGCGAACTCCTCGTCGTGGCGCAGCGCCTCGCCGTCCTCGGTCTGCGACTCGGACCGGAAGTGACCGCCGCAGGACTCGCGCCGGTTGAGGGCGTCGATGCACATCAGCTCGCCGAGCTCGAGGAAGTCGGCGACGCGGCCGGCCTTCTCGAGGTCCTGGTTGATGTTGTCGGCCGAGCCGAGCACCTTGACGTTGGTCCAGAAGTCGGCGCGCAGGTCGCGGATCTTCTGGATCGCGGTCTTGAGGCCCTCCGCGTTGCGGTCCATGCCGCAGTACTCCCACATGATCGAGCCGAGCTCCTTGTGGTAGCTCTCGACCGAGCGGGTGCCGTTGATCGACATGAACTTGTTGACCCGCTCCTTGACCGAGGCGAGCGCCTCGACCACGGCCGGGTTGCTCTCGTCGACCTTCTCGAACGGGCCGTCGGCGAGGTACTCGCGGATGGTGTTCGGCAGCACGAAGTAGCCGTCGGCCAGGCCCTGCATCAGGGCGGAGGCGCCGAGGCGGTTCGCGCCGTGGTCGGAGAAGTTCGCCTCACCGGCGACGAACAGGCCCTCGATGTTGGACTGCAGCTCGTAGTCGACCCACAGGCCGCCCATCACGTAGTGCACGGCGGGGTAGATGCGCATCGGCACCTCGTAGGGGTTCTCGCCCGTGATCCGCTCGTACATGTCGAGGAGGTTGTCGTACTTCTCCTCGACCTTGTCCTTGCCCATCCGCTGGATGGCGTCGGTGAAGTCGAGGTAGACGCCGCGACGGACGAGGCGCTCCTCGCCGTCGGGGCCGACCTCGGCGACCTGGGGACCGACGCCGCGGCCCTCGTCGCACATGTACTTCGCCGCACGCGAGGCGATGTCGCGGGGGACCAGGTTGCCGAAGGACGGGTAGATCCGCTCGAGGAAGTAGTCGCGGTCGGACTCCGGGATCTGGCGCGGGTCCTTCTCGCAGTCCTCGACCTTCTTCGGCACCCAGATCCGGCCGTCGTTGCGCAGCGACTCCGACATCAGGGTCAGCTTCGACTGGTGCGCGCCCGACACCGGGATGCAGGTCGGGTGGATCTGCGTGTAGCAGGGGTTCGCCATGTAGGCGCCCTTGCGGTGCGCACGCCACGCGGCGGTGACGTTGGAGCCCATGGCGTTGGTCGAGAGGTAGAAGACGTTGCCGTAGCCGCCGGAGGCGAGCACGACGACGTCGGCGAGGTGGGTCTCGATCGCGCCGGTCACCATGTCGCGCGCGACGATGCCGCGAGCCTTGCCGTCGACGACGATCAGCTCGAGCATCTCGTGGCGGGTGAACGCCTCGACCGTGCCGGCCGCGACCTGGCGCTCCATGGCCTGGTAGGCGCCGAGCAGCAGCTGCTGGCCCGTCTGGCCGCGGGCGTAGAAGGTGCGGGAGACCTGGACGCCGCCGAAGGAGCGGTTGTCGAGGAGGCCGCCGTACTCGCGGGCGAAGGGGACGCCCTGCGCGACGCACTGGTCGATGATGTTCGCCGACTCCTCGGCGAGGCGGTAGACGTTCGACTCGCGCGAGCGGTAGTCGCCGCCCTTGACCGTGTCGTAGAAGAGGCGGTACGTCGAGTCGCCGTCCTCGCGGTAGTTCTTCGCCGCGTTGATGCCACCCTGAGCGGCGATCGAGTGCGCGCGGCGGGGCGAGTCCTGGTAGCAGAACGACTTGACGTTGTAGCCGGCCTCGCCGAGCGTCGCGGCGGCCGCGCCGCCCGCGAGGCCGGTGCCGACGATGATGATGTCGAGCTTGCGGCGGTTCGCCGGGTTGACCAGGCGACCCTCGAACTTGCGGGTGCTCCAGCGCTCGTCGATGGGACCGGTGGGGGCCTTCTCGTCGACCAGCTTCTCGCCGAGCTCGTAGAAGCCGGCGGCGTCGTCGGAGGTCTGCACCGACGGCTCGTTGGTCGCGGTCAGACCGGGGAGGTAGTGGGTTCCTGCAGCCATGTCGTTGGCCCCTTACTTCTCGATGATGCCGGCGAGCACGGCGAGCGGAACCAGCGAGAAGCCGCCGGCGATGACGATGGCGACGACCCAGCCCGCCGCACGGGCGCGGGCGCGGGAGGTGGCGGAGTTCGTGTACCCCAGCGTCTGCAGCGAGCTGAACGTCCCGTGGTGGAGGTGGAAGCCCAGGGCGAGCATCGCGACCAGGTAGATGAGCGTCATCCACCACAGGTCGAAGGTGTCGACCAGCAGGTTGTAGGCGCTGCCGTCCGGGTCACCGGTCTCGCCGTTGCTCGGGTTGACCTTGACGATCGTGAAGTTCAGCAGGTGCCACACGATGAACACCAGCAGCGTCAGGCCGCCCCAGCGCATGGTGCGCGAGGAGAGCGAGGAGCCGGTGTTCTTCTTGGCGACGTACTTCACCGGCCGGGCCTTCGCGGCGCGCTGCCAGAGGATCACCGCGCAGACGACGTGGATGACGAGCGCGGCGATGAGGCCGACGCGCATGATCCACAGGAAGCCCTCGTGCGGGAGCATCGGCTCGCCGAGCTCGCGCAGGTGGTGGGCGTAGTCGTTGAACTTCTCCTCGCCGGAGAAGGCCTTGAGGTTGCCGTACATGTGTCCCAGCACGAAGCCGATGAACAGCAGGCCGCTCAGTGCCATCAGGAGTTTCAGGGCGATGGTCGAACGGGCTGCACGGGAGCCCTTCACCAATTCGGGTCGCGTCGTCGTTGCCACGAGGGGCCACGCTACCCCCGCTACTGACCGGTAGGTGACGCGGATCATGTGAGATATGCACGTAAGGCAAGCCTTACCCGCTCGACGGATCCAGGTGACGCCCCCGACGCCGCCCGGCGTCAGCGGCCGAGGACCTCGCCGAGGGCGCCCAGGACGAGGGCGACCGAGTCCGGCCGGGCGTTGGGGCCCATCAGCCCGATCCGCCACACCGAGTCCGCGAACTCGCCGACCCCGGCGCCGATCTCGATGTCGTAGTCGGCCAGCAGCGCCTGTCGTACGGCGGCCGAGTCGGCGCCGTCCGGGACCCGCACCGTCGTCAGGTCGGGCAGCCGGGAGTCCTTCTGTGCGAAGAGCTCCAGGCCCATCGCCTCGAGACCGTCCTGCAGTGCCCGACCGGCCGCGGCGTGCCGGTCCCAGACCGCCTCGAGGCCCTCGTCGAGGACCCGGCCCAACCCGGCGTGCAGCGAGGCGACCATCGCCACGGGCGCGGTGTGGTGGTAGGTCCGGCCACCCGAGCCGCCGGCGCCGGCCTCGCCGACGTACCCGCCGAGCAGGCCCAGGTCGAGGTACCACGAGCGCGGCCGCTCGACCCGTCGCGCGAAGGCGCGGTCGTTGATCGTGAACGGAGCGAGTCCGGGCGCGACGCCGAGGCACTTCTGGGTGCCGGCGTAGCCCACGTCGACGCCCCAGTCGTCGGCACGCAGCTCGATCCCGCCGATCGAGGTGACCGCGTCGACGACGAGCAGCGCGTCGGTGGACTCGTGGACCGCGGCGCCGAGGGCGGCGATGTCGGACCGCACCCCGGTGGAGGTCTCGGCGTGCACCGCGGCGACGATCGCCGGCCTCGGGTGCGCGGCGAGCACGCGCTCGGGATCGACCGGCGTGCCCCAGGTGTGCTGGACGGCGATCACCTCCGCGCCGCAGCGGCTCGCGACCTCGCACATCCGCTGCCCGAACAGGCCGTTGACCGCGACCACCACGACGTCGCCGGGGTGGACCGTGTTGACGAATGCCGCCTCCATGCCGGCCGAGCCGGTCGCCGAGAGCGGCAGGGTGCGGGCGTTGGCGGTGCCCCACGCGGTGCGCAGCCGGTCGCACGTCTCGTCCATCAGGGCCAGGAACTCCGGGTCGAGGTGGCCCAGCAGCGGGCGGGCCAGGGCCTCGGTCGCCTCGGGGTAGGGGTTGGTCGGGCCGGGGCCGAACAGGTGGCGGCTGACGATGCTCATCTCACTCCTCGTGCTCACGGGGCTCGCTCACAGGACGGCTCCCGGGTTCAGGATGCCGTCGGGGTCCAATGCGTCCTTGACGCGCCGGTTGAGGGCCATCACGTCAGGACCGAGCTGGTCGGGGAGCGACCCCTTCTTCGCCCGGCCGACCCCGTGCTCGCCGGTGATGGTGCCGCCGAGCCGGATCGCGAGCGCCATCACCGCGTCGAAGGCCTGCCGGGCGCCGGCGACCGAGGCCGGGTCCGCGGCGTTGTACACGACGAGCGGGTGGGTGTTGCCGTCGCCGGCGTGGGCGACGAGGGCGATCTCGACCCCGCAGTCGCTCGCGATCGCGGCGATGCCGTCGACCAGGTCGGGCAGCAGCGGGACCGGGACTCCCACGTCCTCGAACAGCACGCTGCCGCGGCTCTCGAGGGCGTGGAAGGCATTGCGGCGGGCGGCGACGAAGAGGTCCGCCTCGGTCGCGTCGGTGGTGGTGAAGACCTCGGCGCCGGCCGCCTCGCAGCACTCGCTGATCACCTCGACCTCGGCGGCGCAGGCGTGGCCGGGCGCGTCGGACTGCGCGATGAGCAGCGCCCCGGCCGCGCGGTCGAGGCCGTGCGAGCGCCAGTCCTCGACGGCGTTGATGGAGACGTTGTCCATCAGCTCGAGCATGGAGCAGCGGACCCGGCTGCGGATGGCGACCACGGCGCGGGACGCGTCGGTCATCGTGGCGAACGTGCCGACGAGCGTGGCGCCCGCGACCTGCACCGGGATCAGCCGCAGCACCGCCCGGGTGATCACGCCGAGCGTTCCCTCGCTGCCGATGAACAGCTTCATCAGCGACAGGCCCGCCACGTCCTTGATCTGCTTGCCGCCGAGCCGGACGAGGGTGCCGTCGGCGAGCACGACGTCCATCCCGAGGACGTAGTCGGTGGTGACGCCGTACTTCACGCAGCACAGGCCGCCCGCGTTGGTGGCGAGGTTGCCGCCGATGGAGCAGATCTCGTACGACGACGGGTCGGGCGGGTACCAGAGCCCGTGCTCCGCGGCGGCGCGCTTGACCTCGGCGTTCAGGACGCCGGGCTCGACGACGGCGACCTGGCTCGCGGCGTCGATCTCCACCGACCGCATCCGGTCGAGCGAGATGGTGAGGCCGCCCTCGACGGCGGAGGACCCGCCGGACAGCCCGGTGCCGGCGCCGCGCGGCACGACCGGGACCCGGTGGCGCGCGGCCCACCGGACCGCGACCTGCACCTGCTCCGCGGTCTGGGCGCGGACCACGGCGGCCGGCGTGCCCGCCGAGCCGTCGCGGGCGAAGTCCTCGCGGTACTTCTCGACCTCGGCGGCGGCGGTCACCACCACACCCGGGGGAAGGGCGTCGAGCAGCTCCTGCACCGGAGCGACGCGACGGGCGCGACCGGTCCCGACGGCATCGTCGTCGACGTCCGCGGACAGCTCCATGGACGCAGTCTGCCAGTGCGTGCGAGCGGTCGACCGCGATCCTTCACGCGAGCGTGGAAAGATCGATGTCGTCCATCGCGCGATGGACGGATCCCGGAACGAGGATGGCGAGCGATGCGGTCGAACGAGGACCCGACGGACGACCTCGAGGTCACCCCGCCCAAGACCTACGCGGCGGGCCTGCCCGCGGTCGCGCACGCGATGGAGTACTCGCTCGCGCAGGCGGGCCCGCGCCGTACCGCCCTCACCCTGCTGGGCCTCAACCAGGCCGACGGCATCGACTGCCCGGGTTGCGCCTGGCCGGACCCGAAGGACCGGCACGTCAACGAGTACTGCGAGAACGGTGCGAAGCACGTCAGCGACGAGGCCACCACGCGCCGGGTCACCCGTGAGTTCTTCGCCGAGCACTCCGTCGCCGAGCTGGACGCCAAGTCCGACCTGTGGCTGAACCAGCAGGGCCGGCTGACCGAGCCGATGGTGAAGCGGCCCGGCGCGACGCACTACGAGCCGATCGGCTGGGACGACGCCCTCGGCATCGTGGCCGACGAGCTCAACGGGCTCGACTCGCCCGACGAGGCGATGTTCTACACGTCCGGGCGGCTCAACAACGAGGCCGCGTTCCTGCTCCAGCTCTTCGCCCGCGCCTACGGCACCAACAACCTTCCCGACTGCTCGAACATGTGCCACGAGTCGAGCGGCTCCGGGCTCGGCGAGACCCTCGGCATCGGCAAGGGCAGCGTGTCGCTCGACGACATCCACCAGTCCGACCTGGTCCTCGTCGTCGGCCAGAACCCCGGCACCAACCACCCGCGGATGCTGACGGCGCTCGAGGAGACCAAGCGCAACGGCGGCCGGGTGATCGCGGTCAACCCGCTGCCCGAGGCCGGCCTGATCCGCTTCAAGAACCCGCAGAAGGTGCGCGGCGTCGTCGGCAAGGGCACCGTCATCGCCGACCGCTTCCTCAAGATCCGGCCCGGCGGGGACCTGGCGCTCTTCCAGATGCTCAACCGGCTGCTGCTCGAGGCCGAGGAGGCCGCGCCCGGCACCGTCGTCGACCGGGCGTTCGTCGACGCGAACACCGTCGGGTACGACGAATTCGTGGCCCACGCGCGGACCGTCACCTGGGACCACGTGCTCCGGGCGACCGGTCTCGACCGCGACGAGATCGAGGCCGTGCACCGCGAGGTGCTGCGCAGCCGGAAGGTCATCGTCTGCTGGGCGATGGGCCTCACCCAGCACCGGCACGGCGTGCCGACGATCCGTGAGATCGTCAACTTCCTGCTGCTCCGCGGCAACATCGGCCGCCCCGGCGCCGGCGTCTGCCCGGTCCGCGGGCACAGCAACGTGCAGGGCGACCGGACGATGGGCATCTGGGAGCGGGTGCCCGACAGCTTCCTCGACGCGCTCGCGGAGGAGTTCGACTTCGTGCCGCCGCGGGAGCACGGCTACGACTCCGTCGCCGGGGTGCGGGCGATGCGCGACGGCCGCGCCCGCGTGTTCGTCGGCGTCGCCGGCAACTTCGTGCGCGCCATGTCCGACAGCGACGTCACCGAGGCGGCGCTGCGCCGCTGCCGGCTCACGGTGCAGGTCTCGACCAAGCTGAACCGCTCCCACACGGTGTGCGGCGACACCGCGCTGATCCTGCCGACCCTCGGGCGCAGCGATCGTGACGTGCAGGCGACGGGCGAGCAGTTCGTGACGGTCGAGGACTCGATGAGCGAGGTGCACCAGTCCCGCGGCCGGCTGGACCCGGCGTCCCCGCACCTGCTCAGCGAGGTCGCGATCATCTGCCGGCTCGCCCGCCGCACGCTCGGCGAGGACCCGGCGGCCGGGACGATCCCGTGGGCGGATTTCGAGGCCGACTACGCCCTGGTCCGGGACCGGATCGCGCGCGTCGTGCCGGGCTTCGACGACTTCAACGCCCGCGTCGCGGTGCCCGGCGGCTTCCGGCTGCCCAACCCCGTCAACCGGCACGTGTTCCCCACGCCCAGTGGCAAGGCCGTCTTCACGTGCAACGACCACGAGATGATCAGCGCCCCGCCCGGGCACCTCGTGCTGCAGAGCCTGCGCTCGCACGACCAGTGGAACACCATCCCCTACGCGATGGACGACCGCTACCGCGGCATCCACGACGCCCGGCGGATCGTGATGGTCAACCCCGACGACCTCGCCGAGCTCGGCATCGCGGACCGCTCGCTCGTCGACATCGTCAGCATCTGGACCGACGGCTCGGAGCGCCGGGCCGCGGGGTTCCGGGTGGTGGGCTATCCCGCCGCGCGCGGGTCCGCCGCGTCGTACTACCCGGAGACCAACGTGCTGGTGCCCCTCGACAGCGTCGCGGCGGTCAGCAACACGCCGACCTCCAAGGGCGTCATCGTGCGGCTGGAGCCCGTTGACGACGCGGGCTGAGCGGGGGACGAGGCGGCCATGGGACGGGTGACGGCGCGGCGCCGGGTGGTCCGGATCCGGGGCGGCGCCGTCGACGAGCGGCCCGACACCCTGGCCGCCGAGGAGCCGATGGAGATCCGGGTCGGCGGGCGGGCCCTGACGATCACGATGCGCACGCCGGGCGACGACTTCGACCTCGCCGTCGGCTTCCTCGTCAGCGAGGGCGTCGTGCGGGCCGCCGCCGACGTGCTCTCCGCGCGCTACTGCGCCGGCGCGACCGACGACGGAGCCAACACCTACAACGTGGTCGACGTCGGCCTGGACCCGTCGTTGCCACCACCCGACGTCTCGCTGGAGCGCAACTTCTACACCACGTCGTCGTGCGGCCTGTGCGGCAAGGCCAGCCTCGACGCCGTCCGTACGGCGACGACGTGGTCGGTCGCCGAGGACCCGCTCCGGCTCACTCCCGACCTGCTGGCGTCGCTGCCGGTCCGGCTGCGCCGGGCGCAGCGGGTCTTCGACCGCACCGGCGGGCTGCACGCGGCAGCGCTCTTCTCCGCGAGCGGCGAGCTGCTCGTCGTACGGGAGGACGTGGGACGGCACAACGCCGTCGACAAGGTCGTCGGCCACGCCGTGCGCGAGGGCCTGCTGCCGCTGCGGGAGACGATCCTGGTGGTCAGCGGGCGGGCGTCCTTCGAGCTCGTGCAGAAGGCCGTGATGGCGGGGATCCCGGCGCTGGCCGCGGTCTCCGCACCGTCGTCGCTCGCGGCCGACCTCGCCGAGGAGCACGGGATGACCCTCGTCGGGTTCCTGCGCGGGTCGTCCATGAACGTCTACGCGGGTGCCGAACGGATCCTGCTCGACGGGCCCGCGCCGTCGGCCGGCGCCGGCACGACGGCCTGAGGGCCTGAGGGCCGGATCAGGCCAGCGCGGCTGCCGGTGCCGGCAGGTGCCGGGCGAGGA
Organism: Nocardioides sp.; assembly: GCA_035554935.1. Lineage (GTDB taxonomy): Bacteria > Actinomycetota > Actinomycetes > Propionibacteriales > Nocardioidaceae > Nocardioides. Next base: position 3,928 of record DATMHM010000120.1, on the reverse strand, counting down.
GCTCGTCCACCGCGTCCGTCCAGCTCCGCTGAAGGGCGCGTCGGCGGCCCGCGGCTCCGAGCAGGTCCCGCTGGGGGTCGGCGGCGACCGACGTCACCGCCCGGGTCAGGTCGCGGGGGTCGCCGCTGTCGTAGAGGACGCCGGTCTCGAGGTGACCGACGACGCTGCGGGCGCCGCCGGCGCGCGGCGCCACCACGGGGACGCCGGACGCGGCGGCCTCGCGCAGCGCGTGGCAGTCGGTCTCGTGCTCGCCCGGGTGGACCAGCACGTCGAGGGTGGGCAGTGCGACGGTGAGGTCGCCGACCGACAGCGGGCCGGTGAACCGGGCGGCCGGCATCCGGCGGGCCAGCCACTCGCGGTCGGGGCCGTCGCCGATCACCACGACGCGGATCCCCGGCACCCGCGCCAGGTCGGGCAGGCGTCGTACGCCGGCGGGCCTGTGGAGGCCGCCGACGTAGCCGACCACCACCCGGGCGCCGTCCTTCGACCGCGCCCTCGCCCACGAGGAGTGCAGCCACGGGTCGCGCAGCGTGGGGTTGAAGGCGAGGGTGTCGACGCCGGGTTCCCAGAGCTGCGCGGCGACCCCCATCTCGGCAGCCCGGTCGACCATCCACGGCGACGTCACCAGGACCCTGTCGGCGCGCTCGGCGACCTTCGCCCGCCAGTAGTCGGCGGCGAGGTCGAGGATGGCGGACTGCTCGACCGCGACGGTCGGGACGCCGGCCCGCGCGGCGTGCTTGAGCGCCTTGCGCCCGACGTTGCGCGGCGAGTGCACCTGGACGACGTCGGGCTCGAACGACTCGATCGCCTCCCGCACCTGGCCGCCCGTGGGCTCGAGCGGCCGCACCCGTACGACGTCGCAGCCGCGGTAGCTCGCCAGGCCCGGCCCCGGCGCCACGATCCGCACGGCGTGGCCGAGGTCGACCAGCCGGTCCACGGTGGCCTTGAGCGTCGTCGTGGTGCTGTCGACGGCGGGGTAGAAGGTCTCGGTCGCGAGCACGATCCTCATGTGTCCACCGTGGCGGGCCCGTGTTTCGGGAGCGTCCGCCTCCGGTGGCGTCCGGGTGAACGGTCAGGAACGCCGGGTCGTCGCGACGGCGATGTCGGTGCTTACGCCTACGGTCCTTCGCATGGACATGAAGCTCGAGCTGGTGTTGGTGCCCGTGACGGACGTCGACCGGGCCAAGGAGTTCTACGTGCGGGCCGGCTTCAACGCCGACCACGACCAGACGGTCAGCGAGGAGGTCAGGTTCGTGCAGCTCACCCCGCCGGGTTCGGGATGCTCGATCGCCGTCGGCAAGGGGCTCACCGCGATGGCGCCCGGGTCGCTCGACAACCTCCAGATGGTCGTCGCGGACGCCGACGCGACGCACGCGGACCTGACCGCGAGGGGGATCGAGGTGTCCGCCGTGGAGGACCTCGCCTGGGGCCGGTTCGTCCGCTTCGCGGACCCGGACGGCAACCGCTGGGCCCTCCAGCAGCTGCCGGACTGGGCCGGCCGGGCCACCGGCGGCTGACGGCGCGGGACCGGCGCCGGGCTACTGCCCGGTAGTCGGACATATCTCACAGGGTCGGTGACACCGGTCGTGTCACGGATAGTGTTGTCGTCCGTGACTGACTCGCCCCTGACGTTGGCGCAGCCCGAGGACGCGCACACGCGCGCCGAGTGGGAGGCCGCCACCGCCGCCGTGCTCCGCAAGACCCGGAAGCTCGGCGACAGCGACCCCGACAGTGCCGTGTGGGACAAGCTGACCCGCACCACCCTCGACGGCATCGCCGTCACCCCGCTGGGCGTGCCCGGCGCGGCGGCGAGCGCCGTCCGCCCCACCCGGCAAGGTGCCTGGGACGTGCGCAGCCTGGTCAACGACCCGGACGCCAAGGCGGCCAATGAGGCCGCGCTCGTGGACCTGGACGGCGGCGTGACCAGCCTGTGGCTCGCGGCCGACGAGTCCACCGACGTGGCCGTCACCCTCGCCGGCGTGCTGCTCGACCTCGCCCCCGTCGTCCTCGACGCCCCGTCGGCGACGACGGCCGTGGCCGAGGCGTTCCTCGACCTCCCCGGCGCCAAGCACCCCGACAGCAACCTCGGCATCGACCCGCTCGGCGTCATGCTGCGCGACGTGCCGCTCGCCGTCGACGAGGCCGTCGCCGAGCTGCAGACGCTCGCCCGCAAGGCCCACCAGCACGACATCCGCGCGATCGTCGTCGACGCCACCGCGGCGCACGACCTCGGCGCGAGCGACGCCCAGGAGCTCGGCTGGTCGATCGCCGCGGGCGTTGCCTACCTGCGCTGGCTGACCGACCACGGGCTGTCGGTCGACGACGCCGCCGCGCAGGTCGAGTTCCGCTACGCCGCCACCGACGAGCAGTTCCCGACCATCGCGAAGCTGCGCGCCGCGCGGGTCCTCTGGGCGCGGGTGCTCGAGCTGAGCGGGGTCTCCGAGCCGGTGGCCCAGCGCCAGCACGCCGTCACCAGCCGCCCGATGCTGAGCAAGTACGACCCCTACGTCAACATGCTCCGCGGCACCGTCGCCGCCTTCGCGGCGGGCGTCGGCGGTGCGGACGCGGTGACCGTGCTGCCGTTCGACAGCGCCAACGGCCGCCCGGAGGCCTTCGGGCGCCGGATCGCGCGCAACGTCAATCACCTGCTGATCGACGAGTCGCACGTCGCGGCGGTCGCCGACCCGGCCGGCGGCGCCTACGCCGTCGAGCAGCTCACCGCCGACCTGGCCGCGGCCGGCTGGGCGGAGTTCCAGCAGCTCGAGCAGGAGTGGGAGAGCGGCCACGACTTCGACCCGTTCCGCACCCGGATCGCCGCGGTCGTCGAGAAGCGCGAGGCCCAGATCGCCCGCCGCACGCGGCCGGTGACCGGTGTCAGCGAGTTCCCGAACCTCACCGAGACGCTGCCCGAGCGCGCCGCGGACCCGCTCAACGACCGGGTCCGCCGCTACGGCGCCTCGTTCGAGGCACTGCGCGACGAGCCCGCCGCGACGCCGGTCTTCCTCGCCACCCTCGGCACGATCGCCCAGCACACCGCACGGGCCACGTTCGTGAGCAACCTGTTCGCGGCCGGCGGCATCGCGGTCGAGGTCGCCGGACCGACCGCCGGCGTCGAGGAGCTCGTGGCGTCGTACCGATCCGGCGGCAGCCGCCCCGTCGTGTGCCTTGCCGGCACCGACACCGCCTACGGCGAGTGGGGTGCGGCGGCGATCGCCGCCCTGCGCGACGCGGGCGCACAGCACGTGATCATCGCCGGGAAGCCCGACGCCGTGGACGCGGAGGTCGACGACGCCGCGGCCATGGGCGTCGACGCCCTGGCCTTCCTGACCGCCACGAGGCTCGTCCTGAGTACGCGAGGGACGAGCGGTACCGAAGGGGAGACGCTGGCATGAGCAGCATTCCGAAGAGCTTCGCCGGCCTGCCCCTGGCCCCGGACGCCGCCTCGGCGGTCGTGCCCGACCTCCCGGCCGCCGAGGGCTGGAAGAGCCCCGAGGGCATCGAGATCAAGCAGTCCTACGGGCCGGCCGACCTCGAGGGCCTCGACGCGCTCGACACCTGGCCGGGCCTGAGCCCGTTCCTGCGCGGGCCGTACCCGACGATGTACACCACGCAGCCGTGGACCATCCGGCAGTACGCCGGCTTCTCCACCGCCGAGGAGTCCAACGCCTTCTACCGCCGCAACCTCGCGGCCGGCCAGAAGGGCCTCTCGGTCGCCTTCGACCTCGCCACCCACCGCGGCTACGACTCCGACCACCCCCGGGTGCGCGGCGACGTCGGCATGGCGGGCGTGGCGATCGACTCGATCTACGACACCCGCACGCTCTTCGACGGCATCCCGCTGGACCAGATGAGCGTCTCGATGACGATGAACGGCGCGGTGCTCCCGGTGCTCGCGCTCTACATCGCCGCGGCCGAGGAGCAGGGGGTG
>DATMHM010000119.1:0-34134 GCA_035554935.1 Nocardioides sp. | reverse complement strand
GGAGGCTGTTGCGTCCCCGGACCCCGGCGGAGAGCTCGGTCAGGAGCTCGGGCACCGAGTGGCCGTCGAAGCGGCCGATCGGGGTGCTGGGTCCGAGGTTCATGAAGGAATTCTCCCATCGACCACCGACAGTTTCCAGCGAAGGAAGCAACGTCAGGACCCGCTTGTGGACAGGGAATTCTCGATCCACGCTTGTGGAGAACAGGTGCCGGTTCTGGTGATTCATGAGGGCGTTGGGGAGCCTTCCAGCACCATGGCCAGAGGTCTCGAGACGGCCGTGACCGGCCTCCTCGACCAACGGGTGTGTCGTGTTGGTCGAGGAGGTCGCCCGCGACCGTCTCGAGACCCCCGCAGCCGGCAGGCGGCCCCAGCCATGCACCCAGCTCTCTCGTCACTGCCGGTTGAGATCGTCACCACCGACGGACCGCAGCCGATGGGCGAGTACCAGCATCATGGCCAGCGGTCTCGAGACGGCCGTGGCCGGCCTCCTCGACCAACGGGGGGCGAGTTCCAGCACCGTGGCCCGAGGTCTCGAGACGGCCGTGGCCGGCCTCCTCGACCAACGGGTGGGGCGAGTACCGGCACCGTGGCCGGCGGTCTCGAGACGGCCGTGGCCGGCCTCCTCGACCAACGGGTGGGGCGAGTACCGGCACCGTGGCCAGCGGTCTCGAGACGGCCGTGGCCGGCCTCGTCGACCAACGGGCCGTGGCCGGCCCCCTCGACCAACGACGTGGCCGGGCGCCTCGACGCGCGCCGTGGTCAGGCGGTCGGGTCGTCGAGCGGCCAGAGCAGCGCGACGGTGTCCGGAACGAACTGGTCGGTGGCGAGGCGGTCGCGCAGCTCGTCCACCGTCATCCATGTGCCCCAGGCGACCTCCTCCGGCTGCCAGGTGATGGGGCCGTCGTACACGCAGGTGAAGCAGTAGGCGTGGTAGCTCGTGTGGGCGTCGGCGTAGTCCGCTTCACCGATCGGCTGCAGCGGCACGCCGGTGACGCCGAGCTCCTCTGCGGCCTCGCGCAGGGCAGCCTGCTCAGGGTCTTCGCCGACCTGCAGCACCCCGCCGGCTGCGAAGTCGTGGTAGCCCGGGAACACGTCCTTGGTGTCGGTACGCCGGTGCACATAGACGTCTCCGGCGCTGTTGCGCACCACGACGGCGGTCGCCGCGTGGCGCAGGTTGCGCGCGCGCATCTCGCGCCGGGTGACCACCTCGCCGGACGGGCGTCCGGCGTCGTCGTACAGCGGGACGAGCTCGTCGCCGGGCGAGGTCACCAGCCGCGCTCGCGCCACTCCGCGAGGTGCGGCCGCTCGTTGCCGAGCGTCGAGTCGTTGCCGTGGCCCGGGTAGAACCAGGTGTCGTCGGGGAGCGAGCCGAACAGTTTGGTCTCGACGTCGTCGATGAGCGAGGCGAACGCGTCGGCGTCGCCGAAGGTGTTGCCGACCCCGCCGGGGAAGAGCGAGTCGCCGGTGAAGAGGTGCGGGTGGCCGGAGGGGTCGCGGTAGAGCAGGCAGATCGATCCGGGCGTGTGGCCGGTGATCCGGATGACCTCGAGGGTGCAGTCGCCGACGGCGACGGTGTCGCCGTCGCCGACCCGACGGTCGACGGTGACGCCGGTCTGCTCGGTGATCGCGTCGGCGTCCGGCTCGCCGGCGACGACGGTGGCGCCGGTCGCCTCGTGGACGGCCGCGAGGGCGCGGTGGTGGTCCCAGTGCTGATGGGTCGTGACGACGGCGTCCAGCCCTGCAGCGCCGATCAGGGGCAGCAGTGAGTCCGCGCCGTCGGCGGCGTCGATGAGGACCTGGTCGCCGGTGCTGGTGCACCGCAGCAGGTAGCAGTTGTTCGACATCTTCTCGTCGACAGCCAGCTTGGTGATGGTCAGCGAGCCGAGCTCGCGGACGTCCGGTGCGCCGCCCGGCGTCACCTCTCCGGTGTAGGTCATCGTCCCTCCATCGTCGGCAGAGTCCCGTTCGTGCTGGACAGTACTGGTCCGGGGTCGCGTCCCGTCGCCCACCAGGCCAGCGCGCCGAGGGGGCCGCTGACCGTCGGTGCGTCGACGCCGGGCTGCCCGAACGCCCACCGGGCGGGCTCGTCGGTGGCGACCGCGTGGAAGCCGGGGCCGCGGTAGACCCGGGCGTCGTTGGCCAGGAACGCCATCGCGTTCGCCGGCGGCCAGTCGGAGGGGGAGTAGCCCGCATCCAGGTCCGCGTGATGGATCTCGACCTCGCGCAGGCGGAGGAGCGGTACGACGGACGCCCGCATCACGCGTCCACCCGGGGTCCGGTCGAAGGTGGTCCCCGGAGGCAGCCCCTCCGCGACGGCGACCACCTCCGCGAACGCCTCGGCGGAGGCCCGGAGCCGCTCGCGCACCGCGGCCGTCGAGGTGCCGGCCAGTGCGGCGAGATCGTCGATGTCCCGGTCGCGGGACCGGTCGGAGGCATACATGGGCACGGGCGAACCGTCCTGCAGGCCGCGGAGCACGCCGGTGAGGGCCTCGGCGTTGAGCGCCAGGTGGGCGACCACGTGGGCGCGCGTCCAGCCGGTGCAGCGGCTGGGCGCGGACCAGGCGTCGTCCCGGAGCCGGTCGACGGTGTCCAGCAGCCGGTCGGTGGCGGCCTGGAGGTGGAGGGTCACCCGACCATCATGCTCCGGCCAGTGCCGGGGTGCAGGCGCGGACGGGGCCGTTGTCGGTGGCGGGTGAGAGGCTGTTCTCCGGGCGCGTGGGCTTGCCTGCACGCCGTACGATGGCGAACACTTGTTCGAAGGGTCTCGACAGGCTCGACCGACGAAAATGACAAGGGACCGGTAGTGCAGGATCAGCTGATCATCCGTGGGGCGCGCGAGCACAACCTCAAGGACGTCTCGATCGACCTTCCCCGCGACTCCCTCATCGTCTTCACGGGCCTGTCCGGGTCGGGCAAGTCCAGCCTCGCGTTCGACACGATCTTCGCCGAGGGCCAGCGTCGCTACGTCGAGTCGCTGTCGGCCTACGCCCGCCAGTTCCTCGGGCAGATGGACAAGCCCGACGTGGACTTCATCGAGGGCCTGTCCCCGGCGGTCTCGATCGACCAGAAGTCGACCTCGAAGAACCCCCGCTCGACCGTCGGCACGATCACTGAGGTCTACGACTACCTGCGCCTGCTCTACGCCCGCGCCGGGCGCGCCCACTGCCCGACCTGTGGCGCGCCGATCGAGCGGCAGACGCCGCAGCAGATCGTGGACCGGATGCTCGCCCTCGAGGAGGGCACCCGGTTCCAGGTCCTCGCCCCGGTCGTCCGCGGCCGCAAGGGCGAGTTCGTCGAGCTGTTCAAGCAGTTGCAGGCGCAGGGCTTCTCGCGGGCCCGGGTCGACGGCGAGACCCACAACCTCGACAGCCCGCCGACGCTCGACAAGAAGTACAAGCACACCATCGAGGTGGTCGTCGACCGGCTCGCGGTCAAGGAGAGCGCGAAGCGCCGGCTCACCGACTCGGTCGAGACCGCGCTCGGCCTGGCCGGCGGGCTCGTGGTCTTCGACCTCGTCGACTCCGGCCAGGAGCTCAAGTTCTCCGAGAAGATGGCGTGCCCCAACGAGCACCCCATCGAGACCGACGACCTGGAGCCGCGGTCGTTCTCGTTCAACTCGCCGTTCGGCGCCTGCCCGTCCTGCACCGGCCTCGGCACCCGGATGGAGGTCGACCCCGAGCTGGTCGTCCCCGACCCGACCGCCACGCTGGCCGAGGGCGCACTGCAGCCGTGGAGCCACGCCCACGTCGCGGACTACTTCGGCCGCCTGCTGATCGCCCTCGGCGAGGAGCTCGGCTTCGACGTCGACACCCCGTGGGAGCAGCTGCCGGCGAGGGCACAGAAGTCGATCCTCGAGGGGCACTCGACGAAGGTCCACGTCGTCACCCGCAACCGCTACGGGCGCGAGCGCTCCTACTACGCCGACTTCGAGGGCGTCCGGACGTACGTCGAGCGCCGCCACCGCGAGGCCGAGAGCGACACCAGCCGCGAGCGCTTCGAGGGCTTCATGCGCGAGGTGCCGTGCCCGGTGTGCGCGGGCAGCCGGCTCAAGCCGGTGTCGATGGCGGTCACGCTCGGTCCGAAGGACCGCGGCGGCAAGAACATCGCGGAGGTCTGCGCGCTGCCGATCAACGAGGCCGCCGCCTACCTCCGGGACCTCGACCTGTCCGCCCGCGAGCGACAGATCGGTGAGCGGGTGCTCAAGGAGATCCAGGAGCGGCTCAACTTCCTGCTCGACGTCGGCCTCGACTACCTCTCCCTCGACCGCCCGTCAGGGTCCCTGTCCGGCGGCGAGGCCCAGCGAATCCGGCTCGCGACCCAGATCGGCGCCGGCCTCGTCGGCGTGCTCTACGTCCTCGACGAGCCCTCGATCGGGCTCCACCAGCGCGACAACCAGAAGCTCATCGAGACCCTGGTCCGGCTCAAGGACCTCGGCAACACGCTGATCGTCGTCGAGCACGACGAGGACACCATCCGGGTCGCCGACTGGATCGTCGACATCGGTCCGGGCGCCGGCGAGCACGGGGGGCAGGTGGTCCACTCCGGCACCGTGAAGGGACTGCTCGAGCACCCCGACTCGATGACCGGCCAGTACCTCTCCGGCCGGCGCGAGATCCCCGTCCCCGCCGTACGACGGCCGCGGACCGTCGGGCGCGAGCTCAAGGTGCACGGCGCCCGGGAGCACAACCTCAAGAACGTCGACGTGAGCTTCCCGCTCGGCGTGTTCTGCGCGGTCACCGGTGTCTCGGGCTCCGGCAAGTCCACGCTGGTCAACGACATCCTCTACACGTCGCTGGCCAAGCAGATCTACAACGCCCGCACGATCCCGGGCCGGCACCAGAAGATCACCGGACTGGAGCACGTCGACAAGGTGATCCACGTCGACCAGTCGCCCATCGGGCGCACGCCGCGGTCCAACCCGGCGACCTACACCGGCGTCTTCGACCACGTCCGCAAGCTGTTCGCGCAGACGCCGGAGGCGAAGATGCGCGGCTACCAGCAGGGCCGGTTCTCGTTCAACGTCAAGGGCGGTCGCTGCGAGGCCTGCGCCGGCGACGGCACGATCAAGATCGAGATGAACTTCCTGCCGGACGTCTACGTCCCGTGCGAGGTGTGCCACGGCGCCCGCTACAACCGGGAGACGCTCGAGGTCCACTACAAGGGCAAGACCATCGCCGAGATCCTCGACATGCCGATCGAGGAGGCGTTGGAGTTCTTCGCCGCGGTCCCGGCGATCGCCCGGCACATGAAGACGCTGGTCGAGGTCGGCCTCGGCTACGTCCGCCTCGGGCAGCCGGCGACGACGCTGTCCGGTGGCGAGGCCCAGCGGGTGAAGCTCGCCGCGGAGCTGCAGAAGCGCTCCACCGGCCGCACGGTCTACGTCCTCGACGAGCCCACGACCGGCCTGCACTTCGAGGACATCCGCAAGCTGTTGGGCGTGCTGTCCAGCCTCGTCGACAAGGGCAACACCGTGCTGGTGATCGAGCACAACCTGGACGTCATCAAGACGGCCGACTGGATCATCGACATGGGGCCCGAGGGCGGGTCGCGCGGCGGCACCGTGGTCGCGGAGGGCACGCCCGAGGACGTCGTGGCGGTCGCAGCCAGCCACACGGGCGCCTTCCTCAAGCCGCTCCTCGAGGGACGCGCGGCCCAGCAGCCCGGTGCCCCGAAGCGGGCGCCGAAGGAGGCCGTGCCGGCCAGGAAGGCCGCGTCGAAGAAGACTGCGCCGCGAAGGAAGGCCGCGACGAAGGCAGCGGCCACGAAGGCACCGGCCCGGAAGACCGCAGCCGGGTAGGCGACGGGTCACAGCCGACGCTCAGGAACGGGCCGTAGCCTGACGCCATGACCGCCCCCTTCAGCAGGCGACGCGCCCTGACCGGAGCCGCCACCCTCGGCGTCGGTGTCCCCCTCCTCGCTGCGTGCGGCGACGACGGTGGCTCGACCGCCGGCGACGGTACGTCGACCGGGTCGGCCGGCTCCGCGACCGGCGCGCCCACGTCGGCAGCGGAGTCCACGGCCTCGAGCCCGGCCCCGGTGACCGACGGTCTGGTCGCGACCGCGGACGTCCCGGTCGGAGGAGGTGTGGTCCTCGGTCCGGACGAGATCGTCGTGACCCAGCCGGTCGCGGGGGAGTTCAAGGCGTTCACGGCGATCTGCACCCACCAGGGCTGCCTCGTGGCCTCGGTGTCCGACGGCAGGATCCAGTGCCCCTGCCACGGCAGCAGCTTTGACATCGCCGACGGATCGGTCACGGGCGGGCCGGCGCCCGCGCCGTTGGCCGCCGTCGCGGTGACCGTCAAGGGTGACAAGGTCGTCGCGTCGTGAGCCTCGGGGAGGTGCGCGCCAGCCGGCGCATCGTGTTCTCCGGCCTGGGCGCGCTCGGCGTCGCTGCCGCGTTGGCCGGCTGCGGTGGCGCCGGCTCGGGCGGATCGGGCGATGCGCCGTCGGTCGAGAGCGGCGCCGAGCTGGCCAGCACCAGCGAGGTGCCGGTCGGCGGCGGCCTGATCCTGAGCGACGAGAAGGTCGTCATCACCCAGCCGACCGAGGGCGAGTTCAAGGCGTTCACGGCCGTGTGCACCCACCAGGGCCTGCTCGTGACCTCCGTCGCCGACGGGACGATCATGTGTGCGAACCACGGGTCGTCGTACTCGGCCGAGAGCGGTGACGTGGAGGGCGGGCCCGCCCCGTCGGCGCTCGCGCCGGTCGAGATCACGGTCGAGGGGGACCGGATCGTCGCCGTCTGACGGCCCGCCTCGATGCCAGCTCCGGTGCCCGCCTCGATGCCCGCCTGTCGGAGCCGATCCGTAGGGTTGACGTCGTGCCACCTGCCCCGAGCCACCGGCTGAGCTACCGGCCCGAGCCCGGGTCGATCCCCACCCAGCCAGGGGTCTACCGGTTCCGCGACGGCAAGGGCCGGGTCATCTACGTCGGCAAGGCGAAGAGCCTGCGGGCCCGGCTGTCGTCGTACTTCCAGGACATCGCGAACCTGCACCCGCGCACCGCGACCATGGTGACCACCGCGCAGTCGGTGGAGTGGACCGTGGTGAAGACCGAGGTCGAGGCGCTGCAGCTGGAGTACTCCTGGATCAAGGAGTTCGACCCGCGCTTCAACGTCAAGTACCGCGACGACAAGTCCTATCCCTGGCTCGCCGTCACCGTGTCCGAGGAGTTCCCGCGGGTCATGGTCGGCCGCGGTGCGAAGCGGCGCGGCACCCGCTACTTCGGCCCCTACAGCCACGCGTGGGCGATCCGGGAGACGGTCGACATCCTGCTGCGCGTCTTCCCGATGCGCTCGTGCAGCAACGGCGTCTTCAAGCGCTCCGCCCAGATCGGCCGGCCGTGCCTGCTCGGCTACATCGACAAGTGCTCGGCGCCGTGCGTCGGGAACGTCTCGGCCGAGGAGCATCGGGCGATCGTCGACGACTTCTGCGAGTTCATGGCCGGGCGCACCCGGCCGTTCATGAAGCGGATCGAGCAGGAGATGTACGCCGCCTCCGACGCGCTCGACTTCGAGAAGGCCGCCCGCCTGCGCGACGACCTCGGCGCGATGAACAAGGCGCTCGAGAAGCAGGCCGTGGTCCTCGGCGACGGCTCGGACGCCGACGTGATCGCGCTGGCGGAGGACCCGCTCGAGGTCGCGGTCCAGGTCTTCTACGTCCGCGGCGGCCGGATCCGGGGCCAGCGCGGCTGGGTCGCGGACCGCACCGACGACGGCGACACCGCGGCGCTGGTCGCGGACTTCCTGCTCCAGCTCTATGCCGGGGTGTCGCCCGAGGACGCCCGGGACGCGGTGCCCCGCGAGATCCTGGTGCCGGCGCTGCCGCCCGAGCACGACACGTTCGAGCAGCTGCTGTCCGACCTGCGCGGCTCGCGGGTCGAGGTCCGGGTGCCCCAGCGCGGGGACAAGCGCACCCTGCAGGAGACGGTCGCGCGCAACGCCACCGAGTCGCTGGCGCTGCACAAGACGAAGCGGGCCAGCGACCTGACCACCCGCAACCTGGCGCTGGCCGAGATCGCCGAGGCGCTCGGCCTCGACGAGGCCCCGCTCCGGATCGAGTGCTACGACGTCTCGCACATCCAGGGCACCGAGATCGTCGCGTCGATGGTGGTGTTCGAGGACGGCCTGGCCCGCAAGGGGGAGTACCGCCGGTTCGTGATCCGGGACCAGGAGGGCTCCGACGACGTCGCCGCGATGCACGAGGTGATCACCCGGCGGTTCCGTCGGCTGCTCGACGAGCAGGCCCGCTCGGAGCTCAAGCCGGGCGACCCGGAGACCGGACAGGGGCCGATGCTGGTCGACCCCGACACCGGCCGTCCGCGGAAGTTCGCCTATGCCCCGGGCCTGGTCGTGGTCGACGGGGGTGCCCCGCAGGTGGCCGCCGCGCAGCGTGCCCTCGACGAGCTCGGCATCGACGACGTCCCCGTCTGCGGCCTCGCGAAGCGGCTCGAGGAGGTCTGGGTCCCGGGCGACGAGGACCCGGTCATCCTGCCGCGGACGTCCGAGGGCCTCTACCTGCTCCAGCGGGTGCGCGACGAGGCCCACCGCTTCGCCATCACCCACCACCGCAACCGGCGGTCGAAGTCGATGGTCGAGAGCGTCCTCGACGGCGTCCCCGGCCTCGGCGAGGTGCGGCGGCGGACACTGCTGCGCCACTTCGGCTCGCTGCGCAAGCTCCGGGCCGCGACGGTCGAGGAGATCGCCGCCGTCCCCGGCGTCGGCCCGCGGACGGCCGCGGCGATCAAGGACGCGCTGGACCGCGAGGACACCGGTGCGAGCAGGCGGAGCGGGGCTGCACCACAATGACGGCCATGACTGACACGCCCGGCGAGCTCGTGGTCGTCACCGGCATGACCGGTGCGGGCCGCAGCACCGCCGCCAAGGAGCTCGAGGACCTCGGCTGGTTCGTGGTCGACAACCTGCCCCCGAGCCTGCTCCCCGACGTGGTCCGCCTCGTCGACGAGAGCCACGGCCCCGCGCAGAAGGTCGCCGTCGTGGTCGACGTACGCTCCGGGTCCTTCTTCCAGGGGCTGCGCAGCGCGCTCGCCCACGGGGTGAGCGGCCGCAACACCACCCTGGTGTTCCTCGACGCGTCCGACGACGTGCTGGTCCGTCGCCAGGAGGCGGCGCGACGCCCGCACCCGCTCCAGCAGGGCGGACGGCTGCTCGACGGCCTGCAGCGCGAACGCAGCGTGCTGGCCGACCTGCGCTCGGAGGCGGACCTGGTCATCGACACCAGCAACCTCAACGTGCACCAGCTCACCGACCGGATCGCCGAGTCCTTCGGCACCACCGAGACCACCCGGCTGCGGGTCACCGTCATCAGCTTCGGCTTCAAGTACGGCATCCCGGTCGACGCCGACTACGTCGCCGACATGAGGTTCCTGCCGAACCCGCACTGGGTCCCCGAGCTGCGCCCGCGCACCGGCCAGGACAGCGAGGTGTCGGCCTACGTCCTCGGCCGGCCCGGCGCCGAGGAGTTCCTGGACGCCTACGTCCCGCTGCTCTCCGGCGTCGCGGAGGGCTACCTGCGCGAGGGCAAGCGGTTCATGCGGGTCGCGATCGGCTGCACCGGCGGCAAGCACCGCAGCGTCGCGATGACCGAGGAGATCACCCGCCGCCTCGCCGAGCAGGGGTACGTCGCCCGCGCGATCCACCGCGACCTCGGCCGTGAGTGAGCGCGCCCAGGCCGTCGTCGCCCTCGGCGGCGGCCACGGGCTGCACGCCTCGCTGAGCGCGCTGCGGCACCTGCTCGACGACCTCACCCTCGACGACCTGACCGCGGTGGTCACCGTGGCGGACAACGGCGGCTCGTCCGGCCGGCTCCGCGGCGAGTTCAACGTGCTGCCGCCCGGCGACCTGCGGATGGCCCTGGCCGCGCTGTGTGGCGACGACGAGTGGGGCGACACGTGGGCCCGCGTGCTGCAGCACCGCTTCGCGGGCGAGGGCGAGATGCGCGGCCACGTGATCGGGAACCTGCTCATCGTCGGCCTCTGGGAGCTGCTCGGCGACCACGTCGACGCCCTCGACTGGGTGGGGCGGCTGCTCGGCGCCCGCGGCCGGGTGCTGCCGATGGCGCTCGAGCCGATGGACATCACCGCCGAGGTGCGCGGGCTCGTCGCCGACGACCCGGACGCCCTCACCAGCGTCCGCGGCCAGGTCGAGGTCGCCACCACGGACGGGGTGATCGCGTCGATCGCGCTCGACCCGGCCACCCCGGAGGTGAGCCCGGCGGTGCTGGCGGCGATCCGGGCGGCGGACTGGACCGTGCTGGGCCCCGGCTCGTGGTTCACCTCGGTGCTGCCGCACCTGATGGTGCCGGCCATCCGGACGGCCCTCGTCCGGTCGGACGCCCGCCTCCTCGTCGTGCTGAACCTCGAGGCGCAGGAGGGGGAGACGCCGGGCTTCGGCCCGTCGGACCACCTCGCCGTGCTCGCGGAGCACGCACCGGACCTCGCGATCGACACCGTCCTGGCGGACCGGCGGTCCGTCGGCGTGGACCGGGCCGAGCTGGCGGAGCTCGAGGAGATGGTGACCGCGCTGGGCGCACGGCTGGTCCTCGACGACGTCGCGGCCGACGACGGGACGCCGCGGCACGATCCCTGGAAGCTCGCGGCGGCGTACGCCCGGATCTTCGGGAGTGCCTAGCCCGCTGGATGCGCAGATCACGTCGTCGCCGCCGACGAGGGTTGTTGACCAGCGTGGGAGGATCGGCGGCATGGCGATGACGGCACAGGTGAAGGCAGAGCTGGCCAGCACTCCGGTCACCAAGGCATGTTGTCGCAAGGCGGAGGTGGCCTCCACGCTGCGCTTCGCCGGCGGCCTCCACATCGTCGGCGGTCGGATCGTCGTCGAGGCCGAGCTCGACACCGGTGCCGCGGCGCGCCGCCTGCGCAAGGACATCTCCGAGATCTACGGGCAGTCGTCGGACGTGGTGATGGTGCAGGGCAACGGCCTGCGCAAGGGCAGCCGCTACATCGTCCGGGTGGCCCGGGACGGCGAGGCGCTGGCGCGCCAGACCGGGCTGCTCGACCAGCGCGGCCGGCCCGTGCGCGGGCTGCCGCCGGCCGTCGTCTCCGGCGGCGCGTGCGACGCGGTCGCCGCCTGGCGGGGTGCGTTCCTCGCCCACGGCTCGCTGACCGAGCCCGGCCGCTCGTCCTCGCTCGAGGTCACCTGCCCGGGATCGGAGGCAGCGCTGGCCCTCGTCGGGGTGGCGCGGCGGCTCGGCATCCAGGCCAAGGCCCGCGAGGTGCGCGGCGTCGACCGCGTGGTCATCCGCGACGGCGACGCGATCGGCCAACTGCTGACGCGGCTGGGCGCGCACGAGACGCTGATGGCCTGGGAGGAGCGGCGGATGCGCCGCGAGGTCCGGGCCACGGCCAACCGGCTCGCCAACTTCGACGACGCCAACCTGCGCCGCTCCGCCCGTGCCGCGGTCACCGCCGGCGCACGCGTCGACCGGGCGATGGAGATCCTCGGCGACGAGGTGCCCGACCACCTGCGGATGGCCGGGGAGCTGCGCCTCCAGCACAAGCAGGCCTCGCTCGAGGAGCTCGGCCAGCTGCACGAGCCGGTCCTCACCAAGGACGCGATCGCCGGCCGCATCCGGCGCCTGCTCGCCATGGCCGACAAGCGTGCCGAGGAGCTCGGCATCCCGGACACCGAGGCGTCGCTGACGCCGGAGATGCTCGCCGGCGACGCCTGAGCTGCCCGCTCCCGGATCCCGCTGCTGGCGCCGATCCGCCACGTCTACCGATGTTGGTTTGTCTTTGTTTGTGTTGTTACCTGCCCGTATTGCGGACGAGGGGCGGCGCGGGTCAGGCACCCGCGGCTAGGGTCGACAACGACGCATGATCTGCGTCACACCCGACTCACCCAGAGCTGACGACAGAGGAGCAACAACGGTGACTGTCCGCGTAGGCATCAACGGATTCGGCCGGATCGGCCGCAACTTCTTCCGCGCAGTGCGCGCCAGCGGGGCGGACATCGAGATCGTCGGTGTCAACGACCTCACCGACAACGCCACCCTCGCGCACCTGCTCAAGTACGACACGATCCTCGGCCCGCTCGACGCCGACGTGTCCGCCACCGAGGACGCGATCGTCGTCGGCGGAACCAAGATCAAGGCGTTCGCCGAGCGTGACCCGGCCGCCCTCGGCTGGGGCGACCTCGGGGTGGACGTGGTGGTCGAGTCCACCGGCTTCTTCACCGACGCGACCAAGGCGCGGGCCCACGTCGACGGCGGCGGTGCCAAGAAGGTCATCATCTCCGCGCCGGCGTCGAACGAGGACGTCACGATCGTGATGGGCGTCAACCACGAGCTCTTCGACCCGGCTGCGCACACCGTCATCTCGAACGCGTCCTGCACGACCAACTGCCTGGCCCCGATGGCCAAGGCGCTCAACGACGGCCTCGGGATCGTCAAGGGCCTGATGACGACCGTGCACGCCTACACCGCGGACCAGAACCTGCAGGACAACATCCACAAGGACCTGCGCCGTGCCCGCGCCGCTGCGCTCAACATCGTGCCGACCTCCACCGGCGCGGCGAAGGCGATCGGCCTGGTGCTGCCCGAGCTCAAGGGCAAGCTCGATGGCTACGCGCTCCGGGTGCCGACCCCGACCGGCTCGCTCACCGACCTCTCCTTCGAGGCGTCCCGGGAGACCTCGGTCGAGGAGGTCAACGAGATCGTGAGGGCCGCGGCCGACGGGCGCTTCCTCGTCTACTCGACCGACCCCATCGTGTCCTCCGACATCGTCACCAACCCGGCATCGTGCATCTTCGACGCCCCGCTGACCAAGGTGATCGGCAACCAGGTCAAGGTCGCCGGCTGGTACGACAACGAGTGGGGCTACTCCAACCGGCTCGCCGACCTGATCACCCACGTCGGCGCCGCGCTCTGAGCCGCTACGCTCTGACGCTTGTGACGGAGTTCAAGGGACTTGGCGAGGTCAGCGGCAAGCGCGTCCTCGTCCGATCGGACCTCAACGTGCCGCTGGACGGCACGACCATCACCGATGACGGACGGATCCGGGCCAGCGTGCCGACCATCAAGGCACTGGCCGACGCCGGTGCCCGGGTGATCGTGACCGCGCACCTGGGTCGCCCGAAGGGCGAGCCGGACCCGGCCTACTCGCTGGCGCCGGTGGCCGCCCGCCTCGGCGAGCTGCTCGGCAGCACGGTGGCATTCGCGACCGACACCGTCGGTGCCTCGGCACAGGAGACCGTCGCCGCCCTGCAGGACGGTCAGGTCGCGCTGCTCGAGAACGTGCGGTTCAACGCGGGGGAGACCAGCAAGGACGACGCCCAGCGCGGTGCGTTCGCCGACCAGCTGGCCGCGCTGGCAGACGCCTTCGTGTCCGACGGGTTCGGTGTGGTGCACCGCAAGCAGGCCAGCGTGTACGACGTCGCCCAGCGGCTCCCGCACGCGATGGGCGGGCTGGTGGCGGCGGAGATCGACGTGCTGCGCCGGCTCACGGTCGAGCCCGAGCGTCCCTACGTGGTCGTGCTGGGCGGCTCGAAGGTCTCCGACAAGCTCGGCGTGATCGACAACCTGCTCGGGAAGGCCGACAAGCTGCTCATCGGCGGCGGCATGGTCTTCACCTTCCTCAAGGCCGAGGGGCACGAGGTCGGCACGAGCCTGCTGGAGGACGACCAGCTCGACACGGTCCGGTCCTACCGGGCCCGGGCGAAGGAGCTCGGCGTCGAGATCGTGCTGCCGACCGACATCGTGGTGGCCGACAGCTTCGGTGACGAGGCCTCGGCTCGCGTCGTACCGGCCTCGGAGATCCCTGCCGACTCCCTCGGCCTCGACATCGGCCCGGAGTCCGGCAAGGCCTTCGCCGCCGCGCTCGCGGACGCCCGCACGGTGTTCTGGAACGGCCCGATGGGCGTCTTCGAGCAGCCGGCGTTCGCGGAGGGCACCCGTGCCGTGGCGGAGGCACTGACGAAGGTCGACGGGCTCTCGGTCGTCGGCGGGGGCGACTCCGCTGCCGCCGTACGCGCCCTCGGGTTCGACGAGGCGGCGTTCGGCCACATCTCCACCGGCGGCGGCGCCAGCCTCGAGTACCTCGAGGGCAAGGAGCTCCCCGGCATCACGGTCCTCGAAGGACCGGGCAAGGAAGAGGAAGGCGCCTGACATGGCCGCTGCGACCCGCACCCCGCTGATGGCGGGCAACTGGAAGATGAACCTCAACCACGCCGAGGCCGTGGTGCTGGTCCAGAAGCTCGCCTGGACGCTGTCCGACAAGCGCCACGACTACGGCAAGGTCGAGGTCGCGGTGATCCCGCCCTTCACCGACATCCGATCCGTGCAGACGCTCGTCGACGGCGACCGGCTCTCGATCAGGTACGGCGCCCAGGACGTCTCCGCGCACGCATCCGGTGCCTACACCGGCGAGATCTCGGCAGCCATGCTCGCCAAGCTGGGCTGCTCCTACGTCGTGGTCGGCCACTCCGAGCGCCGCCAGTACCACGCCGAGACCGACGAGGTCGTCAACGCCAAGGCCAAGGCCGCGCTGGGGGAGAAGATCACCCCCATGGTCTGCGTGGGCGAGGGCCTCGAGGTCCGCCAGGCCGGCGAGCACGTGCCCCACACGATGAGCCAGGTGGAGGGCTCGCTGGCGGGTCTCAGCAGGAAGCAGGTCGCCGGACTGGTCATCGCCTACGAGCCCGTGTGGGCGATCGGCACCGGCGAGGTCGCCACGCCCGACGACGCGCAGGAGGTCTGCGCGGCGATCCGCAACCAGGTCCGCGAGTCGTTCGGGGACGAGGCCGCCGACGGCGTACGGATCCTGTACGGCGGCTCCGTGAAGGCCGCGAATGTCGCCGGGATCATGGCCAAGCCCGACGTCGACGGCGCCCTCGTCGGCGGTGCCAGCCTCGAGGCCGACGAGTTCGGTGGAATCTGCCGTTTCTACGACATGCCGGTGCTGGGCTAGCACCGGTCCTGACGTAGGATTCCTCGCGTGTCGACGCTTCTCACTGTCCTGCTCGTGATCACGAGCCTGCTGCTCATCCTCCTGGTGTTGCTGCACAAGGGACGTGGCGGCGGCCTCTCGGACATGTTCGGTGGTGGCGTGTCGAGCTCCCTCGGCGGATCGTCGGTCGCCGAGCGCAACCTCGACCGGTTCACGGTCGGCATCGGCGTCATCTGGTTCGCGTGCGTCATCGCGCTCGGCCTGCTGCTCGCCTATCAGAACTGATCGACTGCGACCGGCCCGGGTGACCCCGGGCTGCTTGATGCTGGAGGAGAGAGACCCTTGGCTGGTGGTGGGAACGCGATTCGCGGAAGCCGCGTCGGTGCAGGTCCGATGGGCGAGGCTGAGCGCGGCGAGGCGGCGCCCCGACAGGCGGTGACGTACTTCTGCGCCAACAGCCACCGCTCGGTGATCACGTTCTCCGTCGAGGCCTCCGTGCCCGACTCGTGGGACTGCCCCAAGTGCGGTCTCCCGGCCGGCCTCGACTCCGAGAACGCCCCGCCGGCGCCGAAGATCGAGCCCTACAAGACGCACCTGGCCTATGTGAAGGAGCGCCGCTCCGACAAGGAGGCCGAGGTCATCCTCGACGAGGCGATCCAGCTGCTGCGCTCCCGCCGCAAGTCCGGCGAGGTCATCTTCTGATGGCGCGAGCGCGTCGCTCCTGCGTCGCGCCGCGCTGACCGCTGGGTGACCGCCGACCGTCGGGCGCGGGCTGCGCCCGACGGTCGGGCGGGGTCAGAGGTCGCGGTGGATCTCGTCGATGGGCGGGAGGTCGTGCTGGTTGAGGCGGATGATGGCGACGACCAGGCCGCCCCACAGGATCGCCATCGCGACCAGCATCAGGATCACGGCGTCGGCGCTCATCGGCTGACCTCCTCGGTCCGGTCGTAGGGTTCCTCGAGCGGCGTCTCACGGCGCCAGGGGAGTTGTGCGGCGAGCAGGCCGAAGGCGACGACCGCGGCTGCGCCGCCCCAGCCGAACACGGCCAGCATCCAGGTCGGGAAGGCGCCGTACGGCGTCTCGATGTCGCTGATGAAGGCGTCCAGGAGGACGTAGCCCAGCGCGACCGGCGCCACGAACGCGATCAGCGTGAACCAGGTCCTCCCCAGTGGCAGTGAGCCGGTCCGGTTCAGGTGGTCGGCGAGCGTGGGCAGGGCACGCAGGAGCCAGGCGACGACGACCATGCTCACGACGGCGACGAGCAGGATGCCGTACTGGTTGATGAAGTGGTCGACGATGTCGAGGACGTGGAGCCCGCTGGTCGTGCTGAACAGGACCAGGCTGATCAGGGCGGCCGGCACGCCGACGGCCATCGACGCACCGATCCGGGTCATCTCGAACTTGTCCCGCACCGCCGAGATCACCACCTCGATGACGCTGACGAGCGAGGTCAGGCCCGCGATGACCAGGGAGCCGAAGAAGAGCACGCCGATCAGTGCTCCGGCCGGCGCCTCGCTGATCAGTGCGGGGAAGACGATGAAGGCCAGGCCGATCCCGCCGGAGACGACCTCGTCGACGGCGACGCCGCTGGCCTGCGCCATGAAGCCGAGGGCGGCGAAGACGCCGATGCCGGCGAGCAGCTCGAAGCCGGAGTTCGCGAACCCGACGACGAGGCCGGCGCCCGGCATGTCGCTGCGCCGGTCGACGTACGACGCGTAGGTGATCATGATCCCGAAGCCGATCGACAGCGAGAAGAAGATCTGGCCATAGGCTGCGGCCCACACGCCGGGCTCGGTGAGCGCCTCCCAGTTGGGGGAGAAGAACGCGTCCAGGCCGTCGATCGCGCCGTCCAGGGTGACGGCCCGGACGACGAGCACGGCGAAGGCCACCACCAGCACAGGGATGAAGTAGAGCGAGAGCCGGCCGATCCCCTTCTCCACGCCGAGCGCCATGATCGCGAGCACGGCGAGCCACACGAGCAGCAGCGGCGTGAGGACGCCCAGGACCACGTCGACGTTCACGCCGGGGGCGCTGGTCTGGAGGAAGTCACCGATGAAGAACCCCTCGGGGTCGTCGCCCCAGGCCTCGTTGAACGAGAACAGCATGTAGCGCAGCGCCCAGGCGATGACGGCCGCGTAGTAGACCGCGATCAGGAAGCAGATCCCCACCTGCCACCAGCCGAGGAACTCCGTGCCGCGGCGCAGCCGTGCGAAGGAGAGCGGCGCCGAGCCGCGGTGCTTGTGGCCGATCGCGTAGTCGAGGAGCAGGAACGGGATGCCGGCCGTGAGCAGCGCGACGAGGTAGGGGATGAGGAACGCGCCGCCGCCGTTCTCGTAGGCGACGTAGGGGAAGCGCCAGATGTTGCCGAGGCCGACGGCGGAGCCGATGGCGGCCAGGATGAACACCTTGCGACTGCTGAACGCCCCGCGTCGTTGCGCTTCGTTCGTGGTTGTGGTCATGGACGCCATCGTGTCGTGACTGGGCCGCTGTGCCAAAAGTCACACGCTACTGGCGAGTTGGGACCGCTGGCTCAGACCTCGCTGGCCGCTTCGGCGTCGAGGAACCAGATGGTCTCGGTCGTTCCGGCCACGCCGCGCGCGGGCGTCTCGGTGACGCTGCCCTCGTCCGCCAGGGTCCGCCGGACCGCGTCCGCCTTGCCCTCGCCACTGACGACGAACCACACCGACTGGGCGCGGTTCAGGGCCTCGAAGGTCAGGCTGACCCGGTCCGGTGGCGGCTTGGGGGAGTCGTGGACCGCGATCGCGACCTCGTCGGTCGCGTCGAGTCCGGCGTGGCCGGGGAACAGGGACGCCACGTGTCCGTCCGGCCCGACCCCGAGCATGAGGACGTCGAAGTCGCCGCTGCCGGTGCGTCGCACGAGGTCGCCGTACGACGCCGCGGACGCCTCCGCGCTGTCCGCCTCGTCCGACGCGGGTGCGGTGTGCACGCGGTGGGCGCCGACCGCGTCGAGGAAGGACGCACGGGCCTGGAGCACGTTGCGGTCCGCGGAGTCCGACGGCACGAAGCGCTCGTCGCCGAAGTAGAACTGCACGGCGCCCCAGTCGACACCGGACGCGTCGGCCAGGCGGGCGACCTCGCGGTGGATGGCGTCGGCGATCGAGCCTCCGGTCAGACCGATGTCGGGTACCTGCCCGGCTGCCTGGGCGTCGGCGATCCGGTTGAGGAGCTCGCCGGCCACGGCGGTCGCGAGGGCATCGGCGTCGGGGTGCACCTCGACGAGTGCGGCGGGGCGTTCGGGGGTGGCGGTCATCGTGTGCGGCGCTCCAGGTAGTAGCGGACGAGGGAGCGGGTCGAGGCGTCCTGGGCGGCCAGCACGTCGTCGTCGCCCGAGAGCGCCGGCGCGACCTGGAGCGCGAGCTGCTTGCCGAGCTCGACCCCCCACTGGTCGAAGCTGTCGATGCCCCAGACCACGCCCTGCGTGAAGGTGATGTGCTCGTAGAGCGCGATCAGCTGCCCGAGCACCCCCGGGGTGAGCGCCGGCGCCATGATCGACGTCGTCGGCCGGTTCCCGGGGAAGACCCGGGCAGGGACGATCGACTCGTCGGTGCCCTCGGCGCGGACCTCGTCGGCGGTCTTGCCGAAGGCGAGGGCCCGGGTCTGCGCGAAGAAGTTGGCCAGCAGCAGCTCGTGGACGTCGGTGTCGCCGTCGACCAGCGGGTGCGCCGGGTTCGCGAAGGCGATGAAGTCGGCCGGGACGAGCCGGGTCCCCTGGTGGATCAGCTGGTAGAACGCATGCTGACCGTTGGTGCCGGGCTCGCCCCAGAACACCTCTCCGGTGTCGGTGGTGACGGGCGTCCCGTCCCACCGCACGCCCTTGCCGTTGGACTCCATCGTGAGCTGCTGCAGGTACGCCGGGAAGCGGTGCAGCGACTGCGCGTAGGGGAGCACCGCGTGCGTCTGCGCGCCGAGGAAGTTGACGTACCAGACGTTGAGCAGGCCCATCAGCACCGGGATGTTCCGGTCGAGCGGGGCATGCTGGAAGTGGGAGTCGACGGCGTGGAAGCCGGCGAGGAACTCCTCGAACCGTTCCGGCCCGATCGCGACGACCAGCGACGTGCCGATCGCGGAGTCCACCGAGTAGCGGCCGCCGACCCAGTCCCAGAAGCCGAACGCGTTGGCGGGGTCGATGCCGAACTCGGCGACCTTGTCGAGCGCGGTGGAGACCGCGACGAAGTGCCGTGCGACGACCTCCCGGTCGGTCCGGGCGCCGGTGCCGGACGCGGCGTCCGTCGCACGGATCCCGTCGAGCAGCCAGGTCCGGCACAGCCGGGCGTTGGTCAGCGTCTCGAGCGTTCCGAAGGTCTTGCTCGCGACGATGAACAGCGTCGACTCGGGGTCGAGGTCCGCCAGCGTCTCGGCGGCGTCCGTGGGGTCGATGTTGCTGATGAAGCGGCAGCTGAGCCCGTCCTGCGCGAACGGCTTCAACGCCTCGTAGGCCATCACCGGACCCAGGTCGGAGCCGCCGATGCCGATGTTGACGACCGTGCGGATGGGCTTGCCGGTCGAGCCGAGCCACTTCCCGGACCGGACCTCCTCGGCGAACGCGTAGACCCGCTGGAGCACGTCGTGCACATCGTCGACGACGTCGTCGCCGTCGACCTCCACCTGTACGCCGTCGGGCTGGCGCAGCGCGGTGTGCAGCACCGCGCGGTCTTCGGTGACGTTGATGTGCTCGCCGCGGAACATCGCCTCCCGGCGCTCCTCCAGCCGCACCTCGTCGGCGAGCTGCAGCAGGGCGGCCAGCACGGCGTCGTCCACCAGGTTCTTGGACAGGTCCACCCACAGGTCGGCGCCCGTGAAGGTGAGGCGTTCGACCCGGTCCGGGTCGTCGGCGAACCAGGCGCGCAGGTCCGGGGCGAGGGAGTCCGCCAGCCGCGTGAGCGTCTGCCACGCGGCCGTGGAACGGGGATCGACGGGCGCCGCTCCCACCGGGGTCAGCCCTCGGCCGATCCAGCGGCCACCTTCATCTGGCCCTCGACGGTCTCGATCAGCTCGATCCAGGAGGCCTTGAACTTGTCGACCCCCTCGGTCTCGAGGACGGCGAACACGTCGTCGAGGTCCACGCCCACCGCGGTGAGCTGGTCGAAGACGGCTCGGGCCTCGGCGGTTCTGCCCGTGACCTGGTCGCCGGTCACCTCGCCGTGGTCCGCGAACGCCTTCATGGTCTTCTCCGGCATCGTGTTGACGGTGTCGGCGACGACGAGCTCGGAGACGTAGAGGGTGTCGGGGTAGTCGGGGTTCTTCACGCCGGTCGAGGCCCACAGCGGGCGCTGGACGTTGGCGCCGGCCGCGGCGAGGGCCTGCCACCGGTCGGACGCGACGACCTCCTCGAACGCGCCGTAGGCCAGCCGGGCGTTGGCGACCGCTGCCTTGCCCCGCAGCGCGAGTGCATCGTCGGAGCCGATCTTCTCGAGCCGGCCGTCGATCTCGGTGTCGACGCGGGAGACGAAGAACGACGCGACCGAGCGGATCGTGGACAGGTCGATGCCGGCGGCCTGAGCCTGCTCGAGGCCTGCGAGGTAGGCATCCATCACGGCGCGGTAGCGCTCGGTGGAGAAGATCAGGGTCACGTTGACGCTGATGCCGGCGGCGATCACCTCGGTGATCGCAGGGAGCCCCTCGAGGGTCGCCGGGATCTTGATCAGCACGTTCGGCCGGTCGACCGCGGCCCACAGCGCCTTCGCCGACGCGACAGTCGCGGCCGTGTCGTTCGCCAGGGTGGGCTCCACCTCGATGGAGACCCGACCGTCGTCGGCGGTCGCGCCGGCGACCGGGGCGAGGATGTCGCACGCGTTGCGCACGTCCTGCGTGGTCAGGTCGAAGATCACCCGGTCCACGTCGGCGCCGCCCGCGACCAGCTCGCGCACCTGGTCGTCGTACCGCTTCCCGTCGGAGATCGCGCCGGCGAAGATCGTCGGGTTCGTGGTGACCCCGACGACCGACGAGCCCGCCACGAGCTCGGCGAGGTTGCCGGTCTCGATCCGCTCGCGGGACAGGTCGTCGAGCCAGATGGAAACGCCCGCGTCGGACAGTGCCTTCAGTCGGTCAGTCATGGTTCCTCCTCGTGAGAGTGCTGGTCACCGCACCGATCCGACGGTGGTCAGAGCGATGCGGCGGTGATGCTCTCCCGGGCTGCCTGGGCGACTGCCTCGGGGGTGAAGCCGAACTCGCGGAACAGGGTGCCTGCGTCCGCGCTGGCGCCGTAGTGGTCGATGCTGACGATCCGCCCGGCGTCACCGACGTACTCGCGCCAGCCGATCCTGGTCCCGGCCTCGACCGAGACGCGCGCCTTCACGCCCGGCGGGATCACCGAGTCGCGGTAGGCCTCCGTCTGGGCCTCGAACCACTCGAGGCAGGGGAGCGACACCACCCGGGCGTTGACGCCCTCGGCCTTCAGCTGCTCCCGGGCGGTGACGGCGAGCTGGACCTCGGAGCCCGTCGCCAGCAGGACCACGTCGGGCTCGCCGCCCTCGGCGTCGATCAGGACGTAGCCGCCCTTCGCGACGTTCTCGGTGGTGGCGAAGCCGTCGACGCCGCGGGGGAACGTGGGCACGTTCTGGCGGCTCAGGATGAGCCCGGCGGGCCGGTCGGAGTTGCGCAGCACCTGGAGCCAGGCGGCCGCGGTCTCGTTGGCATCGGCCGGCCGGACGATGTCGAGGCCGGGGATCCCGCGCAGCGCCCACAGGTGCTCGATCGGCTGGTGGGTGGGGCCGTCCTCGCCGAGGCCGATGGAGTCGTGGGTCCAGACGTAGACGACCGGCGCCTTCATCAGGGCCGCCACCCGGACTGCGCCGCGCATGTAGTCGGAGAACGTGAGGAAGGTGCCGCCGAAGACCCGGGTGCCGCCGTGGACGGCGATGCCGTTCATGATCGCGCCCATGCCGTGCTCGCGGATGCCGAAGTGCAGCACGCGGCCCTGGTAGGGGTCGCCCTGCCACTCCTCGACCGACCGGTCGAGCGGGAGGAAGGACGGCGCGTCCTTGATGGTGGTGTTGTTGGACCCGGCGAGGTCGGCGGAGCCGCCCCACAGCTCGGGCATGAGGGGCGCGATGGCGTTGATGACCTTCCCCGACGCGGCACGGGTCGCGACGCCCTTGGCGTCGGCCTCGAAGGTCGGGATCGCCGCCTCGATGCCGTCGGGGAGGGCCCGGCCCTTCATCCGGTGCAGCAGCGCGGCGCCCTCGGGGTTGGCGGCCGCCCAGGCGTCGTACGCCTCGTTCCACTCGGCGGCCCACGCCTTGCCCCGCTCCACGAGCGACCGGGTGTGCGCGAGGACGTCCTCGGGGACCTCGAAGGCCTTCTCGGGGTCGAAGCCGAGCACGACCTTGGTCGCGGCGACCTCCTCGGCGCCCAGCGCGGAGCCGTGGGCGGCCTCGGTGTTCTGCGCGTTCGGCGCGGGCCAGGCGATGACCGTCTTGAGCACGATCATCGACGGCTTGTCGGTGACGGCGTCGGCGGCCTTGATCGCCTCGTGGAGCGCCGGCACGTCCTCCTCGTAGTTGGCGAGGTCGTTGTGGTCGTTGCCGGTCCAGTCCACGGTCTGGACGTGCCAGCCGTAGGCCTCGTAGCGCTTGGCCACGTCCTCGTTGAACGCGATGTGGGTGTCGCCCTCGATCGAGATCCGGTTGGCGTCGTAGATGACGGTGAGGTTGCCGAGCTCCTGCGTGCCGGCGATCGACGACGCCTCGCTGCTCACGCCCTCCTCGAGGTCGCCGTCGGAGGCGATGACGTAGACGTGGTGGTCGAACAGGGACGGGCCGTCGCCGGCGCCGGGGTCGAGCAGACCGCGCTCGCGGCGGGCAGCCATCGCCATCCCGACCGCGTTCGAGATGCCCTGGCCGAGCGGCCCGGTGGTCACCTCGACGCCGGCGGTGTGGCCGTGCTCCGGGTGGCCGGGGGTCTTCGAGCCCCAGGTGCGCAGCGTCTCGATGTCGGAGAGCTCGAGGCCGAAGCCGCCGAGGTAGAGCTGGGTGTAGAGCGTGATCGAGCTGTGCCCGGCGCTCAGCACGAAGCGGTCGCGCGCCATCCAGTCGGGGTCCGCTGGGTCGTGGCGCATCACCTTCTGGAACAGCAGGTAGGCGGCCGGGGCGAGGCTCATGGCGGTGCCGGGGTGGCCGTTCCCGACCTTCTGCACAGCGTCCATGGCGAGCACACGCGCGGTGTCGACGGCCTTGCGGTCGAGGTCGGTCCAGTCCAGCTCCGGGATCATGGTTCCGAGCCTACTCAGGCCCGTGGCGCACCCGACACCGGCTCGGTGCCTCCGGGCGGCGCCTCTCGGGCTACACTCGGACCGCTTCGAGACCCGTCCTGCGAGGAAATGTCGTGACCTACGTCGACCCCACCAGCCCCGAGCTGATGGCTGACGACGCAGGGACCCCGAAGGCGACGGCCCGCGACGTGGTGATGGCGTACGTCGGCCTGACCAAGCCGCGCGTCATCGAGCTCCTGCTGCTCACCACCGTCCCGGTGATGTTCTTCGCCGCGCGGGGCGTGCCCGAGCTGTGGCTCGTCGTGGCCACCGTGGTCGGCGGGACGCTGTCGGCCGGCTCCGCGTCGGTGTTCAACTGCGTCTACGACCGCGACATCGACGAGCAGATGCGGCGCACCCGCCGCCGGGCGCTGCCGCGCCACATCGTGACGCCCCGCGCTGCGCTCGTCTTCGGCACCGTCCTCGGCGTGCTCTCCACCGTCGTGCTCGCGGCCTGGGTCAACCTGATCTCCGCGGCGCTGTCGGTCACCGCGATCGCGTTCTACGTGTTCGTCTACACGATGCTGCTCAAGCGCCGGACCACCCAGAACATCGTCTGGGGCGGCATCGCGGGCTGCTTCCCGACCCTCATCGGCTGGACGGCCGTCACCGGCGAGCTCTCGTGGACCCCGGTCGTCCTCTTCATGGTCGTCTTCTTCTGGACGCCGCCGCACACCTGGGCGCTGGCGCTGCGCTATCGCGAGGACTACGCGCAGGTCGACGTACCCATGCTGCCGGTCGTGAAGCCGGCCCGCGCGGTCGCCTTCCAGATCGTCGTCTACAGCTGGGTCATGGTCGCGACGTCGCTCGTGCTGTGGCCGGTGGCCGGCACCGGCCCGGTCTACCCGGCGGTGGCCGCGGTCCTCGGCGCGGTGTTCCTGGTCCAGGCCCACGGCCTGCACCGGCGCGCGCGGACCACCGAGGAGCTGAGCGAGCTGCAGCCGATGCGGCTGTTCCACTCCTCGAACCTCTACCTGTCGCTGCTCTTCGTCGCCGTCGCGATCGACCCACTGCTGCACTGAGTGCGCGCGAGCCCCGGCTGACCGTCCAGGTCAGCGGCGGACGCGGCTGGCGAGCAGCCCCCAGGTCATCGCGGCCGAGGTGACCCCGGCGCCGAGCATGTGCACGCCGACGAGCAGCTCGGGCAGGTCGGTGAAGTACTGCCAGAAGCCGACCGCGCCCTGGGACAGCTCGACGAGCAGCAGCAGCCGTGCGGCGCGGTAGAGGGAGAGCAGGCCGGTCCGGCGCGCCCGCCAGAGCACGAGCAGGGTCAGCGCGACGAGCACGTAGACCGCCCACGCGTGCACGTGGGACATGACCTGCGGGTCGAGCCCGGTGCGCCGGGACTCGAGGTCACCTGAGTGCGGGCCCGATCCGGTGACGACGGTGCCGAGGTAGAGCACCACCCAGCCGACGGCGAACAGCCCGAGGCAGAGGCGGCGCAGCGCCAGTGGCGCGGACGGGCGGTGCGGGCCGTTCACGTGATCGATCAGGGCGACGCAGACCCCCACGATCGCCATCGAGATCAGCAGGTGGAACGCCACGATCCACGGGTTGAGGTCGGTGAGGACAGTGATGCCGCCGACGATCGCCTGGGCGGGGATGCCGAGCGCGATCACCGTCGAGAGCCGTACGGCGAGCGGGTGCTCCGCCGCGCGACCGCGGGCCGCGAGCCAGCACGCCACCGCGATCACGACGAGCACGTAGGTCAGCAGCCGGTTGCCGAACTCGATCGCGCCGTGGAGGCCGAGCTCACCGTGCGGGAGGTAGGACTCGTCGGTGCACTTGGGCCAGGTGGGGCAGCCCAGACCCGAGCCGGTGAGGCGCACGGCGCCGCCGGTGACGACGATCCCGATGTTGGCGACGAGGTTGGCCCAGGCGAGGGGGAGCAGGCGGCTGCCCAGGCGCTCCTGGAGGTCGCCGAGCCGGCTGGTCGTGTTCATTCCCACTGGAAGGTCCTGGCGGTCAGGGCCGAGCCGGCGACGGCCCAGCAGAGGAGGACGACGAGGTGGCCGAGGGCGACGGAGCCGTCGCAGGCGGCGCGGACGGCCTCACCGAGCGCGCCGGACGGCAGCCAGCGGACGACGTCGCCGAGCCCGCCATAGATGCTGGCCGGCAGGATCACGGCCCCGCCGGCCAGGAGCAGCAGGTAGACGAGGTTCGCCGCGGCGAGGGTAGCCTCGGCCCGCAGCGAGCCCGCGAGCAGCATGCCGAGGGAGGCGAACGCGGCCGTGCCCGCCAGGACGGCCAGGACCAGCGCGGCCCAGGCGCCGGCGCCGTCGGGCCCCGACCAGCCGAGCGCGAGGCCCACGCCGCCGATGACCGCGAACTGCAGGACCTCCACCACGAGCAGCGCGAGCACCTTGCCGCCGAGCAGCGTCACCCGCGACAGCGGCGCGGTGCCGAGACGCTTCAGGACGCCGTACCTCCGCTCGAAGCCGGTGGCGATGGCCAACGACGTGAAGGCGGTCGACATGACGGCGAGCGCGAGGACGCCGGGGGTGAGCACGTCGATCGGGCGGCCGTCGAGGTCGAGCCCGACCCGCTCGGCGCCGCGCACCGCCCCGACGAGCACGATCACGGGGATGACGACGGCGAGGAGCAGCTGCTCGCCGTTGCGCAGCATCAGGCGGGCCTCCATGCCGGCCTGCGTCAGCAGCTGTCGTACGACGGGCGCCGCTCCGGGCGCGGGGGCGAAGGTCCCGGTCATGGCAGGTCCTCCCGGCCGGTCAGCTCGAGGAACACGTCCTCGAGGTTGCGCTGGCCGAGGGCGAGCGACTCGGGCAGGACGTCGTGGTCAGCGCACCAGGCGGCGACCTTGGCCAGTGTGGAGCCGTCCGCGGGACCGGACAGCTGGAGGCTGAGCGGGTCGAGGACGGTCAGCTCGGTACTGTCGCCGAGGGCGCGGGCAAGGGCCTCGGGCGCGCCCTCAGGAAACGGCTGGGTGACGACCAGGCGGATGGTGGCGACGGTGCCGCCGCGGGTCAGCTCGAGCGGCGAGCCGCTGGCGACCAACCGGCCCTGGTCGAGGATGTGGACCTTGTCCGCGAGCCGCTCGGCCTCCTCGAGGTAGTGCGTGGTCAGCACCACGGTCACGCCGTCGGACCGCAGCTCCTCGAGCAGGTCCCACACGGCACGGCGGATCTGGGGGTCGAGGCCGGCGGTCGGCTCGTCGACGAAGACCAGCTCCGGGCGCCCGACGAGCGCCAGGGCGAGGCCGAGGCGCTGCTGCTGGCCTCCGGAGAGCCGCCGGTAGGGCGTGCGGCCGCACTCGTGCAGGGCGAGTCGCTCCATCAGCAGACCGGTGTCCAGCGGGTGCGCGTGCAGGCCGGCGAAGTGCCGCAGCATCTCCTCGGCCCGCGCGCCGCTCCACGCGCCGCCGGACTGCAGCATCACGCCGATCCGGGGCAGCAGCGCTGACCGTTGCCGGACGGGGTCCAGACCGAGGACGCGGACGGTCCCGGACTGCGCGCGCCGGTAGCCCTCGCAGGTCTCCAGCGTCGTCGTCTTCCCGGCGCCGTTGGGGCCGAGCACGGCCGTGATGGTGTTCGGCTCGACCTCGAACGACAGCCCGTCGACCGCGGTCCGGTCGCCGTACCGCATCACCAGCCCGTCGACGAGCACAGCAGGACCACCAACAGGCACCCGGCGAGTGTAGGACCCGGCCTCCGCCTCTACGCTGGCGGCCGTGACTGGTTGGTCCTACGGCGTGATCCTCGCCATCGCAGGCGTGGTCGCCGTGCTGCTGGTCGTGGACCTCGTCCGCGACCGCGCGGCCCAGGACTCGCACTTCATCGGGCTGGGTGTCCTGCAGGTCGCCGTGCTGGTGCAGCTGGTCGGTGGCGCGGTCGCGCTCGCGCGAACGGACCGCGACGTCGAGGGCACCGTCTTCGTGAGCTACCTCGTCACGGTCGCGCTGCTGCCGGTGGCCGGCGCGCTCTTCTCGCTGGCCGAGCGCTCCCGGGTCGGTACGACGATCCTGCTGCTCGCCGTCGCCTCCGTGGCCGGCCTCGAGCTGCGCCTGTGGGACGTGTGGGGCACCGCGCGTGGCTGATCGGACCGCGGCGAGGGGCAACGCCCTCGCGGAGGGCTGGGGCCGGGCCCTCGTCTTCGTCTACGGGCTCTTCGCCGTCGCAGCGACCGGCCGGTCGGCGGTGCAGCTCGGCATGGAGCCGGAGAAGGCGACGCTGGCCTACTCGCTCTCGCTCGTCGCCGCGGTGCTCTACCTGGTCGCCACCACCTGCCTGCTGCTCGGCGGACGCACCGGCTGGCGGGTCGCCGGGATCGCGGTGACCATCGAGCTGCTCGGCGTGCTGTCGGTGGGCGCGCTGAGCTATCTGGCGACCGACCTCTTCCCCGACCGGACGGTCTGGTCGCACTTCGGGCAGGGCTACGGGTTCCTGCCGCTGGTGCTCCCGTTCGCCGGCCTGGCGTGGCTGCGGCACACCCGCCCGGGGGCGGTCGCTGCCAACTAAGGCTGACCTTGCTTGAAGCGGGGCCCGCAATATCGGCACACTGATGTTGTGGAAATGCCGACCGCGAGTGACCAGCCGACGCGCCAGCGCGTCGTGCGGTCGATCCTGGTCAACGGACCCTCCACCGCCGCGGCGCTCGCCGAGCGGCTCGACCTGACCCCTGCGGCGGTTCGCCGCCACCTCGACCAACTGCTGCTCGACGACGCCGTCGTCGCGCGGGACCCGCGTCCGGTCGGCTCCCGCGGCCGCGGCCGGCCCGCCAAGGTCTTCGCCCTCACCGAGCACGGTCGCGACGGCTTCGACCAGCAGTACGACGACCTCGCCACCGAGGCGCTGCGCTTCCTGGCCGAGACCGGCGGCGACGAGGCGGTCCGTGCGTTCGCCGAGCGGCGGGCGTCGTTCATCGAGCGACGCTTCCCCGAGGTGCAGGCCACGAACCCCGACGCCTCGCCCGCCGAGGTGCTGGCGATGGTCTTCTCGGACGAGGGCTACGCGGCCGCCGTACGAGAGCTCCCGGTCGTGGGGGAGCAGCTGTGCCAGCAGCACTGTCCCGTGTCCCACGTCGCCCACGAGTTCCCGCAGCTGTGCGAGGCCGAGACCGAGGCGATCAGCCGCGTCCTCGGCACCCACGTCCAGCGCCTGGCCACCATCGCCCACGGTGACGGGGTGTGCACGACGTGCATCCCGGGTGCCGCCGGCCTCGACAAGCTCGACCACCGGGCATCCCGAGAGAAGAAGGAGCAGGTCTCATGACCTCGATCGAAGAGCTGAACCCCGAGCTCAAGGGGATCGGTCGCTACGACTTCGGCTGGTCCGACAAGAACGACGTCGGTGCCAACGCCAAGCGCGGCCTCAACGAGGACGTCGTCCGCGACATCTCCTCGAAGAAGAGCGAGCCCGAGTGGATGCTCAACCTGCGCCTCAAGGGCCTCAGGCTCTTCGACCGCAAGCCGATGCCCACGTGGGGCTCGGACCTCTCGGCGATCGACTTCGACAACATCAAGTACTTCGTCCGGTCCACCGAGAAGCAGGCCCAGAGCTGGGAGGACCTGCCGGAGGACATCAAGAACACCTACGACAAGCTCGGCATCCCGGAGGCGGAGAAGCAGCGCCTCGTCGCCGGCGTCGCCGCGCAGTACGAGTCCGAGGTCGTCTACCACCAGATCCGCGAGGACCTGGAGGAGCAGGGCGTCATCTTCCTCGACACCGACACCGCGCTGAAGGAACACGAGGACCTCTTCAAGGAGTACTTCGGCACCGTCATCCCGGTCGGCGACAACAAGTTCGCCGCGCTCAACACCTCGGTGTGGTCGGGTGGCTCGTTCATCTACGTCCCCAAGGGTGTCCACGTCGACATCCCGCTGCAGGCCTACTTCCGGATCAACACCGAGAACATGGGCCAGTTCGAGCGGACGCTGATCATCGTCGACGAGGACGCCTACGTCCACTACGTCGAGGGCTGCACCGCGCCGATCTACAGCTCTGACTCGCTGCACTCGGCCGTCGTCGAGATCATCGTGAAGAAGGGCGGCCGTTGCCGCTACACGACCATCCAGAACTGGTCGAACAACGTCTACAACCTCGTCACCAAGCGCGCGGTCTGCGAGGCCGGCGCGACGATGGAGTGGGTCGACGGCAACATCGGCTCCAAGGTGACCATGAAGTACCCCGCCGTCTACCTGATGGGCGAGCACGCCAAGGGCGAGACGCTGTCGATCGCGTTCGCGGGCGAGGGCCAGCACCAGGACGCCGGCGCCAAGATGGTGCACGCGGCGCCGCACACCTCGAGCTCGATCCTGAGCAAGTCGGTCGCGCGTGGCGGTGGCCGTACGTCGTACCGCGGGCTCATCCAGGTCAACGAGGGCGCGCACGGCTCGAAGTCGAACGTGCTGTGCGACGCGCTGCTGGTCGACCAGATCAGCCGGTCGGACACCTACCCCTACGTCGACATCCGCGAGGACGACGTGTCGATGGGCCACGAGGCGTCGGTCTCGAAGGTCTCCGACGACCAGCTGTTCTACCTCATGTCGCGCGGCATGGAGCAGGACGAGGCGATGGCGATGATCGTCCGCGGCTTCGTGGAGCCGATCGCCAAGGAGCTCCCCATGGAGTACGCCCTCGAGCTGAACCGCCTGATCGAACTGCAGATGGAAGGAGCCGTCGGCTGATGACGGCAGTTGCCGAGGCTCTCGAAGTGGACCGCGTCGAGAGCCACCTGAACCCGCCCGCGTCCTACGACCTGGCCGACCACCCCGTCCCGACCGGGCGCGAGGAGGTGTGGCGCTTCACGCCGATCAAGCGCCTGCGCGGCATCCTCGACGGCGAGGCGTCGTCGGCCACGCTGACTCGCGAGACCACGCTCCCCGAGGGCGTCACGCTCACCGAGATCAGCGCGGAGGAGGCCGTCGAGATCGGCGAGCTCGCGCCGAACGAGCGTCCGGCCGCCCTCGCGGCCGCCAACGCCGGCGGCGCGCTGCTGCTCGACGTACCGGCCGAGGCCGTCGTCGCGGAGCCCGTCGTCATCCGGCTCACCGGCAGTTCGGTCGACGACCTCGTGTGGGGTCGCCTCGTCTACCGGATCGGCGCCCACGCCGAGGTCACCATCGTGCTGCTGCACGGCGGTTCGGCCCGCTACTCCGCCATCTCGACGTTCCTCGTCGGCGACGGCGCGAAGGTCAACGTGCTCAGCCTGCAGGACTGGGACGACGACGCGGTCCACCTCGGCCGCGACGCGATCCGGGTCGGCCGCGACGCCTCCGTCAAGCACACGTCGATCTCCTTCGGCGGCGACCTGGTCCGGATGCACGCCAACGTCGAGTACGCCGGTCCCGGCGGCGAGGCCGAGCTGCTCGGCCTCTACTTCGCCGACGAGGGCCAGCACCTCGAGCACCGGCTCTTCGCCGACCACAACGCGCCGAAGACCCGCAGCAACGTCGTCTACAAGGGCGCGCTGCAGGGCAAGGGCGCGCACACCGTGTGGATCGGCAACGTGCTGATCCGCAAGGTCGCCGAGGGCATCGAGACCTACGAGGAGAACCGCAACCTCGTCCTCACCGACGGCTGCCAGGCCGACTCGGTCCCCAACCTGGAGATCGAGACCGGCGAGATCGAGGGGGCCGGGCACGCCTCGGCCACGGCGCGCTTCGACGACGAGCAGCTCTTCTACCTCCGCTCGCGCGGCGTGTCGGAGAAGGAGGCGCAGCGCCTGGTCGTGCACGGCTTCTTCAACGACCTGATCCGCAAGGTCGACATCCCGCTGGTCGAGGAGCAGCTGCTCGCGACGGTCGAGGCCGAGCTGGCCAAGAACGTCCTCAAGGACCTGGCATGAGCTTCGAACGGGCCTGCTCGCTCGCCGACGTACCCCAGGACGAGGCCCTCGCGGTCACGGTCGACCGGTACGACGTCGCGGTGGCCCGCGACGGCGACGACGTCTACGCGCTGCAGGACCTGTGCTCGCACGCCGCTGTACCGCTGAGCGAGGGGGAGGTCGAGGACTGCACCGTCGAGTGCTGGCTCCACGGCTCCCGCTTCGACCTGCGCACCGGAAAGCCGACCGGCCTCCCGGCGACCGAGCCGGTCGCCACCTTCCCCGTCGAGCTGCGTCCGACCGATTCTGGCGACGTCGACGTCTACATCGACACCACCACCACGCTGAACGGAGTCACCCCATCATGAGCACCCTCGAGATCAAGGACCTGCAGGTCCAGGTCCAGACCGAGGACGGCCCCAAGGAGATCCTCAAGGGCGTCACGCTGACCATCAAGGACGGCGAGACCCACGCGATCATGGGCCCCAACGGCTCGGGCAAGTCCACGCTGGCCTACTCCATCGCCGGCCACCCGCGCTACGAGATCACCGGCGGCACGGTGACCCTCGACGGGGAGGACGTCCTCGAGATGTCCGTCGACGAGCGCGCCCGCGCCGGCCTGTTCCTCGCCATGCAGTACCCCGTCGAGGTCCCCGGCGTCTCCGTCGCCAACTTCCTGCGCACCGCGAAGACCGCCATCGACGGCGAGGCGCCGAAGCTGCGCACCTGGGTCAAGGACGTCAACGGCGCCCTCGACCGCATGAACCTGGACTCCTCGTTCTCGTCCCGCTCGGTCAACGAGGGCTTCTCCGGCGGTGAGAAGAAGCGCCACGAGATCGCCCAGCTCGACCTGCTCGACCCGAAGGTCGCGATCCTCGACGAGACCGACTCCGGCCTCGACATCGACGCCCTCAAGGTCGTCTCCGAGGGCGTGAACCGGTTCCGCGAGCGCGACGGCAAGGGCGTCCTGCTCATCACGCACTACACGCGCATCCTGCGCTACATCAAGCCCGACCACGTGCACGTGTTCGTGGCCGGCCGGGTCGCCGAGTCCGGCGGTCCGGAGCTCGCCGAGGAGCTCGAGGCGAACGGCTACGACCGCTTCCTGAAGGCAGCCGCGGAGTCCGGGGTCTGATCATGGCTGCTCTCGAAGGGCTCCTCCCCGAGCTGGCGGTGATCCGCAAGGACTTCCCGATCCTCGAGCGCACGCTCGCGGGCGGGTTGCCGCTGGTCTACCTCGACAGCGCGAACACGTCGCAGAAGCCGCAGGTGGTGATCGACACGATGGTCGACCACCTCGAGCGGCACAACGCGAACATCGCGCGGGCGATGCACCAGCTCGGTGCGGAGTCCACGGAGGCCTTCGAGGGCGCGCGGGACAAGGTCGCGGCCTTCATCGGCGCGCCCGAGCGCGACGAGGTGATCTTCACGAAGAACGCCTCCGAGGCGCTCAACCTGGTCGCCAACACCCTCGCGTGGCCGGGCGAGCGCCAGGTCGGGCCCGGTGACGAGGTCCTCATCACCGAGATGGAGCACCACTCCAACATCGTCCCGTGGCAGTTGCTCACGCAGCGCACCGGCGCCACCCTGCGGTGGTTCGGGCTGACCGACGACGGCCGGCTGGACCTGTCGAACGTCGACGAGCTCATCAACGAGCGGACGAAGGTCGTCTCGCTGACGTGGGTGTCCAACATGCTGGGCACCATCAACCCGATCGCCGAGCTCACCCGCAAGGCACACGCCGTCGGCGCGATCGTCGTCGTCGACGCCTCGCAGGCCGCGCCGCAGCTGCCGATCGACCTCGCCGCGATGCCGGCCGAGGAGCGCCCCGACCTCGTCGCCTTCACCGGGCACAAGGTCGTCGGCCCGACCGGGATCGGCGTGCTCTGGGGCTCGCGTGCCGTGCTCGACGTGCTGCCCCCGTTCCTCGGTGGCGGCGAGATGATCGAGACCGTGCGGATGGACGGGTCGACGTACGCCGGGATCCCGCACAAGTTCGAGGCCGGCACGCCGCCGATCGTCGAGGCGATCGGCCTCGGCGCCGCGGTCGAGTACCTCGGCCACGTGGGCATGGAGGCCGTGCACGCGCACGAGAAGGCGATCACCGGCTATGCGCTGGAGGGCCTGCAGACCGTTCCGGGCCTGACCGTGCTCGGGCCGCTCGACGCCGCCGCACGTGGTGGAGCGATCTCGTTCGAGCTCGAGGGCGTCCACCCGCACGACATCGCGCAGGTCCTCGACAGCCGCGGCGTCGCCGTGCGCGCGGGGCACCACTGCGCGAAGCCGGCGCACGCGCGGTTCGGCGTGCAGAGCTCGACCCGCATGTCGTCGTACCTCTACACCGAGCCGCGGGAGATCGACGCCCTCGTCGAGGCGCTGGAATACACCCGCAGCTACTTCAAGTTGGGCTGAGCGATGGCTGGACACAGTGTTGATCAGGCTGGGCTGGATGCGCTCTACCAGGAGATCATCCTCGACCACTACAAGAACCCCCACGGCAAGGGCCTGCGCGAGCACCCCGAGCACCCGGACCACACCGCGGAGGTGCACCACGTCAACCCCACCTGCGGTGACGAGGTGACGCTGCGCGTCCACCTGCAGGACGGCCCCGCCGGCCCGCTCGTCGAGGACGTCTCGTACGACGCCCTGGGCTGCTCGATCTCGCAGGCGTCGGCGTCGGTCCTCCACGACCTGGTCGTCGGCAAGTCCGTCGACGAGGCGATGGCGATCCACCAGGAGTTCTTGACCTTGATGCAGGGCAAGGGGACGGTGGAGCCGGACGAGGACGTGCTGGAGGACGGCATCGCGTTCGCCGGCGTCGCGAAGTTCCCGGCGCGCGTGAAATGCGCCCTGCTGTCGTGGATGGCATGGAAGGACGCGACGGCACAGGTCGTCGCAGGACAGGGAGACAAGGCATGACCGAGCACACCGCTGATCACGGCCACGACCACGGGCACGACCACGGGCACGACCACGGACACGGGCACGGACACGGGCACGGGCACGGGCACGACGACCTCCCCGAGGTCCCGGAGGCCACCGGCAGCACCAACCTGTCGACCAGCGTCGCCCTCGCCGACATCGAGGAGGCGATGAAGGACGTCGTCGACCCCGAGCTCGGCATCAACGTCGTCGACCTCGGCCTCGTCTACGGCATGCACGTC
>DATMHM010000118.1:0-29398 GCA_035554935.1 Nocardioides sp. | reverse complement strand
GACGGCCCGGGGTGGTCGGCTTGTACTTGCGGATAGCCATCAGGCCTGACCTCCGAAGATGTCGATGCGGTGACCCTCGGCCAGGCTGACGATGGCGCGCTTGGTGTCCTTGCGCTTGCCGATGCCGTGGCGGGTCCGGCGGACCTTGCCCGGCCGGTTGAGGGTGTTGACCGAGGTGACCTTGACGCCGAACACCTTCTCGACCGCGATCTTGATCTCGGTCTTGTTGGCGTCGGGGCGCACCAGGAACGTGTACTTGTTGTTGTCGAGGAGGCCGTAGCTCTTCTCCGACACGACCGGCGCGATCAGGATGTCGCGGTGGTCCTTGTGCAGGGTGCTCATCAGTTCTTCTCCTCCGCGGCCTCGGCGTTGTTGCCACCGACGAGACGGTCGAACGCGGCCTTGCTGAACACCACGTCGTCGCTGGCGAGGACGTCGTAGGTGTTGAGCTGGTCGACGGCCACGATGTGCACCTCGGGCGCGTTGCGCAGCGAGAGCCAGGTCAGGCTGTCGGTGCGCTCGAGCACGACGAGGAACTTGCGGCGGTCGGTGAGCTCGAACAGCGAGGCGAGCGCGGCCTTGGTCGACGGCTTGTCGCCGCTGACGAGGCCCTCGACCACGTGGATGCGCTCGTTGCGCGCCCGGTCGGTGAGGGCACCGCGCAGGGCGGCGGCCTTCATCTTCTTGGGGGTGCGCTGGCTGTAGTCGCGCGGCTGCGGGCCGTGGACGGTGCCACCGCCGGCGAACTGCGGCGCGCGGGTCGAGCCCTGGCGGGCGCGACCGGTGCCCTTCTGCTTGTAGGGCTTCTTGCCACCACCGCGGACCAGGCCGCGGGTCTTGGTGGCGTGGGTGCCCTGACGCGCAGCGGCCTGCTGCGCGACGACGACCTGGTGGATCAGCGGGATGCTGACCTCCACGTCGAAGATCGCCGGGGGGAACTCAACGGAAACGGTCTTGGCCATGACGGAATCAGCCCTTCTTCGCAGCCGTGCGCAGGACGACGAGGCCGCCCTTGGGGCCGGGGACGGCGCCCTTGAGGAGGACGATGCCCTTCTCGACGTCGACGGCGTGGACGGTGATGTTCTGGGTGGTGACGGTGTCGGTACCCATGCGACCGGCCATCCGCAGGCCCTTGAAGACACGGCCCGGCGTGGCGCAGGCGCCGATCGAGCCCGGCTTGCGGTGGTTGCGGTGGGCACCGTGCGAGGCGCTGACACCGGCGAAGCCGTGGCGCTTCATGACACCGGCGAAGCCCTTGCCCTTGCTGGTGCCGGTCACGTCGATGACCTCGCCGGCCTCGAACGTGTCGACGGCCAGCTCCTGGCCCACGGTGTAGTCGGCGGCGTCCGCGGTGCGGATCTCGACGACGTGGCGACGCGGCGTCGTACCGGCCTTGGCGAAGTGGCCCGCCTGCGGCTTGTTGACCTTGCGGCCCTCGATCTCGCCGAAGCCGATCTGGATGGCGTTGTAGCCGTCCGGCTCGGGCTGGCGGACCTGGGTGATGACGTTGGTGCCGGCGGCGACCACGGTCACCGGGATGACCCGGTTGTTCTCGTCCCAGAGCTGGGTCATGCCGAGCTTGGTGCCCAGCAGGCCCTTCACGTTGCGTTCGATGGTCATGTCAACAACCTCAGAGCTTGATCTCGATGTCGACACCGGCCGGCAGGTCGAGGCGCATCAGGCTGTCGACGGTCTTCGGCGTGGGGTCGATGATGTCGATGAGTCGCTTGTGGGTGCGCATCTCGAAGTGCTCGCGCGAGTCCTTGTACTTGTGCGGCGAGCGGATGACACAGAAGACGTTCTTCTCGGTCGGCAGCGGCACCGGGCCGGCGACCTTCGCACCCGTACGGGTGACCGTGTCCACGATCTTGCGCGCCGAGGTGTCGATCACCTCGTGGTCATAGGCCTTGAGCCTGATGCGGATCTTCTGTCCCGCCATAGGTCTCTCTCGTCCTTACTCGTCGTACGACTCTGTGTGGGTCGCTTCTGCCTGGCCCAGCTCCGACCCCCGAGGTCGGGCGTGTCGCACCTGTTGAGGCACACACGTGTCCCGTTCGGGGAAGTGGAGCTGTTGTTCTCGGCTGCTTCGTGTCTCGGCGGCGGTGCACCCAACGGCGACTACCCGGTCCGCTCACCTCGGCGCTCACGGGCGCAGGCACGGGGCCTGGCACTGCTCGCTCCGGGCAGGAGACACGATTCAGTAGTCAAGATGTTGCGCGCACCCCGACGAAAGCCGTCGGAGCAACCGGAACATCTTGGCAGAGTTCAGGGGCGGGAACAAATCGCCGGGAGCCGGTCGCGGCCGGGGCCGGATGGGGTCCCGGGTGCAAGGATGGGCGCGCCCGCCGACCACCCCCCGAGGAGCCCCGAGGAGCCCCATGACCGACGGCCCGCAGCAGTACCCGCCGCCGGGTGCGCCGCCGCCGGACGAGCCGGCCCCTCCCCCTCCCGGCTTCCCCCCACCCGCGGGCCCGGCCGGCCGCCCCACAGGCAGCCCGGCTGGTGTCGCGGGAGGCGCCTGGGCGCCGTACCCGGGAACTGGACGGTCCCCCCAGCCCGCTCCCGGGCTGGTGCTCGGGGCCGCGCACAAGCCCGGGGCGTTCCCGCTGCGCCCGCTGACCCTCGGCGCGATGTACGACGGCGCGTTCCGGATCATCCGGTTCAACCCGAAGGCCACGGTCGGCGCGGCCGTCCTGGTCACCGCGGTCGCGATGGTGGTCCCGGTGGTCATCACCGCCGTGCTGACCTTCACCGTGGGCCTCGCGATCGACTCCTCCGGCGAGATCGACCCCGACGCGTCGACCGCGGACCTGATCGGGCTGCTGGCGGCGTACGGGTCGCTGCTGCTCGCGATCGGGCTCGCCCAGGTGGGCACGATCCTGGTCACGGGGATGATCGCCCACGTCACCCGGGCCGCGGCGGTGGGCCGGCGGCTCGGGCTCGGCGAGGCGTGGGCGGCGACCCGCGGGAAGCGGTGGCGGCTGATCGGGCTGACCGCGCTGCTGGGCGCGGCGTTCACCGCGCTCATCACGGCCTACGTCCTGCTCTGGGTCGTCGTGGTGGTCGTGAGCGGCGACCCGTGGGTCATCGTGGCGTGGGCCGTGGTGACGGTCCCCGCGTTCGTCGCCCTGTGCTGCTTCCTGTGGATCCGCTTCTACTACCTGCCCGTGCCGCCGCTGATGCTGGAGGACGTGGGCGTCTTCGGTGCGCTCGGCCGGGGGTGGACGCTGACGTCGCGGGCCTTCTGGCGCACCTTCGGCATCGCCCTGCTCACCGTGCTGATCGGCGGCATCGCCGGGAGCATGCTCTCCACGCCGGCGTCCTTCGCCGGCCAGATCGCCGCGCTGGCGGTGCCGCAGTACGCCGCGCTGCTGCTGGTCGTCACCCAGGCCGTCGCGCTGGTCATCCAGAACGCCTTCGTCACCCCGTTCGCGGGCAGCGTGACGTCGATGCAGTACCTCGACCTGCGGATGCGCAAGGAGGCCTACGACGTCGAGCTGATGCGTGAGGCGGGGATCGTCGCGTGACCCCGTCCGCCGCGCTGCTGGTCACCGCCGGCAGCCTCGAACCGCCGCTCGACCCGAGCGGCGACGAGGCCCGGCGGCTGTTCCGGCGCGAGCTGGCGGACCCGAAGTACTACGACGCCGACATCCTCGAGCGGATCGGCGACTGGCTCGACCGGCTCATCGCCGACAGCATCGACGGCGCGTCCCGCGCACCGTCGCTGTCGGTCGTGGTGGCGGTCTTCGTCCTCGTCGGGCTCGCCGTGGCGATCATCCTGATCGTCTCCCGGGCCCGGCGCACCGCCCGGGCGGAGGCCGGCCACACCCCGGCGCTGACCGGCGAGGTGATCACCGCGGACCAGCTGCGCGCCCGGGCCGAGTCCGCGCTGGCGAGCGGCGACGCCTCCGCAGCGCTCGTCGACGCCTTCCGGGCGACGGCGGTG
Organism: Nocardioides sp.; assembly: GCA_035554935.1. Lineage (GTDB taxonomy): Bacteria > Actinomycetota > Actinomycetes > Propionibacteriales > Nocardioidaceae > Nocardioides. The sequence goes on along the minus strand of DATMHM010000118.1, from coordinate 25,452 downwards.
CGCCAGGTCGAGCGGGACCGGATCGAGGACGTCCCGCAGGCGACCGCCCACGAGCTGGCCCGGGCCCTCGCCGCCGAGTTCCCGGCGCACGCCGGCGCCGTCCATGAGGGCGCCGACCTCTTCGACCAGACCCTGTACGGCGACCGGGTGGCCACCCGCGAGCAGGCGGAGCGGATGCTGCTGCTCGACGGGCTGCTCGGCGGGCTTCCCGGCCGACGGGCGGTGCACCGGTGACCCGCCGGCGTCCGGGACGCGGCAGCTTGCTGGTCGGGCTCGCGGTCCTCGTCGCGTTCGCCGCGGCGGTCTGGACCACGGCGGGCGGCGAGCAGTACCCGGACCCGCTGGACCCCCGCAACCCCGGCCCCGAGGGCGCCCAGGCGCTCGCCGAGGTCCTCGACGACGAGGGCGTCGAGGTCGAGGTCGTCCGCTCCGCCGAGGACCTCGAGGACACCCGGGTCGAGCGCGGCACGACCGTCCTCGTGACCGGCACCGACGCCCTCTCCCCCAGCACGCTGCGCCGGCTGCGCGAGCACGCCGGCCCCGGACGGCTGGTGCTGGTCGAGCCGTCGTACCTGCTCGTGGAGGAGATCGACGGGCGCCTGCTCGCGACGTCCGCCTCGGCCGACGGGCTGGACGCGGACTGCACCCGGGCGTCGCGCGACGTCGGCGGACCCGCGGGTGTGGGGCTCGACGACCTGCGGCTCGAGGTGGACGGGCTCACCGTCTTCTCCGACACCGACGGCGCGGTCCTGGACGGCGCCACCTGCTTCGCGTCGACCGGCGGCAGCGTCGTCGCCGAGTCGACGGCCGAGGACCTGCTCCTCTTCGGCGCCGGCGAGGCGCTCAGCAACGACCAGGTGCTCCGCGCCGACAACGCGGCCATCGCGCTGCGCCTCGTCGGCACCGGTGAGCGCGTGGTCTGGTACGTCCCCGACCCGGCCGATGCGACCGCCGACGAGGCGGTCTCGCTCGGGTCGCTGCTCCCCCGCTGGATCGGCCCGGGGCTGTGGCTCGGCGCGCTCGCCCTGGTCGCGCTGGTTCTGTGGCGCTTCCGCCGCCTCGGCCCGCTGTCCACGGAGCCGCTGCCGGTCGTCGTCCGCGCCGTGGAGACGGCCCGCAGCCGCGGCCGGATGTACCGCCGCAGCGGCGACCGCAGCCACGCGGCCGCGGCGCTGCGCCGCGCGGCCCGCACCGACCTGGCGGCCCGGCTCGGCGTCGACCGCCGCGCCGGCACCGCCGCCGTCGTCGAGGCGGCCGCGCGTCACCTCGGCGCCCCGCAGGAGCCGCTGGCGGCCCTGCTCGACGACCACAGCCCGCCGCCGGCGACGGACCAGGAGCTGGTCCGGCTCGGCCAGGAGCTCGCGCAACTCAGGAGAGAGGTACGACGAGGATGACCGACATGACGCAACCGGGTGCGCCCACAACGAGCGGAGCCGGCGACCCGGGTGACGCGGGCGACGACCGCGCGCTGCGGGAGCGGCTGCTCGCCGTACGACAGGAGGTCGCGAAGGCCGTCGTCGGCCAGGACGCCGCCGTGTCCGGCCTGCTCGTCGCCCTGCTCTGCGGCGGGCACGTGCTGATGGAGGGCGTGCCCGGGACCGCGAAGACGCTGCTGGTGCGGACCCTGGCGTCCAGCCTGTCGGTGCAGACCCGGCGGGTGCAGTTCACCCCCGACCTGATGCCCGGCGACATCACCGGGTCGCTGGTGATCGACTCCAGCGCCGGCGAGCTCAGCTTCCGCGAGGGGCCGATCTTCACCAACCTGCTGCTCGCCGACGAGATCAACCGCACGCCCCCGAAGACGCAGTCGGCGCTGCTGGAGGCGATGGAGGAGGGCCAGGTGTCCGCCGACGGCGTGACCCGCCCGCTCCCGCGGCCGTTCCTGGTCGCCGCGACGCAGAACCCGGTCGAGTTCGAGGGCACCTACCCGCTGCCGGAGGCGCAGCTGGACCGGTTCCTGCTCAAGGTCGTGCTGCCGATCCCGCCGCGCGAGGACGAGGTGACCATCCTCAGCCGCCACGCCGCCGGCTTCGACCCCCGCGACGTCGCCGGGGCCGGGGTCCGGGCGGTCGCCAGCGGCGCCGACATCGAGGCCGCGCAGGCGGCCGTGCAGCGGGTGCAGGTCGCCCCCGAGGTCGCGGCCTACATCGTCGACATCGCCCGCGCGACGCGGCAGTCCCCGAGCCTGTCGCTCGGCGTGAGCCCGCGTGGCGCCACCGCGCTGCTGCGGGCCTCGCGGGCGTGGGCGTGGCTGTCCGGGCGCGACTTCGTGACGCCCGACGACGTGAAGGCGCTGGCCCAGGCCGCACTCGTGCACCGACTCGGGCTGCGACCCGAGGCCGAGCTCGAGGGCGTCGACGTGGCGCAGGTGCTGGCCTCCGCCATCGCCTCCGTGCCCGTGCCCCGCTGAGGCGCCCGCGCAGATGACGATCTCCGGGCGGGTACCGCTGCTGCTCCTGCTGGGGCTGGCAGCGGTCTGGCTGCGCCCCGAGGGCAGCACGGTCGCGCTGTGGCTGCTCGCCGTCACCGTCTTCGCCGGCGTCGACCTCCTCCTCGCGCCGTCGCCGGGGTCGGTCCGGCTGACCCGGCGCGAGCCGGGCACGGTCCGGCTCGGCGACCCCGCGATCGCCGGGCTCGTCGTCGCCAACGACGGCGGCCGGCGCCTGCGGGTGCAGGTCCGCGACGCATGGCAGCCGTCCGCCGGCGCCACCGACAACCGGCACTCGTTCCGGCTCGGAGCGGGCGAGCAGCGCCGGCTCACGACGCCCCTGCTGCCCCGCCGCCGCGGCGACCTCCGCGCCGACGGCGTGACGGTGCGGTCCTGGGGCCCGCTCGGCCTCGCCGCCCGGCAACGCACGTACGACGTCCCCGGCACCGTCCGCGCGCTGCCGCCCTTCGAGTCCCGCAAGCACCTGCCGTCGCGGCTGGCCCGGCTGCGCGACCTGGACGGGCGCGCCGCGGTGCGCGTGCGCGGCCAGGGCACCGAGTTCGACTCGCTGCGCGAGTACGTCCGCGGGGACGAGGTACGGTCGATCGACTGGCGCGCCTCCGCGCGGACCCCGCACGTCGTCGTACGCACCTGGCAGCCGGAGCGCGACCGCCGCGTCGTGATCGTGCTGGACACCTCCCGCACCTCCGCCGGCCGGGTCGCCCGCGCGGTCGGGGAGGACGCCGCCGACGGGATGCCCCGCCTCGACGCCGCCATGGACGCAGCCCTCCTGCTCGGCGCGCTCGCCTCGCGTGCCGGCGACCGGATCGACTTCCTCGCCGGCGACCGGCGGGTCCGCGCCCGGCAGCGGGTCCACGGCGCCCGGGACGTCGCCGCCCGCCTCCAGGAGCAGATGGCCGACCTCGAGCCGACCCTGGTCGAGGCCGACTGGGACGCGCTCGCCGGCGCCGTCCAGGGCTTTGGGAAGCAGCGCGCGCTGGTCGTGCTGCTGACCGCGCTCGAGCCGTCCGCGATCGCCGACGGCCTGCTGCCCGTGCTGCCCGCCCTCACCCGCCACCACCGGGTGGTACTCGCCTCCGTCCGCGACCCCGAGCTGGGCCGCCTCGCGGAGCAGGGCGGCGCGGGCCGGCCCACCGTCGACGACGTGTACGACGCCGCGGCGGCCGAGCACGAGCTGGAGCGCCGGGCCCGGATGCACGAGGTGCTGGCCCGGCTCGGCGTCGACGTCGTCGACGCGGACGCCGCGCAGCTGCCGCCCGCGCTGGCCGACCACTACCTGCACCTGAAGGCGCAGGGTCTGCTGTAGCGGCCCGGGCCCGATCAGGCCTGGGTGGCGACGCGGTCCTCGAGCAGCTCGCTCCCGATGTCGCCGGTCACCCCGCGCCGGGCGGCCGTGCGGCCGAGCACGAACACGTAGGCGAGGAAGACGAGCTCCGCGAGGATGCCGATCCCGACCCGTGCCCAGGTGGGCAGCGGGGACGGGGTCACGAAGGCCTCGATGACGCCGCTGAGGAGCAGCACCACGCCCAGGCCCATCGCGACCGTGACGGCCGTGCGGCCGGCCCGGGCCAGGGAGGCACCGCGGCCGAGCTGGCCGGGCTCGATCCACGACCAGAACAGCCGCAGCCCGACGCCGCCGGCGACGAAGACGGCGGTGAGCTCGAGCAGGCCGTGCGGCAGGATCAGGCCCCAGAAGACCTCGCCCCGGTCGTGGCGGACCATGATCGAGCCGATGATCGCGAGGTTCGCGATGTTCTGGAACAGCAGCCAGATCACCGGCGCACCGAGGATCCCCAGCGCGATGCAGAGCGCGGAGACCCAGGTGTTGTTGAGCCAGACCCGGGTCGCGAAGGCGCTCGCGGCGTTCTCGCTGTAGTAGCTCTCGAAGTCGCTGTTGACCAGGTCGTCGACGGCCTGCGGATCCATCAGGCCCTGCTCGACCTCGGGGTGCCGGGCCAGCCAGACCATCATGACCGCGGTGACCACGACGTTGCCAGCGAGGCAGCCCAGCCACCACCACCGCAACCGGTAGAGCGCGGCCGGGAACCGGTCGGTGAAGAAGTGTGCGACACCGCGCCAGCTCGGGGCGCGCGCCGCGAGCATCGCGATCCGCGCCCGGCCGAGCAGCGAGGAGAGGTAGGCGACCAGCTCGCCGTCCGGGGCCGACGTACGCACGACGGAGAGGTGGGTCGCGACCTGCTGGTAGCGGTCGACGAGCTCGTCGGCCTCGGCCCCGCTCCGACGCCGCTGGCGCACCAGCTGCTCCAGGCGCGCCCACGAGTGCGAGTGGGCGGCGACGTAGGCGTCGAGGTCGAGGCGCGGCACGGGACGAGCCTACGGTCTGCGCGTAGGCTCCCCCGTGATGTCCCCGTCGCCCCAACCCGCCTTCGCCACCGTCACCGCCGACGACCTGGTGACCGGCGAGGGCGTCGCGCTCGACCTGCCGGCCGCCTCGCTGGGCCTGCGCATCGCGAGCGGCCTGATCGACGTCGTGGTGACGATCCTGTCCTTCGTCGTCCTCTACATCGTGCTCGCGGTCGCCTCGATCCCCTTCGAGGATGCGGCGCTCACCGCGGCGGCGGCCGTGCTGGCGCTGATCGTCACCTTCCTGGCGATCCCGTCGACGGTCGAGACGCTGACCCGCGGCCGGTCCCTCGGCAAGCTGGCCCTCGGCCTGCGCACGGTCCGCGACGACGGCGGGCCGATCAGCTTCCACCACGCCCTGGTCCGGGCGCTGATCGGGTTCGTCGAGATCTATGCGTTCAGCGGCGCGCCCGCGTTCTTCGCGGTCATGCTCAGCCCGAAGGGCAAGCGGCTCGGCGACCACGCCGCCGGGACGTACGTCGTCCGTGACCGGGTCCCGCTGCGGCTGCCCCTGCCCCCGCCGATGCCCCCGCAGTTGGCGGCGTGGGCGCGGCGCGCGGACCTCGCCGCGCTGCCGACCGGCACCGCGCTCGCCGTACGCCAGTTCCTCGGCCGGCTCGCCACCCTCGACCCGACGTCGCGGGACCGGGTGGGTCGCGCCCTGCTCGCCGACGTCCTGCCGCACGTGGCGCCGCCGCCCCCGGCCGGGGCGCCCCCGGAGCTCGTGCTCGCCGCCGTCGTCGCCGAGCGCCGCGACCGCGACCTGGCCCGGCTCCGGCGCGACGACGCGCTGCGGGCCAGGCTCGTCGAGCGCCACTGACCGCACCCGCGGAACCGGGCGTGGGCGCTGTGCCCGCTGGGTAGGTTGGGCGCCATGACCGACCTCTTCGAGTCGCCGACGAACCCGAGCGGCACGACGGTCCGTCGTACGCCCGTCGACCCGGGCCAGCCGCTGACCGCCGACGAGCTGGCCCGGGCGTCGGAGACGATCGGCCGGATCTCCGAGGCGTTCTCGAGCCGGGTGGTCGGCCAGCACCGGGTGCGCACCGCGCTGCTCGTCACGCTGCTCTCCGAGGGCCACGTGCTCCTGGAGAGCGTGCCCGGCCTGGCGAAGACGCTCGCGTCGGCCACCCTCGCCCAGGCGGTCAGCGCCCGCTTCGCCCGCATCCAGTGCACCCCGGACCTGCTGCCGAGCGACATCATCGGTACCCAGGTCTACGACCCGCGCCGGCACGAGTTCGAGACCCAGCTCGGCCCGGTGCACGCCAACTTCGTGCTCCTCGACGAGATCAACCGGGCGAGCGCGAAGACGCAGTCGGCGCTGCTCGAGGCGATGCAGGAGCGGCAGACGTCGATCGCCGGCACGATCCACCCGCTGCCCGACCCGTTCATGGTGCTCGCGACCCAGAACCCGATCGAGGAGGAGGGCACCTACGTCCTCCCCCACGCCCAGATGGACCGGTTCCTGCTCAAGGAGATCGTCGACTACCCGACCGAGGACGACGAGCTGATGGTGCTCGAGCGGATCGACGACGGCACCCTCGGGCAGCACATGACCGGCGTCGACGCGGTCGCGACCACCGCCGAGGTCGCCGAGCTGCAGGGCCTGGTCCGCCGGGTGTACGTCGACCCGGCGATCCGCCGCTACGTGGTGTCCCTCGTCCGGGCGACCCGCCACGTGGGCCAGCTGCTGGGCCCCGACCTCGGCAACTACGTCGAGATCGGAGCCAGCCCGCGCGGCTCGATCGCGTTCTTCCAGGCCGCCCGCGCGATGGCGGTCGTGCAGGGCCGGCACTACGTGATCCCGGAGGACGTGCGCGAGCTGCGGCACAGCGTGCTGCGCCACCGGATCCACCTCAGCTTCGAGGCGCTGGCCGACCGGATCCGCCCCGAGATGGTGATCGACGCGGTCTTCCGGGCCGTGCCGACGCCCTGACCACGCCCCGTCGATGACCGCCCACCTGACGAGGATCAAGGCCCGCCTCTCGATCCACGCCCACCGCAAGGTCCGCGGCCTGCTCGAGGGCGAGTACGCCGCGATCCACGTCGGTCGCGGCATCGACTTCAACGACCTGCGGGAGTACGTCCGCGGCGACGACGTGAAGGACATCGACTGGAAGGCGTCGGCCCGCAGCCGCCAGCTGCTGGTCAAGCGCTACGTCGCCGAGCGGAAGCACACGGTGCTGCTCTGCGTCTCCACCGGGCGCAGCATGGCCGCGCTGAACGACGCCCACGTCACCAAGCGCGAGCTCGCGGTCTTCGTGTCCGGGGTGATGGGCCTGCTCGCCGTGCAGCACGGCGACCTCGTCGGTCTGGTCCACGGCGACGCCGAGAGGCGGCACGTCGAGCCGCCGCGCGGCGGCGAGCTGCACCTGGAGCGCCTGCTCGGCACGGTCCACGACGCGATCGCCCCCGACGGGCCTCCGGCGGACCTGGCGGCGCTGCTGCGCCACGTGGTGCGCACCATCCGGCGCCGCACGATCCTCGTCGTGGTCTCCGACGAGACGGCGATCTCCGAGGCCGCCGCCGACCTGCTGCGCCGGCTCACGGCCCAGCACGAGGTGCTCTTCCTGACGATGGGCGACCTGGACCCGACGGCACCGACCGTGTTCGACCGCCGCCTGGTGGACGTCGACACCGCCGCGGAGGTGCCGGGCTGGCTGCGCCACGACCGGCAGCTGCGCGCCGAGCTCGCCGACCTCGTCGGCCAGCAGGAGCAGCAGCTGCGCCGACGGCTCGACCAGCTGGGCGTCGTGCACGAGCGGGTCCGGGACACCGACTCGGCCATCACCGCGGTCTTCCGGCTCCTGGAGAGGCAGCGCCATGCCCGCCGCCGCTGAGCCCGTCCCGGGGATGCCCGAGGAGTTCACCGGCCCGGTCGCGTACGACGACCGCTGGCTGTGGATCGCAGCAGTGCTGCTGGCGCTGGTCGTCGCGTGGTACCTGCTGTCGTGGTGGCTCACCCGGCCGCCCCGGCCGACGCCCCTCGCCCGCACCGGCGTCGACGTGCCCGACGCCCAGCGGGCGCACCTGGCGCGGATCGACGACCTCGCGGGCCGGGTGCACCGCGGCGAGCTGCCCGCGCGCGAGGGCCACCAGCAGCTGAGCGAGCTGGTCCGCTCCTACGTCGCGACCGTGACCACGCTGCCCGCGCGCACCATGGCGCTGGCCGACTTCCGCCACCGCGCGCCGCAGGAGCTGGTCGACACGATCGAGGTGATGTACCCGCCCGAGTTCGCCCCCGACGACGACCTCGCGATGGCGACGTTCGACGAGGCCGTGGACCGAGCGCGCGACCTCGTCGGGACGTGGGGCTGACGTGGAGCGCGCATGGACCTGACGTGGAACGCCGGCGAGACCGGCTTCCGGTGGCCGTGGCTGCTGCCCGTGCTCGGCCTCGCCGTGCTGCTGCTCCTGGCGTGGTGGTGGGCGAGGGCCGGCCGCCAGCAGCGGGCCGGCGGGGCGTCGTACGTCGCCCACGCCGCGCGGATCCGCGCGCTCCCCCGCTACCAGGCACTCGTCCGGCGGCAGGTCGCGATCGGCGCCTGCCTGACCGTCGCGGCGCTGGTCGCGGCCGCCGGCGCGATCGTGCTCGCCGCGCGCGTCCAGGAGCGGCAGACGACGAGCCAGGAGGAGCGGTCGCGCGACATCATCCTGTGCCTCGACGCGTCCGGGTCGATGGCGGAGGTGGACGCGGAGGTGCTCCGCGAGTTCCGCACGATCGTCGACGGCCTCCAGGGCGAGCGGGTCGGGCTGACCATCTGGAGCGGCGTCGCGATCACCATCTTCCCGCTCACCGACGACTACGAGTTCGTGGTCGAGCAGCTCACCGAGGCGGAGGAGGCGTTCGGCGCAGGCGGGGTCTACAGCGACGAGTACGCCATCTACACCGCGGGCACGGTCATCGACTGGGAGGTGCAGTCCCAGCTCGGCGACGGCCTCGCCTCCTGCGTGCAGCGCTTCGACCACCGCGACACCAGGCGCAGCCGGGCGATCGTGCTCGCCTCCGACAACGAGCCGATCGGCGAGGGCATCTACGACGTCGCCGCTGCGGCCGCGCTCGCCGCCGACGAGGAGGTCGTGGTGCACGGCATCGCGGCGCCGAGCACCGCGAACCGGCCGAGCGCCGCGCGCCAGTTCGAGGACGCCGTCACCCGCACCGGCGGCACCTTCTCGCTGCTGGGCGAGGACGGCAGCGCCGCCGCGGTGATCGAGGCGATCGGGGACCTCGAGGCCACCGAGCTGGAGCGCCCGCCCCTGGTGCAGGTCCTGGACCGGCCGACCCTCGGCACGGTGATCGCGGGCATCGGGCTCGGCGGGCTGGTGGCGGTCTGGGTCGCCGAGGGCGTGCTCGCCGTCCGCAGCCGGCGCGGGGAGGCCCCGCGATGAGCCCGGCCGCCGCCACCGGGCTCGTGGTCGCCCGCCGCGTCGCGATCGCGCTGGCGTTCGTCGTCGTGCTGCTGCGGCCCGGCATCGGCGAGGCCGAGGTCGCGACGCAGGTCGCCGACGTCGACGTCATCGTGGTCCTCGACCGGACCCGGTCGATGGCGGCGCTCGACCACGACGGGCGCGAGCCGCGGATCCGCGGCGCCCAGGACGACCTGCGCGCGCTCGCCGACGCCCTGCCCGGAGCGCGCCTGGCCATGTTGTCCTTCGGCGCCGAGGCGCGGCTGACCCTCCCCTTCACCACCGACGCCTCCGCCTTCGAGTCGGCCGTCGAGACGATCGAGCTCGAGGGCCCCCAGGAGGGCGAGGGCTCGCGTGCCGACCGGCCGGCGGCGGAGCTTCAGGAGGTGCTCGAGCGGGCCGCGGAGCAGCGCCCCGACCGGCGGCGCATCGTGGTCTACGTCGGCGACGGCGAGGACACCGCGCCGGCCGGCGCGGACCAGTCGTTCGACGACGTGGCCGACCTCGTCTCCGGCGGGGTGGTGCTCGGCTACGGCACCGCGGAGGGTGCGGCGATGCCGGCCGACGACGACCTCGACGGCGACCGCGGCCACGTCACCGACCCCGAGACCGACGGCACCGCGATCTCCCGGGCCGACCTCGACAACCTCCGCGGGATCGCCGAGGAGCTCGACGTGCCCTTCCGGCACCGCACCGGCCCCGGCGGGATCGACGCGGTCGTGGAGTCCTTCGAGGCGTCGTACGACGACGGCGGGCGCGGCGACGCCCGGCCGGCCGAGCACGACCTGACCTGGGTGGCCGGCCTGGTGCTGCTCGGCCTCGTGCTCGCGGAGCTGCGGTCGGGCTGGCGGTCGGTCTGGGGCGCCCGGCACACCCTGGCCGCCGCGCCGTCGCGGGGAGGCCCGCGATGAGGCGGCCGAACCCGCGTGCCCGGCTGCGGCGGACCCTGCTGCTCGCCGGCCTGGCGCCTGCGCTGCTGGTGCTGCTATTCGGGCTGAAGGTGGTGCTGCTGCTCCAGGGCAACGCCGCGGGGCGCGACGCCTTCGTGCGCGGCGACTACGACGGGGCCGCGGAGGAGTTCGCGGGCACCCGCAGCCTGAACTGGATCGAGCCGTGGGTCGCGCCCTTCGACCACGGCGCGAGCCTGCACGCGCACGGCTCCTACGCGGAGGCGGTCACCGCCTACGGCACCGCGCTCGAGGACGTGCCGGAGAAGGAGGAGTGCACGGTCCGGATCAACCTCGCGCTGGCGCACGAGGCGATCGGCGACGAGCAGGCCGCCGACCAGGACGTCGACGGTGCGATCGAGTCGTGGCAGGAGGGCGTCGACGTCCTCGCGGAGGGCGACTGCCCGGCCGACTCCGGACGGGGTGAGGAGCAGACCGAGGACGCGGAGGCCCTCGACCGCCGGCTGCGCGAGAAGATCGAGCAGGGCGAGCAGGAGCAGCAGCCCCAGGGGCAGCCGCCCCAGCAGCCGCAGGCGCCCGGCGAGCAGCCCGACGACGGCCAGGACCCGCGCCAGGAGCGGCTCGAGCGCAACAACGAGCAGGGGCGCAGCCAGCGCTCGGACGAGCAGGACCTCTACGAGGACGAGGACTTCACGCGGCCCAACACCTGGTAGGTCGGCTCACCGGGTCTCGAGACGGTCGCGGGCGACCTCCTCGACCAACGGCGTCGCGGGCGACCTCCTCGACCAACGGCGTCGCGGGCGACCTCCTCGACCGACGTCAGGTGCGCGGCCCGGAGCGCCACCTGACCTCGGGCAGCAGGGCGCGGACCGAGCGCTCGCGCAGGGAGCCCCACCACACGCCCGCCCCGTAGGCCAGGTCGTCGAGGCGGTGCGCCAGGGCGAACGGCACCGGGCCGAGCTCGGGCCGCACCCGGCGCCGGTCGGCGACGGCCTCCGCGACGGCGGCCACCGCGAGAGCGCGCCGTCCGCGGGGCGAGCGCAGCGCCCAGGCCGCGGCGAGCGGCCAGTGGTGGCGGGTGAGCGCGCTCGCCGTCTGCCAGCCGGTCGCGACGACGCCCTCGAGGGACAAAGTGGCGGCCGTGGTGACCGGGTGAGCGGTGCCGCGCAGCCGGCGGGCGTTGGTGGTGGTCGCGACGGCGACGGCGCCCGCCGCCACCGGCAGCGACCACCGGCGCTGGGCCAGCACCGCGACGCTGAGCACCGCGGTCCACGGGCTCAGCACCAGCGGCGCGACCGCCGAGGTGTGCCGCTCGGCGAGCGGTGCGGCCGAGGAGCCGTAGAACGCCTTGCGGGCCAGCCACGGCACCAGCCGGGTGCGGTGGTCGTGCCGGACCTCGACGGCCGGCTCGTAGCGGGCCCGCCAGCCGGCGGCGAGCAGCCGCCACACGAGGTCGACGTCCTCGCCGGACCGCATCCGCTCGTCGAAGCCACCCGCCTCGACCAGCGCGTCGCGACGCACGAGGAGGAAGGCGCTCGGCAGGTAGGACACCCGGCCGTGCACCCGGACGGCGGCCGGGACCGGCCCGAGGTCGAGGGACGAGCGGGCCTGCTCGTAGCGGTCGATCCACGAGTCGTCGGGCGTGGGCTCGTGCCCCAGCACCCGCGGCGCGACCACGGCGAGCGCCGGGTCGTCGAGGTGGCGGCGCAGCACGCCCAGCCAGCCCGGCAGCGGGGTGACGTCGGAGTCGCAGAACGCGACGCAGGCCGTGCCCGCCGCGCGCCAGCCGGTGTTGCGGGCCGCGGCGGGACCGCGGTTGCTCTCGTGCCGGACCACGCGGGCGCCGTACCGTGCGGCCACCTCGGCCACCGCCTGCGGGTCGCGGGACCCGTCGTCGACGACAACGACGGGCAGGTGCGCCGGGAGCGCCGCCAGCAGCCGGCCGACGGCCGCGGCCCGGTCCTTCGTCGGTACGACGAGCGTCACGTCGTGCACGTCGGCGTCCCGTGGCGCGGGCCGGTCCCACCAGGGCTGCGCGAAGCCGCGGTCGATCAGCACCCGCGCGAGCCGGTTGGCGCTGACGCTGTCGCCGACCACCTGCGGCGCCGCCGCCACGATCCGCCGCGCCACCGGGCTGAGCCGCACCACCCGGCCGTCGCCGACCAACTGGGTGCCGTCGTCGCACGTCCGCACCCGGTCGGCGAGCACGAAGCCGAAGTCGGCAGGCAGCGTCTCGTCCACCACCGCAGGCTACGAGGAGGACCCTGTCCGGCGCACCTGCCACCCCGGCACGACGCCCTGCCGGAACGGACAGGTCCGGCCCTCCCTCACCCGCCGGTTTCCCGATCCTCGTCTGTCGTGACCACCGTCACTCTCCCTAGCGTCGCTGACGTCAGCACCCCATCCCGCCGGAGGTTTCCCGATGCAAGTCGACGAGCTGCTCAAGCCGTTCCCGATCAAGGAGTTCCACCCCTTCCCGCGCGCCCTGATGGGCCCGGGAGCCCACGAGATGATCGGCCCCGAGGCCCTCAAGATGGGCTTCCGCAAGACCCTCGTGATGACCTCGGGCCTGCGCGGCACCGACATCGTCCACAAGATCGTGGAGTCGATGAAGTACCACGGCCTCGAGGTCGTCGTGTACGACAAGGTCGAGTCCAACCCCAAGGACTACAACGTCATGGACTCGGTGAAGCTCTACCAGGAGAACGAGTGCGACTCGTTCGTCTCCATCGGTGGCGGCTCCTCCCACGACGCGTGCAAGGGCGCGCGGATCTCGGTCGCGCACGACGGCCGCAACGTCAACGAGTTCGAGGGCTTCAACATGTCCGAGAACCCGAAGAACCCGCCGCACATCGCGGTCTCCACCACGGCCGGCACCGGGTCGGAGACGTCGTGGGCCTATGTCATCACCGACACCACGACCGACCCCGAGAACCCGCACAAGTACGTCGCCTTCGACGACGCCAGCGTGGCCAGCCTCGCCATCGACGACCCGGTGCTCTACTTCGACTGCCCGGTCGACTACACCGCGCAGTGCGGCTTCGACGTGCTCGCCCACGCCTCCGAGCCCTACGTCTCGCGGCTGAACTTCGAGCCGTCGCTCGGCAACGCCATCCGCGCCATCAAGCTCACCGCGGAGAACCTGCGCGAGGCGGTCTGGAACGGCCAGGACCTCAAGGGCCGCGAGGGCATGATGTACGCCCAGTACATCGCCGCCCAGGCGTTCAACTCCGGCGGACTCGGGATCATCCACTCGATCTCGCACGCCATCTCGGCGTTCTACGACACCCACCACGGCCTCAACAACGCGATCGCGCTGCCGCGGGTGTGGGCGTTCAACATGCCCACCCAGTACAAGCGGTTCGCCGACATCGCACAGGCGATGGGCGTCGACATCGGCGGCATGACGACCGTGCAGGCCGCGGACGCCGCGCTCGCCGCTGCGATCCGGCTGCTGCGCGACGTGGGCATCACCGAGAAGTTCACCGACGTCACCAAGGACACGTACTCGAAGAACCGGCTGGGCCAGGGCCCGACCGCGTTCTACCAGAACGCGCCCACGATCCTCGGCGACGCCGCCGACGTCGACCGGATCACCAACCACGTCCTCGGCGACGCCTGCACCCCCGGCAACGCCAAGGAGTGCACCTTCGAGACCGTGCGCCCCGTCGTCGACCACTGCATGAACGGCGACCTGGACGACCTGCTCACCTGATCCGCCCGGCTGATCCACCCGGCGCGCCGGCCTCCCCTCCCGGAGGCCGGCGCGCCACCCTCCCACCCGACCGACCCGTCGAGGAGCACCCCCGTGACCGCCACCGATCCCGACTTCGCCGACGTCGCCGACACCCGCGCCCGGTTCGCCGAGCACGGCTACCTCGCCGACGACCAGCTCGCCACCACGGTGTTCCTCCAGTCCCGGCTCGACAAGCCGGTCCTGCTCGAGGGGCCGGCCGGCGTGGGCAAGACGCAGCTCGCGCTGAGCCTGGCCCGGGCCACAGGCCGCCGCCTGCTGCGGCTGCAGTGCTACGAGGGCCAGGACGAGACGAAGGCCCTCTACGAGTGGGACTACGGCAAGCAGCTGCTCTACACCCAGATCCTGCGGGAGAAGATCGGCCAGGTCGTCGAGGACACCGCCGACCTCGCGGACGCGGTGGAGAAGATCGCCAAGCAGGACTCGGTGTTCTTCTCCGAGCGATTCCTGACCCCTCGCCCGCTGCTGGAGGCGATCGACTCCGAGGACCCCGTCGTGCTGCTCATCGACGAGGTCGACCGCGCCGACGAGGCGCTCGAGGCGGTCCTCCTCGAGCTGCTCGCCGAGTACCAGATCTCCATTCCCGAGGTCGGCACGATCCGCGCCAAGCACGCGCCCTACGTCGTGCTCACCTCCAACAACACCCGCGACCTGTCGGCCGCCCTCAAGCGCCGCTGCCTGCACCTGTTCCTCGACTACCCCGACCCCGGGCGGGAGTTGGAGATCATCCGCTCCAAGGAGACCGGGCTGTCCGAGGAGCTCGCCGCCCGGCTGGTCGACATCGTCCGCGGCCTGCGTGAGCTCGACCTGCGCAAGGCCCCCAGCATCTCCGAGACCATCGACTGGGCGCGCACGCTCGCGGTGCTCGGCGTCGAGGAGCTGACCTCGGACGTGCTCGCCGCGACCCTCAACGTCGTCGTGAAGTACGAGCGCGACCTGCGGCTCGCCCAGGACGCGCTGCCGCGGATGGTGGACCCCAACGCCGTCGTACCCGACTCGCTGCACGGGCACGGGCACGGCCATGGGCACGGCCACGATCACGATCACGCGCATGACGGGTCCCACGCCGCCGACCAGTCCCACGCGGCCGACCAGTCCCACGGGGCGACCCCCGAGGACCGTGACGAGGGGCGGCGGCGGCGCGCGGAGAAGGACGAGCCCGGTCGGCACCACGAGGCCTACTACGGCGGCAAGGGCAAGCCCCTCGGCGTCCGCGAGGTCAGCAGCGGCCAGGGCGCGCGCTCGTTCTCCACCCGCAAGCGACCGGTGTGAGGTGACGACGTGGAGGGCGCCGTCCACCGCTTCGTCCGCCTGCTCCGGCTCCATGGCGTGCGGATCAGCACCGCCGAGCTGATCGACGGGCTGCACGCCGCCGGCCAGCCCGGCGTACTCGAGAACCGCGCGCTACTGCGCGCCGCGCTGCGGGTCAGCCTGGTCAAGGACCGCCGCGACCTCGCGTCCTTCGACCACGTCTTCGACCTGTTCTTCGGACTCCGCCCGGTGGTGCCGGACGACGTCGGGCACGGCCACGGGCACGCCCACGACGACCTCAGCGACGACGGCGAGCTGACCGACTTCACGCTCTCGGAGCAGCCGGGCGACGTACCGGAGGACGGGCACTCGCACGGCAAGCCCGACGACATCCGGGAGTTCTTCAAGCCCGAGGACATGGCGCAGCAGTTCAACCTCCACCAGGAGGCGAACAAGATCGACATCGCGGCGCTGACCGACGAGATCGTGCTGTCCGACGACACCCGGCTCGACCCCGCGCAGGCCGCGCGGGTGCAGCTGACCGTGAGCCGGATGCACAACCCCGGCAACCCCGCCGACCTGGCGCGGTCGACCGGCCTGCAGCTGGACTCCGAGCTGTCGGTGCAGGAGGAGACCGCGCTGCTCAGCTGGCTGGACGAGCGACTCGCCGACGACGAGCCCGACGACCCCGAGGCGGCGGCCTCGCTGGCCGCGCTGCGCGCCGCGCTGGCGCCGTGGCTGGACCAGCTGCCCGAGCGGATCCGCCAGCACCTCGAGCAGCTGATGTCGCTGGAGCGCGAGATCGAGGCCCGCGAGGTCGAGCACGCGGCCGCCGAGACCGTCGACGAGCACGAGCGTGCCGAGCTCGAGGAGTCGCTGCGCCGGCTGCTGCGGTCGCTGCACGGCGCACCCCGGCCGCGCCGCAAGGCCGCCGCCAACGGCGTCGTCGACGGGCGGCGCACGATGCGCAGCAACATGAAGTACGACGGCGTGCCGTTCCGTCCCGTGACCGTCAGCAAGGTCGAGGACCGCCCCCGCCTGCTCGTGCTGTGCGACGTCTCCCTCTCGGTGCGCTCCACCGCCCGGTTCACCCTGCACCTGGTGCACAGCCTGCAGTCGATCGCCGCGAGCGTACGGACCTTCGCCTTCGTGAAGGACCTGGTCGAGATCACCGACCTCTTCGCCGAGCACCGCATCGAGGACGCGCTCTCGCTGGTGATGGCGGGCCTGCCGGCCGGCGGGGTGCTCGACGTCGACGCGGACTCCGACCACGGCGCCGCGTTCGAGGAGTTCCTCGAGCGGCACGGCTCCGCCGTCAACCGCCGTACGACGGTCGTCGTGCTCGGCGACGGTCGCAACAACGGCCGCGACCCCGGGCTGCGGGCGTTCGAGGAGATCACCCGCCGGGCGCGGTCGACGATCTGGCTCACGCCGGAGCCGCGCTACTCGTGGGGGCTCGGCAGCTGCGACCTGCCGCTCTATGCCGAGCACTGCGATCGGGTCGAGGTGGTGCGCAACCTGCGCGGCCTGGACCGGGTCGCCACGCCCGCGCAGGTCGCGCGATGACGGCGACCGGGATCCACCCGCTGGCACCGCTCGCGAACGGCGTCTACCGCGACGAGCTCGTCGAGGTCCGCGCCCAGTGGGGGGCGATGCCGCGGCGCGAGCTGCACATGGTGCGCACGCCCCACTTCGACCTGACGTGGGTCGACCACCGCGTCGTGGTGGTGCACCGGGTCCCGGCCGACGGGATCGACGACGACCTGTCCGGGCTGCTGGCCGACGAGCTGTTCCAGCCGGGGTGGCTGCGCGGCGGCGACCTCTTCGAGCACCTCTTCGCCGGCATCGTGCTGAGCAGCGGCCCGGACCCGCTCGTGGCGTGGGAGCGGTTCTACCGCACGACCCTGGAGCGAGTGGCGGCGGCGGTCGGGACGGCGGCGCCCATCGACCCGGCCGGTGGCGGGTCGACGACGGTCGGCGTGCACGGCACCATCGCCGACTACGCGCCCGTCTATGCCCACGTCGAGGCGCAACTCGCCCCCGGCACCGTGCTCGAGCTCGGCTCCTGCTTCGGCTTCCTCGCCCTGCGACTGGCCGCCGCCGGCCGGCACGTGGTGGCCACCGACATCGCGGCCGGCACCGTCGACCTGCTCACCGCGATGGCACCGCGACTCGGCGTGCACCTGAGCGCCCAGGTCGCCGACGCCGCCCGCGTTCCCGTGCCGGACCGCAGCATCGACAACGTGCTCGCGATCCACCTCCTCGAGCACCTCGACGAGGCACACGGCGAGCGTGTGCTCGCCGAGGCGCTGCGCATCGCCCGGCGCCGGGTCGTGGTCGCCGTACCCCTCGAGGACGAGGCGGACACGACCTGGGGCCACGTCCGCACGATCACGCTCGACGACCTCGCCGGCTGGGGTGCCGCCACCGGCCTGGCGCACCGGGTCCGCGAGCACCACGGCGGCTGGCTGGTCGTCGACGTCGCCGCGTCGTAGCCGGCGTACCCACGAGTCCCCACCACCGCAACCCATCCACGGAGGTACCACCATGTCCGACACCGCTCCCACCGCCGCCCCGCCCTCGGCCGCCGTCGCCGCTGCTCCCGAGTGGGGCGACCCGTTCCCGCTCGGACTGGCCAGCTTCGGCATCTCGGCCCTCGTCCTGGCCAGCGTCATGTCCGGCACCATCGACGCCGCCGCGACGCCCGCGGTGCTCTCGCTGGCCCTCGCGCTCGGCTTCCTGACCGAGCTCGTCGCCGGTGTGATCCACTTCCGGCGCGGCGAGACGTTCGCCGGCCTGGTGTTCACGGCGTACGCCGGCTTCTGGCTCAGCTATGCCCTGCTGGTGCAGTTCTACGGCCCGATGGTCACCGCCGACGGGCCCGCGATCACCGGGATGTTCCTGCTCGCATGGGCGCTGTTCTCGACGTACATGCTGCTCGCGGCGCTGCGCACCAACACCACCACCGTCGCGATCTTCGTGCTGCTGTGCGCGGTGTTCTACCTCGCCGCGTTCGGCGCCTTCGCCGAGAACACCGCCCTCGGCGAGCTCGCCGGCTGGGTGCTGGTGCTCGACGCCGTACTGGCGCTCTACGCCTCGGCCGCGGTCATCGTGAACACGACCTGGGAGCGGACGGTCCTGCCGGTGCCGTGAGTCGGCGGGGCCGCTGGTAACGCCGCCCTCACAGGACCCCCAGCTTCGACGCCTCGTAGACGGCCTCGGCGCGGCAGGTGACGCCGAGCTTGCGCAGGATGTTGCCGACGTGGAACTTGGCGGTGGTCTCGGAGATGTAGAGCCGGGCGCCGATGTCGCGGTTGGACAGGCCCCGGGCGAGCAGTCCGAGGACCTCGGTCTCGCGGGCGGTGAGCTTCTTGTCGTCGGTCACCGGCGGGGCCTTGAGGCCGCGGACCATCGCTGCGGCCGACCGGGCGTCGAAGGCGCTCTCGCCGCGCGCCACGTCGCGGATCGAGCGCACCAGGCCGGTCATGTCGACGTCCTTGACGACGTAGCCACGGGCCCCGGCGCGCACCGCGCGCAGCACGAGCTGCTCGTCGAGGAAGGTGGTGAGCACGAGGATCGCGACCTCGGGGTGGTCGGCGACCAGCTGCTCGCACAGGTCGAGTCCCTCGGTGTCCGACGACGTGGACAGCTTGAGGTCGAGCAGCACGATCTCCGGGCGGGCCCGGCCGACGATCGCCAGCGCCTCGGCCGCGGTGGACGCCTCGGCCACGACCCGCAGGTCGCGCTCCCGCTCGAGGATCGAGCGCAGTCCCTGCCGGACGATGGCGTGGTCGTCGACGAGCATGATGTCGACGGTCTTCGTCGTGGCGTCGGTGGTCGGCTCCACGGTGGTGGGTGCGGTCATGCTTCCTCCCTGCTGGTGTCGCTGCTGGTGTCGCTGCTGGCGTGCGGCCCGGCTGTCACCAGGCCGGCGATGATCCCGGGCCGCTGCGCGTCGAGCGGGAGCGGGATCCGCATCTCGACGCGGACGCCGCCGATGCGGGCGCGACGGAACGCGATCGAGCCGCCGAGCTCGGTGATCCGGCACTCGATGTTGACGAGCCCGCGGTGCCGGCCGTCCACGGACGGGCCGCGTTCGAGGCGCAGCCGCCTCGCGAGCACGGTGGGATCGCCGGTGCCGTCGTCGGCGACGCTCGCGTAGAGGCGGTCGGGCCGATACCGCAGGCGTACGACGGCCCGGGTCGCCTCCGCGTGGGTGGCGACGTTGAACAGCGCCTCCCCCACCGCACGCGCGATCTCGTGGTCGGCGTCCGCGGGCAGCACCTGGACGTCGCCGTCGACCCGGACCGTGACGGCCAGGTGCGGGCGGTGGTGCTCGGCAACCTCCTGCAGCAGCTCGGGCAGGGTCCGCACGACGTCGCGCTGCGGCTGGTGCAGGGCATAGATCGCCCGGCGGAGCTGGTCGACGGCCTGGGCGCTGAGCTCCTTGGCGGTGGTGAGCCGCTCCTCGATGCCGGCCTGTCCGTGGTCGGCGGCCATGCCGCGGGCGACCTCGACCGCCATGCCGGCGGAGAGGACGTACTGCGTGACGCTGTCGTGGAGCTCGCGAGCGATCCGGTGCCGCTCGTGGTCGAGCAGCTCGCGCTGGTGCGCCACCAGCAGCCGCTCCTCCGCCTGCCGCAGCTCGCGGGTGCGCTCCGCGAGGTCGCGTGCCTGGGCCGCGGTCTCGTCGTACAGCCGCTGGGCGCGGCGGTGGAGGGCGAGCCCGGCCTGGTACTGCTCGGAGGTGTGCAGCGCGACCGCGGCCTCGTTGGCGAGGATCCGCAGCACCGACAGGTCGCCGGGCTCGGGCTCGTCCTCGAGGCCGTGCAGGCCGACCAGGCTGCCGATCCGGTCGCCGGCGAGGGTCATCGGCACCCGCACCCAACGGTCGTCACGGGGCGTGCGGGTGGCGTGCCCGGCCCGGATGGCGCCGAGCTCGCGGCGTACGTCGGGCGGGAGGTCGACGTCGTCGTCGACCAGCTCCCCGTCGGCGCCGTGGACGACGAGGAAGCGCGGCCGAGCGCCGGGCAGCCGGCCGTCGGCGAGGCCGAGGATCAGCCAGCTCGCATTGAGGTGCTCCGCGGCCGCGCGCGCCACCTGCTCCAGCAGGCCGCGCGGTCCCTCGACGGTGCGCACCAGCCCCCGCGAGATCGAGTCCATCGCCCGCACCGCGCGCTGCATGCGCTCGTCGGAGCGGACGAACGCGCGGTAGTAGGAGCGCTTGCCGGAGCGCACCCCGGTGAGCGTGGCGAGGTCGAGCTGGTCGGTCACGGCCCGGTCACCACGGTCAGCCCAGTCAGCCCGGGTCACAGTGCCTCGAGGAAGAGCCGCTCCACGTCGCCGAAGGACGCGGCCCGGGGGTTCGTGGTCAGGCAGGCGTCGTCGAGCGTGGTGTCCGCCAGGCGCGGTACGTCGGCCTCGGCGACGCCGAGCTCCCGCAGCCCGCGCGGTACGCCGACGTCGTCGGCCAGGCGCCGGACGTGGTCGGCGAGCAGCTCGGCCGCCAGCTCGCCCGGCATGCCGTCGACGTCGAGCCCGGCGGCGGCCGCGAGGGCGACGAAGCGGTCCGGGGTGGCGCGGGCGTTGTAGCGGATCACGTGCGGCAGCAGCACGCCGTTGACGACGCCGTGCGGCGCGTCGAGCAGGCCGCCGACCTGGTGGCTCATCGCATGGGTGGCGCCGAGGATCGCGTTGGAGAACGCGAGTCCCGCCTGGAGGCTGGCCTGCGCCATGTTGCGCCGGTGCCCGGCCTCGCGCGGCGTGACGATCGTGGCGCGCAGGTTCCGGCACACCAGCCCGACCGCGTTGAGGGCGTGGGTGTCGGCGAGCGGGTTGTGGGCCAGCGACACGAAGGCCTCGATGCCGTGGGTGAGGGCGTCGAGGCCGGTGGCGGCGTTGAGCAGGTCGGGCATGGTGACCAGCAGCCGCGGGTCGGTGATGGAGATGTCGGGCACGAGGGCGCGGCCCATGATCGTCACCTTCACGGAGCGCTCGGTGTCGGTGACGATGCAGAACTGGCTGACGTCGGCGCCGGTGCCGGACGTGCTCGGGATGATCAGCAGCGGAGGGATCGGCTGCGTCATCCGGTCGACGCCGCGGTAGTCGAGGATGTCGCCGCCGTTGCCGGAGAGGACTGCGACGCCCTTGGCGGCGTCGGCGCAGGAGCCGCCGCCGATCCCGATGATGACGTCGCAGTCCCACTCCAGGTAGTGCGCGAAGGCGGCGCGGACCTCGTGGTCCCGCGGGTTCGGCGTGACCTGCGACCAGACCACCGGGTGCAGGCCGGCGTCGCGCAGGTGGCCGAGGAGCTCGTCGACCCAGCCGGCCTCGATGATGCCGGGGTCGGTGACCACGAGCGGCCGTCGCGCACCGAGGCGGGCCGCCGCGAAGCCGGCCTCGCTCAGCGAGCCGGCCCCGAAGACGACCTCGGGGGCATGGAACTTGACCAGGCCCGCCGGCTCCTGGTCGGCGCCGGCGCTCGCACCGGCGTCGAGCTGGTCCCGGATCGGTGCTGCGGTCAGCGCCATCATCGTCCCTTCGCCGCTGTGACGGACACCACACTGCACCCTGGGACGTTGCAACCAGGTTGGCCGGTACCTGCCCGATCGGGCAGGTACCCCCTCCGCCCGACCTGCCCCGGCCTCCCCCGGCCTCCTCCGGGCCGTCAGCGGCGCAGCACGCGCACCAGCACCCGCAGCCCGAGCAGCCCCACGACCGCGATCGCCACCTGCTTGCCATAGCTCTTGAGCAGCACGGGCAGGACGGCCGAGCCGAGGTCGAGAGCGTCGTCCCCGCCGGCCGGAGAGGACACGACCGGCGCCGGACGGGGCGCGGAGGCCGCCGGCGGGGCGGGCGCCGCCCCGGGAGTCCCGTCTGGTGCCGCGGTCGCCGGGCCGGTCTCGGGCCCGGCGGCCGCGGTGTCCTCGGCCGGGGATGCTGCGCCACCGGCCGCGAGCCGCTGCTCGAGGCAGGAGACGAACTGCCCCAGCAGCTTGTCGGAGACGTCCTGCATCACGCCGCGGCCGAACTGGGCGGGCTTGCCGGTGATGGCGAGGTCGGTGAGGACCTCGACGTGCGTGGCGTCCCCCTCGGACCGCATGGAGACGGTGACCTTGGCGCCCGCCGTACCGTTGCCGCGCTTGTCGCGGCCCTTGGCGTCGACGACGAAGCGCCGGGCGGACTCGTCCCGCTCCACGAAGCTGCCCGCGCCGGCATAGACCAGCGCGATCGGCCCGAGCTTGACCTTGCAGGTCCCCTCGAAGGTCGGGTGGCCGTCGGCGTCCTCTCCGACGGCGGTGACCTGCGCTCCCGGGAAGCACTCGGCGAGCGCGCCGATGTCCTGGAAGTGGTCCCAGGTCGTCTCGACCGACGTGGGCACGGTGAACGAGTGGGTGAGGTCCATGGGTCTCCCTGTCCGGTGCCGGCCCGCTCAGGCGGGCGCCGTGGTGCCGTTGCGTCCCGCCGCGGCCAGCACGGCCCGCCGGGTCAGCACGGTCGCGAGGTGGCGACGGTAGTCGGCGTCGCCGTTGAGGTCGCTGGGCGGGTTGGTGCCCTCGGCCGCGAGGGCGGAGGCCGCGGCCACCCCCTCCTCGGTCGCGGGCTGCCCGACCAGGGCCTGCTCGGCGGCGCTCGCCCGGACCGGCGTGGAGCCCATGTTGGTGAGCCCGATCCGCGCCTCGGCGATCGTGTCGCCCTCCAGCCGGAGGGTCGCCGCGACCGCGACGATCGGCCACTGGTGGGCGATCCGGACGAACTTCTCGTACGCCGCACCCCAGCCGTCGTGCTTGGGCACCCGGACCTCGGTGAGGATCTCGTCGTCGGAGATCGCGGTCTCGAAGAGGTCGACGAAGAAGTCCCCGGCCGGCACCTCCCGCGTGCCACCGGGCCCCTGGACGACGAACGTCGAGCCGAGCGCGAGGGCTGGCGCCCCCAGGTCGCCAGCCGGGTCCGCGTGGGCGAGCGCACCGCCGAAGGTCCCGCGGTGGCGGACCTGGGCGTCGGCGAGGTGCGTGATCGCCTTGCTGATGAGCAGCGCGTGCTCGTGCACGAGCGGGTCCTGGCCGACGTCCTGGTGGGTGGTCATCGCGCCGATGGCGAGGTGGTCGCCGCCGTCACGGACGCCGCGCAGGCTCTCGATGCGCCCCAGGTCGATGACCCACTCGGGCGCGTTGAGCCGCATCCGGAGCACCGGCAGGAGGCTCTGGCCCCCGGCGATGATCTTGGCCTCGTCGCCGTGCTCGGCGAGCGCGGCCAGCGCCTCCTCGACCGAGGTCGGGGCGACGTACTCGAACGCTGCGGGGATCACTGGACCCCTCCTTCCGACTCGTCGAAGTGGGGCATGGCCGACTCCGTCGTCCCGCCCCCGGACCCGCCACTGTTGATGGCCCGCCAGACCCGCTCCGGCGTGCACGGCATCGCGACGTCGTGGACGCCGAGCGGCCGCAGCGCGTCGACGACCGCGTTGACCACCGCCGGGGTGGAGGCGATCGTGCCGGCCTCGCCGACGCCCTTGGCGCCGAGCGAATTGGTCGTCGCCGGGGAGGTGGTGTGGTCGATCTCGAACTGGATCGTGTCGGCGGCCGTCGGCAGCAGGTAGTCGACGAACGACCCGGTCACCAGGGTGCCGTTGTCGTCGTAGACCGCCTCCTCCCACAGTGCCTGCGCGATGCCCTGGACCAGGCCGCCGTGGACCTGGCCGGAGACGATGAGCGGGTTGATGACCACGCCGATGTCGTCGCAGCAGACGTACTTGCGCAGCTTCACCTGGCCCGTCTCGGTGTCCACCTCGACCGCGCACAGGTGGGTCCCGTGCGGGTAGTTGAAGTTCACCGGGTCGTAGGTCGCCTCGGAGTCGAGCGAGGGCTCCATCCCGTCCGGGAGGTTGTGCGCGGCGAAGACCGCCGTCGCGATCTCGGTGATCGCCATCCCCTGGTCGGTGCCCTTGACGGTGAACCTCCCGCCGCTGAACTCGAGGTCGTCGGCGGAGGCCTCGAGCAGGTGGGCCGCGACCGGCTTCGCCTTCTCGATGACCTTGTCCAGGGCCCGCACCAGGGCCTCCCCGCCGACCACCAGGCTGCGCGACCCGTAGGTGTCGAGCCCCTTGTGCGAGATCTGGGTGTCGCCGTGGAGCACCTCGACGTCCTCGAACGGTACGCCGAGCCGGTCGGCCGCGATCTGACTGAACGCGGTCTCGTGCCCCTGCCCGTGGGCCGAGGCGCCGGTGATCACCTCGACCTTGCCGGTCGGGAGCATCCTCACCTCGGCGTGCTCCCAGCCGCCCGCGCCGTAGTTGAGGCTGCCGAGCACCCGGGACGGGGCCAGGCCGCACATCTCGGTGAAGGTCGAGACGCCCAGGCCCAGCTGCACCTTGTCGCCGCGCTGGCGTCGCTCGGCCTGCTCGGCGCGGAGGGCGTCGTACCCGAACATCTCCTTGGCCCGCGCGGTGGCGGCCTCGTAGTTGCCGGAGTCGTACTCGAGCCCCGCGACCGTGGTGAACGGGAACTCCTCGTGCGTGATCCAGTTCATCTCCCGGACCTCGAGCGGGTCCTTGCCCAGCTCGGCCGCGAGCTCGTCCATGAGCCGCTCGATCGCGAACGTGGCCTCCGGCCGGCCGGCGCCGCGGTAGGCGTCGGTCCAGGTCTTGTTGGTGAGCACGTTCGTGGTCTGGAACTGGTAGGCCGGGAACTTGTAGATCGCGTTGAACATGAAGGCGCCGAGCACGGGCACGCCGCCGCCGACGATCGCGACGTAGGCGCCGAGGTCGGCGAGCAGGTCGACCTTGAGGCCGGTGACCTTGCCCTCCTTCGTCGCGGCGAGGGTGAGCCGCTGCCACTGGTCGCGGCCGTGGTGGCCGGTGAGCAGCGACTCGCTGCGGGTCTCGGTGAACTTCACCGGCTTGCCGAGCCGGCGGGCGACCGCGAAGGCGATCATCTCCTCCGGGGTCTGCTGCAGCTTGCCGCCGAAGCCGCCACCCACGTCGGGGGCGATCACCCGGATCTTCGACTCCGGCACGCCGGTCGTGGCGGCGAGGGCGAAGCGGAGGATGTGCGGGATCTGGGTCGCCGACCAGACGGTGATCTGCTCGCCGGTCGGGTCGACCACGACCGAGCGGGGCTCCATGAAGGCGGGGATGAGGCGCTGCTGGCGGTACTCCCGCTCGATGACGACGCCGTCGGTGCGAGCCTTGGCGATCGCCTCGTCGACGTTGCCGCCGGTGCCGGCCTCCGCGGAGTCGAAGCGCCACAGGGCGCTCTTGTTGGTGCCCAGGTCGGGGTGCGCGAGCACCCTGTCCTCGGCCGCCTCCTTGAGGTCGAGCG
>DATMHM010000117.1:0-15303 GCA_035554935.1 Nocardioides sp. | reverse complement strand
CTGCTGCTGGCCGGGCCCACGATCGTCACCCACGGCACCGACGAGCAGAAGCACCGGTACCTCAAGGACATCGTCACCGGGCAGAAGGCGTGGTGCCAGCTCTTCAGCGAGCCCGGCGCCGGCTCCGACCTCGCCGGCCTGCGCACCCGTGCCGAGAAGGTCGAGGGCGGCTGGCGGGTCAACGGCCAGAAGGTCTGGACGTCCGGGGCGCACGAGGCCGACTTCGGCATCCTGCTCGCCCGCACCGACCAGGCCACGCCCAGGCACCAGGGGCTGTCCTACTTCCTGCTCGACATGTCCACGCCCGGGATCGACGTCCGGCCGCTGCGCGAGCTCACCGGGGATGCGCTCTTCAACGAGGTCTTCCTCGACGACGTCTTCGTGCCGGACCAGATGCTGGTGGCCGGACCGGGTGACGGCTGGCGGCTCGCCCGCACCACGCTGGCCAACGAGCGGGTGGCGCTGGCGCACGGCTCCTCCCTCGGCGCCGGCGGGGAGGTCCTGCTCGCGATCGCCCAGGCGGCCGACCGGCTCGACAGCCAGCGCCTCACCCAGCTCGGCAAGATCCTCTGCGACGCTCAGTCGGGCGGCCTGTTCGGCCTCCGCAACGCCATCCGCAAGGTCGCCGGCGCCCAGCCCGGTGCGGAGTCGAGCGTCGCCAAGCTGCTCGGGGTCGCCCACACCCAGGAGGTCTACGAGACCGTCATGGAGTGGCAGGGCGCCGAGGCACTCCATGCCGACGCGGACCGAGGCACCCCGACGTGGTGGTTCCTGTGCAACCGGAACCTCTCGATCGCCGGCGGCACGACCGACGTACAGCTCAACATCATCGGCGAACGAATCCTCGGGCTGCCTCGCGATCCCGAGCCCACCCCCACGGCATGAGGAGGCACCCATGACCAGGAACCACGCGGGCACCGAGCTGACCGCCACCCCGACCAACGAGGGCGTCGACGCTGCGGTCGCCGCCGCCCGCCGCGTGATCGCCGCGCTGCTGCACGCCGGCAACGGCAGCACCGTCGAGATGTCGGCGGTCGCGGCCCGGCTCGATGAGGTGGCCGAGCACCTCGAGCAGCACGCGCCCACCCGCGAGGAGCGCCTCGTCGACATGTGGGCCGGCGAGGGCGTCACCCGCCACGACCCCGTGACCGGGCCCGAGAACGCGATCGCGCCGCCCCTGCACCTGGCGGGCCGCGAGGACGGTGCCATCGAGGGCCGCGTCGTCCTCGGCCTGCCTTACCAGGGCCCGCCCGGCAGCGTGCACGGCGGAGTCTCGGCACTGCTGCTGGACCACACCCTCGGCGTCGCCAACCACTGGGCGGGGGAGTCGGGCATGACCGGCACCCTGACCCTGCGCTACCACCGGCCGACGCCGCTCTTCGAGGAGTTGGTCGTCACCGGCCGGCAGGTGTCGGTCGAAGGGCGAAAGATCCGCACGACCGGGGAGATCACCGCGGGCGGCGATGTCTGTGTCTCCGCCGACGCGATCTTCGTGAACGCCCACCTGCCCCGCCCCCGCTGAGGACCAGACATGGCCGCACAGCCGCACCCCTGGCAGGGGCGCCACCTCGGCGAGCGCTCCGTCGCGTACGACGAACGCGACGCCATCGTCTACGCCCTGGCCGTCGGCGCGCCCGCCGACCGGCTCGACCTCGTCTTCGAGGAACGCCTGCGGGTGCTGCCGACCTTTGCGCTCACGCTGGCCCAGTGGGCGCCCGACACCCTCGGCTCCGCGGGCGCCTTCGACACCAGCACGGCCGTGCACGGGGCGCAGCGGCTCGAGGTGCTCGCGCCACTGCCGAGGTCGGGCAAGCTCGACCTCGCCGCCCGGGTCGACCGGGTGTGGGACAAGGGCTCCGCCGCGGTCTTCGACGTCGTGGTGGAGAGCGACTTCTTCCGCGCGACGTGGGCGATCTTCGCGCCGGGCTGCGGCGGGTTCGGCGGCGAGCGTGGGCCGGCGGCGCCGGACGGGCCCGCAGGCGAGCCGACGACGTCGCTCACCGTCCCCACGGCCGCCAACCAGGCCGCGCTCTACCGGCTGCTGGGCGACCGGCACCACATGCACGTCGACCCCGAGGCGGCCCGGGCCGCGGGACAGCCGCGACCCTTCCTGCACGGCCTCGCCACGCTCGCCACCGTCACGCTGGCGCTGGCGGACGAGCTGGACGTCCACCCCGCCGACCTCACCCGCCTCGAGGGCCGGTTCGCCGCCCCGGTCTTCCCCGGCGACGCACTGTCCGTCACGGCGTGGACCGGGGGCGACGCCACCCGGTTCGACGTCACCGCCGACGGCCGGCCGGCCGTGCGGGGCGGCCTCGTCGCCTTCGGCTGACCCGACCACCGAGAGGAACCCGACCGATGCCCCAGTCCCAGACGAGGTCCCAGCGAACGACGACCTTCGCCGACGTGCTGCGCGCCCGCGAGGGCGACGCCCGCACGGCGCTGCTCTTCGAGGACCGGTCGTGGACGTGGGACGAGGTGGTGCGTGAGAGCGCGGTGCGGGCAGCGGCGCTGGCCGACCTGGCTCCGCGGACCGAGGGGCGCCAGGTCCACGTGGGCGTGCTGCTCGAGAACGTGCCCGACTTCGTCTTCTGGATCGGCGCGGGCGCGCTCGCCGGCGCGGTGGTGGTCGGCATCAACTCCAGCCGCAGCGGTCCCGAGATCGCCCACGACGTCCGGCATGCCGACGTCGACGTGGTCGTCACCGAGTCACGGCTCGCCCACCTCCTCGACGGGACCGGCCACGGCATCCCGGCCGACCGCATCCTGGACGTCGACTCGCCGTCGTACGACGCCCTGCTGTCGTCGTACGACGGCGCCGCCGTCCCCTCCCGCCGCCCGGCCCCCGGGGACATCGCGCTGCTCCTCTTCAGCTCCGGCTCGACCGGCGCCCCCAAGGCGGTGATCGTCGGGCAGGGCCGGCTCGGGACACTGGTCGAGGCCCTCGTGGAGCGCACCCGGATGCGCCCGGACTCGGTCGCCTACCTGTGCATGCCGCTCTTCCACGGCAACGCGGTGATGCTCAACCTCGCCACCGCGATGCGGGTCGGTGCGACGGTGGCGCTGACCCGGAAGTTCTCCGCGAGCGGCTTCGGCCCGGACGTGCACCGCTACGGCGTCACCTTCGTCAACTACGTCGGCCGCGCGCTGTCCTACGTCCTGAGCCGGCCCGAGGACCCCCGCGACCGGACCGGCACCCTGGAGCTGGCCTTCGGCACCGAGGCGTCGGAGGCCGACATCGCGCGCTTCTCCGAGCGCTTCGGGTGCGAGGTCGTCGAGGGCTACGGCCTGAGCGAGGGCGTGCTCCGGATCAACCGCACCCCCGACACGCCCTCCGGGTCGCTCGGTCGCCCGGCCGGCACGGTCGACGTGCGCATCCTCGACGAGGCCACCGGCCTGGAGTGCCCGCGCGCGGAGTTCGACGGCACGGGTCGGCTGGTCGACGCCGCTGCGGTGGGCCAGATCGTCGCCGTGGGTGCCGCGCCCACCTTCGAGGGCTACTACAAGAACCCGGGCGCGATGGCCGACCGCATCCGTGGCGACGACTTCTGGACGGGCGACCTGGGCTACCGCGACGCCGACGGCTTCTTCTACTTCGCCGGGCGCTCGTCGGACTGGCTGCGCGTCGACTCGGAGAACTTCGCTGCGGCGCCCGTGGAACGGGTGCTGCAGCGCTTCGCGGGCGTCCTCGCCGCGCCCGTGTACGCCGTCCCCGACCCGCGCACCGGCGACCAGGTGATGTGCGCCCTCGAGCTCGAGCCCGGCGTGGACTTCGATCCGACTGCCTTCGGCGATTTCCTCGCCGCACAGCCCGACATGGGCGCCAAGTGGTGGCCGCGCTTCGTTCGCGTCACCGGGCGGATCCCGTTGACGGGCAGCAACAAGGTCGACAAGGCCCCGCTGCGGGCGCAGGCGTGGCACACCACCGACCCGGTCTTCGCCCGGGTCGGCCGCACCCGGGGCTACGAGCTGCTCGACGAGGCCGGGCGCGCGGCCATCGACGCCGAGTTCGTCGCCCACGGGCGCGCCGCGCTGCTGCCGGTCGGCTGACCGGGACGGTCAGGCCGGCCGCAGCACGGCGATGTCGCCGAGGGAGATCCGGATCTCGAAGTGGCGGCGGGCCAGGCGCCAGCCGGACGGCGTACGACGCCAGTGGTCGTCGTAGTCGCCGAGGCACTCGTAGAACGACCCCGCCATCGGGCCCGCGCCCACGTGGTGGATGCGGCCGTAGGTGCGGGTGTGGGCGGTGTCCCCGTCGACGGTGACCCGGTGGTTGCCGAGCAGGTGCTGGCTGGGGCCGACGCCTCCCAGCGCGGACTGCATCCGCTCGACGACGGCGGCGGGCCCGCGGGCACCGTAGGCGACGGCGTCGTCGGTGAGCAGCGCCGCGATCGTGTCCCAGTCGCGGGTGTCGGTGGCGGTGGCGAAGTCGGCGAGCAGCTCGATGAGGAGGGTCCGGTCGTCGGCCATGGGGCCACCGAACCGTCTCCACCGGGCTCCGCGCCCCGAGGGGTCCCACTCACCGGTAACTTGGCTTCCCGTGCCCGTACCGCGGCGCGACCATCGAGTGACACGAGGTCCGAGGGGGAGAAGTGCCACGCATCGCCGAGGCCCGGCAGCCGGCCGAGCCGAGCTCGCCGGAGCAGAAGGAGCGCTACGGCAGGATCCTGCGCGCCGCGGCCCGGCACGGGGCCGAGAAGGGCCTCGAGCGGATGCAGATGCACGACGTCGCCAAGGACGCTGGCGTCGCGATCGCCACGCTCTACCGCTACTTCCCGTCCAAGACGCACCTCTTCACCTCGCTCATGGCCGTGCGCGTCGACCAGCTCTCGGAGCGGATGGCGCAGACCCCGCCGGGCACCCCGGCGGCGGAGGCCGTGGCCGGCCTGCTGGTCCAGGCGGGGCGCGATCTCCTCGCCCGGCCGCTGCTGGCGCACGCGATGGTGCAGTCCAACAACGCCTCCGTGGCGCAGCACGGCAGTGCCGTGACCAAGGTCTTCGCCGACCTGATCCTCCAGATGCTCGGCATCGACGACCCCGACGAGGGCCAGGACCGCCTCGTGCGCATCACCGAGGCGGCGTGGTACGGCATCCTGATCTCGGCCCTCAACGGCCACATCACGACCGAGCAGGCGGAAGAGGACACCCGCGTGGCCTGCCACCGGCTGCTCAGCGACTTCTGAGCGCTGCGCGCCGGCGGCAGGGTGCCGCGTCGGTCAGGGCGTGACCGCGGCCCGGATCACCTTGCCGGTGGCGTTGCGGGGCAGCGGCGTGTCGGAGAAGCGCCACTGGGTCGGCACCTTGAAGTAGGCCAGCTGCTCGGCGGCATGCTCGGCCAGTTCCTTCTCCAGCAGCGGGAGGTCGACGGTGCCGGGGTCGCCGGCGGGCACGACGACGACCGCGACGCTCTGGCCGAGGTCGGGGTGCGCGACCCCCAGCACGAGGCACTCGGCCACGGCCGGGTGCTCGGTGAGGACCGCCTCGATCTCAGCGGGGTAGACGTTCTCGCCGCCCCGGATGATCAGGTCGGAGCGCCGGCTCGCGAGGCTGATCCGACCCTGCTCGTCGCGGGTGCCGATGTCGCCGGTGTGCAGCCACCGGTCGGAGCGGATCGCCGCCGACGAGGCGACGTCGTCGCCCCAGTACCCCAGCATGTTGTAGGCCGACCGCACGCAGATCTCGCCCTCGACCCCGTCGGGGACCGGCCGGCCGTCGGCGTCGCGGACCTCCATCTCGACGCCCACGATCGGGCGGCCGAGCGTGCCAGGCGCCTCGGCGAGGTCGAGCGGCGAGGCGACGGCCACCGCCGTGCACGACTCGGTGAGGCCATAGCTGTCGACGAGCGAGGAGGCGAAGGGCAGGCCCTCGCGCAGACGCTGCTTGAACTGCACGGAGGAGGGCGCCGACGCGAGCGCGAAGGCGGTCAGCGACGAGGTGTCGTACGCCTTGAGGTCGTGCTCGAGCAGCCGGTTGGCCATCGTCGGGACCGCGCCCCAGTTGGTCACCCGCTCGGCCTCGACGAGGCGCATCACGCGGTCGACGTCGAAGCCGCCCTGGTGCAGCGCGATCTTGCTCCCGGTCGCGAGCCGGGGGACCGCCAGGTTGTGGAGCGAGGCGATGTGGAACAGCGGGAGCGCGAGCAGGTAGCACCGGTCGCGGGGGTCGGTCGGGTCGCCGAACCCGGCCAGGATCGCGTCGTTGAGCCGGTGGTACTCCACCACCGAGCACAGGTTGCGGTGGCTGTGGGTGGCTCCCTTGGGGCGTCCGGACGTGCCGGAGGTGTAGAGGATGACTGCCGGGTCGTCCTCCGCGACATCGGCCCGGGGGAGTGGGGCGTCCGGGTGCAGCCCGGCCAGCCGCGGCAGGTCCTCCTCCACGGTGAGCACCGGCACGCCGCCGTCGGCCAGCAGCGCCGCCCGCTTGGCGTCGGCGACGACCAGCGCCGGCGTCGAGTGCTCGAGGCCGTGGGCCAGCTCGCGCGCCGTCCACCAGGCGTTGAAGCCGACCGACACCGCACCGATGGACACCGTCGCCCAGAAGGCGACGATCCACTCCGGGGAGTTGGCGGCGGCGATGGCGACGCGGTCGCCGGGCCGGACGCCGTACGTCGTGCGCAGCTCGTGCGCCAGCGAGGACACCATCCGGGCGTGCTCGGCGAAGCTGATGCGCCGTTCGGCGGTGGCGACGTAGGTGCGCTCGCCGTGCTCGACCGACTCGGCCAGCAGCTCGTGGAGCGCACGGGCGCGTGAGGTGAAGACGGTGACGGGCGCACCGAGGACGTCCTCGCGGGCGAGCTCGAACGGAGCACCGGGGCCGGTGAGTCCGGCCACGATCTGCTGGGCGGCGATGCGGGGGTCGGTGGCGCTGGTCATGGACACACTCTCGCGCGCCCGTGGTGGGGGCGCGGGTGCGCGGTTCCGGTCATCGGGACTCAGCCGGGGGCCGGCGGTCGTCGCCACCGGATCATGGGCGTTCCGGGCTCCGGCCCGGTCACCGGGATCGAACACCAGGAGGAACCATGGGCGCGTTGCAGGGGCAGGTCGCGATCGTCACGGGCGCCGGTCAGGGCGTGGGCCAGGGCATCGCGCTCGCGCTCGCGACCGAGGGCGTCCACATCGCGGTCCTCGGACGAACGGCCGAGAAGCTCGAGGCGACCTGCGCGCTGGTCCGCGAGCGTGGCGTCAAGGCCGAGCCGTTCGCGGTCGACGTGACCGACCTCGACGCGATCCCCGGGGTCGTCGGGCAGGTCGTCGCGACCTTCGGCGGCGTCGACATCCTCGTCAACAACGCCTACGCCGGCGCCCACGGTCCGTTGCTGGAGCTCAGCGACCGGGCGTTCCAGAAGGGCTTCATGTCCGGCCCGTTCGCGGCCTTCGCCTTCATGAAGGCGTGCCACCCCAGCATGAAGGCCCGCGGTGGCGGCAACATCGTCAACCTGGTCACCTCCGCCATGGTCCGCTGGGACCCGAGCACCTACGGCGCGTACGCCGCGGCCAAGCAGGCCCTGCGCTCGCTCACCCGTACGGCGGCCGCGGAGTGGGCGGTCGACGGGATCCGCGCCAACAACATCGCGCCGCACGCCCTGTCGCCGGGCCTGAAGTGGTGGACCGAGAACAACCCGGAGGAGGCCGCGGAGTTCGTGGCCGCCATCCCGATGCGGCGCATCGGCGACCCGGAGGCCGACATCGGCCGGGCCGTGGTCGCGCTGGTCGGCAGCGACCTGCAGTACCTCACCGGCGCCACCCTGCCGCTCGACGGCGGCCAGGCCTACTTCGGCTGAGCGTCCGTGCCCGACCTGTTGCTGGTGGCGGTCGCCCTCGGCGTCTTCCTCCTCGCCGCCCTGGCCCAGGCCGTCACGGGCTTCGGGTCCGCACTCGTCGCCGTACCCCTGCTGACGCTGGTCACCGAGCCGGTGACAGCGGTGGTCGCGGCCACGGCGGTGAGCCTGGCCCTCACCTCGGGGGCCGCCTGGCGCGAGCGCGCCCACGTCGACGTCGCGTCGGCGCGGACGCTGACGGTCGCCGGTGTCGTGGGGATGCCGGTCGGGCTGGTGGCGCTCGCGCTCCTCGACGAGTCGCTGCTGGCGGCGGTCATCGCGGGCGCGATGCTCGTCATGGTCGTGCTGGTGTCGATCGGCCTGCGCATCGGTCCCCGAGCGGCGCCGGCCGCGGGGGTGGTCAGCGGCGCGCTGCTCACCTCGACGGGCATGAACGGCCCGCCGCTGGTGATGACGCTGGTCGGGCTCGAGCCGCGCCGCTACCGGGCCACCCTCCAAGCGGTGTTCGCCGGGCAGGACGTGGTCGCCGTCGCGGCCTTCGTCGTGCTGGGACACCTGGACCGCGAGGCCGCACTCCTCACCGTCGCGGGCATCGCCGGGCTGCCGCTGGGCTGGCGCCTCGGCGACGCCGTCTTCCACCGGATCCCCGCGCACCGGCTGCGCCACCTCGTCGTCGGCGGCCTGCTCCTCACCGGGGTGTCCCTGCTGGTCACCTCCGTCTGAGTCAGTCGAGCAGGCGGTGGCCGGCTCGTCGAGGGTCGCCACGACCTCGCCGGCCTGGACGGCGGAAGAACTGCCGGCCCGTTCCTCCTCGCCGTACCCTGAATCCCGTGGAGCGCGATCCCCACGACTCGGGCGTCACCCTGGCTGAGCTGTTGGCGGCGTACTCGCTGGCCACGGACCTCGGGCTGGGCCAGCCGATGGAGCACCTCCTGCGCTCGTGGCGGATCGCCTCCTTGCTCGGCGAGCACGTCGGACTGCCGGAGGACCAGCGTCAGTCGCTGTTCTACGTCGCGATGCTGTCCTGGATCGGCTGCGTGGCCGATGCGCCTGAGGTGGCGGCCTCGTTCGGCGACGACATCGCGTTCCGGGCTGACAGCTACGACGTCGACCTCGGCGGTCTCCCGGGCTACCGGTTCTTCCTGGGCCACGCCGGAGCCGGCGGCTCTGCGGCCTTGCGCGCGAAGGTCGTCGCCACGATCGTCGCAACCGGAGGCCGTCGCCTGATGCAGGGGATCCAGGCCCACTGCCTGATCACGTCCACCCTGGCGGAGCGGCTCGGGCTCGACGCCGCGGTCTGCTCGGCGGTGATGCAGTTCTTCGCGCGGTGGGACGGGCGTGGCGTGCCCGACGGCATGGGCGGAGAGGACCTGTCGCCCTGGGTCCGGCTGTTCCACATCGGCGACATCGCCGAGGTGCACCACCGGAAGGGCGGGGTCGACGCCGCGCTCCGGGTGGCTCGCGCGCGGCGCGGCAAGCAGTTTGACCCGGAGCTGGCGGATGCGTTCTGCGACATCGCGCCGGAGGTCCTACCGGCGCTGCAGGAGGGCTACGACGTACGCGGTCTCCTCGCCGACGAGCCTGGCCTGCACCGATGCCTCTCCAACGCCGAGCTCGACGACTCCCTGGCTGCACTCGCCGACTTCACCGACCTGCGCTCGCCGAACCGGGCGGGTCACTCCAGTGGCGTGGCGGAGCTCGCCGGTTCGGCGGCGAGACAGCTCGGACTTCCTGCCCCGGACGTGGTCGCCACGCGACGAGCGGGATACCTGCACGACGTCGGCCTGCATGGCGTGCCATCGACGATCCTGGACAAGGCCGGTGACCTGTCCGCGACGGAGTGGGAACGGGTGCGGGTCGGTTCGTACTTCACCGAGCGGGTGCTCGCGCGCCCGGCAGCCATGGCCAGGATCGGCGCCATCGCGTCGTACGCGAACGAGCGGATGGACGGCAGCGGCTACCACCGCGGCGCGAGCGGGGCGGCGATCCCGATGACGGGCCGGGTCCTGGCCGCGGCCTGTGCGTTGCGCACCTTGACCGAGCCGCGCGCCGGCCGGGCGGCGCAACCACTCAAGGAGGCCGCGGTCGACGTACGCCGCGAGGTCCGCGCGGGTCGCCTGGACGCGGACGCCGTCGATGCCGTGTTGTCAGCCGCGGGAGCGGGCGGCCGTCGTCGCGTGGCCGGCCCGGCCGGGTTGACCCACCGCGAGGTCGAGGTGCTGCTCCTCATCGCCCGGGGCGCGGCGACGGGTGAGGTCGCGACCCGCCTCGGTGTCTCGCGCAAGACCGCCGCCACCCACGTCGAGCGGATCTACACCAAGACGGGAGCGTCCTCGCGGTCGGCCGCGACCCTCTTCGCGCTCCGCAACGGCCTGCTCGACCCGCTCGAGCCCTGAGCGTTTGTCGGGTGTTCGCCCGACGACACCGCGTCCCGCCCCTCCTAGCGTCGTGGCATCCATTCGTCGCGAGCAAGGGAGTGCCGTCATGAGCAAGGCAGTCATCAGCCTCACCACAGGCCTGGAGGACCCGGAGAAGGTCACGGTGGCCTTCCTCGTCGCCGTCGGCGCCGCCGAGACCGGCCGCGAGACCCTGATGTTCCTCACCAAGGAAGCCGTCCGGCTGGCGGTGCCGGGCGTCGCCGTCGGCGTGGCCTGCGACGGCTGCCCGCCGATCGAGGACCTCCTCAAGCGGTACGACGCGGCCGGAGGCCGCTACTTCGTGTGCCCGATCTGCGTCAGCGCTCGCCAGCTCGACGCGGACACGTTGATCGCGGGCGCCGAGATCAACGGCACCGTCCCGATGTGGAACTGGATCGGTGACGAGCCGGCCACGACGTTCAGCTACTGACTCTGCGCTCGGCCCTGCAAGGAGACCGCACCATGACTGCACGGATCGTCCCCCAGGTCGACACCGACGACCTCGAGAGCCGCGTCAAGGCGATGTACGAGGAGGTGGCACGCACGCCCCACCACGAGTTCCACTTCGAGACCGGCCGGGGGCTGGCCGAGCACCTCGGCTATCCCGCGGACGACCTGAACGCCATTCCCGCAGCAGCGGTGGAGTCCTTTGCCGGGGTCGGCTACTTCCTCGACCTGGCGGCCTTCCGGCGCGGCGACGTGGTCCTCGACCTCGGCAGCGGCTCGGGCACCGACAGCTTCCTGGCTGCGACCGCCGTCGGACCCGACGGAGCGGTGATCGGCGTCGACATGACGTCCGCCCAGCTCGCCAAGGCGACGCGGCTCGCGGCGGAGGCCGCCATCGCCCATGCCTCGTTCCTGGAGGGCTACATCGAGCGGCCACCGGTCCTGCCCGGGTCGGTCGACCTCGTGATCTCAAATGGCGTGATCAACCTGTCCGCCGACAAACCGGCCGTCTTCCGAGCGGCTGCCGCCGCCCTTCGTCCGGGAGGGCGTCTCGCGCTCGCCGACATCGTCACCGCGAGGACGCTCCCGGACGGGGTCACCTGCGATGCATCACTCTGGGCGGCGTGCATCGGTGGTGCGGCCCAGCGTGACGACTACCTCGCCATGATCCGCGAGGCTGGTTTCGACGTGGAAGCGGTCCGGGACAACGACTACCGGTTCATCTCCGAGCGCGCGCTCGGTGCGACCACGACGTACGGCGTCTCGAGCATCAGCCTCCTGGCCCGCAGGAGCTGATGGTCCACACGCCGGCAGCGGCGTTCTCAGGCCATGCCCCCGTAGCGCCGCTGGAACTTCTCGACCCGACCCTCGCTGTCGAGCGTGCGGGCGGTGCCGGTCCAGAACGGGTGGCTGTCGCTGGAGATGTCGACGTCCACGACCGGGTAGACGGCCCCGTCGATCTCGACGACCTTGTCGTGGTCCCGGCTGACCAGCGTGGAGCGGGTGAGTGTCACCTGCCCGGTGGCGCGGTCCCGGAAGGCCACCGGCCCGTACGCGGGGGTGGATCCCTGGCTTCATGTTTGCCTCCTGATTAGAATGAGAGGAGAAGCGCGCCGAACTGCTCGCCGAGGCGAGGCGGCTGTTCATCGAGAACGGGTACGAGAACACCTCCATGGCCACCCTCGCCAAGGCCGCGGGGGTGGCCGGAAACACGATCTACTGGTACTTCGCCGACAAGGACGACGTCCTCCTTGCCGTGCTCAACGACGTGTTGACCGATGCCTTGGGCGACTATGAACGCGTCGCAACCGCGCCGTTGGAGGACCAGCTCGTCTGGGTGGTCCGGCAGCTGCAACAGATGCAGCGACTCGTCAACACCGTCCACGCCCGGGCAGCGCACTCACCTGCCATCGAGGAGTGGCACACCGGCTTCCATGCCATCACCGAAGGCATGTTCCGTGAGACCCTCGTCCAGGCGGGCGTCGACCATGCCGGCATCGACGCCGAGGTCAAGATCGGAGTCTTCGCCGTCGAGGGACTCCTGACCCACGGACTCGACGACGCCGAGCAAGCGGCGATCTGCAGACGACTTGCCGAGCAATGGACCCGCTCCTCGAGAGCCGCCGGAAGGCAACTTGATCGATAACTTCGCATAGGCGAAACTATCTGTCATGTCCATGTTGGGTGTCTCCGAGGCTGCTGACCGGCTCGGGGTCTCGACTCGCCAGGTGCAGCATCTCGTTGCGAGTGGCGACCTGAGCTCGATCGCGCGCGGTTTCGTAGATGGGTCGTCAGTCGACCGCCTGATCGCAGTGCGGCGCGGTGGTCGCGCGCGGGCGTGGTCGGAAGCCACTGCATGGGGAGCGGCTGCGCTGTTGTCGGGCATCGAGGCCTCCTGGATCGGGGAGAGCCAGCGGTCGCGGTTGCGCGCCCGACTCCGGGAGATGAGCGTGGAGGAACTCGTTGCCCGCTCCAGGAACCGCGCTGTCGTCCAGAGGTACGCCGGCCACTCCAGCGCGGTCGGCCGAGTCCGGGCGGCGACGCTGAGCACCCACCTTGCCGCGCGACGCCTCGGGCTTGCCGATGTGAGTGCCGTCGACGCTTACGTCAGTGAGGACGAGGTCGACGAGGTCGTGACCTCCCACGCTCTGGTCCGCGAGGCGAACGGGGCGTTCACGCTGCGCGTAACCACCATGGCGAGCGACGTGGTTGCCGAGCTCGTCTCCACCGGCGATGTGGTGGCAGCGCTGGACCTTGCGGGGTCCCTCGACGTCCGCGAGCGCAGCGTCGGCACGAAGGCGCTCCACGATGCACTGGAGGCATTTCGTGCCTGATCGAGCGACGATCGATGTTCCGACGCCTCCAGGTGGCTGGGGTGAGCCCTGGCTCAACGTGGCTGAGATCGAGGCGGTTCTGCCGCACGACAAGTGGACCCTCGTCGGCGGCCTGATGACGCAGCTGCACGCGATCCACAGCGGAATCGACGCGATCCGCCCGACCAATGACGTCGACATCGTTCTTCATGTGGAGACGACGCGCGGTGTCGCCGCGGATACGGCGATTGCACTGGAGTCACTCGGCTACGTCATGACCCCGTCGATCGACGAGCGCAACAACACCGCGCACCGCTTCAGGCGCGGCGACGCGACCGTCGACCTCGTCGCCAGCGACGCGGTCGATGTGCTTGTCGCCGATCACGCTGCGCCACGAGTTCGCGAGCGACTCCGCGGACGGGACATGGTCGCGATCGAAGGCGGCACGCAGGCCCTGCGTCGCACGATCAACGCGCGTCTGGAGGAGATCGTTCCGGGCCGCACGACGATCGTCAGCGTCCAGGCCGATCCAAACGCGAGTGAACGCGCAGGCCGCACTTCGCGTTCTCGTCAGTTGACTCAGCTGCACTGCAGGATGAGCCAGCTCATTCCCCAGTCGCGGTTCACCAAGGTCAGTGCTCATGATCTGCGCTCCGCGCTGCACCCCTAACGCCAACGGCGGCTGAGGCTGCGGAGCGAATCCGCAGGTCAGCCGCCGTGGCGAAGAGCTGAGTTCGAGCTCTACTCCTATATCTGATCTAGATGTCGTAGTAGAGCTCGAACTCGTGCGGGTGCGGCCGCAGCTGCACGGGTGCGATCTCATGCTGTCGCTTGTAGTCCACCCAGGTCTCGATCAGGTCAGGGGTGAACACGTTGCCGACGGTGAGGAAGTCGTGGTCGGCCTCCAGCGCCTCGAGCACGGCACCGAGCGAGGTCGGCACCTGGGCGATCTCGGCCATCTCGTCCGGCGGGAGCTCGTAGATGTCCTTGTCGATCGGCGCGGCCGGCTCGATCTTGTTCTGGATGCCGTCGAGGCCGGCGAGCATCAGGGCCGAGAAGGCGAGGTAGGGGTTCGCCGACGGGTCGGGGAAGCGGGTCTCGATGCGCTTGGCCTTCGGGTTGGTGCCCGTGATCGGGATCCGGACCGAGGCGGAGCGGTTGCGCGAGGAGTAGACCAGCGAGATCGGGGCCTCGTAGCCGGGGACCAGGCGGTGGTAGGAGTTCACCGTCGGGTTCGTGAAGGCGAGCAGCGCCGGGGCGTGCTGCAGGATGCCGCCGATGTACCAGCGGGCGAGGTCCGAGAGACCGCCGTACCCGGTCTCGTCGTAGAACAGCGGCGAGCCGTCCTTCCACAGCGACTGGTGGACGTGCATGCCCGAGCCGTTGTCGCCGAAGATGGGCTTCGGCATGAAGGTGACCGACTTGCCCTGCTCCCAAGCGGTGTTCTTGATGAGGTACTTGAACTTCATCACGTCGTCCGCGGCCTTGAGCAGCGTGTCGAAGCGGTAGTTGATCTCCGCCTGGCCGGCGGTGCCGACCTCGTGGTGCGCGCGCTCGACCTGGAGGCCGGAGTCCTCGAGCTTGAGGACCATCTCGTTGCGGAGGTCGGCGAAGTGGTCGACCGGCGGGACCGGGAAATAGCCGCCCTTGTAGCGGACCTTGTAACCACGGTTGTCCTCGAGGGCACCGGTGTTCCAGGCGCCGGCCTCGGAGTCGATGTGGTAGAAGCTCTCGTTCGCCGTGGTGGCGAAACGGACGCTGTCGAAGACGTAGAACTCGGCCTCGGGACCGAAGTACGCGGTGTCCGCGATACCGGTCGACGCGAGGTAGGCCTCGGCCTTCTTCGCCACGTTGCGCGGGTCACGGGAGTACTGCTCACCCGTGATCGGGTCGTGGATGAAGAAGTTGATGTTGAGGGTCTTGTCCCGGCGGAACGGGTCCACACGGGCGGTGGACAGGTCCGCGCGCAGGGCCATGTCGGACTCGTGGATGGCCTGGAAACCACGGATCGACGATCCGTCGAAGGCGAGCTCCTCGTCCGGGTCGAACGCCTCAACGGGCACCGTGAAGTGCTGCATGACGCCCGGCAGGTCGCAGAAGCGGACGTCGATGAACTTGACGTCCTCGTCCGCGATGAACTTCTTGGCCTCGTCGGCGTTCTGGAACATCCAGCTCCTCCTACTCCCGACCGTCCCGCCGGGGTGGTAGATCGTTCGTGCGGCCAGTGCGGGTGGCACACGCTGCACTCGACCCTAGGGATGGGTGATTTCTCGGGCGTGACCCATTTGTTTCGCACACGTTAACCGGACATCCCCCTTCTCACCCCACCTGTCCACATCCCAGAACGGGA
>DATMHM010000116.1:0-18424 GCA_035554935.1 Nocardioides sp. | reverse complement strand
GGTGACGTAACCCCCGGCGTCCGACGCCAGGAAGACCAGCGCGGCGGCCAGCTCGCTCGGGTTCCCTTCCGGCCACAGGGGATGCGCACCTGCATGCTGTCGAGGTACCCGTCGGGGTACTGCGCGGTCATCTCGGACTCGAAGAAGCCCGGCGCCAGGGCGTTCACGCGGATCCCCTTGCGGCCGGTCCACTGCTGCGCGAGGTCGCGCGTGAGGCCGATGAGGGCCGCCTTGCTCGCCGAGTACGCCGCCTGCGGCAGCCCGGCCGTGGTGAGCCCGAGGACGCTGCTGATGTTGACGATGCTGCTGCCGGGGAGCATGACCCGCCCGCAGGCCTGCGCCATCCAGTAACAGCCGTTGAGGTTGATGTCGACGACGCGCCGGAACTCCTCGGGCGTCTCCCGGGTCGCGGGTACGGCGGTGCCGACGCCGGCGTTGTTGACGAGGACGTCGACGCGGCCGAACTCCGCCATGGCGGCGTCGACGAGCGCCTGGCAGGACGCGGGGTCGGCGACGTCGGTCTGCACGGAGAGCGCCCGGCGTCCGGCCGCCTCCACCAGTGCGGCGGTGTCGGCGAGGCGCTCCACGCGGCGTGCGCCGAGGACGACGTCGGCGCCGGCCTCGGCGAGCGCCTTGGCGAAGTCGACGCCCAGGCCGGAGCTGGCGCCGGTGACGACGGCGACCTTGCCGTCGAGTCGGAACAGGTCGGTGACGGTCATGGCTGCAACCTAGCCCGTCGGCACCGGCGGCCCCGCCGCCGACCGAGCCGCATCCGGTGACTAAGGTTCACCTAACTTTGCTGTCGGGAGGGAACGTCGTGGATCCGGTGATCGAGCGCCCGCTGGGCGCGCTGTGGCAGCGCTACCGCCGGTTCCGGGGACGGTTCGTGCTCGCCG
This sequence comes from Nocardioides sp., assembly GCA_035554935.1. Lineage (GTDB taxonomy): Bacteria > Actinomycetota > Actinomycetes > Propionibacteriales > Nocardioidaceae > Nocardioides. The sequence continues at coordinate 17,528 of DATMHM010000116.1, read as the reverse complement.
TGGCGATGTCGACGCTGAACAAGGTCGCCGACGTCGTGCCCGAGCTGCTCATCGGTGCCGCCGTGGACGTGGTGGTTCGGGGCGCCGACTCGTTCGTCGGCGACCTGCTCGGCGTGGAGTCCCGCCACGCGCAGCTGGCCTGGTTGGCTGCGATCAACCTGGTGGTCTGGATCATCGAGTCCGCGTCGGAGTACGCCGCCGACGTGCTCTGGCGCGGCCTGGCGCAGGGCATCGAGCACGACCTGCGGGTCGAGGCCTACGACCACGCCCAGCACCTGCACCTGGGCTGGCACGAGTCCCGACCGCAGGGCTCGACGCTGGCGACGCTCAACGACGACGTCAACCAGCTCGAGCGGATGCTCGACCTCGGCCTGCCCGCGATCCTGCAGACCGCGCTCAACGTGCTGCTGGTCGGTGCGGTCTTCGCCGCGGCGTCGTGGGAGCTCACCCTCTACGCCTTCCTCCCGATCCCGGTGATCGTCATCGGCTCGCTGTTCTTCCAGCGCCGGCTCGAGCCGCTCTACGACCGGGTGCGCGAGGCGGTCGCCGACCTCTCAGGCGCGCTGGGCGCCAACCTCGGCGGCATCGCGACGATCAAGGCGTTCACCGCCGAGGACCGCGAGCGGGACCGCATCGCAGCCGTGTCGACGGCCTACCGCGAGGCCAACGTCGTGGCGATCCGGTCGTCGGCCGCCTTCGTGCCGCTCGTGCGGATGGCGATCCTCGCCGGCTTCACCTGCACCCTGCTGCTCGGCGGATGGAAGACCCTCGACGGCGAGCTCGAGCTCGGGCTCTACTCGGTGCTGGTCTTCATGACCCAGCGGCTGCTGTGGCCGCTGACCGCCGTCGCCGAGGTCCTCGACCTCTACCAGCGCGGCCGGGCGTCCACCGCACGGATCCTCGCGCTGCTGGCCGAGCCCGTCGACGTACCCGCAGGCAGCAAGGCGCTCGCCCGACCGGTCGGCGGCCGGGTCGAGCTGCGCGACGTCCGCGCCGGCTACGCGGACGGGCCCGACGTCCTGCACGGCATCGACCTCACCGTGCCGGCGGGGGAGACGCACGCGATCGTCGGCACCACCGGCGCCGGCAAGTCCACCCTCCTGCGCCTGGTGCTGCGCTTCGACGACCCGCGTTCGGGCCAGGTGCTGCTCGACGGCACCGACGTGCGCGAGCTCGACTGGGACTCGCTGCGCGGCTCGATGGGGTACGTCGCCCAGGACGTCTACCTGTTCTCGGGGACCATCGCCGACAACATCGCCTACGGCAAGCCGGGCGCGTCGCGGGCGGAGATCCGGGCGGCCGCGGAGGCGGCGGCGGTCGCGGACTTCGTGGAGGCGCTGGCCGACGGCTACGAGACGTGGGTCGGGGAGCGGGGCATCAACCTGTCGGGCGGCCAGCGGCAGCGCATCGCGCTGGCCCGGGCGCTGCTGCGCGACCCGGCGATCCTGGTGCTGGACGAGGCGACCAGTGCGGTCGACAACGAGACCGAGGCCGCGATCCAGCAGTCGCTGCGGCGGGCGGGGGAGCGGTGCACGACGATCGTGGTCGCGCACCGGCTCTCCACGGTCCGCCACGCCCACCGGATCTGGGTCCTCGACGCCGGTCGCGTCGCCGAGGCCGGCACCCACGAGGAGCTGGTCGCGCTCGGCGGTGCGTACGCCGCCCTGTGGAGTGTCCAGACGGGCGAGGCCCGCGCCTGAGCGACCCGCGGCGGGAACTATCCTTTGGCCGTGAGTGAATCTGACGTCCACTACGACGTGCACGCGGTCGAGGAGAAGTGGCTGCCGGTCTGGGAGTCGCTCGATCCCTTCCGCGCCGACGACGCGGCCGTCACCTCCGGGGAGCGCGAGAAGCGCTACGCGCTGACGATGTTCCCCTACCCCAGCGGCGACCTCCACATGGGTCACGCCGAGGTCTTCGCGCTCCACGACGTCATCTCGCGCTACTGGCGCCTGCGCGGCCACGAGGTCCTCAACCCGATGGGCTGGGACTCCTTCGGCCTGCCCGCGGAGAACGCCGCGATCCGCAACGACGAGCACCCGGCGACCTACACCTACGCCAACATCGAGACCCAGTACGCCTCGATGAAGCGCTTCGGCGTGAGCTTCGACTGGTCACGCCGCCTGCACACCTCGGACCCCGAGTACTACAAGTGGACGCAGTGGCTGTTCCTGAAGTTCCGGGAGCGCGGCCTCGCCTACCGCAAGAACTCGCCCGTGAACTGGTGCCCCAACGACCAGACCGTGCTGGCCAACGAGCAGGTGCTGGCCGACGGCACCTGCGAGCGCTGCGGCGCCGAGGTCACCAAGCGCGAGCTGACCCAGTGGTACTTCAAGACCACGGAGTACGCGCAGGAGCTCTATGACTGCCTCGACGACCTGCAGGACAGCTGGATCGGCAAGGTCGTCAACGCCCAGCGCAACTGGATCGGCCGATCCGAGGGCGCGCACGTGGCCTTCGACGTCGAGGGCCACGACCCGATCACGGTCTTCACCACCCGTCCCGACACGCTGTGGGGCGCGACCTTCATGGTCGTCGCCGCCGACGCGAAGCTGGCCGAGCAGCTGGTCTCCGACGACCAGCGGCAGGCGCTGGACGACTACCTCGTCGACGTACGCAAGGCCTCCGACATCGACCGCCTGGCCACCGACCGGCCCAAGAGCGGCGTGTTCCTCGGCGTGCACGCGGTCAACCCGGTCAACGGCGAGCGGATCCCGGTGTGGGCCTCCGACTACGTGCTCGCCGACTACGGCACCGGCGCGATCATGGCGGTGCCCGCGCACGACCAGCGCGACCTCGACTTCGCCCGGGCCATGGACCTGCCGGTCCGGATGGTCGTCGACACGGGGGAGGAGAACCCCGAGGAGTCGGGCGTCGCGACCACCGGCCACGGCAGCTACGTGAACTCCGGCCCGCTGGACGGGCTGTCCGACAAGGCCGAGGGCATCCACAAGGTCATCGAGCTCCTCGAGGCCGACGGCCACGGCACCGGCACCGTGAACTTCCGGCTGCGCGACTGGCTGCTGTCGCGCCAGCGCTACTGGGGTGCGCCGATCCCGGTCATCCACTGCCCGGTCGACGGCGAGGTGCCGGTCCCCGAGGACCAGCTGCCCGTCGAGCTCCCGGAGCTGCGCGGCGCGGACCTCAAGCCCAAGGGCACCTCGCCGCTGGGCGCGGCGACCGAGTGGGTCAACGTCAGCTGTCCCACCTGCGGCGGCCCGGCCACGCGCGACACCGACACGATGGACACCTTCGTCGACTCGTCGTGGTACTTCTTCCGCTACCTCTCGCCGCACGACGCGACGCAGGCGTTCGACCCGGCGCTCGCCAAGGCCTGGGGGCCGATCGACCTCTACATCGGTGGCGACGAGCACGCGGTCCTGCACCTGCTCTACGCACGCTTCTTCACCAAGGTGCTGCGCGACCTCGGGCTGATCGACTGGGACGAGCCGTTCTCGGCGTACCTGTCGCAGGGCAAGGTCATCAACAACGGCCGCAAGATGAGCAAGTCGCTCGGGAACGGCATCAGCCTGGGGGAGCAGCTCACCGAGTTCGGCGTCGACGCCGTCCGGCTCACCCTGGTCTTCGCGAGCCCGCCCGAGGACAACATCGACTGGGCCGACGTCTCGCCGACCGGCTCGCTCCGCTTCCTGCAGCGCGCCTGGCGGCTCGCGGGCGACGTGACCTCGGCGCCCGGTGCCGACGTCGGTGCCGGCGACGTGGCGCTGCGCAAGGTCACGCACAAGACGGTCAACGAGGCCGCTCAGCTGCTGGAGTCCTACCGCTTCAACGTGGTGGTCGCCCGCACCATGGAGCTGGTCAACGCGACCCGCAAGGCGATCGACTCCGGCTGCGGGCCGGAGGACCCCGCCGTCCGTGAGGCCACCGAGGCCGTCGCGATCCTGCTCTCCCTCGTCGCGCCCTACACCGCCGAGGAGATGTGGGAGCGGCTGGGCCACCAGCCGTCGGTCGCGCAGGCCGCCTGGCCGACGGTCGACGCGGCCCTGCTGGTCGAGGACTCGGTGACGGCCGTCGTGCAGATCCAGGGCAAGGTGCGCGCCCGGCTCGAGGTGTCCCCGGACATCAGTGCGGCCGAGCTGGAGGCAGCCGCGATGGCCGACCCGGCGGTGGTGCGGGCGATCGACGGCCGCGCGGTCCGCAAGGTGATCGTGCGGGCGCCCAAGCTCGTCAACATCGTGGTGTGATCTTCCCCGTGGGACGGGTTGCTCTGGTCACGGACTCGACCGCGCATCTCCAGTGCGGCGTCGAGGAGTCGTGCGAGGTCACCGTCGTCCCGCTCCAGGTGGTCATCGACGACGACGTCTTCGACGAGGGGTCCGAGGAGGCGACGCCGGAGAGGGTGGCGACGGCCCTGCGGGAGAAGCGCGCGGTGAGCACGTCGCGTCCCGCGCCCACCGTCTTCTCCGACCTCTACGCACAGCTGGCCGACGAGGGCGCCGAGCAGATCGTCTCGGTGCACCTGTCGGCCGAGGTCAGCGGCACGTTCGAGTCCGCGCTCGTCGCCTCCCGCAAGGCGTCGGTCCCGGTCACCTGCGTCGACACCCGCCAGGTCGGCGTCGCCTCGGGCTACGCCGTCGAGTCGGCCGCCGCGGTGATCGCGGCGGGCGGGTCGGCGCAGGACGCGGCCGAGGCGGCGCGGGCGCGGGCCGGGGCCGCGACGTCGCTGTTCTACGTCAACACGCTCGAGTACCTCCGCCGCGGTGGCCGCGTCGGCGCCGCCGCCGCCGTTTTCGGTGGCGTGCTCGCCGTCAAGCCGCTGCTCGGGATCGTCGACGGGGTGATCGTGCCCCGGGCGAAGGTCCGGACCGCCGCCAAGGCGATCGCACAGCTCGAGACGATGGCGGTCGAGGCCGCCGGCGAGCAGCAGGTGGAGGTGTGTGTGGCCCACCTCGCGGCCGAGGAGCGGGCGCTGGCCATGGCCGAGCGCCTCGGCGAAGTGCTCGGCGACCAGCTGGTGCCGGGGCGCGCCGGAGACCGGGTGCGGTGCGTCGAGCTCGGCGGGGTCCTGGGGGCCCACGTCGGCCCGGGCATGCTGGCGATCTGCGTCGCTCCCGTGCTCTCCTGACGCCGTTCCTCTCCACAGGCGTCCGCGCCGGGGCAGTTGTCCACAGGCGCCAGCCCGACGGCAGCGCGGCGTCGCCCGACCTGCCTACCGTTCCGGCATGCATCCCCGACGAACCACCGGCGAGCGCGGTGAGCCGGCCCGCGCGGACGCCGCTGCTCGACGGCTCGCCCTGATCGCGGCGGACCTCGGCGTCGCGCCCACCGACTCCGCGGGCCCCCGTCCCGTCCGGTCCCCGTCGCCGGGAGACGACCTGACGGCCGAGGCCTGGTGGGCCGACCACACCCGGGTCGCGGCCGCCCCACCGGCCGTTCCACCGGCCGTCCCACCGGCCGTCCCACTGGGCCCGGTTCCCGAGCGCGCCGCCACGCCCGAGCCGCTCCCGCCGGCGCTGCCGATCCCGGGCCGGCACGCGGCGCGGCGAAGGGGGCTGTGGCTGTCGTCGGTCACGGCCCGCGCCGGCGCCGCCCGGGCGGTGCTGCCCGTCCTGGGCACGGCGCACGTGGCCGTGGTTGCGCTCGTGGTCGCGCTCGGGCTCGCGGTGACGACCTGGTGGGTGGTGCGGGACGACCCCCGGCCGGTGTCCGCACCGGTCGCGGGGCAGCCGGCACCGGCCCTCGTCGAGGTCCCGGACCCGGAGGGCGGTGCGAGCGGAGCGGCGGGCGCGTCGCCGGGCGCGGGCGCCACCCAGGCGGCCGGCGGCACGGTCACCGTCGACGTCGCGGGCAAGGTACGACGACCGGGGATCGTCGTGCTGGCCGCCGGTGCCCGGGTCACCGACGCGCTCGCCGCCGCCGGTGGAGCGCGGCGGGGCGTCGACCTGACGCCGCTGAACCTGGCCCGGGTCCTCGTCGACGGCGAGCAGGTCGTCGTCGGCGGCCCGGCCGCGGCCGGAGGTGCGGCCGCCGGTGGCTCCGGCGCCCCCGCCGGACCCGGTCAGCTGGTCAACCTCAACCTCGCCACCCAGGAGCAGCTGGAGGAGCTGCCCCAGGTCGGCCCGGTGACGGCGCAGTCGATCGTCGCGTGGCGCGACCAACGCGGCGGCTTCACCAGCGTCGACGAGCTGATGGAGGTCGATGGCATCGGACCCAAGACGTTCGAACAGCTGCGCGACCTCGTCACGGTGTGAGGGATGCCCGCTCTGCTGGCGGCAGCGTCAGGTGGCACCGAGCAGGGCGCGGTGCAGCACAGCGATCAACTCGCCGCGGGTGATCATCCCGACCAGCCGGCCGTCGTCGTCGACGACGGGGACGTTCTTGTAGCCCTCCGTGGTCATCGTCGGCACCAGCTCGGCGACGGGGGTGTCCTCGGGGATCGTCGTGACGTCGGTGCGCATGATCGAGTCGACGGTCTCCAGCTCGACGAGGTCACGGGTGAACAGGTCGATGATCGACACCACGCCGATCACCCGGCGCTCCTCGTCGATGACGGGCAGCGTCTTGACCTGCCGTTGCACGATGAGCATCCGGGCGCGATAGATCGATTCGAACGGGTGCACGACCGCCACGTCGCGGTTCATGATCCGGGAGACCGGGATCGACCCCAGCCTGCGGTCGAGGGCGTGCGTCTCCGCGTCCCGGACGATGGCGACGATGTCGGCGGGCAGCACGTCGAGCCGGTCGGCGAGCCGCTTCATGGCCTCCTCGACGTCCGGGGTGGTGATGCCCAGCTCGGTCGCGGCGCCGGCGGGCGGCGGCGGGGCGGGACGGTGCGGGTAGCGCCGGCCGGTGAGGTTGTTGACCGCGACGGCGATCACCAGCAGCGCGACGACGTTGACCGCGACCGGCGCGAGCACGAACAGCGCGCCCTGGTCGGCGATCTCCGGCGTCGCGGTCGCGGCCAGCAGGGCGCAGGCACCGCCCGGCGGGTGCAGGCAGCCGAGCAGCATCATCACCCCGATCGCGACGCCCACCCCGACGGCAGCCGCGACCAGAACGTCGTCGACCAGCGCGTGCGCGACCAGGCCGATCGCGGTCGAGATCAGGTTCCCGCCGAGCGCCGGCCACGGCTGGGCCAGCGGGCTCGCCGGCACCGCGAACAGCAGCACGGCGCACGCTCCCATGGGCGCGACGATGAACGGCAGCATCTCGGGTCCACCCGGTACGACGCGCGCGGTCGCGCCCGCGACGGCGATGCCGACGAGGGCGCCCACGGCGCCGCGGGCGACCTCGGAGGCGGTGTAGCGGTTCACGGCGATCACCCTAGGGCGATCGCACCCTGGTGCGGGCAGGGACTGCGGTGACCGACGACGAGGAGTGCCCGCGGCACGACCTCAGGATGCCGGTGCTCGGCGGCGGTGCGTGGCTCGGCGGCATCGCCGCCCACCACCTGGCCGACGCGACCGCCACCGTGCTGCTGGCCGGGCTGGTCTCCGCGGCGCTCGTCCTGGCCGGCCGGCGTGATCGCGGCACGGCGCCCCTCCTGGCCGTCGCCGCGCTGCTGATGGCCGCGGCCAGCCTGGGGGCCTCGCTGCTGCGGCACGACGCGGTGGCGGCGAGCCCGCTGCACGCGTGGGCCGCGGACCGCGCCACGGCCGACCTGGTGGGCACCGTGGTGTCGGACCCGCGCCGGGTCGAGGGCCAGTGGGGGGACCAGGTCGTCGTACGGCTGCGGGTGGAGGCGGTCCGTGCACGCGGCGAGCAACGCCGCCTCGGCGGCACCGTGGTGGTCCTGGGCGACCCGGCCTGGGCGGAGTCCGAGCTGGGGCAGCGGGTGCTCGCCGAGGGCCGGCTCGCGCCGTCGGACGAGCAGAGCGTCGCGGCGCTGCTCACCGGGGCCCGGCCGCCCGCGACCCTGCGCGGCGCGGACGCGTGGTGGCGGGCCTCCGGCGCGGTCCGGGCGTCGATCCGGGACGCCGTCGCGCACCGGCCCGCCGAGCAGGCCGGGTTGGTCCCTGCCCTCGTCGACGGCGACGACTCCGGCCTCCCGCCCGGACTCGAGGACGACTTCCGGACGACCGGCCTCACCCACCTCACCGCCGTGAGCGGCACCAACCTCACCCTGGTCGTCGGCGCCCTGCTGGCCCTTGCCCGCGTGGCCGGTGTCCGCCGCCGGTGGCTGGTCGTCGTCGGCCTGCTGGGCATCGCCGGCTTCGTCCTGCTCGCCCGCACGGAGCCGAGCGTGCTGCGGGCCGCCGCCATGGGCGTGGTCGGGCTCTTCGCCTTCGGGCCCGACGGCCGCCGCCGGGGCCTGCGGGCCCTCGGGGTCGCGCTCGCGGCACTGGTGCTGGTGCAGCCGGCGCTCGCGGTCTCGGCCGGGTTCGCCCTGTCGGTGCTCGCGACCGCCGGCATCGTGCTGCTGGGCCCGGTGCTCGCCGCCGCGCTGGGCCGCTGGCTGCCCCGTCCGCTCGCCGAGGCGATCGCCGTACCGACCGCCGCACAGCTGGCGTGCACCCCCGTCGTCGCGGTGCTGTCCGGTCAGGTCAGCCTCGTCGCGGTGGTGGCGAACCTGCTCGCCGGTCCCGCGGTCGGCCCCGCGACGGTGCTCGGCCTGCTCGGCGGACTGGTCGGGCTGGTGCTGCCCGCCGCCGGTCGGGTGCTGGGCACCGGCGCCGCGTGGTGCGTGGCGTGGGTGGTCGAGGTGGCCCAGCGGGGCGCCGACCTCCCCGGCGCCGCCATCGGCTGGGGGACCGGCACGCTGGCGGTCGTCGTCCTCGTCGTGCTGTGTGCCGCCGTGGCCCTGCTGCTGCCGCGGCTCCTGCGCCGTCCGGCGACCGGCGCCCTCCTGACGGCCCTGCTGCTCGTCGTCGTGACCGGCCTGCCCGGACGGCTGTGGTCGCTGCCCGCGTTCGGCTGGCCGCCGCCCGGCTGGGTGCTCGTCGCGTGCGACGTCGGCCAGGGCGACGCGCTGGTGGTGTCGGCCGGTCCCCGCGCGGCGGTCGTCGTCGACGCCGGGCCCGAGCCCGCGGAGGTCGACCGGTGCCTCGACCGCCTCGACGTCGAGCAGGTCCCCCTGGTCGTGCTCACGCACTTCCACTCCGACCACGTTGACGGGCTCGCCGGCGTCCTCGACGGCCGCCGGGTGGGTGCGATCGAGACCAGCCCGGTGCACGACCCGCCCGCCGGTGCCGCGCAGGTCGAGCAACTCGCCGCCGCCTCGGGCATCGCGGTGCGGCCGGCGCCGTACGGCTCCGTGCGACGGTACGGCGACGCGGTGCTCCAGGTGCTGCAGCCGCACCTCCCGGAACCCTCGCCGGGGGCCGGTGACGGCAGCTCGGCCAACGACGCGAGCGTGGTCCTGCTCGTCGAGGTCGCCGGGCGGCGCCTGCTGCTGACCGGGGACATCGAGCCGCCCGGCCAGGCGCGGCTCGCCCGCGCGCTGCCGGGGCTGGCGGTCGACGTGCTCAAGGTCCCGCACCATGGCAGCTCGCACCAGGACGAGGAGTGGCTGCTGTCCCTGGGGGCGGAGGTGGCGCTGGTCCCGGTCGGGCGCGACAACGACTACGGCCACCCCGCGGGCCGGCTGGTCGAGACCCTCGAGCGAGGCGGCGCGACGGTGCTGCGGACCGACACCGACGGCGACCTGGCCGTGCTCGTCGACAGCGACGGCGAGCTCGCCACAGCCACCCGGCGGTGATGTCGCAGGGGTGTGGGAGGGTGGGCGCATGCGGGCCGAGGACGTGCTGGGACGAGTCACCCTGGTCACCGGCAAGGAGGAGTTCCTCGGCGCCCGCACGGTCGAGGAGGTGCGGGCCGCCGTCCGCGCGCACGACGCGGAGGCGGAGTTCGCGGACAGCCCCGCGGCCGACCTGACGCTGGCCACGTTGGGGGAGATGTCGGCGCCGTCGCTCTTCTCCGCGGTCCGCTGCGTCGTCGTCCGGGGCCTCGAGAACCTGCCGGACGAGTCGGTCGAGGGGCTGCTGGGCTACTGCGCCGCGCCCGTCGAGGACGTCGCGCTCGTGCTCGTCCACGGCGGCGGGCAGAAGGGCAGCGGCGTGCTCACCAAGCTGCGCAAGCTGGGACCGGTGACCGAGCACAAGTCGGAGGAGCTCAAGCCGTCCGACTTCCCGGCCTTCGTTGCCAACGAGGTGCGCCGCAACGGCGCGACCATCGACCGGGACGCCGCCGACGTGCTGATCGAGTCGATCGGGCGCGACCTGCGCTCGCTGGCGGGTGCCGCGCACCAGCTGACCAACGACTTCCCCGGCGAGCGGATCGGCGAGGCGCAGGTGCGCCGCTACTTCGGTGGCCGGGCGGAGGCGAAGTCCTTCGCCGTGGCCGACGCCGCGTTCGCGGGCCGGGACCGGGTCGCTCTCGAGGAGCTGCGCTGGGCGCTCGACGCCGGCACCGCGGCGGTCCTGGTCACCTCGGCGTTCGCCGGCAGCGCCCGCGGCCTGGCCCGGCTGGTCAGTGCCCCGCGCGGGATGCGCGACGCGGACCTGGCCCGCGAGGTCGGCGTACCGCCCTGGAAGCTGCGCTCCCTGCGCGACCAGGCCCGTGGGTGGAGCGACGCCGGCCTGGCCCGGGCGATCCGGGCCGTGGCCCAGGCCGACGCCGACATCAAGGGCGCGGCCAGCGACGCGTCGTACGCCCTCGAGCGGCTGGTCCTCACCATCACCGCCCTGCGCGGCCGTTGACTTGTGGGTTCCCGCCCGTTGACTTGTGGGTTCCCGCCCGTTGAGTTGTGGGTTTCGGCCCGTTCAAATGTCAGAAACGGCGGCCGATTGACCGCCGTTTCCGACTTGAACGGGCGAAACCCGTAAATCAACGCGCTCCGGACCGGAGCCAGAGCAGTGGGCTCAGAGAGAGGCAGCCTGCTTCGAGATCGAGGACTTGCGGTTCGCAGCCTGGTTCTTGTGGATGACGCCCTTGGACGCCGCCTTGTCGAGCTTCTTGGTGGCCTCGCGGGCGAGGGCGACGGCGTTGTCCTTGTCGCCGGCCTCGGCGGCCTCGCGGAACTTGCGGATCGCGGTCTTCAGGCCCGACTTGACGGCCTTGTTGCGCTCGTGCGCCTTCTCGTTCTGCTTGTTCCGCTTGATCTGGCTCTTGATGTTCGCCACGGGTGACTGCCTCTACGTGTTCGTGTGGATGTCTGGACTGGTCCGGAGCGCGAATCCGTCGGCCGGCCACCCGACGACGGGCAGGCGCAGGCACGCGGAGACGCGACCAGCAAGGCTAACAGCGGGCGAACGGACGCCCCAAATCGCCACTTCCGGCGGGCGCCGGTCGCCGCGGGCTCACCGCTCCCACCCGCGACGTTCGGCGAGCCAGTCGTCGACGACGTCGCGCTGCCAGGCCTGCGCGGCCCGGATGTACGGCGACGTGGGCGGCACCGGCTGGTCGGCCGCGGAGGCGAAGAAGCCGAGGATCAGGGCGAGTGCGACGTCGACGTCCTCGGCGGGCACGCTCCCGAGCAGCGGGTGCGACCCGATGTGCGCCTCGACGTCGAGCCCGTCGCCGCGCGGTCCGATGAGCAGGAACAGCGAGTCCAGCCAGGGTGCGCCGACCACCGGCCAGTTCCAGTCGCACAGCACGGCGGAGCCGTCGCCGAGGAGGATGATGTTGTCGTCCCGGACGTCCAGGTGGACGAGGGTCTCCCCGCCCACGACGTCGGCGTGCCTGCGGGCCAGCGCGCCGATCTCCTGCGCGCGGGGGTGGTCGAGCCGGTCCCACAGCGTCGCCCAGGACCCGAGCTCGTCGACCGCGCTGTCGAGGCCGGTCCCCGGTGCGGGAGTGAGCGGCTCGACCATCGCGACGGCCATCGCCGAGGCGCGGGCGAGGTCGTCCGCGGTCCACGGGCGTTCGGGGGCCCGGCCGTCGACGTACTCGATCCCGAGGACGAACCAGTCCTCCACGTCGTCGGTCCACAGCAGCCGCGGTGCCGGGGCCTCCGGCGGCAGCGCCCGGAGCCGGCGCGCCTCCGTGCGGTAGGCCTCCGCGAACTGCCGCTGCGCCCGCGTCGCCGCCGCCTTCACGAAGTGCCGGCTGCCGTCCGCGCACGTGAGCACCGACGCGAACCCCGGGGTGAACCCGGTGCCCTGGGAGACCGCCTCGACGACCGGACCGCCGAGGTGCGCCTCGATCCGGCCGCGCACGACCGGCGGCAGGTGCGCCCACTCCACGCGTCGCGCTGTCCGGCCGTGGGGGATCCGAGAGGGAAGCACCCGCACATGATGGCGGGTGCCCCTCCCGGATGGCTCAGCGAGGCGCCGGGTCGAGCGTCCGGGTGAACAGGGCGGCGCCCTCGACGTCGCGCAGGGTCACGGTGAGCTGCCCCGTCGCGCCGTCGACCTCGACCTCGCCGAAGAACTGGAACCCGTCGGCGGGCGAGGTGTTGGCCGCCGGGGGAGCGGCGACGAACTCGGCGACCGGGCCGAAGGTCGGATCGAGCCCGTTCGGTCCGAAGCCGCCGGCGTTGAGCGGGCCCGAGACGAACTCCCAGAACGGGTCGAAGTCCTGGTACGACGCCCGGTCGGGCGAGTAGTGGTGCGCGGCCGTGTAGTGGACGTCGGCCGTCAGCCACACGTGGTTGCGGATGCCGAGCCGCTGCAGCCCGGTGAGCACGGTGGCCAGGTCGAGCTCGCGGCCGAGTGGTGCGCCGCCGTCGCCCTGGGCGATGCCCTCCTGGGCCGCGGACCCGTCCGGCACGACCAGGCCGATCGGCAGGTCGGCGGCGATCGCCTTCCACGTCGCGGTCGAGCGCTCCAGCTCGCGCAGCAGCCACGCGGTCTGTCGCGCGCCGAGGACGCCGCCGTCGGAGTCCGGCTCCCGGTTGCCCGAGTTGGGGTCCTTGTGGGTGCGCATGTCGAGCACGAACAGGTCGAGGTGCGGGCCGTAGTGGATGACCCGGTAGACCCGTCCGTCGGGATCGGGGGAGATGGGCGCCACCGGGAGGTACTCGTGGAAGGCCTGCCGCGCGCGGCCGGCGAGCACATCCACGCTCCTCTCGGTGTAGCGCGCGTCCTCGAGGATCTCGCCGGGGTACCAGTTGTTGGTGACCTCGTGGTCGTCCCACTGCACCACCTGCGAGGTCTCGGCGAGGAACGCGCGCCAGTTGTCCGCCATCAGGTTGTAGCGGTACTGGCCGCGGTACTCGTCGAGGGTCTGCGCCACCTTCGTCTTCTCGGGGATGACGAGGTTGCGCCAGGTGCTGCCGTCGGGCAGCGGCACCGACTCGCGGATCGGCCCGTCGGCGTACACGTTGTCGCCGCTGCAGAGGAAGAAGTCGGCGTTGCGGGCCCGCATCGCGTCCGCGATCCGGAAGCCGCCGTACGACGGGTTCACGCCCCAGCCCTGGCCGGCGATGTCGCCGGACCAGAGGAACCGGACGTCGTCACCGCTGCCGGGAGCGGTCCGCAGCCGGCCGACCGTCGGCGCGCTGGTGGTCCGGTCGTCGTCGAGGTCGACGGCGTGGATCCGGTAGTGGATGTCCGTGCCGGGCGGCAGGCCGCGCAGCGCGACCTGTCCGGTGAAGTCGCTGGTCGCGGTCACGACCGGGCCCCGAACGACGCGCGCGCCGCGGAACGACGGGTCCCGGCTGATCTCGGCGACGAGACGGGCGGGCCGGTCCGCCTTCGCCCACAGCACGGCGCCGCCCGAGCGGACGTCGCCGGACTGCACGCCGAACGGCAGCAGGGGCCGGTCGCTACGGACGAGCAGCGGGGCGGCAGTCGAGCGTCCGGGGAGCAGGCCCGCGGTCGCGGCGCCGAGGGTGAGGGCGGTGCCGCGGAGCACGGCACGGCGGTGCAGCGGGGCAGGGGCGGGAGGGCGAGGGGTGGCCGGGTCCATGGGCCCAACCTGACGCCGTACGACGAACGCCGGGCCAGCCGGCAGGCGAGCCGGCGGTGAACCGGCGGCGAACGGTCGATCCCGACGCGCGCGTGTGGCGGCACGAGACGTGGGTAGCCTCGCCACGTGAACGAGCAGCAGCCGCCCGCCCAGCGACCCACACCGCCCGTGGTCTACCTGCCCGTCGAGATGGGGCCGGACGGCTCGGTGAGCGACTTCAAGATGCTCAGGCTCGGCGACGGCCGGATCGCCCTCGTCGCCTACACCGCGCTGGACCGACTGCTCGACGCGTGGGGCGACGACCAGGCGTGGCTGCTGTTCGAGACCGGCAAGGTCGAGGACATCAAGCAGGCCAAGCACTTCGACCTCAAGCTGCTGGACGTCGAGGTCCCGGAGCACGTGCGTGCCGCTCCGCGCGCGGGCGGTGGTCCGGCATGACGCTGCGACTCGACGCCGGTGCTGCGGAGGTCATCGCCACCGGCCACGACGACGCGGCCGCGAAGATCGACGAGGCCGCCCCGTCGGCGCCCACCACGGTCGACGCCGGCTACGGCGCGGAGCACGTGGCCAACATCCTGGCCGCCGTCACCGAGACGGCAGGGGAGATCGCCGTCATCAACCTCGGCATCGCCGAGCTCGTCCGCGACTGCGCGGACGACCTCGGCCTGACCGAGGACGCGATCGCCGCCGAGTTCGACCGCATGGCCCGGCTCGCATGAGCCTGGACACCAAGGTCGAGGGGTCGCCGGCCGCGGTGACCGCCGCCGCCAACTGGCTGCGCGACACCCTCAAGGACAAGGTCGGGAAGGCCAGCGACGAGCAGCAGGACGCCAGAAACCACGCCCAGGGCGCCTGGGAGGGCGAGACCTACTCGTCGTACCGCAACGTCTCGGGCGACATCCTCAAGGCGAGCGACAAGCACGAGGAGCGCGTGGGCCGGGCGGCGACGGCCCTCGACGACTATGCCGCCAAGCTCAAGCGCCTCGAGGACGACATGACGTCGATCCGCACTCGCGCAACGGAGGGTGGGCTGAGCGTCTCCGGGACGGTCATCGAGCAGCCGGCGGCCGCGCCGACGACGCCCTACGAGGTGGGCTCGCCGGAGGAGGCGGCCTACAACACGGCCGTCACGAGGATCGAGCTCTGGAACGCCCTGGTCGAGGATGCCGCGGCCGACTACCAGACGTTCGTCGACTGGGTCGACTCGAACATGCCGGCAGACGTCGCGGACGCCCGCAAGAAGGACGCGTCGGACACGCTCTTCGATTCGATCACGGCGCTGTTCCCCAACTTCGCCAGCGGGTCCGGCGCCGGACTCGCCGGGCTGGCGCTGCTGAACAAGTCGAAGGACTACAAGGCCGACGCGGCGGAGTTCCGCCGCAGGACCCGCCGCTCGGGCAACCCCGCGGTGCGCAACCGGCTCAGCACGCCGGAGGGCCGCGCCCAGCTCGACGACCTGCTCAAGAAGGCAGACCTGTTCGGGAGGGGCGCCCGGTTCCTCGGCGGCCCGGCAGGCATCCTCATCGACGTCGGCTTCGGCATCTACGAAGGCACGCAGACCGGCGACTGGACCCGGGTCGCGGTGACCACCGGGACCAGCATCGCGGTGGGCGTCGGGGTCGGCCTCCTCGTCACCGCGGGCGTGGTCACGGCGCCGGCCTGGGCGGTGGTCCTGGCCGGCGGCGCGCTCGCCGCGGGCGCCTCCTGGCTGGCCGGCACGGTCTACGACAACTGGGACGACATCACCGACTGGACCTCCGACCGCTGGGACGACGCGACCGACGCCATCGGCGACGCCTGGGACGCGGTGACCCCGTGGTGACCCCGGCGCGGCTCGTCCCGCGGTGGTGGACGGCGACCGTGCTCCTGCTCCTGCTGCTCGGCGTGCTGGTGGGGGTGGTCATGGCGGCCACGGCCGACGGCGCCCTGGTGTGGTCGGGCGTCGGCATGCTGGTCGCCTTCGCCTCCCTCCTCGTCGCCGCGGTCTCGGCGTTCGCCCGGCCGCGCCGCCGGCGCGAGCCCGAGGTCGCCTCCGACGGCACCCGGACCTTCCGTGCGCCCGTGCCCACGGTCGCGGGACTCCTCCTCGCCTGGGCGGCGCTGCTCGTCGTCGCCGGGCTCTGGGCCTGGCTCGCGATCAGCGACTTCGGTGCCCTGGAGTCGCCCGGCTTCGCCCTCCTCTCGATCGCCGGCGGCCTGGCCTCGCTCCCGGACCTGGTCCGGCTCCTGACCGGCCGGCTGCACCGGTGGACCCTCGAGCTCGGGCCCGCCGCCCTGACCTGGCGCGGCTACCGGAGCGACGTCACGGTGCCGTGGCGCGACGTCAAGCGCGCCACGGTGCAGCGGCGGGGCCCGGCCGGGGTGAGGATCGACCTGCGCGCGGACCGGGACGACGTCGTCGTACCCATCTCCGCCTTCGCCGTCCCGGCCGAGCAGCTGGTCGAGGAGGTCCACCGCGCACGCAAGGCGGCCTCCGCTCGCTGAGTGGATCGAGCCGGGCCCGCCCGCGGATGCCATCTGGATTCAACGAACCCGCCGCGCTCAGGGACAATGGGCGGATCATGTCAGCCTCCGCCCCGCAGCCGGGTCACACCGACCCCGCGATCATCCGCAACTTCTGCATCATCGCGCACATCGACCACGGCAAGTCGACCCTCGCCGACCGGATGCTGCAGCTCACCGGCGTCGTCGGCGAGCGCGAGGCGAAGGCGCAGTACCTCGACCGGATGGACATCGAGCGCGAGCGCGGCATCACCATCAAGAGCCAGGCCGTACGGATGCCGTGGACGGTCGCCGCGGACAACGAGGCGGGCGCCGAGCCGGGCACCTACGTCCTCAACATGATCGACACCCCGGGGCACGTCGACTTCACCTACGAGGTGTCCCGTTCGCTGCAGGCGTGTGAGGCCGCGATCCTGCTGGTCGACGCGGCCCAGGGCATCGAGGCGCAGACGCTGGCGAACCTCTACCTCGCGATGGGTGCCGACCTGCACATCATCCCGGTGCTCAACAAGATCGACCTGCCGAGCGCCAACGTCGAGAAGTACGCCGCCGAGCTGGCCAACCTGGTCGGCTGCGAGCCCGAGGACGTGCTCCTCACCTCGGCCAAGACCGGCGTGGGCGTCGAGGCCCTGCTCAACGAGATCGTGAAGTCCGTCCCGCCCCCGGTCGGCGACGCCTCCGCGCCGGCTCGTGCCCTGATCTTCGACTCGGTCTACGACACCTACCGCGGCGTGGTCACCTACGTCCGGGTCGTCGACGGCGAGCTCTCGCACCGCGACAAGATCAAGATGATGTCGACCGGCGCGCTGCACGAGATGCTCGAGGTCGGCGTGATCAGCCCGGAGCCGATGAAGGCTGCGAAGATCGGCGTCGGCGAGACCGGCTACCTGATCACCGGCGTGAAGGACGTACGCCAGTCGCGCGTGGGTGACACCGTCACCGGCAACAACCGCCCCGCCAAGGAGATGCTCGGCGGCTACTCCCACCCCAACCCGATGGTCTTCGCGGGGCTCTACCCGATCGACGGCGACCAGTACCCGGTGCTGCGCGAGGCGCTCGACAAGCTGCAGCTCAACGACGCGGCGCTGACGTACGAGCCGGAGACGTCGGGCGCGCTCGGCTTCGGCTTCCGCGTCGGGTTCCTCGGCCTGCTGCACATGGAGATCACCCGCGACCGTCTCGAGCGCGAGTTCAACCTCGACCTCATCTCGACGGCT
>DATMHM010000115.1:0-6437 GCA_035554935.1 Nocardioides sp. | reverse complement strand
CCGGTGGACCCGACGCCGGACGGGCGGCCACCCGTGTGGGTGACCGCCCGTCCCGGCGTGCTGGGAGGACCGACGCGTCAGCCGGCGAGGCCCTGCATGATCTCGCGCATGAGGTCGGCGGTCTCCGTCGGCGTCTTGCCGACCTTGACGCCGGCGGCCTTGAGGGCCTCCTTCTTGGCCTGGGCCGTGCCCGAGGAGCCCGACACGATGGCGCCGGCGTGGCCCATCGTCTTGCCCTCGGGGGCGGTGAAGCCGGCGACGTAGCCGACGACGGGCTTGGTCACGTGCTCCTTGATGTAGGCCGCGGCGCGCTCCTCGGCGTCGCCACCGATCTCGCCGATCATGACGATCGCGTCGGTGTCGGGGTCGTTCTGGAACGCCTCGAGGCAGTCGATGTGCGTGGTGCCGATGATCGGGTCGCCGCCGATGCCGACCGCGGTGGAGAAGCCGAAGTCCCGCAGCTCGTACATCATCTGGTAGGTCAGCGTGCCCGACTTCGACACGAGGCCGACCGGACCCTTGCCCGCGATGGTGTGCGGCGTGATGCCGGCCAGCGACTCGCCCGGCGTGATGATGCCGGGGCAGTTCGGGCCGATCATCCGGGTCGACTTGCCCTGCAGGTAGGACCACACCTCGGCGGTGTCCTGGACCGGGACGCCCTCGGTGATCACCACGATCAGCGGCATCTCGGCGTCGATCGCCTCGATGGCCGCGTCCTTCGTGAAGGCCGGCGGGACGAAGAGGACCGACACGTTGGCGCCGGTCTCCTTCATGGCCTCGGCGACCGTGCCGAAGACGGGGAGCTCGACATCGTTGCCGTCGTGGTCCTTGTGGGTGACCGTGGTGCCGGCCTTGCGCGAGTTCACGCCGCCGACGATCGTGGCGCCCGAGTCGAGCATGAGGGCGGTGTGCTTGGCACCCATGCCGCCCGTGATGCCCTGGACGATGATCTTGCTGTCCTTGTTGAGGTAGATGCTCATGTCTCTATCGCTCTCTATCTCGCGCGGCTCAGGCGTTCGCCAGCTCGGCGGCCTTGTCGGCCGCGCCGTCCATGGTGTCGACCTGCGTGACGAGCGGGTGGTTCAGCTCGTCCAGGATCGCCCGGCCGGCCTCGACGGCGTTGCCGTCCAGGCGTACGACGAGCGGCTTGGTGGCCTTGTCGCCGAGCAGCTCGAGGGCGCCCTTGATGCCGTTGGCGACCTCGTCGCACGCGGTGATGCCGCCGAAGACGTTCACGAAGACCGACTTGACCTGCTCGTCGTTCAGGATGACGTCGAGGCCGTTGGCCATCACCTGGGCGTTGGCGCCGCCACCGATGTCGAGGAAGTTGGCCGGCTTCACGCCGCCGTGCTTCTCGCCGGCGTACGCGACGACGTCGAGGGTGCTCATCACGAGGCCCGCACCGTTGCCGATGATGCCGACCTGGCCGTCGAGCTTGACGTAGTTGAGGCCCAGGTCCTTGGCCTTCGCCTCGAGCGGGTCGGCCTCCTCGCGGATCTCGAACGCCGCGTGGTCGGGGTGGCGGACCTCGGAGGCGTTCTCGTCGAGCGAGACCTTGCCGTCGAGGGCCTCCAGCTTGTCGCCCTCGAGGCGGGCCAGCGGGTTGACCTCCACCAGGGTGGCGTCCTCCTCGACGAAGACCGTGTAGAGCTTCTCGATCATCGTCACGGCCTGCTCGAAGACCGGCTCGGGGAAGCCGGCCTCGGTCGCGATCTCGCGCGCCTTCGCGGCGTCTACACCCTTGCCGGGGTCGATCGCGATCTTCTTGACGGCGTCGGGGTTGGTCTTCGCGACCTCCTCGATCTCGACACCACCCTCGACGGACGCGATGCAGAGGTACTGCCGGTTCGACCGGTCGAGCAGGAAGGAGAAGTAGTACTCCTCCACCGGCGGGGTGGCCGGGGTGACGAGGACCCGGTTGACCGGGAGGTCCTTGATCGTCAGGTCCAGGATGTCCGTGGCGTACTGGAAGGCCTCGTCGGGGGTCTTCGCGAGCTTGACGCCGCCGGCCTTGCCGCGGCCACCGGCCTTGACCTGCGCCTTGATGACGGTGACGCCGCCGATCTGCTCGGCTGCGGCCCTCGCCTCCTCGGCGGTCTCGACGACCACACCGAGGGTCGTGGTCACACCATGCTTCGCGAAGAGCTCCTTCGCTTGGTACTCCATCAGGTCCACTGATACGTCCTCACATCTGGGTCAGAGGGTGGTGCGCGCACTGGCACACCCCCGGGCACACTAGTAGTGACTCGCCGGTACGACGAGCCCGGGCGTCGCTACGTGACACGGCTCACGAGGCACGTCGCGCCCGCTGCGCCACGCCGACTTCGCGCGTTCCGCCTCCGTCCACAGGGCACAGCGCCTACGATTTCGGGGCCGTGTCGGCATCGGATATGGTCGGCACGCATGTTTCACCCGGCTGTCATTCGACAGCCACTTCGGTCGGAGCCACTCGGGCGCCTCGGGCGAGAAGGTGCGGGTCGAAACGGGCCTGCACGATCGTCCCCCAAGGAGTCAGCAGTCGATGGGTAGCCACCGAGCGGATCACCGCGCGCCGCGACCCGACCCCGCCCGACCCTCTGGCCCCTCCACCGGCCCCGTAACGGGCTCGGTCGCCACCTACGTCGGCAAGCGCGTGGCCCACCGGCCCGCTCCGATCGAGGCCCCGTCGGCGTACGTCGGCAGACGCGTCGCGCGCCCCGCGGCGTCGGTCGTCGAGGCTCCTGCTCCGGTGCTGATCGCTCCGGTCGAGGCCACCCCCGTGCTGGTCGAGCCGACCCTCGTGGACCTGGCTCCTGCCGAGCTCGCGCCGGTCGAGATCGTACCCGTCACGGTGGCCCCGGCCGCCTTCCAGCCCGTCGACCGCGCCCCGACCGTCGAGCTCCCCGCGCTGCGCGACATCCCGCCGGCCGACCCGCTGACCGACTCCTCGTCGCAGCTGCGCGCCGTCCAGCCCGCCGGCAAGCGCCGCGCCGTGAGGCACGCCGGCGCCCGCGGCCCGCTCTTCCGCGGCCTCCCTTCGCTGCCCGTCGCCGTGGGCGTCGCCACCCTCGCCGTCGCCGTCGGTGGCGCCGTCGTCTCCGCCGACCCGCAGCTCGCGTCGGCCACCGACCGGCTCACCGCGTCCAACGCGATGACCGGCGCGTTCGGCGACGGCTCGGTCACCCAGCGCATCGACACCGTCAGCCGCGACTCCGACCGCGACACGCTCGCCAACGCGAGCGGCACCGACCTCGTCGCGCAGGCCGAGCGCCATGCCGAGGAGCGCAACACCGCGCTCGACGACCTCGCCCGGGCCGCCGAGAAGGAAGCCGCCGAGATCGCCCTCAACCGGTGGACGCTCCCGCTGCAGGGCTACCGCCTGACGGCCACGTTCGGCGAGTACGGCCTCTGGTCCAGCTACCACACCGGTCTCGACTTCGCCGCCCCCAGCGGTACCCCGCTCGTCGCCGTGACCAACGGCGTGGTGACCTCCGCCGGCTTCGACGGCGCCTACGGCAACAAGACCGTGATCACGCTCGAGGACGGCACCGAGATCTGGTACTGCCACCAGTCCTCGTTCAACGTCTCCGTCGGCGACACCGTCCGCACCGGCGAGCTGATCGGCTACGTCGGCAGCACCGGCCACGTCACCGGCCCCCACCTCCACCTCGAGGTCCGCCCCGGCGGCGGCGACCCGGTGGACCCCGACGCCGCGCTGCGCCAGCACGGCGTCACGCCCTGATCCGGGATCGCCGGAGCTTGCGACGGCGAACCGGATCAGTGCGTCACATTGGTCGTCGAGTAGCACGGCGCGACTGAGGCACGAAGTCGCGGCGGGCGTCTCGAGACCCCGGTGGTCGAGGAGGTCGCCCGCGACCGTCTCGAGACCCCGGTGGTCGAGGAGGTCGCCCGCGACCGTCTCGAGACCCCCGGGCCCGGTGCACCCACCGGGCCCCGCCCGGTCAGAGCTTGTCGACCGGCGCGTACCGCAGCAGCAGCCGCTTGACCCCGTCGGAGCCGAAGTCGATGGACGCCACCGACTTCTCCCCCTGGCCCTCGACGGACACGACGGTGCCGAGGCCGAACGAGTCGTGGGTGACCTTGTCGCCGGGAGCCAGCACCGGGATCGCCCGCGACGGCTTCGACTTGGCAGCCGCGTCGGCACGCGCGGCAGCCGAGCTGAAGTTGCGGCGGCCGGCGGCGGTGGGGGCGCCGAGCCGGTTGCCGCCGTACGACGACCCGCTGTCGTCGTACCGGCTGCTGGCGTAGGCCGGTCGTGACCAGCGGGTCTGGTCGGCCTCGGTGCGCCGCCAGTCGACGAGGTCGATCGGGAGCTCGGCGAGGAAGCGGGAGGCCGGGTTGTGCGCGGGCGCGCCCCAGGCGGAGCGGACGACGGCGCGGGAGACATAGAGGCGCTGGCGCGCGCGGGTGATGCCCACGTAGGCGAGCCGGCGCTCCTCCTCCAGCTCCGGACGGTCGCCGAGGGCGCGGGAATGCGGGAAGACACCGTCCTCCATGCCGGTGAGGAACACGACGGGGAACTCCAGGCCCTTCGCCGTGTGCAGGGTCATCAGCGTGACGACGCCCTGGTCCGCGGGCGCGTCGGGGTCGTCGTCGGGGGCGTCGGGGATCGAGTCGGCGTCGGCGACCAGCGCGACCCGCTCGAGGAAGTCGGCGAGGCCGGGCTCGACCGTGCCGGCATCGACGTCGGCGGGGTCGGCCGACGGCGCGGCGACCGGGTCCTCGGCGAACTCGCGCGCGACCGCGACGAGCTCGGCGAGGTTCTCGACGCGGGTGGCGTCCTGGGGGTCGTCGGACTCCTCGAGGCTGACCAGGTAGCCGGACCGGTCGAGGACCGTCTCGAGCACCACGTCGGGCCGCTCCCCCGCCTCGACCATCTGCTGGATGTCCTGGACCATCGCGACGAACGCCTCGATGTTGGATTGGCTGCGCGTCGCGAGCCCGGGCGCCTCGGCCGCGCGCTGCAGCGCCTCCCAGAAGGTGATCCGCTCGCGGTCGGCGAAGGCGGTGATCGCGAGCACCGCGCGGTCGCCGATGCCGCGCTTGGGCGTGTTGAGGATCCGCCGCAGCGAGACCTGGTCGTCGGGGTTGACGAGCATCCGCAGGTAGGCGAGCGCGTCGCGGATCTCGCGGCGCTCGTAGAACCGGACCCCGCCGACGACCTTGTAGGGCATGCCGGTGCGGATGAAGATCTCCTCGAACACCCGCGACTGGGCGTTGGTCCGGTAGAACACCGCCACGTCCGAGGGCCGCAGCCCGCCCTCGTCGGTGAGCTTGTCGATCTCCCCGGACACGAAGCGCGCCTCGTCGTGCTCGTCGTCGGCGACGTACCCGACGATCTTCTCGCCGTTGCCGGCATCCGACCACAGCCGCTTCGGCTTGCGGCCCTCATTACGCTCGATGACCGCGTTGGCGGCGGTGAGGATGGTCTGGGTGGAGCGGTAGTTCTGCTCCAGCAGGACGGTACGGGCGTCCGGGAAGTCCTTCTCGAAGTCCATGATGTTGCGGATGTCGGCGCCCCGGAAGGCATAGATCGACTGGTCCGCGTCACCGACGACCATGAGCTCCGACGGCGGCACCCGGTCGGCGGGCACGCCGTCGAGCGTGCCGTGCCGGTCGCTGTCGTGCCGGTCGCTGTCGTGCTCCTCGAGGTCCTGGCCGCAGAGCTGGTGGATGAGGGCGTACTGGGCGTGGTTGGTGTCCTGGTACTCGTCGACCAGGATGTGCCGGAACCGCCGCCGGTAGGTCTCCCGGATCTCCGGCTTGAGCTGGAACAGCCGCACCGTCTCCATGATCAGGTCGTCGAAGTCGAAGGCGTTCGCCTCGCGCAGCCGCCGCTGGTAGAGCTTGTAGGCCGCGGCGTAGGTCTCGTCGATGCTGTTGCGCGCCTCGGCCGCGACCTCCTCGGGGTCGCGCAGCTCGTTCTTCTGGTTGCTGATCCAGTGCAGCACCGGCCCGGGCTGGTAGCGGCGCGGGTCGAGATCGAGGTCGCTGCAGACCAGGCTGATCAGCCGCTTCTGGTCCTGGGCGTCGTAGATCGAGAAGTTCGACTTGAGGCGCTCGTAGCCGAGGTGCCCGACCTCCTTGCGCAGGATGCGCACGCACGAGGAGTGGAAGGTGCTCACCCACATGATCCGCGCCCGGTTGCCGACCAGGTCGCCGACCCGCTCCTTCATCTCCGCGGCGGCCTTGTTGGTGAACGTGATCGCCAGGATCGAGCCCGGATGGGCCTTGCGCTCCGAGATCAGCCACGCGATCCGCCGGGTCAGCACCCGGGTCTTGCCGGACCCGGCGCCGGCCACCACGAGCAGCGGCGGCCCGGCGTGCACGACGGCCGCCCGCTGCGGCTCGTTGAGCCCCTCCAGGAGGGAGTCGGTGGACGGGGTGCGGCGGGGCTCGACGGCCTCGAGGCCGGGGATCGGGAACGTGCTCATCTC
>DATMHM010000114.1:0-28854 GCA_035554935.1 Nocardioides sp. | reverse complement strand
GGAGGCTGTTGCGTCCCCGGACCCCGGCGGAGAGCTCGGTCAGGAGCTCGGGCACCGAGTGGCCGTCGAAGCGGCCGATCGGGGTGCTGGGTCCGAGGTTCATGAAGGAATTCTCCCATCGACCACCGACAGTTTCCAGCGCAGGAAGCAACGTCAGGACCGGCTTGTGGACAGGGAATTCTCCATCGCGACCTGTGGAGAGCAGGTGTCGATCCGGGTGATTCTTGAGGCCGTTGGGGGAGCCTTCCAGCACCATGGCCAGAGGTCTCGAGACGGCCGTGGCCGGCCTCCTCGACCAACGGGGGCGTCGCGTTGGTCGAGGAGGTCGCCCGCGACCGTCTCGAGACCCCCGTAGCCCGCAGGCGGACCCAGCCGTCCGCCCAGGCCTCTCGTCGCCGCCGTTTGAAATCGTCACCACCGACGAACCGCAGCCCGCAGACAAGTACCAGCACCATGGCCAGAGGTCTCGAGACGGCCGTGGCCGGCCTCCTCGACCAACGGGGGCGTCGCGTTGGTCGAGGAGGTCGCCCGCGACCGTCTCGAGACCCCCGTAGCCAACGGGCGGACCGGGCCACCCACCCATGTCTCCTCGTTGGTCGAGGAGGTCGCCCGCGACCGTCTCGAGACCCCCGCAGCCGACAGGCGGACCCGGTCATCCACCCAGGCCTCTCGTCGCTGCTGCTTGAAATCTCCGCCACCGACGGGCCGTAGCCCGCAGACAAGTACCAGCACCATGGCCCGGGGTCTCGAGACGGCCGTGGCCGGCCTCCTCGACCAACGGGGGCGAGTACCAGCACCATGGCCCGGGGTCTCGAGACGGCCGTGGCCGGCCTCCTCGACCAACGGCGGCGGGGTCAGCCGGCGTCGACGCCGGCCACCCGCCACTCACCGTCGACCTCGACGAGCTCGATGGTGCCGCGGTCGACCGCGCCACCGCCCTGCCAGAGCGCGTCGAAACCGGCCCGGTCGTCGCCGTGATAGCGAAACTCGATCACGTAGGCGACCCGGGCGCGCCCGTCGTCGTCGCCGCGGGTCTCGACGCTGACATTGACGTCCGTGTCGTCGGCGTAGTCCGCGAAGCCGCCCTCGGACAGCGCCGCCTCAGCGGACTCGGCGTAGGCGGCGCAGTCGGCGAACGGGTGGCCCTCGTAGAGGTAGCGGCGCCACTCCTCGCTCGCCAGGTCGCACTCGGTGCGCCAGTCGCCCTCCCAGCTCGCGGCGAGGTAGTCGGCCGCGACGTCGTCGGGGCCATCACCACGCCCCGCGACCAGCACCACCAGCGCGACGATCGCGGCGAGCAGCAGCCCGGTGCCCGCGAGCAGCGTCCGGCGCACCGGGGCTTTCGCCGCGCTCAGTTGTTCGCGGTGATCAGCCAGACCGCCACCACGATCGCGACGAGTGCGAGCACGGTGAGCAGGCCGACCACGAACCCGATGGTCCGCCGCGCACTGGGCGGCGGAGGCGGCAGGCCGGGGCCGGTGAAGCCGGGGGCCGGGGCACCCGGCGGCGGGCCGCCGTACGCCGGGGGCGGTCCGGTCGGGGCGGGCGCGCCGCCGCCGAGGTAGGCCGGCGGCGGCGCCGGCTGCCCGGGGGCGGGCGGCTGCGGGACGCCGGGCTGGGGCGGGAGACCGTACGGCGGCGGCTGGCTCATGGGACCACCCTAGGAGCGGGGGCGGGGCGACTCCACCGGTTCGCGTGAATTGCGCGGGTCAGTCGGCGCTGCTGATCCGCCAGAGGCCATCGACCTGCACCAACTCCACCGTCGACGTCTCCTTCTGGCCGGCGAAGCTGATCTCGACCGGCACCTCGGCCGTCGTACCGGTCACGTCGGCGGCGCCGACCTCGTACTCGATCTGGAGACCGGCCGACGAAGGGAGGTCACCGGGCTCGCAGCGGCCCTCCTCCTCAAGGTAGGCCTCGGTGACCAGGTCCTCCGCCGTGGCGCAGTCGCCGTCGAAGACCGAGTCGAAGAAGGCCTCGACGACGGCGGTCGGCTCGTTGGCGACCGCGTCGGCGGTACTGGTGCCGCCAGGCGCGGGGCCGTCCGTGCCACCGTCGGTCGCGCTGTCCGTGTCGCCGTCCGTGGCGCCGTCGGTCGGGTCGTCGTGCCCGCCGTGATCGACGTCGTACGACGCCACCAGCCACTCCTCGTCGACCTGCTCGAGCGCGAAGACGTAGTCCGTGGAGCCCTCGCCGCTCGTGAACGTGACCGGGACGGTGGCCGCGTCGCCGTCGACGGCCGCCTCGCCGACCTCGGAGTCGACGTCCTCGGCGGAGAGCAGCTGGAAGTCCGGCTGGGAGCAGGGGTCGGCGGCCCGGGCCTCCTCCGTCAGCAGGGTCAGCGCGGTGTCGCAGTCCGCGTCCCCGGCCGCGGCGACCAGGCGCTCGACGACGGCCGCGGGCTCGGCCGCGGCGTCGCCGCCGCCGTCGTCCCCGCCGCCCTCGCCGTCATCGCCGGTCAGCAGGAGGACGAGCGCGACCACCACGCCGGCGAGCGCGAGGACGCCGACGATGCCGAGCGCGATCAACAACCCGTTGCCCTTGCCGCCGGAGCCACCCGGCGGGGGCGGGTAGCCCGGAGGGCCACTCGGAGGGCCGCCGTACGGGCTGCCGTACGGACCGCCCGGCGGCGGGCTGGGTGGCGGATAGCTCGGCTGCGGGACGGCGCCGTACGGCTGGTTCGGGTCGCTCACGGCGCCATCTCCTCCAGGTGGTCGGAGAACCACGACTCCATCTGCGCCGGGTCCGTCGGGAAGTCGCTGAGGTAGTCGCTCGGGATCCCGGACGGCGCGCCCGGCGGGGGCACGAGGTCGGTCGGGAGGCCCGTCGGCAGGTCGTCGGTCGGCAGGTCGCTCGGGAAGTCGGAGGGATCGATCGTCGGCAGGTCGAGCGACGACT
The DNA here is from genome assembly GCA_035554935.1 of Nocardioides sp. GTDB lineage: Bacteria > Actinomycetota > Actinomycetes > Propionibacteriales > Nocardioidaceae > Nocardioides. The sequence continues at coordinate 25,956 of DATMHM010000114.1, read as the reverse complement.
CGCCCTCCTCGGGCGCCACGGTCGCGGACTCGCTGGTCGACTCGTCGCCGCCCGTGCCGGCGCCATCGCCACCGTCCTCGCCTCCCAGCAGTGCCAGGGCACCGACCGTCACCACGGCGATCAGCACCAGCGCACCGAGCACGGCGATCGCGATCCGCAGGCCGCGGCCGCCACCGACCTCGAGCTGCCCCCGGGGACCGGGCGGCGGGCTGGGGAGGGGACCGGACACCGGAACTCCTGGAGGGATCGGCCGGCAGGCGGGCGGACAGGGGGGCGGACAGGACGACAGGGGGACAGGTGGGGACACCGTATCCACTGGCGGGGCCGCGCAATCCCCGGACGCCGAACCTCCGGCGGTCGATCAGGCCGCGTCGCGTCCCGGTCGTACGACGACCCCTCCGGTCACCACGTCGAGGTCCCGTCCGACGGTGATGTCGAGCGGGTTGGTGAGGCAGCGGATCGACCCACCCCCGAGATGGAACTCCGAGAGGTCCGCGAACACCACGTCGAAGCCCAGCGTGTCGAGCAGGCTGCGCAGCCGGGGCGGACAGTCGGGCATCACCACGGTGCGCCCGACCACCACGGAGTTGGCGCACCAGGTCCCGATCGCCTCGGCCTCGCTGACGAGGACCGGCTCCGGCACGAGCTCGAGCAGTGCCGCGGCCGACACCTCGTCGAACGCCGCCGGACAGACCAGGGCGCGCTCCTCGTCGAGGGGGCAGAAGGCCAGGTCGAGGTGGTACATCCCGGGGTGGGTGATCTGCACGCCGCGCACCCGTACGCCGAGGTCGTCGGCGAGCTGCCTGAGCGCGAGCTCGTCGGTGCGCGGGCCGTACCCGGCGACGAGCTCGCCGCCGAACGGGAAGGCGTCGCCGGACTCGAAGTGGGCGCCGATGCCGTCGCGGCCGACGTACGACGTCGTGAAGCCCTGCCCCTCGAACCACGCCCGGGCCGCGGGCGTCTCGACCCGCCGCTGCGGGTAGCGCATGTGGGACATCACGACCGAGCGCCGGCCGGGGCCGGTCGCGTCGGGACGCAGCACGGCGAGGCCGAGGTTCATCGCATAGACCATGTCGGGCGCGTCCTCGAGCGCCGGGATCTCGTCGACGGTCGCGCCGGCCTCGCGGAGCGTGCCGGCGAGCGCCTGCCACTGGTCGCGGGCGCGGACCGGATCGGGCTGGACCGCCGGATCCATGTAGGGGTTGATGGCGTAGTCGATCCGGTACGACGACGGGTCCACCATCGCGTAGTGCCGGCCCCACTGCAGCGTCGAGTCCATCGACGTCCCTCCCGTTCGCACACGTCCTGCTCATCGGCAGGGTCGCCCTAGATTGTCAGACAATCTGACAGGAGTCCACGATAGCGGCGCGCGAGTCCGCTTCGCCACGGGGCGGCAGAATGGACCCATGCCCGCTCCACCGACCGACGGCAAGCCCCGCTTCGCCACGCTGAGCGTCGAGCACGCCTCGACGGTGTCGCGGGTGGCCGCCGAGCTGCGGCGCGCGGTCTTCGAGGGCGAGCTGGAGAGCGGCACACCCCTGCGCGAGATCGCGCTGGCCGAGTCCCTCGGCGTGTCCCGGCCGACCGTACGGGAGGCGCTGACGGTGCTGGTCGCCGAGGGCCTGGCGACCCGCGAGCCCAACCGCGGCGTCTCCGTCGCCACCCCGCGGGCCGAGTCGGTGCGCGACGTGTGCCGGGCGCGGTGGGTGCTGGAGGGCGCCGGCGTGCAGGCCTGGCCGACCGCGGACGACGTACGACGACAGCGGGTCCGCGACACCCTCGACGCCTACACCGGCGCGGTCCGCGGCGGCGGCGCGTCCTACGAGGAGCTCAACGAGCGGCACCTCGCCTTCCACGTCTCCCTCGTCGAGCTGACGGGCAGCCCGCGGCTGGTGCAGATGGCCGAGACGCTGATGGACGAGCTCAAGCTCGCGCTCGCCCAGGTGGACCGGATCAACCGCAACGCGCACGACGAGGCCGAGTCGCACGAGGGCCTGGTCGCACTCCTCGAGGCCGGGCGGATCGACGGGCCCGACGGCGCCTACGCCTTCCTGCGCAAGCACATCGCTGACGCCGAGGTCGAGGTCATCGAGGCGCTCGGGCTCACCTGAGCGCCGCGCTCCCGGCACCGGGACCAGGCGTCTCGGGACGGCCGTGGCCGACCTCCTCGACGTACGGGCGCTCCTGCAAGACTGGCCGCATGGTGGCCTTCCTCTCCCGCTGGGCGATCACCGCGGCCGCGCTGGCCGTCGCCGCCCAGCTCATCGACGGCATCTGGTTCGAGGGCGCGAGCCGGGGGCAGGCGGAGCTCGAGGACAAGGTCCTCCCGCTGCTGCTGGTGGCGCTGATCGCCTGCGCGGTGACCGCCTGGGTGAAGCCGGTGCTGACGCTGCTCTCGATCCCGTTCATCCTGGTGACCCTGGGGCTGTTCCTGATCGTGCTCAACGCCCTGCTGCTGCTCTTCACGCAGTGGCTGGCCGGGTTCGTCGACGTCGGCTTCCAGGTCGAGGGCTTCTGGGCGGCGGTCTGGGGCTCGATCATCATCAGCGTCACCACGTGGATCCTCGACGCGCTGGTCGGCGTGGACGAATGAGCGTGGCGCAGTTCCCGGCGCCGCGTGTGGCGGGCCGGTACCGGATCGCGGTGGTGTGCCTCGGCAACATCTGCCGCTCCCCCATGGCCGACGTCGTGCTCGCCGCGCGGGTGGCCGAGGCGGGGCTCGACGACGTCGTCGAGGTGGTCAGCGCCGGCACCGGCGACTGGCACCTGGGCGAGCCGATGGACCGCCGGGCGGCGGCCCTGCTGACCCGGGAGGGGTACGACGCCAGCCGGCACCGCGCGCAGCAGGTGCTCGCGTCCTGGCTCGACGAGCAGGACCTCGTGCTCGCCATGGACCACCAGAACCTGCGCGACCTGCAGGCGCTCGGCGAGGCCGACCCCGAGCGGGTGCGGCTGTTCCGCGACTTCGACCCCGAGGGCCCCGGCGAGGTGCCGGACCCCTGGTTCGGCGGGGAGTCGGGCTTCCTGGAGGTGCTGGCGATGGTCGAGCGCACGGCCGCCGCGATCGCGGACGGCGCGGCGGGCGTCGTACGGCACTGACAAAGACGACGCGCCTTCTTTGTGGGGTGACGCGTGGCCCCGCCGGCCCGACAGCCGTAGATTGCTAGGACGTCCTAGCAATCCGCGGACGACGGAGCTCGAGGAGGAGCACATGACGGAGATCCAGCGCGTGGGTGTGATCGGTGGCGGCCTGATGGGGTCGGGCATCGCCGAGGTCAGTGCCCGGGCGGGCAAGGACGTCATCGTCGTGGAGTCCACCACGGCCGCGGTCGACGCCGCCCGCCAGCGCCTCGAGGCCTCGCTCAAGCGGGCCGAGAGCCGCGGCAAGATCGAGTCCGCCGACGCCGTCCTCGAGCGGATCCAGGTCGTCGACGACATCACCACCCTCGCCGACCGCGACCTCGTGGTCGAGGCGATCGTGGAGGACGAGAAGGCCAAGACCGAGCTGTTCCGCCGCCTCGACGAGGTCGTCACCAGCCCGGACGCGATCCTGGCCTCCAACACCTCCTCGATCCCGATCATGAAGCTCGCGGTCGCCACCAAGCGGCCCACGCACGTGCTCGGCGTGCACTTCTTCAACCCGGTGCCGGTGCTCTCGCTCGTCGAGCTCGTCCCGTCGCTGATGACCGACGAGGCCACCACCGAGCGCGCCCGCGCGTTCGTGCAGGACGACCTCGGCAAGCACGCCATCGACTGCCAGGACCGCGCCGGGTTCGTGGTCAACGCGCTGCTGATCCCGTTCATCCTCTCGGCGATCCGGATGTTCGAGTCCGGGTTCGCCTCCGCCGAGGACATCGACCAGGGCCTGGTCCAGGGCGCCGCCCACCCGCAGGGCCCGCTCGCGCTCGCCGACCTGATCGGCCTCGACACGGTCAAGGCCGTCGCGGAGTCGCTCTACGAGGAGTTCAAGGAGCCGCTGTACGCCGCCCCGCCGCTGCTGGCTCGCATGGTCGAGGCGCGGCTGCTCGGCCGCAAGACCGGCCGCGGGTTCTACACCTACGGCTGATCACCGGCCCGCGCCGGTCCGAGGGACGAGGACCGGCGCGGAGTTGCCGGGGAGGTCGAGTAGCGCCGTGACCGAGGAACGAGGTCGCGACGCGCGTATCGAGACCGGGTGAGGCGTCTCGATACGCCCGACCGCTCGTTCCTCGCGGTCGGGCTACTCGACGAACGGACGGGCTACTCGACGAACGAAGGGCCGGCCGCGTCAGCCGCGCAGGTCGAAGTCCTCGTCGCGGAACTCGCCGGCGGGGCGGGCCCCCTCGACCTCGTTCTCGCGCTGACGCAGCTCGACCCGGCGGATCTTGCCGGAGATCGTCTTGGGGAGCTCGTAGAACTCCAGCCGGCGCACACGCAGGTACGGCGCCAGGTGCTCGCGCGCGTAGCGCAGGATCGACTCCGCCGTCTCCGCGGTCGGCTCGTGGCCGGCGACGAGGGCGACGTACGCCTTCGGGACCGCCAGGCGGACCGGGTCGGGGGCGGGGACGACGGCCGCCTCGGCGACGGCCGGGTGCTCGATCAGCACCGACTCGAGCTCGAACGGGCTGACCTTGTAGTCGGACGCCTTGAACACGTCGTCGGTGCGGCCGACGTAGGTGATGTAGCCGCCCTCGTCGCGCGAGGCGACGTCGCCGGTGTGGTAGAAGCCGCCGGCCATCGCCTCGGCGTTGCGGACCTCGTCACCCTGGTAGCCGGTCATCAGGCTCAGCGGCCCGGCCCCGTCGCGCACCGACAGGTCGAGGCAGATCTCGCCCTCGCCGACGCCGTCGACGACGGTGCCCTCGAGCGGGTCGACCAGGACGACCGGGACGCCCGGCAGCGCCCGTCCCATCGAGCCCGACTTCACCGACTGGCCGGGAGTGTTCGCGACCGCGGCGGTCATCTCGGTCTGGCCGAAGCCGTCGCGGATCGTCAGCCCCCACTTCCTCTCGACCTGGCTGATCACCTCGGGGTTGAGCGGCTCGCCCGCGGCGATCGCCTCGCGCAGCACGCCGGGGCCGTCGGACAGGTCGGCGTTGATCAGCATCCGCCACACCGTCGGCGGCGCGCAGAACGTCGTGACGCCCTCGGAGCGGATCTGCCCGAGCAGTGCCGCGGCGTCGAAGCGGGTGTAGTTGTGGACGAACACCGCCGCCTCGGCCAGCCACGGCGCGAAGAAGTTCGACCACGCGTGCTTCGCCCAGCCGGGGCTGGAGATGTTGAGGTGCACGTCGCCGGGCTGCAGGCCCAGCCAGTACATCGTCGACAGGTGCCCCACCGGGTAGGACACGTGGGTGTGCTCGACCAGCTTGGGCCGCGACGTCGTGCCGGACGTGAAGTAGAGCAGCAGCCGGTCGTCGCTCGCGTTGCCCGGGTGCGGGACCGGCGCCGCCGGGACGTCGTACGCCGCCGCGTAGGAGACCCAGCCCTCAGCCCCACCTGACGCCGCGTCCCCGACGACGACGCGCAGGTAGTCGCCCGGCACCTCGTCGAACTTCACGGTGTCGGCGGCGTTGCAGACGACCGCCCGGGCGTTGCCGCGAGCGAGCCGGTCGACCAGCTCGGCCGGGCCGACCGCGGTGGTGGTCGGCATGATCACCGCACCGAGGCGGATGAGCGCGAGCATCGACTCCCACAGCTCGACCTGGTTGCCGAGCATCACCACGACGCTGTCGCCGCGGCCCACGCCCTGCGCGGCCAGGTGGGCGGCGACCTGCTCGGAGCGGGTCACCATCTCGCCGAAGGAGTACGACGCCCGGGCGCCGTCCTCCTCCACGATCACCAGCGCCGGGGCGTCGTTGCCCCGGGCGAACCCGTCGAACCAGTCGTGCACGAAGTTGAACGACGGCCCCACGTCGGGCCACTGGAACCGGGCCACCGCGTCGTCGTACGACGTGCGCGAGCAGCGCGTTGACCGACTTCTGCTCGGTGTAGGCGTCGATCGCGGACGCGCCGAGCTCCCGACCCCAGCCGGACTGCTTGAACCCGCCGAACGGCATCGCCGCGTCGAACGCGTTGTGGCAGTTGATCCAGACCGTGCCGGCCTTGATCTGCCGTGCGGTGCGGTGCGCCTTGGTGACGTCGGTGGTCCAGACCGAGGCGGCGAGGCCGTACGGCGTGTCGTTGGCCGCCGCGACGACGCCCTCCTCCGCGTTGAAGGGGGTCGCCACCACGACGGGTCCGAAGATCTCCTCGCGGTAGACGCTGAACGAGGAGTCCACGTCCACCAGCACGGTCGGCTCGACGTAGAAGCCCTCGGCGCCGTGCCGCTTCCCGCCGGTGAGGGCGCGGGCGCCGTCGCGGAGGCCCTGGGCCCTGGTCGACGTACCCGAGGACGCGGTCGAGCTGGGTCTGCGAGACGAGCGGGCCGACCTCGCTGGTCGGGTCGAGCCCGGGGCCGAGCTTGCTGGCGGCGGCGACCTCGGCGACGCGCTGGGTGAACTCGTCGAAGATCGTGTCCTCGACGAGCAGCCGGGTGCCGCTGGTGCAGGTCTGGCCGTGGTTGAAGAGGAAGCCCGAGGCGGTGCCCGGGACGGCGAGGTCGAGGTTCGCGTCGGCGTACACGACCTGGGGGCTCTTGCCGCCCAGCTCCAGGCTGACCTTCTTCAGGTTGCCCTTGGCGGCGTCGACGATGCGCTTGCCGACCTCGGTGGAGCCGGTGAACGCGATCTTGTCGACGTCGTCGTGCGCGGAGAGCGCGGCGCCCGCGTCGCCGTACCCGGTCACGACATTGAAGACGCCGTCCGGCAGGCCGCACTCGGCCATGATCTCGGCGAGGCGCAAGGCGGTGAGCGGGGTGTCCTCGGCCGGCTTGAGCACGACCGTGTTGCCGCACGTGAGCGCGACCGGGATCTTGAACGCGGCCATCAGCAGCGGGAAGTTCCACGGCACGATCGCGCCGCAGACGCCGACCGGCTCGCGCAGCGTGTAGGCGTGCCACTGGGTGCCGGGCGCCCACGGGACCGACACCGGGATGGTGCGGCCCTCGATCTTGGTGGCCCAGCCGGCGTAGTACTGGAACAGCTCGGCGACCCAGGTGACGTCGACGGCCTGCGCGACACCGGCGGACTTGCCGTTGTCGAGCGCCTCGAGCTGGGCGAGCTCCTCGGCGTGCTCGTAGATCGCCTCGCCGATCCTGAACAGCAGGCGCTGGCGCTGGGCCGGGGTCCACAGCGACCACTCGCCCTCGAACGCCCTGCGGGCGGCGCGGACGGCGCGGTCGACGTCGACGGCCTCGCCGTGCGCGACCTCCGTCAGCACCCGGCTGGTGGCCGGGTCGCGGGTCTCGAACGTGCGGCCCGACGCGGCGTCGGTCCACGCCCCGCCGATGAACAGGCCCTTGGGGCGGGACAGCCACTCCCGCACCTGGGGCAGGACATTGGTGTCGGTGGGCACGAGCAGGTCGGTCATGGTTCCTCCGTTGGCGTTCGACTCGATCCGTGTGTCGCCGAGCGTGGTCCAGCTGGAGGGACGCTGCTGTTCAGGTTCTGGACAATCCGCGGGTGGGCGGGGTGGGGTGGGGTGCGCATGCCGGCTGTAACACGTTGTTCGCGGCTCCGGCCGCCCCGTGCCGCATGTAGCAGCCCCGTACAGCACCCCTCGACCGACGTCTTGCGGCTGGTAGGCCAGCGAACAACGTGTTACAGGCGCCGCGCGAGCGTTCGGGGCGGGGTGGGGCGGCTGTAACACGTTGTTCGCGGCCCTGGCCGCCCCGTACCGCATGTAGCAGCCCCATACAGCACCCCTCGACCGATGTCTTGCGGCTGGTAGGCCAGCGAACAACGTGTTACAGCCGGCATGCGCACCCCACCCGCACGCCGACCCACCCCGGCCGGCGCGCGCACCCGCCGCCCGACCACGTCACCCGGACAGCAGGCGGTCCAGTACGACGGGCAGGTCGGCCAGTGCCGCGAGCGACTCCACCCGGGCGCCGGCGCGGCGGGCGAACTCCCGCGCCTCCTCGTCGTCGCTGGCGGGCGCGACCACGAGCAGCTCGTCGAGCGCGCGTGCGGTCGCGAGCGGGTCGATGTCGTCGGTGACCCGGCAGTCGGACAGCAGGACGGTGATCCGGCGCTGTGCACGGGCCGACGCGAGCTGCTCGCGGGCGGCGCGCAGCGCGGCGTCGAGGGAGGTCATGCCGTGCCCGCGCAGGCCGAGCACGCGCTCGACGGTACGGCGCGGGTCCGTCGGGCTGGCCAGTCCGACCACCACCTCGGCCCGCCGGTCGAACGCGACCACGGACAGCTCGCCGCCGGACTCCGCGACGCGCAGGGCGCAGGCGGCCGCCGCCATCGCGGCCGTGGCGAGGCGCTGCCCGTCCATCGACCCGGACCGGTCGACGAGCAGGCACAGCGCGGTCGACGGGCGCTGCCACACGACCGACGTGAGCTCGTCGAGCCCCGGCGGCCGGCCCTCGGCGCGGGCGCCGGCGACCGCCTCGAGGGAGGCGTCGAGGTCGAGGTCTCCGCCGCGGTCGGCCCGCGACGGGCGGAGCCGGCCGGAGCCGATCCGGCCGCTCGGCCCGCTGCGGGCACGCTCCACGACCAGCCGCGGCACCAGCGCCTGGACCTTGGCCCGCAGCGCCGGGTCGGTGGCCCGGCTCATCAGTGCGAGCAGCGGCAGCACCTCGTCGGGGTCCTCCGCGACCGCGGCCTCGACCGCCTCGACGTCGACCTCGCCGACCTCCGGCGAGAGCTCGGCGAAGCGCTGGTTGCGCGACAGCTCGTCCCGGCCGTGGGTGCGGTCGGGACGGCCGCGGCGCGAGGCCTGCGGCTGGTCCGGCGCCCCGGCCGGCTGGGGCGAGCCCGCCTCCGGCGGAGGCGGGCTCAGGCTCCCCCCGGGTCCCTCCCCTCCTCGTCCTGCTCGCCCGCGTCGTCGCCGGAGCCCGGCGGCGGCCCGAAGACCGCGGCGTAGAGCTCCTCGATGACCTCCTCCGGCCTGCGGGTGGACGACTCGTCAACCCGGATCCGGCCGCTCAGCGCCACCAGCGCCGCGTCCAGGCCGACCTGCCAGTCGTCCTCGGCGACGCCGCGGGACAGCGCGAGCTGGTGGTTGATCCCCGCGAGGTCGATCGCGCCGCGCACCGACGACCCGACGCGCAGCTCCTGGTGGCTGCGGGTGGCGCGCACCAGCGCCACCGCCTTGTCCCGCCAGGACTCGGACGGGAAGGGCGCCCGCAGCGCGACGATCTGCGACTCCGCCTCGGCCGACTGGTAGCCCATCGCGATCCGGCAGGTGCGGTCGTAGACGGCGCTCGACACGCGGGCGGTGCCGACGGCGTCGTACGGGTTCATCGCGGCGACCACGCCGAAGCCGGGGGCGGCGCGCACCAGCCCGAGGCGGGGTACGGCGATCTCCCGCTCCGACATGACCGCGAGCAGCGTGTTCAGGGTCTCCTCCGGGACCCGGTTGAGCTCCTCGACGTACAGCAGCCCGCCCTCCCGCATCGCGGTCAGCAGCGGGCCGTCGACGAAGACGTCGGGCTGGTAGCCGCGGCTCAGCACCAGCGCCGGGTCGAAGTGCCCGACCAGCCGGGCCGGGGTCAGCTCGGCGTTGCCCTCGACGAGGGCGAAGGACGTGGCGCGGGCAGCCGCGACCCGACGCAGCAGGGTCGTCTTCCCGGTGCCGGGCGGCCCCTCGAGGACGACGTTGGCGCCACTGGCCAACGCCGCCTCGAGCAGCTCGGTCTCCCGCTCCCGGTCGATGACGCCGACCCCGGTGACCCCGCTCTCCTTGATCAGGGCGGTCACGAGTGGTCGTGGATGACGACGCCGCGCACGTTCTTGCCGTTGAGCAGGTCGTCGTAGCCCTCGTTGACCTGCTCCAGGGTGTAGGTACGGGTCAGGATCTCGTCGAGCTTGAGGTCGCCGGACTGGTAGAGCCCGAGGATCCGCGGGATGTCGACGGTCGGGTTGCAGTCGCCGAAGACGCTGCCGCGGAGCTCCTTGCGGTAGAGGGTGAGCACCGAGCCGGGCAGCTGGATGTTGGTCTCATCCAGCTTGTTGAGGCCGGTCAGCACGACCTTGCCGCCCTTGCCGACCGCGTTGAAGCCGTCGGCCACGATCTCGGTCGTCAGCAGGCCCGGGGTGAGGATCGCGGAGTCCGCCATCTGGCCGCGAGTCAGGTTGGTGATCGTCTCCATCGCGAGCTCGGCCGACTCGAAGGCGTGGGTGGCGCCGAGCTCCATCGCCTTCTCGCGCTTGTTGGGCAGCGGGTCGATGGCGATGACGTTCTTCGCGCCGGCGAGCGCGGCGCCCTGGACGGCGTTGATGCCGATGCCGCCGACGCCCATCACGACGACCGTCTCCCCGGCCTTCACCTCGGCCGTGTTGACCGCCGATCCCCACCCGGTGGGGACGCCGCAGCCGACCAGCACCGCCTTCTCGAGGGGCAGGTCGTCGTCGACCTTGACGCAGGAGTTCTGGTGGATGACGCCGTACTGGCTGAACGTGCCGAGCATGCACAGGGCGCCGTACTGGCCGGCGGGACCCGTGATCGGGAAGCGCTCGCCCGGCAGGTAGCCCTCCAGGATGGTGGCGCCCATGTCGCAGATCGACTGCTGGCCGTTGGCGCAGTAGCGACAGGTGCCGCAGTTCGGGATGAACGAGCAGACCACGTGGTCGCCGGCCTTGACGCGGGTGACGCCGGGGCCGACCTCCTCGATGATGCCGGCGCCCTCGTGGCCCAGCACCATCGGCAGCCGGGCCTCCAGGTCGCCGTGCGCGATGTGTACGTCGGAGTGGCACAGGCCGGCGTGGGTGTAGCGGATCAGGACCTCGCCCTCCTGGGGCTTGTCGAGGGTGAGCTCCTCGATCTCGATCGGCTTGCCGGGCTCGTAGACGACTGCGGCCTTGGTCTTCATGGCGGGTTCTCCTCGATCGGGTGCCGGGGCGTCGGCGGTGGGACTTGACGCCCGCCATACTCGCAACGCTGCGGTCCGGTGAGTGTTCAGAAACTGGACAACCGTGCGCCAACCCCCCGGCGCATACTGTGACGGCGGCCACAGCTCCGGGCCGGAGGTGGGAGAGACCGTGACCAGAACCGAGCTCCGCGATCCGATCGCGAAGTCGTGGCAGCGCGCCACGATGGCGGGGTTGACCCCCGGGAACGCCCTCGACCACCTGACCTACAGCGAGGTCGACACCTCGGGGCCCCTGCTGTCCGCGGCCTCCCCGGTGCTCGACGAGCTCAACGAGCAGCTGCAGGGGACGATGTTCTCGACGCTGCTCGTCGACCGGGACGGCCGGATCGCGCAGCGCTGGTGCGGCGACCGCGGCGGCCGCCGCGCCTTCGACCACCTCGGCGTCGACGTCGGCGCTTCGCTGCTGGAGGAGGCGGTCGGTACGAACGCCCTCGGCACCGTCCTCGAGACGCGCACCAGCATCACGATCAACGGCAGCGAGCACTTCGCCGTACCGCTGCGCCGGTTCAGCTGCTACGGCCACCCGATCTTCCACCCGACCACCCGCCGGATCGAGGGCGTCCTCGACATCACCGCGCTGATGGAGGAGGCCAGCCCGCTGCTCCCGCCGCTGGTGGCCCGGGCGGTCGCCGACATCGAGCAGCGCCTGCTCGACCGCAGCCGGGTCTCCGACAAGCAGCTGCTCGCCGCGTTCCAGGCCGCCGGCACCCGCCGCCGCGCGGTGGTGGCCATCGGCCAAGACCTGTTCATGTCCAACCAGGCCGCCGCCGACCTGCTCGGCTCGACCGACGTCGCGCTGCTGCGGATGCTGGTGGGCGACCTGCACGACAACGCCGACGTGGACCTCACCCTGGAGTCCGGGCTCGAGGTCCGGGTCGAGGCGAGCCGGGTCGGTGGTGCCCGCGGCGGCGCCCTGCTGCACGTCGAGCCCCGCCGGGAGCTCCGGGTCGCACCGCGGACCTACCGCCCCGACGTCACCCACTCCCCCGTCCTCGTCTCCGGCCCGCCGGGCTCCGGCCGCTCGACCGAGGCGAAGCGCAGCAGCGACAACCAGCCGGTCACCGTGCTCACCGCCGCCGCGGCCCTGCTCGACGGCGCCGCCGCATGGGCGAAGAACTTCGGCGCGCTGGTCCGCGCCGGCCAGGGCACCGTCTGCGTCGACGGGTTCGACCTGCTGCCCGACGACCTCGTCGACCTCGTCGGGTCGCACCTCGCCGAGCGGAAGGCCCCGCGCCTGGTCCTCGTGTGCGGACCGGTCGAGGGGCTCAGCGGCCGAGCGGCGGCCCTGGCCGGCGAGTGCACCGACCGCCGTGTCCTGGCGCCGCTCGCGAGCCGCCCGCACGAGCTCCCCGAGCTGGTCCGCGCGATGCTCACCGACCTCGGCGCCGACCCGTCGCTGCACTTCACGCCCGGCGCGCTGCGCGCCCTGTCCGCCCAGCCCTGGCCCGGCAACCTGCGCGAACTGCGAGCCGTCGTCGAGTACGTCGTACGCCACCAGCGCACGGGAGCGGTCGTCCTCGACCAGCTCCCCGACGCCTACCGCGCGCAGGAGCCGTCGAGGAAGCTGGCGCCGATCGACCGCGCCGAGCGGGCGGTGATCGTGGAGGCGCTGCGCGAGCACGACGGCAACAAGGTCAAGGCCGCGCAGTCGCTCGGCATCTCCCGCACGACTCTCTACGCGAAGATGCGGGCGCTGCGGATCACCGTGTACTGACGGGCGCTGCGGAACACGACCCCCCAGCCGGGTCCGCAGCGCCCGCTCCCGTGACGGGCCGACCGGTCAGCGACCGGCCGGCACCGCCACGGGGAGGTGGCGACGGCGACCCGCCAGCCGCGCCGCCAGGACCCCCACGGCGAGCACGACCTCGAGCCCGGCAACCAGGCTCGCGACGTGCATCAGGTCCCATCCTTCGCCGTGGAGGTGCTCAGCGACGTGGCCCGAGGCCGTCGCCGGGTGGCCGCCCTCGCCTGCCGCCGCCATCACCAGCGCGTGCAGGGCGAGCATCGCGGCGGCCGTGCCGGCCGTCCACTCCCACGCCCGGGAGTCGGACGTCCGCCACAGTGCCGGGACGCAGCGCAGGCAGGCGGCCGCGGCGGCCAGCATCACCAGCGCGGCGGGCGGCGGCATCGAGCCGATCGCCACCACGTGCAGCGCGACGGAGGCGACCGCCAGGCCGGCGGCAATGCGCCCGGCGGGCGTCCCGCCCTGCGCCGCGGCCGGCGCGCTCACTTCTTCCCCCGGCAGTGCGCAGTGGTCCCGGCCGGTACGTCGAGCGCGGGGTTGCGGTCGAAGAACCCGACCGGCTTGAGCTTGAAGCCGGTGTAGTCGACCGGCATGACCGGCCAGTCCTCGGGCCGCGGGAAGTGGGTCAGGCCGAAGGTGTGCCACAGCACGACGTCCGCGCCGTCGATGTCGCGGTCCTGCTCGACGTACCGCGCGATCCCGTCGCCACCCGGCGACTGGTTGACGATCTCGCCGGCGGGCCAGCGGTGGCTGTCGTCGTGGGCGCTGACCCACAGGTGGTGGGTGCCGAACGCGCCGCGCTTCGCGATCGCCGACGACGGGTCGGCGAGCAGGGTCGGCTGGCCCTCGGGGTGGAGCGCGTAGCCGACCGGCCGGCCGAGGCGGTTCTCCTTCTCCGGGTTGGTCACCAGCCAGGTCCGCGAGGCCAGGTTGTCGGCGTGCCGGCGGCCCTCGAGCTCCGTGCGCAGCCGGGTGTGCTGCTGCCGGAACGCGTTGCCGCGCGGGTTGACGTCGCTGACCGGCACCCGGACCGCGTCGACCTCGTCGACGGCGTTGGTGTGCCCGTCGACCGCCATGTCCAGCCGGGCGGAGAACAGGTGCTGGTGGAAGGGCGCGCCGAGGCCGGGCGCCATCTCGGTGGCGAACCCGTCGGGGCCGGTGTAGGCGGAGGTGAACACGATGCCGGTGGCCTTGGCCTCGAGCTCGATGGTGCCGTCGAGGTAGAGGTACCAGTAGAAGCCGTAGTCGTAGTTGCCGATGGTGAGGAAGAACGAGATCACCAGGCGCCGCTGGCGGCGGGTCTCGGCCATCCCGTTGAAGAGGTCGGTGTGCTTCCACAGCACGCCGTAGTCCTCCTCGTGCAGGCAGATCGCGTTGGTGAGGGTGCGCGGGTCGCCCTTCTCGTCGGCGATCACCGCGTCGACGTAGGTGATCTCGCCGAGGCAGTCGCAGCCCAGCTCGAGGGAGTTGGTGTAGCGACCGAAGACGTACTCGCCCTGGTCGAAGTAGTTGATCCAGTAGCGCGAGGGCGCCGGGTCGCCGTACGGGACGACCATCTCGGGGATCGAGGCCCGGTTGACGATCGGGCGTACGCCGCCGGGGGCGTCCTCGTCCTTCCAGCCGATCTGGTGCAGGACCAGGCCCTCGCGGACGTCGAAGGTGAACCGGAACTGCCAATTCGCCCACTCGATCAGGTTGTCCGTGACGGTGAAGCTGGGGCCCTCGGGCTGGGTGATCTCGATCGGCTTCAGGTCGGTGCGGGTGGGCGAGCCGTGCGGCTCGGCGTTCCACTCGCCGCGCTCCATCGGCACGTCCATCACCTGGTTGTCGGCGACCGTGAACACGGTCTTCTCGGTCAGGTCGACGTAGGCGCACACGCCGTCGATGGGGTGCGCCCAGGGCAGGTCGGCCTCGTCGAGCTGCAGGAAGGCGAGCACCCGGCACATCCGGCGGCCCTGCTCGACCGGGTCGCCGAAGTTGCCGGCGGACAGCGGCACCGCGCGGACCTTCGCCGGGTCGATGCCGCGCTTCTCCATCGCGGCCAGCCACTCGGGGCTGTCGAGCAGGATCTGCTCGATGTCCTCGAACTCCTCGTCGAGGATCGGGCCCTGACCCTCGGCGAGGGCATCGATCTCCCGGGTGGACTCGACGGCGCCGGTGGTGACGTCGACGACCACGCTGGTCGCCGCGCCGGTGGCGCGGTCGATGAGGATGCTGGCGACGCTGCGGCGGAAGTCGGCGCCGTCGACGTGTGCGAGCAGCTCGGCCTTCGGCGCCTCGAGCAGGCCGACGTAGACGAACCGGGTGTCCGGGCCGAGCAGCCCGGCCTCGGCGACGACGTCGCGGTTGGTGCTCACCTCCTCGGCGGTGAGCAGGGAGAGCGGATGGGCGGTCAGCGGTGCCGTCGTGGCGGGACGGGTCGGGGTGGCGGTCATGGTGGTCTCCTCGGGTCGGATGGGTGATGCGGGAGGTCAGGGCACGGGGTCAGGGACGGGTCAGGACTGGGCCGGGGCGGTGGCCGGCTCGGCGCCCACCCGGCGTCGTACGGCGAGCGCGAGCGCGAACCCGGCGGCGAAGGCGCCCACCAGGAGCACCTGGAAGCAGGCGGCGACCGTCGTGGAGCCGCCGACCAGGAGGGTCAGGTTGTCGACGGTCATCCAGCCGAAGGCGGCGAGCCCGCAGATCGCGACGCCGGGGGCGACGACGCCCTGCCAGGTGCTGGCGAGGCCGGCGTGGCGGCGGAAGTAGGCGACGACGGCGATCGAGGTGAGGAACATCAGGGCGATCAGCCCGACGACCGAGACCGCCGCGAACCAGGTGAACACCTCGAGCACCGGGTCGAGCCGGAAGGCGAGGCAGCCGGCGAGCAGGACGGCGCCGATGATCGACGTGGTCAGCGACGCGACGTGCGGCGAGGCGTGCCGGTCGTGGGCGCGGCCGAGCGCGGCGGGCAGCACCGACACCTCCGAGGCGGGGTCGCCGAGGGTGTGCAGGTAGCGCGAGATGACGTTGTGGAACGCGAGGATCGCGGCGAACACGCTGGTGACGAGCAGGACCTCGACGACGTCGCCGCCGAAGGAGCCGAGGACGGTGGTGGCGGTCTCGCCGACCATCGTGCCGGGGTCGGCGGCCGCCCGGGCGACCGCGCCCGCGTCGCCCCACCACGAGACGAGCGCCCAGGCGGAGAGCGCGTAGAAGCCGCCGATGAGCAGCAGGGCGGCGTACGTCGCCCGCGGGATCGTGCGGTCGGGGTCGCGGGCCTCGTTGCGGAAGATCGCGGTGGCCTCGAAGCCGATGTAGCCGGCGACCGCGAAGATCAGGGCGATGCCGGGAGCACCGGAGGCGAAGGCGGAGGGGTCGAAGGTGGTGCTCGCGAAGCCCTCGTCGCCGCCGCCGCGGGCGATGACGACGACGTTGAGCAGCATCACGATCGCCACCTCGGCGACGAGCAGCACGCCGAGGACCCGGCCGGAGAGCTCGATGTGGCGGTAGCCGAGCAGCGCGACCACGACCATCGTGATCACGCTCCACACGCCCCACGGCAGGTCCGGACCGCCGTGGTCGGTGACCAGCAGGTCGATGGCGCTGCCGATGAAGCCGTAGACGGCGAGCTGCACGGCGGCGTACGACACGAGCGCGAGGAACGCCGAGCCGACGCCGGCCGGTCGGCCCAGGCCGCGGGCGACGTACGTCGAGAAGGCGCCGCCGGCGTCGACGTGCCGCGCCATCGCGGTGAAGCCGACGGCGAAGAACAGCAGGACGGCGGTGCAGACGACGTACGACGCCGGGAACGCGGCGCCGTTGCCGGCCGCGATGCCGATGGGGACGGTGCCGGCGACGACGGTCAGCGGCGCGGCGGCCGCGACGACCATGAAGACGATCGCTCCGACGCCGAGACGGCCGGAGAGCCGGTGGTTCCCGGCGGGTGAGGTGGTGGACATCGCTGCTCCTTGGTGGGCGGGAACCGGGGCTCCCTCGGGCGTGATGCGGATCACTCTGCGCGTGCCGGAGGGCCCGGGTGTTCAGAAACTGGACAGCGTCGGACGAATGGGACGGCCGCTCCGGACGGGCTCTCACTCGGCAGCGGACGGGCCCTTCGCGGCGTTCTCATTCGGCTCGTTCCAAGGCCTGGCGGATTCTCATTCGGGCCCCACGCCGGGTGGCCCTCGACCGCGCGGCGACGGGGCCCTAGCGTCGTGCCCGATGGACGGCGAGGACACCGGCCGGGGCCGGACGATCCAGGACGACGCCGCAGCCCGGCTGCGGCCGTCGTCCCCCGTCGTCGGGCTCTCCCGCCGGACCCTGGCCTTCCCGCAGGTGCTGGCGCAGTCGGTGGCGGCGGTCGCGCCGTCGGCGGTGATGGTGACCCTGCCGCTGCTCGCCCACCCGACGGCCGGGGGCGCGACGCCGCTGGTGTTCGTCGCCGCGGCGGCGCTCATGGTCGCGGTCGCCAGCTGCGTCAACGTGTTCGCCACCCGGATGGTCGCCCCGGGCGGGCTCTACAGCTACACCGTGAAGGGGCTGGGTCCGCTCGCCGGCCTCGCGGCCGGGCTCTCGCTGGTCGTCGGGTACGCCGGCGCAGCGGCGGCGAGCGTCCTCGGCGCCACCGAGTTCGGGCTCGCGTTCCTCGGCGACCTCGGCCTCGACCCGGCCGCGGGCGTGGTCCGCCCGCTCGCGGCGCTCGTCGTCGCCGCGGCCGCCGGCGCGGTGATGGTGCGCGGGGTGCGGCTGTCGGCGGGCGCCGTACTCGTCGTCGAGGCGCTGGCGATCTCCACGGTGGTGGCGGTGCTCGCCGTCGCCGGGTGGACCGACCTGCGCATCGACGCCGGGCTCGGCGGCTCGGTCGCGGACGGGCACTGGGGGCTTGTCCTGCTGCTCGCGATGGTCGCCTTCGTCGGCTTCGAGTCCGCCACCACGCTGAGCAGCGAGTCGCAGCGGCCGTTCGCACTCGTCCCGCGGGCCGTGCGGTGGACGCCGATCGTGGCGGGCGTGCTGTTCTCGGCCGCCGCGGTGCTGGTGACCCGCGACGGCATCGTCGCGGCCGGCGACACCGGCCTGGCGTGGGAGCTCTCCGGCGGCGGCGGCGCCGGCCCGCGGGTCGCCGAGGCGCTGCTGCACCTCGGCGTGTTCGGCTCGTGGTTCGCCTGCGCGTGCGGCTCCACCACCGCCCTCACCCGCACCCTGTTCACCATGGCGCGCGAGGGGGTGCTGCCGGAGGCGCTCGGCCGCACCCACCACCGGTGGCGCACGCCGGCGCGCACCCTGGTGCTGGCGACCGCACTCGTCGGTGGGGCCGTGGCCGTCGCGACGGTGCTGGGCGCTGCCCCCGACGTCGTCTTCGTCTGGCTGCTCACCCTCTCCGCGCAGGGGTACGTCGTCGCCTACGTCTTCTGCGTCGTGGCTGCCCCCGCGTTCCTGCGCCGCATCGACGAGCTGCCCCGCGGCGGCTGGGTCGTGCCGTCGCTGACCGCGCTGGTGATGGCCGGCGTGGTGCTGTGGGGCACCGCCCTGGACCCGGGCCGGTTCAGCCGGCCCGCGGTCGTCTACGTCGCGCTGCTCGGCGCCGGCCTCGGGCTCAGCCTGCTGCGCCTGCGCCGGCGCGGCGTACGACTCTCCTCCCTCGGCCTCTATGACGAGACCACGACGGGCGACCTGCTCACCCGGCGCCGGACGACCTGGCGGGGAGGCCGGCATGGCTGAGAACACGTCGATCGGCGGACGGCAGCCGAAGGCGATCCAGAACGCGCTGGCCGTGCTCGAGGCGGTCGCGCTGTCGGGCAGCGGCGTCACCGCGAAGCAGATCGCCGCGCGGCTGTCGATGCCGCCGGCGACCGTCTACCGGATCCTCAACCTGCTGGTCGCCGAGGAGTACCTCGTCCGGCTCCCCGAGCTGTCCGGCTTCGCGCTCGGCCGGCGGGTCGACGTGTTCGTCGACGCCGCGCTCACCCCGACGATCGTCCAGTCGGCGCGCGACCTGCTCGAGGAGCTGCGGATGTCCGTGCGGGTCGGGATCCACCTGTGCTCCTGCCGCTCGGGCGTGGTCCGGATCCTCGACGCCGACCCGGACTTCCCGCCGCCGCTCACCGAGCCCGAGCTCAACGAGCGGCTGGCGCGGACCGCGCTCGGCGACCTGATGGCGGGCGGCCGCGAGCAGCGGACCACCCATCGGGTGGCGGACGTCGCGACCGACAGCGAGTCCGTCGCGGTCGGCATCTACAACCGCGACGGCGACCTGCACGCCGCGCTGTGGATGCTGGGCTCCCCGGGCGGGATCGCCGTGGTCCGCGAGCGGCTCACCACGATCGCCCGGCGGGCCGACGACCTCGACCCGCTGCTGCACTGATTCGGGCTGCGGGTCGCCGCCGCGGAGAATGGACCGGTGACGACGACCCGCGCTGCCGACGCCGGTCTCTTCGCCGCCCTCGCCGCCGTCGCGACGGTCACCGCCATCGTCAGCAGCCTAGGGGCGCCGCTGGTCCCGAGCATCGCCGAGCGGTACGACGTACCCCTCAGCACCGCGCAGTGGGTGCTCACCTCCACCCTGCTCTGCGCCGCGGCGACGACACCCGCCCTCGGCCGCTGGGGCAGCGGCCGGCTGCGGCGCCCGGTCCTCCTGGGCGGGCTGGCCGCCGTCCTCGTCGGCACCCTGCTCTCCGCGCTGCCCCTCGACATCGGCCCGCTGATCGCCGGCCGCGCCCTGCAGGGCGTCGGGCTGGCCGTCGCGCCGCTCGCGCTCGCCGTCGCGCGGGACGCGTGGACCGGCCGCCGGATGCTCTCCCGGCTCTCGATGCTCTCGGTCGCGGGCGTCGCGGGCGCCGGCCTGGGCTACCCGCTGACCGCACTGGTCGCCGAGCACACCGGGATCGCCGGCGCCTACGTCTTCGGCTTCGCCCTCGTGGCGCTCACCCTCCTGCTCGCGTGGCGCTTCGTCCCCGCCGACGCGGAGGGGGTGCCGCACCACGTCGACCTGCTCGGGGTCGGCCTGCTCGGGCTCGGCTGCGTGGCGGTGCTGCTCGGCGTGAGCCAGGGCGAGCACTGGGGCTGGGCGTCCGGGGCGGTGCTCGCGCTCGTCGGCGTGGGCGCGGCCCTCGTCGCTGCCTGGGTACGACGCACGCTCGGCCTCGCGGCGCGCGGCGGCCAGCCGCTGGTCGACCTCCGGCTCGCCACGCGGCCCGGCGTGCTCGGCCCGAACGCGGCGGCCTTCACGCTCGCGTGCGCGATGTACCTCCTGCTCAGCCTCGTCGTCCTGCTCGTCCGCGCGGACGGGCGCGAGGGCTGGGGGCTGGACCTCGGCGTGACCGAGGCGGGGCTGGTCCTCGTGCCCTACGCACTGCTCAGCGTCGGCGGCAGCCGCGTGGCGCTGCGGGCCGCGGAGGTCTTCGGCGCGCACGTCGTGCTGCCGGTCGGGTGCACCGTGTTCGCGCTGTCGCTGGTGCTGCTCGCGGCCTGGCACGACCACCTGTGGCAGGCGCTGCTGGCGATGGCCGTCGGCGGGCTCGGCAGCGGGTTCAGCTTCTCGACGATGGCGAACCTGATCGTGCCGCACGTGCCGCCCGCCGAGACCGGCAGCGCGATGGCGTTCAACCAGCTGATGCGCTACCTGGGGTTCGCGGTCGGGTCGGCGGCGACGATCGCCCTGCTCGCGGCGTTCGGCGGCGACGACACGGCCTTCCGCGCGACCGCCCTCACCCTGGCCGGGCTGTGCCTGGCCTCCGGGCTCGCGGTGGGGGTCGGCGGGCGGCGTACGGCCTGATCGGCCCAGCGCGTCAGGGCGAGAAGCCGCCGTCGGCGTGCACGACCGAGCCGTTGAGCGCCGCGGCGTCACGGCCGCAGCAGAACGCGATCGTGGCCGCGACGTCGTCGGGGTCGAGGACCCGGCCGAGCAGCTGGTTCGCGGCGAAGCCCTCGACGTCGGGCAGGTCGTAGAGGTCCGCCGTCGCGGCCAGCATGGGGGTGCGGGTCGAGCCCGGCGAGACCGCGCAGGCGGTGACGCCGGTGCCGACGAGGTCGGCGGCCAGGCCCTTCACGAGGCCGACCACGGCGTGCTTCGCGGCGTTGTAGGCGGCGAGTCTGTAGAGGCCGTGCGTCCCAGCGGCCGACGCCACGGCGACGAAGCGCGCGCCCTGCGGGTCGGGCCCGTCGAGGAGGGCCGGGACCGCGACGGCCGCGGTGTTCCACACGCCCTTCACGTCGACCTCCCACAGCAGGTCGAGGTCGGCCTCCGGGGTCTCCCACAACGGCCGGCCGCCGGCGATCACGGCCGCGACGGCGACAGCCGCGTCGAGCCGGCCCCACCGCTCGAGCGCCACCGCGACGGCGGCGGCGAGGGCGTCGCGGTCCCGGACGTCGGCGACGTGGCCGACGACGGAGCCCTCGGGGGCGCCGGCGACGACGGCATCGAGGTCGGCCCGGCTGGCGAGGGGGTAGCCCACACCGGCGTCCGCGCCGGCGCAGGAGTCGACGGCGAGCACCCGGTGCCCGGCGCCAGCGAGGCGCCGTACGGTCGCGGCGCCGATGCCGCGCGCCGCCCCGGTGACCAGGACGACCCGGCCGGCCCCGTCGCCCCGACCGGCCCCGTCGGCCCCGTCGCTCATCGGACCGGCACCGCTCCCCCGACGGCGGCGACCACGTCGCTCACCATCGCGGCGAGCACCGCGGCCCCCTCCTCGGCGGACGCACCGGCGGGGTCGCCGAGGACGCCGTTGGCGGAGACGGCGCGGATCCCGCCGGACATCATCAGCGGCAGCAGCTCTTCGAGGGAGCCGGTGTTGCCGGCCTCCGCCCGGTCGAGGCGGACGTCGCCGGGGCGCAGGTGCAGCATGAGGGAGGTCTCGGTGCGGCCGGCGTGCAGGTCCACCTCCTCGGTCGCGCAGGCGACCCAGTCGACGTCGTGGCCCTCGTCGACGAGCTGGCGTACGGCGCCCCGCAGGGCGGCCAGGTTGCCGCCGTGCGCGTTGACGAACACCACCCGTCCCGCCCAGGTCCGCATCGAGCGGGTCAGCTCGACGGCCACGTCGTGCAGCACGTTGGTGCCGATCGAGCTGGTCCCGGCGAAGTGCTGGTGCTCGCCGCTCGAGCCGTAGCTCAGTGCGGGGGCGACGAGGACCTGGCGCCCCCCAGCCGCCAGCTCTCCAGCCGCCGCGGTCGCCACCGCCGTCGCGATCGCCGTGTCGGTGTCGAGCGGCAGGTGCGGGCCGTGCTGCTCGATCGACCCGACCGGCACGAGGACCGTCGGCGCGTCGGGCAGCTCGGTCCAGGTGGCCGAGGCGAGCCCGCCCTCCCGCGCGGTCATCGTCAGCTCCCGCTCGTCGCCCGCTCGGGGACCCCGAGGGCCCGGTCGAAGCCGTCCGGGATGAGCAGGTGCTCGGGCCGCAGCTCGGTGGTCGACGACAGGGCGAGCCCGCGCAGCGCGGAGTCGATGCCGCCGGAGAGCACGTCGAGGACGTTCTCCACGCCGGCCTGGCCGTTGGCCGCGAGCCCCCACAGGTACGCGCGGCCGATCAGCACCGCCTTCGCGCCCAGCGCGAGCGCCTTCACCACGTCGGACCCGCGGCGCACGCCGCCGTCCATGACCACGTCGATGTCGTGGCCGACGGCCTCGGCGATCGGGCGGACCATGCGGATCGCGGCCGGCGTACCGTCCAGGTTGTTGCCGCCGTGGTTGGACACCGAGATGCCGGAGACGCCGGCGTCGACCGCACGGAGCGCGTCGTCGACGCGGCAAACGCCCTTGAGGACAAACGGGGTGCCGCCGGAGATCTGCGCCCAGGTCTCGCGCATCCACGCCACGTCCTCCCAGCTGGGCGGCGGCGTGGTCATCCACTCGTAGTAGGCGCCGAAGAAGGTCGGCGCCTCGCCGCCCGGGGGCGCGAGGTTCGGGGCGGTCAGGTCGGGCAGCTTGCCGGTCTCGCGGAACTGCTGGCCGAACTGCCACATCCAGCGCGGCTTCGTGACGACCTTCGGCGCGAGCCGGACCATCGCCTTGAGGTCCACCTTCTCGGGGATCTCGGGGCTGCCCCAGTCGCGTCCCATCGAGAACGACCAGTCCAGGGTGGCGATCAGGCCCTTCGACCCGGCCGCGTGCGCGCGCTGCATCCGCTGCACCATCGTGTCGCGGTCGCCGGTCCAGTACATCTGGAAGAAGGTCGTCGCGCCGGTGGCGGTGACCTCCTCGACCGGCTTGGAGGCGAAGTTCGACAGGCCCATGATCGTGCCGCGCGCGGCCGCGGCCCGCGCGACGGCAACCTCGCCGTCCGGGTGCACAGCCTGTACGCCGGTCGGGCTGATGATCACCGGCAGCCCGATCTGCTGCCCGAACACCGTCGTGGCCTGGCTGCGCTCGGGCTGCTGGCCGACCACGTGCGGGGCCAGGCCGAGGTCGGCGAAGCCCGCCTCGTTGGCCGCGATCGACTGGCCGCGCTCCGAGCCGGCCACCAGCGCGCCGTACACCGGCTGCGGGAGGCGCTTGCGGGCGCGCTCCTGCGCGACCGCGACCGACTCGAACCAGGGGTTCTGCTTCCAGGGGTTCTCGAGCTTCGTCATGAGCAGCATCCAGTTCCGCCGGAGGTCGAGGAGGTTGCGCAGCAACCGTCTCGAGACCCCGGCTGGTCGAGTGGGTGGAAACCGGCGAGCGGACTCTCCGCGCACGCCGAGACCGGCGGCGCGGTGAGCAGCTTGAGCATCACCGGCTGGTTCCTCGTGGGGGTGGCCTTGGAGTGGTCCTGGCTCGGCGCCGGGATGGTGCGCTCGCCGGCCAGTGCGTGCTCGCCGTAGCCCTGCACGCACTCGGGGTCGGGGCCGTCGAGCGGCAGGCCGGTGAAGAACTTCGCGGCCATGCAGCCACCGCGGCAGGAGTCGAAGAACTGGCACGACGAGCAGGCGCCGCCGGTCTGCGGCGAGCGGAGCTCGTTGAAGAGCGCCGAGTCCTGCCACACCCGCTGGAACCCGCCGTCGGCCAGCAGGTTGCCGGCGAGGAAGTTGTCGTGGATGGCGAACGGGCAGGCGTAGACGTCGCCGATCGGGTCGATCAGGCAGACCACCCGGCCCGCGCCGCACAGGTTGAGGCCGGGCAGGGACTCCCCGAACGCGGCGAGGTGGAAGAACGAGTCGCCGGTCAGCACCTCCTCGCCCTCAGCGGTGTGCTTCATCAGCCAGTCGTAGAGCTCGCGCTGCTGCTCGGGCAGCGGGTGCAGCTCGTCCCAGACGTCCGCGCCGCGGCCGGACGGGCGCAGCCGGGTCAGCCGCAGGGTCGCGCCGAACCGGTCGGCCAGCGCCTTGAACTCGTCGAGCTGGCCGATGTTCTCCCGGGTGCAGACGACCGAGATCTTGGCGTCCTCGAAGCCGGCGTCCTTGAGGTTCTGCAGTGCCCGCAGGGCGGTGTCGTAGGAGCCGGGGCCGCGGACGTAGTCGTTGACCTCGGCGGTCGCGCCGTCGAGGGAGATCTGCACGTCGACGTACCCGTTGCAGGCCGGGGAGGCCAGGAACGCCGCCCGCTCGGGGGTGATCCGCACGCCGTTGGTGGAGAACTTCACGCCGACCTGGTGGTTGACGGCGTACTCCAGCAGCTCCCAGAAGTCCGGCCGGATGGTCGGCTCGCCGCCGCCGATGTTGACGTAGAACACCTGCATCCGCTGCAGCTCGTCGATGACGGCCTTGCACTGCTCGGTCGACAGCTCGCGCGGGTCGCGACGGCCCGACGACGAGAGGCAGTGGGCGCACTCCAGGTTGCAGGCGTAGGTGAGCTCCCAGGTCAGGCAGATCGGGGCGTCGAGGCCGTACTCGAACTGCTGGACCAGGCTGGCGTTCTGAGGCCGCTGCACTGGTCGGTCGGGTGCGATGGTCATGCGCTCTTCTCCTCAGCCATCGCGCCGGCTGGGCGCGGGCGGATCATGTCGGTCGCGGCCAGGCCGCGCAGTGCCGCTGCGTAGGCGGCGTGCTGGGAGGCCGGGACGCCGGCGGTCTCGAGCGCGGTCCGCACGTCCGGCGCGGCAGCGAGGCCCCGTACGACGGCGACCAGCTCGGGCCGCTTGAGGAAGGTCAGCTTCCGGTTGCCGAAGTGGTAGGCCAGCGCCCCGAAGGGCTCCGGCCGCAGCGCCACCGACGGCGAGAGCGTCCACGGCTCTCCCAGCAGGGCGTCCATCAGTAGACGCCGCACATGCCGTCGATCGAGACCTCCTCGATGAGGTCCTCGGCCGCGATCTCTGCCATCTGCTGCTGGGTGTCGTTCTCGGGGTTCATCGTTCCTCCTTGGTTCGACTGCTCGGATGTGGTGTCCGACACACTAATGGCACTCGTGGTCATAAATCCACTGTCCGTTCGGACAGGTCGCCGGAGAGGGTGGGCGGGCAGGTCGTGGCGGTAGGTTGTCGGCCCATGACGGAAGGCCAGGCGGAGCGCGTGCGCAGCAGCGCCCGCGGCCGCCCGGAGGCCACGTCTCACGCGGCGATCGAGCAGGCCGCGTTCACCCTCTTCGCCGAGCGCGGCTTCGCCCGCACCACCCTCGACGCGATCGCCGAGGAGGCCGGCGTCGGTCGGCGGACCCTGTTCCGCTACTACCAGTCCAAGAACGACATCCCGTGGGGCCAGTTCGACCGCACCCTCGACCACTTCCGGGACCTGCTCGCCGAGCAGGCCGACGACCTGCCCGTCCACGTCGCGATCCACCGCGCCGTCGTCGAGTTCAACCGGTTCCCCACCGACGCGCACCCGCCCCACCGCGAGCGGATGCGGCTGATCCTGACCACGCCCGAGCTCCAGGCCCACTCGGTCCTCCGCTACGCGGAGTGGCGCCGGGTGATCGCCGAGGACGTCGCGCGGCGCACCGGCGCCGAGCCCGACGACCTGGTCCCCCAGGTCGCGGGGCACGTCTCGCTGGCGATCTCGCTGTCGGCGTACGAGCACTGGCTGGCGCAGCCCGACGCCGGCGACGGCGACCTGCTCGAGGTCATCGACAGCGCGATGGCGGGGCTGCGGTCCTACCTGAATTTGTAGGGCTCTTCCGGCTCTTCCGAGTTCCGGTGGGGGTGAGCGGCGCGCCGGCGTGAGCGCGGCTGCGGGGTGAGGAACGTCGAGCGCGGGAACCAGACCCACGGCCGACACGAGATTCGGGTCATTGAAGCGCCCCAGGTTCTCCGCCGCTCCTATGCGGGTTGCGGCTCTCGGTTGAGGGCTGCGTAGTGGGCTTGCTCGAACTCCACTGGGGTCATCATCCCAAGGGTGCTGTGCAGGCGCCTGTTGTTGTACCAATCGACCC
>DATMHM010000113.1:0-10007 GCA_035554935.1 Nocardioides sp. | reverse complement strand
GTGGCCGACGCGGGCGAGGGGCCGTCGATCAGCTTCCGGTGGAGGTACTCCGACTCGAGGACCTCGCGGAACTTCTCGATGCCCCAGTCCTTGACCAGGAACTTCAGGCGGGCCCGCGAGCGCAGCCGGCGGTAGCCGTAGTCGCGGAAGATCGAGACCACGCCCTCCCAGGCGTCGGCCACCTCGTCGAGCGGGATCCACACGCCGAGCCGGGTGGCCAGCATCGGGTTGGTGGACAGCCCGCCGCCGACCCACAGGTCGAACCCGGGGCCGTGCTCGGGGTGGACGACGCCGACGAAGGACACGTCGTTGATCTCGGGAGCGGCGTCGAGGCTCGGGTGGCCGGACACCGACGTCTTGAACTTGCGCGGCAGGTTCGAGTAGTCCGGGTTGCCGATGTAGCGGCGGCGGATCTCGGCCAGGGCCTCGGTGCCGTCGATGATCTCGTCCTTGGCGACGCCGGCGACGGGGGAGCCGAGGAAGCCGCGCGGGCAGTCACCGCAGGCCTCGAGGGTGTCGAGGCCGACCGCGGCGAGGCGCTCCCAGATCTCGGGCACGTCGGCGATGTCGATCCAGTGGTACTGGATGTTCTGCCGGTCGGTGATGTCCGCGGTGCCGCGGGCGAAGTCGGTCGAGATGCCGCCGAGGGTGCGCAGCGCGTCGGCGCCCAGCAGCGTGCCGTCGGAGCGCACGCGCATCATGAAGAAGCGGTCGTCCAGCTCCTCCTCGGGCATCGAGCCGGTCTTGCCGCCGTCGATGCCGGGCTTGCGCTGGGTGTAGAGGCCCATCCAGCGGAACCGGCCGCGCAGGTCCGCCGGGTCGATCGAGTCGAACCCGCGCTTGGAGTAGATGAACCGGATCCGGTTCTCCACGTTGAGCGGGTCGTCGTCCTTCTTGGACTGCTCGTTCTTGTTCAGCGGCTCGGAGTAGCCGAACGACCACTGGCCCTCCGCGCGACGGGGGCGGGGGACGTCGGTGTGACGCGGCGGCTGGGACTGGAAGCGCAGGTCAGGCATGCGGAGAGGAGGTCCTTCGCTGATGGGCGCACCGAGGGAGTCTCAGGCACGCGGCTCGGGGATGGCGGTCGGCGTGATCAGCGGGGCCAACACATCATGCTGCGCGTGCGCCCGAAGTCCACGTGGCGTCGAACCACGAGGTGCGCATGGGTGGCAGCAGTGACCATGTCAACGAGTCTCATCCCTCGGACGCGCCTCCACCAAATCGTGATCTCATGTTCTGGACAGCGGTCTCGCCATGCGGACGCATGGTCGGAGATCCCCGCCTGTCCCGGCCGATCCTGCGACGCACGTCACACCAGGCGACCCCTTCCGCGCTGCCCGGCGCGTCGACGTACCCCGTCGTGGCGGTCGCGTGCGCGAGCGCCACTACGCTGTGCGCCATGAGCGACAACTCCGTGAACGGCGAACTCGTCAGCAGCGCCTACCGCCAGGCGCTCGAGGTCATCGCGTCCGTCGAGCCCCGCGTCGCGGAGGCCACCCGCCAGGAGCTCGCCGACCAGCGTGCGTCGCTGAAGCTGATCGCGAGCGAGAACTACGCCTCGCCGGCCGTGCTGCTCACCATGGGCACCTGGTTCAGCGACAAGTACGCCGAGGGCACTGTCGGGCACCGCTTCTACGCCGGCTGCCAGAACGTCGACACCGTGGAGGCGCTGGCCGCCGAGCACGCGCGCGAGCTGTTCGGCGCGGAGTACGCCTACGTCCAGCCGCACTCCGGCATCGACGCCAACCTCACGGCGTACTGGGCGATCCTCGCGCACCGCGTCGAGGGTCCGTGGCTGCAGGACGCCGGCGTCCGCAACATGAACGACCTCTCCGAGGCCGACTGGGAGAAGCTGCGCCACGAGCTCGGCAACCAGCGCCTGCTCGGCATGAGCCTCGACGCCGGCGGCCACCTCACCCACGGCTTCCGCCCGAACATCAGCGGCAAGATGTTCCACCAGAACCAGTACGGCACCGACCCCGAGACTGGCCTGCTCGACTACGACGCCCTGCGCGCCAAGGCGAAGGAGTTCAAGCCGCTCATCCTGGTCGCCGGCTACTCGGCCTACCCGCGTCGCGTGAACTTCGCGAAGATGCGCGAGATCGCCGACGAGGTCGGCGCCACGCTGATGGTCGACATGGCGCACTTCGCGGGCCTGGTGGCCGGCAAGGTGTTCACCGGCGACGAGGACCCGGTCCCGCACGCGCACGTCGTCACGAGCACCTCGCACAAGTCGCTGCGCGGCCCGCGCGGTGGCTTCATCCTCGCGACCGAGGAGTACGCCGCCAGCGTGGACCGCGGATGTCCGATGGTGCTCGGCGGCCCGCTCTCGCACGTGATGGCCGCCAAGGCCGTCGCGTTCGCCGAGGCCCGCACGCCTGCCTTCCAGTCCTATGCGCAGGACATCGCCGACAACGCCAAGGCGCTGGCCGAGGGCCTGATGAAGCGCGGCACCAAGCTCGTCACCGACGGCACCGACAACCACATCGTGCTGCTCGACGTGAGCTCCTTCGGCCTCACCGGCCGCCAGGCCGAGTCCGCGCTGCTCGACGCCGGTGTCGTCACGAACCGCAACTCGGTGCCGTCCGACCCGAACGGCGCCTGGTACACCTCCGGCATCCGGATCGGTACGCCGGCGCTGACGAGCCGCGGCTTCGGTGCCGACGAGTTCGACGCCGTCGCGGGGCTCATCGTCGAGGTGCTGCAGAACACCGAGGCCGGTACGACGTCCGCCGGGGCGCCCTCGAAGGCGTCCTACGTCCTCGGTGACGGCGTCGCCGACAAGGTCCGCGCCGCGTCGGCCGAGCTGCTCGACAAGCATCCGCTCTACCCCGGCCTCGACCTGAGCTGACGCGCCCCTCGCTGGTCGACCAGCGCCACGCGGTCATCTCCAGGAGTAGCTGACCTCGGGCCGACCGCCGCTCGCGCCGTACCTCAGGCCGCGGGCGGCGAGGCCCTGGTCAGCGAGGTGCTCGAGGTAGCGGCGCGCAGTGACCCGGGAGCTGCCGATCGTGGCCGCGACCTCGCTCGCTGACAGGTCGGAGTCCGCCGCGCGCAGGGCCGCGGTGACGGCCCGCAGGGTCTCCGCACTCATCCCCTTCGGCAGGGCGTTCGCGCTCGGGCGCAGCGACCCGAGCAGCTGGTCGACCTCGTCCTGGACCACCTCGTCGGGGGCGGCGTCGAGGCGTGCGCGGAACTCGGCGTACTGCTCGAGCTTGCCCCGGAAGGTCGCGAACGTGAACGGCTTGAGCAGGTAGAGCACCACACCCTGCGCGACCGCCTGGCGGACGACCCGGGTGTCCCGAGCGGCGGTCACCGCGATCACGTCGCACAGGTGGCCGGCCGCGCGCAGCCCGGTCAGCAGGCCCAGGCCGTGGCCGTCGGGCAGGTTCATGTCCAGCAGGACCAGGTCGACCGGATCGCCCGCGGCCTGCGCTGCCTCCAGCGCGCGGACCGCATCCCTGGCCGACCGCGCGACGCCGGCGAGGGCGAAGCCGGGCACGCGGTCGACGTACGCCGCGTGCGCCTCGGCAGCGAGCGCCTCGTCCTCGACCACGAGCACCCGAACCGTCCGGGCGCTCATCCGCTCGCTCCGGGGCGCAGGGTGACGGTGAACTCCGCGCCGCCGAGGCCGGACCTGCCGATCACCACGTCGCCGCGGTGCCGACGGGCGACCTGGCCGACCAGCGCCAGTCCCAGCCCACGGCCGGTGCCCGGCTCTGCCTTCGTGGTCCATCCCCGGTCCAGGACCCGGGCCGCGTCGGCGTCGTCGAGGCCGGGCCCGCTGTCGCCGACGCGGATCCGGACGACGTCCTCGTCCCCGGAGAGGTGGACCTCGACCCGGCGTGGGTCGGCCGTCGCGACCGCGTCGAAGGCGTTGTCGACGAGGTTGCCGAGAACGGTGACCAGGTCGCGGGGCGGGAGGCCCGTCCCGGACGGCAGCTGGCCGACCACGTCCAGCTCGATGCCCTGCTCGGCCGCCTCGGCGGACTTGCCCAGCAGCAGCGCCGCGACGACGGGGTCGTCGACGGCCGCGACCACCTGGTCGGTCAGCAGCTGCGCGACCTGCAGCTCCTCGGTGGCGAAGGCGACCGCGTCGTCGGTGCGGCCCATCTCGATCAGGGACACGACCGTGTGCAGCCGGTTGGCGGACTCGTGGTTCTGCGAGCGCAGCGACTCGGTGAGCCGCCGGACGACCTCGAGCTCCCCGGTCACCGAGCGGAGCTCGGTGCGGTCGCGCAGCGTGACGACCGAGCCGACGTCGCGGCCGTCCCAGCGGGCGGGGGCCGACGACACGACGAGGATCCGCTCGCCGGCGAGGTAGAGGTCGTCGGCACCCGCCGTCGGGGCGCGGGCTGCGGCGACCAGCGCCGGTGCCAGGCCGAGGTCCTCGATCCGGGTGCCGACCACGTCGGCCGGCAGGGCGAGGAGTCGCCGCGCCTCGTCGTTGACCAGCTGCACGCGGCCCTCGCCGTCGAGGAGCAGCAGTCCCTCTCGCACGGAGTGGAGCACGGCCGAGTAGTACTCGTACATCCGCGCCAGCTCGCGCTCGCCCAGGCCGTGCGTCAGCCGGTGCAGCCGCCGGCTGAGCAGCCACGCGCCCCCGACGCCCACCAGGAGGACGAGACCGCCGACCAGCCCGACGATGGTCACGTCCCGGCGCAGGCCCCGGTCGATGTCGCTGACGGTGATGCCGACCGACACGAGGGCCACGACGCGGCCGTCCTCCTCGACCGGCACGACCGAGCGCACCGACGGGCCGAGGGTGCCGGTGTACTGCTGGGTGAAGACCTCGCCCTCCGGCGCCCGCCCGAGGTCGCCGACGAACTTGCCGCCGATCCGGTCCGGGTCCGGGTGGGTGTAGCGCGTCCGGTCGAGGGCCATCACCACGACGAAGTCGGTGTCCGTGTCGCGCCGGACCTCCTCGGCCCACGGCTGCAGCAGCGCCGTCGGGTCCGGGCTGGCCAGTGCCGCCTCGACAGTGGGGGAGTCCGCGACGGTCTGCGCGACGGCCACGGAGCGCTGGGTCGCCCGGCTGCGCGAGTCCCGCCGGGCGTCGTACGACGCCATCAGGATGCCGACGAGCACGATCAGCAGCACGCTGCCCACCTGGAGGAGCAGCACCTGGCGTGCGACGGACCTGTCGCGGAGCAGGTGGGGACGGCGCACCTCGCCATTCTGGCCCACGTCAACCCGTGCGATGTGACCCAGGCCACGAACACAACGAACACAACGGTGACCGTCGCGGTCTCCCGCCGCAGAGTTGCCGGGGACGCCCCACCGGGGCACCGGAACCGACCGGACCAGGAGGACCGATGACCACCACCAGCACAGCGACGCCGCCGAGGCACGGCTCGCGCGCCACGCACTACCTCTACCTCGCGGTGATCGCGGCGGTGCTGCTCGGCATCGCCACGGGGCTGCTGTTCCCCGGGTTCGCCGTCGAGCTCAAGCCGCTCGGCGAGGGCTTCGTGAACCTGATCAAGATGATGATCCAGCCGATCATCTTCTGCACGATCGTGCTCGGCGTCGGCTCCGTCGCGAGCGCGGCCAAGGTCGGCCGGGTCGGCGGTCTCGCGCTCGGCTACTTCCTCGTGATGTCGACCGTGGCGCTGACCATCGGCATGCTCGTCGGCAACTTCCTGCACCCCGGCGACGGGCTGCACGTGACCGCCGACGGCGCCGCGGTCGCCCAGGAGAAGGCGGCCGAGGGGCACGCCGACACGACGGCGTTCCTGCTCGGCATCATCCCGGACTCGCTGTTCAGCTCGCTCACCAGCGGCAGCGTGCTGCAGACCCTCCTCGTCGCCCTGCTCGTCGGCTTCGCCCTGCAGCGGATGGGCGCGGGCGGTGCCCCCGTCCTGACCGTCGTGGGCCACGTGCAGCGCCTGGTGTTCCGCCTGCTCGGGATGATCATGTGGGCGGCCCCGGTCGGCGCCTTCGGCGCGATGGCGGCCGTGGTCGGCACGGGCGGCGCTGACGCCCTGAAGAGCCTCGCCGTGCTGATGGTCGGCTTCTACGTCACCTGCGTCCTCTTCGTCTTCGTCGTCCTCGGCGTGCTGCTCAAGGTGACCACCGGGATCAACATCCTCTCGCTGCTGCGCTACCTGGGACGCGAGTTCCTGCTGATCCTCGCCACGTCCTCCTCGGAGTCGGCGCTGCCGCGGGCGATCGCCAAGCTGGAGCACGCCGGTGTCGACAAGACCACCGTCGGCGTGGTCGTCCCGACCGGCTACTCGTTCAACCTCGACGGCACCGCGATCTACCTGACCATGGCGTCGATCTTCATCGCCGAGGCCATCGGCACCCCGCTGTCGATCGGCGAGCAGGTCTCGCTCCTGCTGTTCATGATGATCGCCGCCAAGGGTGCCGCCGGCGTCACCGGCTCCGGCATGGCCGTCCTCGCCGGCGGGCTCCAGTCGCACCGTCCCGAGCTCGTCGACGGCGTCGGCCTCGTGGTCGGCATCGACCGGTTCATGTCCGAGGCCCGCGCGCTGACCAACTT
Organism: Nocardioides sp.; assembly: GCA_035554935.1. Taxonomy (GTDB): domain Bacteria; phylum Actinomycetota; class Actinomycetes; order Propionibacteriales; family Nocardioidaceae; genus Nocardioides. The sequence continues at coordinate 3,502 of DATMHM010000113.1, read as the reverse complement.
CGCCGGCAACGCGGTCGGCACGGTGCTGGTCGGCCACTGGACCGGCAGCATCGACCGCCAGCAGATGGCGCGGGCGCTGTCCGGCGAGGACCCGTTCGACGAGACCACGATGGTCGACGAGCACGACCCGGCGCCCGGTGCGGTCACGCAGCAGGCCCCGGAGGCCCCGGCGGACCGTCCCGCACGGGAGCCTCAGCCGGTCTGACCGACCAGGTCGAGGACATGGCGGGCGATGGCGGCCCTGGTGGCGGCCGTCGCCCGCAGCGCGTCCGTGGGCTCGGTGTCCAGGTGCTCGAACGGGATCGCCGAGAGCCCGCTGAAGACGAGCAGTTGCAGCGCGTGGGCGCGCCGCACGGTCGCGGGGTCCAGCTCGACGCCCTCGGCGGCCAGCCCGTCGACGTACGACGCGAGGCAGGCCTCGTCGCGGACGGCGAGGTCGTCGGCGGCGCCCCGGCCGAGCTGGACGTCGCCGACGAGCAGCTGGCCGAGGTCGAAGCCGACCGGCAGCGCCATGAAGAACCCGAAGTCGATCATCGTGAAGCCGTCGCGATCCGGCCGCACGAGCAGGTTGTTGGGGCAGGCGTCGCCATGGCCGACCAGCACGGGTGCCGCCAGCAGCTCGGCGGTGAGCGCAGGGAGGCGGTCCACGGCCGCCAGCATCCGGTCGCGCAGGCCGGCGAACGGACCGGCGACGAGCGGATGCTGCCAGACAGCCGGGTCGCCGAGCACGGGGAGGACCTGGTGCGCGAGCCGCCCGTCGACATACGACCCGATGTCCCACTCGTGCCCGCCGAGTCCCGCCAACGCCCGCACGGCGGGACGGGCGGCGAACCGCCCGAGCAGGTGCGCGGCGCGGCGGTAGCGGTCGAGGTCCCACCCGGCGTCGTCGCCCGGGACCACCTCGAGCCAGACGGTGTAGGCGCCGTCGTCGATGTCATGGACGCCGAGGGCGCGGGGGAGTGCCAGGCCGGCCGGGAGGCGGTCGGCGAGGTCGGAGCGGTAGACGGCGCCCTCCGTCCGCCACGGCACCATGCCGACGGCCCAGTCCCGCACCTCGGCGGGCACCAGCTCGAACAGCGGGGAGCGCGACCACTCGTGCACGTGCTTCACGAACATCCGGAAGCCGTGCGCGTGCCCGTCGACCTCGGCGGTGCCGGAGACCCACCAGCGCCCGCCGGTGGTGATCGCGGGCAGGTCGTAGTCGACGACCTCCGCGGTGGACGAGAGGACCTCGACGTCGTCGACGCGCAGCAGGCGCGCCACCATCGCCGCGAGGACGTCGTCGGCGACGTCGGCGGCGCCGAGGGCGGAGCGGTCGTGCACGGCGACCTCCGGAGGATGAGCCCGAGGCGATGCAGATCACCCGATGCTAGGCCCCTCGGGATGCCCGGGTCCGGGTGTCGGGGCCGATAGCGTGAGGACCATGGCCGACGATCCCGGGACCGAGTCCAGGTCGTCGTACCTGGACACGGTGCTGGACCGGCTCCCGGCGCGACTGCGCCGGCTCCTCCACCTCGTCTGGCGGCTGGGCGTCACCACCGTCAGCTCGTGCCTGCGCTACCGGGTCACCGGCCTGGCCGCCGAGGGCGCGTTCTTCGCCGTCCTGTCGGTGCCGCCGCTGATCTTCGCGCTGGCCGGCGGCGTCGGCTACGTCACGACGCACTTCACCGCCGCGCAGGTGGAGGAGGTACGGCGTGCCGTCGTCGACCTGTTCTCGACCTTCCTCACCGACACCGCGGTCAACCGGGTGATCGTGCCGACGATGGACGACGTCCTCGAGGGCGGGCGCTTCGACGTGATCTCGCTCGGCTTCGTGCTGGCCCTGTGGTCGGGCTCCCGGGCGCTGAACGTCTTCGTCGACACCATCACGATCATGCACGGCCTCGGCGGTCACCGGGGCATCGTGAAGACCCGGGCGCTGTCCTTCGTGCTCTACATCCTCGCGGTGATCACCGGCGCCATCACGCTGCCGCTGGTCGTCGCGGGGCCGCGCCTGGTGCGCTCGTGGCTGCCGGACCGGGCCGAGCTGCTGATGCAGTTCTACTGGCCGCTGGTCGTCCTGGTCTGCATCTGCTTCCTGGCGACGCTCTACCACGTGTCGGTGCCCGTGCGGACCAACTGGAGCTTCAACCTGCCCGGGGCGACCTTCTCCCTCGTCAGCTGGATCGCCGGGTCCTACCTGCTGCGCTGGGTGCTCACCGTGACGGCGCAGGACTCCCACTCCATCTACGGCCCGCTGGCGGCGCCGATCGCGATCCTGATCTGGCTCTACATCGCCGCCCTCGCGGTCCTGATCGGCGCGGGCGTCAACGCGGCCTTCGACGAGGTGTTCCCGCAGGAGACCACGCAGCGGGCGCGCCGCGAGCTGATGGCGCGCCTCCTGCGCCGCCCGGCCGAGTCGGTGGAGTAGGTTCCGGCGCGTGGGTGTCATCTCAGGAGGTCCGGAGCACCTCCCGTCGGTCGGACGGGTGGCGCTGCCCGAGCGGGTCCGCTCGCCGTGGTGGGAGCTGGGCCGCCGCGTGCTGGCTGCGCTGGCCATCCTCGTCGGCACCGTCCTGCTGGTCTACCTCGACCGCGAGGGCTACCGCGACTCGGGCGATGCGACCCCCGAGGATCCCCTGGGCACGATCACGCTGATCGATGCCATCTACTACACGACCGTCACGCTCAGCACGACCGGGTACGGCGACATCGCGCCGGTGTCCCAGCCGGCGCGGATGGTCAACGCGTTCATCATCACGCCCGCCCGCATCGCCTTCCTGGTGCTGCTGATCGGGACCACCCTGGAGGTCCTCGCCTCCCAGGGCCGCGAGATGTTCCGGGTCGCCCGGTGGAGGAAGAACATGGGAGAGCAGGACCACGTCGTGGTCGTCGGCTACGGCACCAAGGGCCGCAGCGCCGTCGACACCCTGGTCAACAACGGCCAGGACCGGGAGGCCATCGTCGTGGTGGACCCGAGCGCCCTGGCCCTCGAGGAGGCGCACGCGGACGGCCTCGCCGTCGTCACCGGCGACGCGACCCGCCGCGAGGTGCTCCGGCGCTCCGGCGTGCAGACCGCCAGCCAGGTCATCATCACCACCGACAGCGACGCCTCCAACGTCCTGGCCACCCTGACCGTGCGCCAGCTCAACCCCGACGCGTGGATCGTGGCGGCCGTGCGCGAGCAGGAGAACGTGTCCCTGATGAAGCAGTCCGGCGCCGACTCGGTCATCACCTCCTCCGACGCCGTCGGCCGCCTGCTGGGCCTCTCCTCGATGTCGCCGATGCTCGGCTCGGTGATGGAGGACCTGCTGACGTACGGCGAGGGGCTCGAGGTCGCCGAGCGGGAGCTGCTCGTGCCCGAGGTCGGCAAGCCGCCGCAGAGCCTGCCCGACCAGGTGATCGCGGTCGTGCGCGACGGCCAGGTGCACCGGTACTTCGACCCCGCGGTCACCCAGCTCGCACGCGGCGACCGCCTGATCGTCGTACGGCCCGCGGAGGAGCTGCCCTGGGCGCCCCGCCC
>DATMHM010000112.1:0-80305 GCA_035554935.1 Nocardioides sp. | reverse complement strand
CGAGGAGGATCTTGTTGACCAGCTGGGTCACGAGCGGTGACTTGTACACCGGGTCGACCACCAGCGGGCGCTTGGGCGCGGGTCCCTTGCGCGGCATCAGCTCTTCTCCTTCTTCGCGCCGTAGCGGCTACGGGCCTGCTTGCGGTTCTTGACACCCTGGGTGTCGAGCGTGCCGCGGATGATCTTGTAGCGGACACCGGGAAGGTCCTTCACACGGCCGCCGCGCACGAGCACGATCGAGTGCTCCTGCAGGTTGTGACCGACACCCGGGATGTAGGCGGTGACCTCGACGCCACTGCTGAGGCGCACGCGGGCGACCTTGCGGAGGGCGGAGTTCGGCTTCTTCGGGGTGGTGGTGTAGACGCGGGTGCACACACCGCGTCGCTGGGGCGATCCCTTCAGGGCAGGCGTCTTGTTCTTCGACACCTTGTCCTGGCGGCCCTTGCGGACCAACTGCTGAATGGTGGGCACCTGGTGCTTCCCTCTCGGTCTTCTGTCACGGCCCGGCGCCATGCCGGGCTCGGGGGTACTGCTCGATGCTGCGTGCCGCGTGTGCCCCCGGGACCCAGCGGCCGGATCGGCGCTGCATCGAGGGCATGCTCGACGTGCCGGGTCACCCCAGACACGAGAATCGAGATTACCGGCCCCCCACAACCCGGTCAAAATGCCGGATCACGCCTGAATCGCCGGGTCGTGGACCGTGCTGTCGAGCGTGGTCTCAGGTCAGCCAGCGGGTGAGCGGGTCGATGGCGAAGTAGACCGCGAACAGCGCCGCGACGACCCACATCAGCGGGTGCAGCTCGCGGGCCTTCCCGCGCACGACCTTGATCACGACGTACGACACGAAGCCGGCGCCGATGCCGACGGTGATGGAGTAGGTGAACGGCATCAGCACGATGGTCAGGAACGCCGGGATCGCGATCTCGACGTCGTCCCAGGAGATGCCGGTGATCTGCTGCATCATCAGGAACCCCACGAGCACCAGGGCCGGGACCGCCGCCTCCGACGGGATCATCGCCACGAACGGCGCCAGGAAGATCGTGAGCAGGAACAGCAGCCCGGTCACCACCGACGCGAGCCCGGTGCGCGCGCCCTCGCCGACGCCGGAGGCGGACTCGATGTAGGAGGTGTTCGACGAGACGCCGGCGGCGCCGCCCGCGACCGCGGCGATCGAGTCGACGACCAGGATGCGCTCGGTGTGCGGCGGCATCCCCTCCTCGTCGAGCAGGCCGGCCTCGGCGCCGATCGCCGTCATCGTGCCCATGGTGTCGAAGAAGTCGGCGAGGAGCAGGGAGAAGACCAGCAGCAGCACGGTCACGACGCCGACCTGGTCCCAGGAGCCCAGCAGGCTGAACTCGCCGAGGGTGCCGAAGTCGGGTGCCTGGAAGACGTCGTCGGGCCAGGCGGGGACCGTCAGCGCCCAGCCGCCGGCGTTCTCGGAGGCGCGGCCGAGGCCGCCGACCGCCTCGACGACGACGGCCACCACGGTCATCACGACGATCGACACCAGGATCGCGCCGCGGACCCGCCGGACCCACAGCGCCACCATGAGGAGCAGGCCGACGACGAAGACCAGCACCGGCCAGCCGCTCAGGTTGCCGTCGCCGCCGAGCTGGACCGGCACAGTGGTGCCGGCGATGTCGGGGATCCGGGTCACCACGCCCGCGTCGACGAAGCCGATCAGCGCGATGAACAGGCCGATCCCGACCGAGATGGCCACCTTGAGCTGCGCAGGCACGGCACGGAAGACCGCCGTGCGGAAGCCCGTCAGGACGAGCACCAGGATGACGACGCCCTCGATCACCACCAGGCCCATCGCGTCGGCCCACGTCATCTGGCTCGCGATCGCGAACGCCACGAAGGCGTTGAGCCCGAGACCGGTCGCGAGTGCGAGCGGGTAGTTGGCGACGACGCCCATCAGGATCGTCAGCACGCCGGCCACGAGCGCGGTGCCCGCGGCGATCGCGGGCAGGTTCGGGGTGTCGCCGCCGCCGAGGAACTGGCCGTCCACGTCGGTGGCGTAACCGAGGATCAGCGGGTTGAGCACCACGATGTAGGCCATCGTGAAGAAGGTGACGACCCCACCGCGGACCTCGCGGCCCAGCGAGGAGCCGCGCTCGCGGATCCGGAAGAAGCGGTCGAGGGGGCTGGTGGTGACGTCGTGGTCGGCCGTGCTCACGAGGGCAGCATGGCAGGCGCCGGCGCCGGCGCGACGGCGACCCGCTGACGGGCCACCGCCCGCACCAGGACCGCGAGGGCCACGCCGACCAGGACGAGCACTCCCCCGACGACCAGCGTCCAGCGGGCGCCGTACGTCTCCCCGATCCAGCCGATGAACGGCGAGCCGAGCGGGGTGCCGCCCATCACGATCGTCATGTAGATCGCCATCACCCGCCCGCGCAGCGCCGGCTCGGACTCCGTCTGCAGCAGCGCGTTGCACGAGTTGAGCACGGTGATCACCGAGATGCCGAGCAGCGGGCAGAGCGCGACGAAGACGAGGTACGACGGCGCGAGGCCCGCCGCGATCTCGAGCAGGCCGAACGCGACGGCCGCGCCCATCACCAGCCGCACGCGGACCCGAACGCGGCCGGCCGCGAGCAGCGCGCCGCTGAGGGAGCCGATCGCGAGGACGGAGCCGAGGACGCCGTACTCCTCGGCACCCTTGCCGAACACCTCGGTCGCCATCAGCGCCGACGTGAGCTGGAAGTTCATGCCGAACGTGCCGACGAAGAAGACCAGGACGAGGATCATCAGCATCTTCGGCTGGCCGCGCAGGTAGCCGACGCCCGCGCGCAGCATCCCGGGCTCGCGGCCCGCGGGACGCGGCGAGTGCAAGGTGCGGGGGTCCATCCGGCGCAGCTGCAGGATCACGGCGGCGTAGGACAGCGCGTTGGCGAGGATCACCCAGCCGGTGGCCTGCATCCCGCCGCCACCGAGGCCGATCAGCACGCCGGCGATGCCGGGGCCGATCATCCGCGCGGTGTTGAACGCGGCGGAGTTGAGGCTCACCGCGTTGGCGACGTCGTCGGTGCCGACCATCTCCGAGACGAACGCCTGCCGGGCGGGCGCGTCGAAGGCGGCGCCGATGCCGAAGACGAACGCGAGGACGTAGATGTGCCAGGTCTGCGCGGCGCCCAGCGCGGCGATCGCGCCGAGCACGAGCGACGACAGCGCCATCACGGCCTGCGTGACCTGCAGCATCTCGCGCTTCGGGAAGCGGTCGGCGATCACGCCGGCGTACGGCGAGAGCAGGAGGACGGGCAGGAACTGCAGCCCGGTGGTGATGCCGAGCGCGGTGCCGCCGTTGCCGGGGATGGTGAGGACCAGCCAGTCCTGGGCGACGCGCTGCATCCAGGTGCCGACGTTGGAGACGGGGCTGCCGGCGAAGTAGAGGCGGTAGTTCGGGTGGGCGAGGGATCGGAAGCGGGGGCTCGTGGTGGCTCCTTCGGTCGGGGTGTCTCGGTCAGGGGTGTCGGGGTGTCAGTCGGGGTCCGGGTCGGAGGCGGCGATGCGCTGCAGGATCGGGGCGGCGCGGCGCAGCACGTCGCGCTCCTCGGGCGTGAGGTCCTCGAGGCGCCGCCACAGCCAGCGGTCGCGGCGGGCGGCGTCGGCGTGCACCACGCCCCGCCCCGCCTCCGTCAGCCGTACGACGACCTGGCGGCCGTCCTCGGGATGCGGCAGCCGCTCGACGAGCCCGGCGTCGACCAGCGCGTTCACCGAGCGGGTCATGCTCGGGGGCCGCACCTGCTCGCGCGCGGCCAGCGCGCCGACGGTGAGGTCGCCGTGACGGTGCAGTCCCCAGAGCACGGCCATGGCCGAGAGGCTGAGGTCGTTGTCGGGGTGGCGCTCGCGCACGAGGCGACGCCGCAGGCGCATCACCGAGAACCGGAGCTCGGTGGCGAGGCCGGCGTTGCTGCGGACGTGCTGGTCAAGTGACGGCATGACATCGGCACAAGTCATTACCTCTGCTAACTATTCCGCACCGGTGGGACGCTGGCCGGACGAGCCGCCCCGCGGTCGCCGTACGATCGTCGCGTGGACCTCCGCGACGACCAGCCGACCCAGCACGAGATCGGGAAGCGCACCTATCTCATCGCCCCCGTCGAGCCCCTCGACGTCGACGGCGTGCGGACGGTCCAGGTCGGGACGGCGCTGTTCGCGCTGGCGTTCCTCGCCCTGCTGCCGTTCTACGGCCGGCTCGAGGAGGGCGACCGGACCTGGCTGCTGTGGATGTGCCTGACCGGGGTGGGCCTGGGGCTGCTCGGCGTGGAGTACTGCAAGCGCCGGCGACAGGTGCGCGTCGAGCGCGACGACGCCACGGGCGGCGCCGCGGGCGGCGACACGGGCGACACGGGCGGCGAGGCGTGAGCGGCGACGGGGCCGTGCTGCCCCCGACCCGCTGGGCGCTCGGCGGCGCGAAGCACGTGGGCTACGGCGAGCGCTTCGCCGAGATGATCGGTCGCGGCGAGGACGTGTTCGGCGAGGCGCGCCTGGCCGACACGATGGTCGGTCGCGGTGCGCGGATCCTCGACGCCGGGTCCGGGATGGGCCGGATCGGCTCCTACCTGCAGGCCCGGGGCCACGCGGTCACCGCCGCGGAGCCCGACCCGGCCCTGGTCGAGCAGTCGCGCAGCACCTACCCCGACCTGCCGGTCGTGCCGCTGGAGATCCTCGCCCTGACGCCCGAGGCACTCGCCGCGGCCGGGCACCCCACAGCGTTCGAGCTGGTCGTGTGCGTCGGGAACGTGCTGACCTTCGTCGCCGAGGGCACCGAGGTCGCCGTCCTCGAGCGGCTCGGCTCGCTGCTCACCCCCACCGGCCGGATGCTGGTCGGCTTCCACCTGTCCGGCGGCCCCGAGACCGCCCGCGCCTACGCGGTCGACGACTTCGTCGCCGACGTCACGGCTGCCGGGCTGCGCGTCGACCACCGGTTCGGGGGATACGACCTGCGGCCGGTGGACGAGCTCTACGCGGTGTCGATCCTGTCGCGCGCGTGACGCGCTACAGCGCGTCGAGGTCGTCGGGCGCGATGGTGTCCAGGACCGGCGGCGCCGGGGGCTGCGGCTGCTGACGCTTGCTGAGCCGCACCTCGGAGTGGGCGCCGCAGCCGTGCTGGAAGGCGACCACCCGGCCGTCGTCGTTGGCGTCGCCGTTCGCGCACACGCCGAACATCTCCGACAGGGGGCCGGAGAGGCGGACCAGGAAGCCGCACGAGTGGCAGTGGTGCGGCGCGGAGCGGGCGATCGGCGCGTCGGGGCCGGGGTCGCCGTCGTACCACCGCTCGGCGGCGGCGTCACGGCCCTCGGGCGAGAGCACCCGGACGCGGCCGAGGCCGAGGTCCTTGGCGACCTCGCGGACCTGCGCCTTCTCGTTGGTGTCGAGCGGGTCGTCGCCGAAGGAGTACGTCGGCACGAGGCGCGCGTCGTCGTCGGAGACCGGCAGCAGGTCGCCCGGCGACATGTCCCCGGGACGGAGCCGGTCCCGGTAGGGCACCCACGCCGGCGCGACGATCGCGTCCTGGCCGGGCAGCAGCACGACCTCGACGACGGTGACCTTGCGCTGGCGCGACGCTCGGGTCAGGGTCACCGCCCACTGCCAGCCGACGTAGCCCTTGCGCGTGCACGCGAAGAGGTGCGTCACCACCCGGAGCCCGTCGACCTGGTGGCCGAGGTGCTCGCCGACGTCGGTGGCGTCGACCTCGTCGAGCAGGGCCGCGCGGGCAACGTCGACCGCGCCTGCCGCGGCGGCGTCGGTCAGCTTGCGCTCGAGGGTGGACACGGGGCACAGCATGACCCATCACGGCGAGCCCCGTCACGTCGGGGCGGCCTCCCGCTCCCTCCCGGTCCCCTGTCACGGTGCCGCGTCGGCCCCAGCAGGCAAGATAGGGAGGGTGAGCACCGACGGAGCCGACCCGCGCCCCTCCGGGAACGAGCCCGGCCCCGCGCCCACCGACCCCGCGCTCACCGAGACCGGCTCGGTGCGCGCCGTCGGCGCCAGCATCGGCACCGGCGCCAAGGCCACCGCCCGGGGGCTGCGCGCGACGGCCCGGGTCACGGGGCGGGCGAGCCGCGCGACCGTGCGCACCGCCCGCAAGGCGGCCGGGGCGCAGGGTGCCGAGCGATCGGGCCTCAACCGGCTCATCGAGCTGCACGCCTGCAATGCCGCCGGCGACTCCGCGTTCGCGATCGCCCTCGCCGGGACCGTCTTCTTCGCTGGCGCCACGAGTGGCGAGCGCGGCCCCGTGCTGCTGTTCCTCGGGCTGACGATGGTGCCGTTCGCGATCGTCGCGCCGCTGATCGGGCCGTTCCTCGACCGGTTCAGCCACGGGCGGCGCTGGGCGATCGGCTCGACGTTCGCGCTGCGCGCCTTCCTGTGCTGGGTCCTGGCCGGCACGCTCGGCGACGGATCACCGTGGTTCTACGTCGCCGCGCTCGGCGTCCTGGTCTCGTCCAAGGCGTACGGCGTCGCGAAGGCCGCGGCGGTGCCCCGGCTGCTGCCGCACGAGATCACCCTCGTGAAGGCCAACGGCCGGGTTTCGCTGGCCGGCGTGGTCGGCGCCTGCGTCTCGGCGCCGCTCGCGGGTGCGGCGTACTGGATCGGCCCGGAGTGGGCCTGCCGCTACGCCTTCGTCGTGTTCGTGGTCGGCACGGTCGCAGCCATCCTGCTCCCGGCGCGGGTCGACGCCTCAGCAGGCGAGGAGTCGATCGACGCCCCGCGGTCCGGGGTCGCCGGTGCCCGGCGTGCCACCGGCCTGCCGCCGAAGGTCGCCTTCGCGCTCCGGGCCAACTGCGGGCCGCGCCTGCTCTCCGGCTTCCTGACGATGTTCATGACCTTCGTCCTCGCCACCGAGCCGCTCGACGGCTGGGAGACCACGACGAAGTCGACGCTCCTCGTCGGTCTCGTCATCGGCGCCGCCGGCCTCGGCAACACGATCGGCATCGTGGTGGCCTCGCTCGCGCGCCGGATCAACCCGGCCGTCATGGTGGTCGTCGCACTGGTCGCCGACATCGCGGCGCTGGTCGTCGCGACCGTGCTCTACAGCCTGGTGCCGCTGGTGGTGCTCGGCCTGACCGTCGGGCTGATGCAGTACCTCGCCAAGGTGTCCCTGGACTCGACCATCCAGTCCGGGGTGCCGGTCCGTGCGCACGCCAGCGCGTTCGCCAAGGGCGACACGACGCTGCAGCTGGCGTGGGTGGTCGGCGGCTTCCTCGGGGTCGTCCTGTCCTACCCCGCCGTGAACGACTTCGGGCTCGGCTTCGCCGCCGTCCTGCTGGGCGCCTGGGCCGTCTTCGTGCTGCGGACGGCGCCGCACCAGCGCGCGCGCCGGCGCCAGCAGCCGACCGTCACCGTCGGCTGATCGCTGCGACCCGCGGGATCCGCGGGACCGGGGTCAGGAGTCGAGCTCGTCGGCGAGCGCGCGCAGCAGCTTGGCGACCGGCTGCGACGTACGACGGTCCGGATGCCGGCCGTGGCGGTAGGCCTCCCCCACCCCGTCGAGCAGGCGGATCAGGTCCTCGACGATCGGGACCATCTCCTCGGGCTTCTTGCGGCGCGCGTCCTTCTGGTTGCGCGCCACCGAGGCGGGCGCGTCGACCAGCTTGACCTGCAGCGCCTGGTCGCCGCGGCGGCCCTGGGCGATGCCGAACTCGACGCGGGTGCCGGCCTTGAGCGTGGTCACGCCTTCCGGCAGGGCGTCGGAACGCACGTAGACGTCCGGCCCGTCGGCCTGGGAGAGGAAGCCGAAGCCCTTCTCCGCGTCGTACCACTTCACCTTGCCAGTCGGCACGGTCTCGACCTTCCTCGTCGCACTGCACGAACGCGCGCCCTGCTGGCGCGCGACGGCACATCGTAGGACATGCCCGTGACGGGAGGGAAAGGACTTGCGGTCGGCCCTAGGTTCGGAGGGTGACCAGCGCGCCCCTGACCGCCCCACCGCTCCCGATCCGCACCTCGCGGCTGGTGCTGCGGGCCGTGGACCCCGGAGACCGCGCCGCCATCGGCGCCTACTGCTCCGACCCCGAGGTCACCCGCTACCTGCCCTTCCCCGCGCTCGACGAGGACGGTCTCACCGCACGGCTGGAGCGGATGGTGGCAGGCACGGCGCCGCGCCAGGTGGGCGACGCCCTCACCCTCGCGGTCGTGCACGAGGGGGTGCTGGTCGGCGACGTGATGCTGCGGCTCGCCGCCGCGCACGGCCCCGACGCCCCGCCGTCGGTCGGCGAGCTCGGCTGGGTGTTCTCCCCCGCATACGCCGGCCGCGGCCTCGCCACCGAGGCGGCCCGGGCCCTGGTCGACGTCGGGTTCGGGCACTATCCGCTGCACCGGCTGATGGCGCAGCTGGACCCGCGCAACACCGCGTCGGCCCGCCTGTGCGAGCGGCTCGGCATGCGGCACGAGGCCCACACCCGCGAGGACTTCCCGGACCGCGACGGCGGCTGGAGCGACACGGCGGTCTACGGCCTGCTGCGTCGCGAGTGGCGCCCCGGCGCGGCCGGCGGGCACTGACGCCTGCGCGTCAGACCTGCTCGACCGACATCGTGCGGTCGCCGAAGCGGACCTCGTCGCCGGCGAGCAGTGTGCTGGGCCGCCCGGCGGTCAACGCCTTCGACATGCCGCGCCGGACGACGTAGGAGCCGTTCGTCGAGCCGCGGTCCATCACGACCAGGGCGCCGTCCGGCGCGACCTGGAACTGCGCGTGGGTCTTCGACAGCGACATGTCGGACGAGCGGAGCGGTACGACGTGGCGCACCGGCTCGCCGGGCTTGGCCTCCGGCCGGCGCCCGACGATGGCGAGACCCTCCACCACGAAGGACTCCCCCGAGTCGAACGCGACCCGCCAGCGGGGCGCGGCGGCCGGCGCCGCGGCGGCCGGCTGCTCCGGGGTCGCGGTCCGGATCCGGGTCTGCTCGGCGGGCAGGCGTACGGTGGGGGCCGGCTCGGCTCGGTGGGCGCCGGCCGGACGCGGGGCGGCGGGCGGCGGCGCGGGGGTCTGGGCGCGCGCTGCAACGGGAGCCGGGGCGGGGGCGGGCACCGGCGGCGCGGAGGGCGTGGGGGGCGGGGCCGGTGCCGGGACAGGCGTCGGCGCAGGTGCCGGGCCAGGTGCCGGTGCGGGTGCGGCCGCCGGCGCCGGTCGCGGCAACGGCGTGGGCACTGGGCCGAGCTGCTCCGGCGACGGCACCGGCATCAGCCGCATCGCGGTGAGGTTCACGATCTGCTGCGGCCGCTCGTCGACCTCCTCGGCCTCCACCGGCACGGGCTGGACGTCGACGACGACGGCATCGCCGATCCGGTCGTGCAGCGCCCGCCGCTGCCGGGTCGGGTCGGCGGCGGCCGTCCAGGCGAGCGTGGCCAGCCCCATCCCGATGGTGGGCAGGCCCGCCAGGCCGAGGGCGGCGGTGCGCCCGATGGCGGCCGGCACCCCGATGGGACGACCCGTCGCTCGTCGTACGACCCGGAGGCCGACGGCCGCCTTGCCCGGCGTCAGCCCGGTCGTGCCCAGCACGATCGCGGTGACCACACCGAGCAGCACCGCGCACCCGAGCGCCGCGAGGATCGCGGTGCTGGCGGGGGCGTCACCGAGCTGCCAGACGGCGTAGCCGACGCCCGCGGACACGCCCCACCCGATCGCGCGATCGACCACGAACGCCGAGAACCGGCGGTCGAGCTCGGCCGGCGGGAACATCACCGGCTCGGCGGTCGGGGGCAGGTGTGACATGGGGAACGCTCCGAGTAGCGGTGGCGGGTCAGGGTCGGGTGACCTGGATGGTGATCCCGTCACCGAGGTTGATGATGGCGCCGGGGATCAGCTGCACGGCGATGCCGGGCTTGAGGTCCTCGGGCCCGAGGCCGGGCTGGACGAGCACGGTGCCGTTGGTCGAGCCCATGTCGGTCACGACGGCGGTGCCGTGGTCGGCGCCGGTGCCCGGGCGCACCTCGACGTGGGTCGAGGAGATCTCGTGCAGCCGGCTCGGCACGGTGACCAGCGTCGGCTGCTCGGTCGAGGTGAACCGCCGTGCCTCCGGTGCCCGGCCGATGAGGACGGCGCGGTCGACCACGATCGTCTGGCCGTCGGAGACCAGCAGCTTCGCGACCGGCTGGGTGACGGCGGGTGCCTGCGGCTGGCCGGGGATGCCCGGCAGCGGCGGGGTCGGCGCGGCACCCGCACCGGTGACGGTGTGGCCGTCGTGGTCGCCGGCGTCGAACGGCGCCGGCTCGGGCGGGGGCGGCGGACCGCCCACGGGCTCCCAGGCACCGATCCCCAGCGGCGGCGCCTCGTCGGCGGCGTCGGCGGGATCAGCCGGCGGCGGCGGGGGCACCCAGCCGGCCGGGGCCATCTCGGTGGCGCCGGCGGGGAGCAGCGGCGGTGCGGGCGGGAGGGGTACGTCGGGGGCGACGTGCTCCTGGCTCGCGGGCTCGTCACCCGCCTCGTCGCCCGCTGCGTCCGCGCCTGCCGCCTCGGGGGCCGAGTCCCACGGCGTCACCCAGCCGTCGGGCGCGGGCTGCGGCGCCGCGGGGGTCGGCGGCGGCACGGGCAACGGGTCGGTGAGCGGGTCGTCGACGACCTCGAGCACCTCGGTCGCGGTGCCGTCGTCGAGCGGGGACGGCTCGTCGGCCACCTCGATGGAGGCCTCAGTGGAGGCCTCGGTGGAGGCCTCGGTGGAGGCCTCGGGGACCTCCTCGGCCAGCTCGTCGGGAGCCGCGGGCTGCTCGTCGACCGGCACGTCCTCGACGTCGCCGGCGTCGGCCAGCACGTCCTCCTCGGCCGCCGGGGCGAGGTCCGGGGCCGGGGCGAGGTCGGGGGCAGCCGCGTGCGCGAAGCCGGCGGCCGGCGGCATGGTGTCCTCGTCCTCGAGCACGCCCGCCGCGGGAGCAGCGGGGGCAGCGGGTCGGACCGCGGGCCGGTCGATGCGCCCGACCCGGACCAGGCCGGTCACGATCGGGAGGTCCGCGGCCGCCTCGGCTCCTTCGGCTGCTCCCTCGGCACCCTCCGCCGCGGGCAGGGACACCGACAGTGCCGTGACGTCCTCCACCGTGCGCTCCACCCAGGTGTGGCTGGCGGCGCCGTCGAGCGCCACCTCCTCCCCGCCGGCGACGAGGGTCGCGGTGACGCCCTGGCCGCGCAGCAGCACCCGGGTCGGGCCGTCGTCGGTGCTGGCGAGGACGAAGCCGGGCAGCCGGCTCAGCCCCGAGGCCAGCAGGCCGTCGAGGACCTCGTCGAAGCCGGCACCGCCGTCGACGAGCGCCCAGAGGCCGACGACCTGGTCCTTCTGCGACGCCGGCAGCAGCACGGTGGCCCGGGTTCCGAAGACCGCGAACCAGTCACCCTCGCGGTAGGACCAGGCGCCCGCGGCGCCCGTGGCGTTCTCGCTCATGGGAGTGCTCCCAACTTCTGCTCCAGACTCACCCGCTGCGCATCGGAGTCGTACGGATCGGTGTGCACCAATCCCACCACATCCACCACGACGGCGGTCGCGTTGTCGTGACCGCCGGCGGCGACCGCGGCCGCGACGACCTTCTCGGCGGCGTCGCGCGGGTCCTCGTTCTGGTCGAGGATCCGGCCGATCTCGTCGTCGCCGATCATCCCGCTCACGCCGTCGGAGCAGAGCAGGAGGCGCTCGGCGGACGACAGCGGCAGCAGGAAGTAGTCGGCCTCGCCGCTGACCCCGCCCGGCAGGGCCGAGCCGCCGAGGGCCCGGGTGATGACGTTGCGGCTGGGGTGGCGGGCGGCCGCGGCCGCGGTGATCTGCCCGGAGTCGACGAGCTCCTGGACGAGGCTGTGGTCGACGCTCACCTGCTCGAGCTCGCCGTCGGTGAAGCGGTAGATCCGCGAGTCGCCGACGTTGGCGAGCAGCCACATCGGGCCGGAGTCGGAGTCGACGAGCAGCGCGACGACGGCCGTCGTACCGGCCGAGAAGGTCTCGTCGGCGCCGCCCGCGCGCTGCTCGGCGTCGAAGGCGAGGATCCGGTCCTGGACCGCCTGCAGCGTGGCGGCGACGACCTCGGCGCCCCGCTCGGCGTCGTACCCGTCGGCGGCGAGGCGGGCGAACTCCTCGATGACGAGGGCGCTGGCGACGTCCCCGCGGTCGTGCCCGCCCATGCCGTCGGCGACGACGAAGACCGGCGGGTCGGCGAGGTAGGAGTCCTCGTTGGCCGCACGGACCATGCCGACGTCCGTCGCGGCACCGTGGTGCAGCTCGACGTGCTGGACATCGGTCATGCGGGGACGTCCTCCGTGCGCGGCACCCATGTCGGTAGTTTGGACGACGTGGGAGCGGGACCGAACAGGCACCGGTCGTTGGCGGACCAGTTGCGGTCGTGGCCCGACGAGCGGCTGCAGCGCCTGCTCACGGACCGTCCCGACCTCGCCACCCCTGCCCCTCACGACTTCGGTCAACTCGCCTCGCGCGCCGCGGTGAGGAGCTCGATCGCACGCGCGCTCGACGGCCTCACCCGAGGCGAGCTTTCCGTACTGGATGCCCTCGTGGTCGCCGGCCAAACCAACGAATCCGAGCTCGTCGACCTGGTGCACGCCCGGCCGGGCCACGCCGTCGACGTCGTACGACGACTCGTGGACCTGGCGCTGGCGTGGGAGTCGCCCGAGGGCCTGCGCGCGCTGACGGTGGTCGCGGACGCGCTCGTCGGCGGGCCGGAGGCGGGGGTCAGCGGGCTGCGGCCCCGCTCCGCCGCACCGCGGCCGCTGGACGAGCTGCGCGCCGTCATCGACGCGCTGCCGGACGAGGCCCGGGCCCTGCTCGAGCACGTGGTCGCCAACGGCAGCACGGCGAAGCCCGGGTCGGCCCGGATCGGACTGCGACCCGAGGACGCCGAGTCGCCGGCGGAGCTGCTCATCGCCCACCGGCTGCTGCTGCCGGGCGGCTCGCTGCAGCCGGGACTGCTGGTCGTTCCCGGCGAGGTGGGCCTCGCCCTGCGGGGCGGGCGCACCACGACGACGCCGGTCGACGAGCCCCCGCACGTGGCCAGCGAGCCGCGGATGGCACGGCTCGCGGACAGCGCCGCGGTGGGGGCCGCGACGGACGTCGTACGACGCACCGGGATGCTGCTCGAGTGGTGGGGCACCCGCCCGGCCGCGGCGCTGCGCACGACCGGCCTGGGAGTGCGCGAGCTCCGGGCGGCGGCGGCGCACCTGCAGGTCGCCGAGCGCGAGGCGGCACTGATCGTCGAGGTCGCGGTCGAGGCCGGACTCGCCGGCACCCGCGCCGACGCGGACGGCAACCCGGTGTGGGTGCCGACCGACGAGTTCGACCGGTGGCGCGACCTGCCGCCGGCCGAGCAGTGGACGGCGCTGGCCCGGGCGTGGCTGGCGAGCCCGCGGCTGCCGTCGCTGGTCGGCGAGCGCGGGCCGGACCAGAAGCCGTGGAACGCACTGACTCCCGAGCTGGCGGCGGCCGGGATGCCCGAGGCGAAGGCGATGGTGCTGCGCGTGCTGGCCGGGCTGCCCGACGGCGAGGGGCTGGCTGCCGGGACCGGCGTACCGTCGCTGGTCGCCCGGATCGCGTGGGAGCGCCCGCGCCGGCCGCGGACCCGGCCCGACCTGGTCGCCTGGGCCGCCGCCGAGGCGGCCGTCCTCGGCATCACCGGCGCCGACGTCCTCGCCCCGCACGGGCGGGCCCTGGTCGAGGGCGGCGACCCGGTCGCCGTCCTGGGGGCGGTGCTGCCGAAGCCGGTCGATCACGTGCTGCTGCAGGCCGACCTGACCGCCGTGGCCCCGGGGCCGCTGGAGCCCGACCTCGCCCGCCGGCTGCACCAGGTCGCCGACGTCGACTCCCACGGCGCGGCGACCGTCTACCGGTTCAGCAACGCCTCCGTGCGCCGCGCCCTCGACAACGGCTGGACCGCGGCCGAGGTGCACGCCTTCCTGCTGGCCGCGTCGCGCACGCCGGTCCCCCAACCGCTGAGCTACCTCGTCGACGACGTGGCCCGCAGCTTCGGGCGGCTGCGGGTCGGCGCGGCGAGCGCCTTCGTCCGCTCCGACGACGAGGCGGCGCTCGCCGCGCTCGTCAACCACCCGCGCGCCGCCAGCCTGGGCCTGCAGCGCATCGCACCGACGGTCCTCGTCTCGACGGTGCCGGTCGACGTACTCCTCCCGCGGCTGCGGGAGCTCGGCGCCGCCCCCGTCGTCGAGGGCCCCGACGGCGTCGTCCGGGTCGGCGCGCCGGAGGGCCTGCGCGCCCGGACGCCACGCACCCGCGAGGGCGCCGACGGCGCCCGGGCGTCGGCCCGGCAGGCGGCGCAGGTCGCGAACGCCGTGCGGTCCGTGCGCGACGGGGACGAGGCGGCCCGGTCCCGGCCCGCGTCCGCCTCCGCGCCCGGCGGCGGCGTGCTCTCGGCGCTGCGGGACGCGGTGGAGCGACGCGGCGTCGTGGTCATCGGCTTCACCGACAACCAGGGCGTGGTGACGGAGCGTCCGGTGCTGCCCCTGGTCGTCGAGGGCGGCCAGCTCACCGCCCGCGACGCCGACGCGAGCGACGACGACCCCGACGCCGAGCGGCGCTACGCGGTGCACCGGATCAGCCGGGTGGTCCCCGTCTCCTGACTTCGGGCGGCAACTAGGATCGTGCGGTGAGTGACGGACCCCTGATCGTGCAGTCGGACAAGTCGCTGCTGCTGGAGGTCGACCACGAGCAGGCGGCGGAGTGCCGCAAGGCGATCGCGCCCTTCGCGGAGCTCGAGCGGTCGCCGGAGCACGTCCACACCTACCGGCTGACGCCGCTGGGGCTGTGGAACGCGCGGGCCGCGGGCCACGACGCCGAGCAGGTCGTGGACACGCTGCTGACCTACTCGCGCTACCCGGTCCCCCACGCGCTGCTCGTCGACGTCGCCGAGACCATGGCCCGCTACGGCCGGCTGCGGCTCGAGAAGCACCCGACCCACGGCCTCGTGCTCACCTCGACGGACCGACCGGTGCTCGAGGAGGTGTTGCGCGCCAAGAAGGTGGCCGGCATGCTCGGCGCCCGGCTCGACGACCTGCCGCACGACGAGCAGGGCGTCGTGGTGCACCCGTCCGAGCGCGGCAACCTCAAGCAGGCGCTGCTCAAGCTCGGGTGGCCGGCCGAGGACTACGCGGGGTACGTCGACGGCGAGGCCCACCCGATCGAGCTCGCCGAGGACGGCTGGGCGCTGCGCACCTACCAGGGCGAGGCGGCGGAGTCGTTCTGGCACGGTGGCTCCGGCGTCGTCGTACTCCCCTGCGGCGCGGGCAAGACCATCGTCGGCGCCGCCGCGATGGCGCACGCCCGGGCGACCACGCTGATCCTGGTGACCAACACCGTGAGCGCGCGGCAGTGGAAGGACGAGCTGGTCCGCCGTACGTCCCTGACACCCGACGAGATCGGGGAGTACTCCGGCACCGTCAAGGAGATCCGCCCGGTCACGATCGCGACCTACCAGGTCGTGACGACGAAGCGGAAGGGCGTCTACCCGCACCTCGAGCTCTTCGACGCCCGCGACTGGGGGCTGATCGTCTACGACGAGGTGCACCTGCTCCCCGCCCCGATCTTCCGGATGACCGCGGACCTGCAGGCGCGCCGCCGGCTCGGGCTGACCGCGACGCTGGTGCGCGAGGACGGCCGCGAGGGCGACGTGTTCTCCCTTATCGGGCCGAAGCGGTACGACGCCCCGTGGAAGGACATCGAGGCGCAGGGCTGGATCGCGCCCGCCGACTGCGTCGAGGTGCGGGTCTCGCTGCCGGACGCGTCCCGGATGGTCTACGCGACGGCGGAGCCGGAGGAGCGCTACCGGCTGGCCGCCTGCACGCCGGAGAAGCTCGGTGTGGTGCGCGACCTCGTCACCCGGCACGCGGGCCAGCCGACCCTGGTGATCGGCCAGTACCTCGAGCAGATCGACGAGCTCGCCGCCACCCTGGACGCACCGGTGATCACCGGCCAGACGCCCGTCAAGGAGCGCCAGCGGCTCTTCGACGGCTTCCGCTCCGGCGAGATCGGGCTGCTCGTGGTGTCGAAGGTCGCGAACTTCTCCATCGACCTGCCCACGGCCGAGGTGGCGATCCAGGTGTCCGGCTCGTTCGGCTCCCGGCAGGAGGAGGCCCAGCGGCTGGGCCGGCTGCTGCGTCCCGGCGACCCCGGCCCGGACGGCGAGCGCAAGGTCGCGCACTTCTACACGATCGTCGCGCGCGACACCGTGGACGCCGAGTTCGCGCAGAACCGGCAGCGGTTCCTGGCCGAGCAGGGCTACGCCTACCGGATCATCGACGCCCAGGACCTGACCGGCGCCTGACGCGCCTGACGCGCCTCCCGGACCGTCGGTCAGTCGAGCAGCCGCGCCGGGACGAGGGTGAGGTCGTAGGGGGCGGCGGCGGTCCACTCCTCGTCGGCCACGACCAGCGCTGCCACCTCGTAGCGTCCACCCCGCAGCTCCCAGGCGGTGAGGCTGGGGACGTCCGGGTCGAGGATCCAGTACGACGGGACGCCGGCTCGCTCGTAGATCCGCTTCTTGCGCACCTGGTCCCGGCCCCGACTGCTCGGGGACAGGATCTCGACGACCAGCAGCGGCGCGCCGGTCAGCCCACGCTGCTCGGGTCGGTCGCGCTCCACCACCAGCAGGTCGGGCTCGACCACGGACAGCTCCTCGAGCTGGACGTCGAAGGGGGCCGCGAGCACGACCAGCCCCGCCGGGCAGGCGAGCCGCAGTGCGTAGTAGAGATTGCCGGACGAGCGCTGGTGGTCGAACGACGGCGCCGGCGACATGACGATCTCACCCTCGAGCAGCTCGTAGCGGTTGCCGTCGTCGGGCATCCGGTCGAGGTCCGCGCGCGTGTGCCCCGGACCGAGGGTCGGCGTCGTCATGGCGTCCATCGTGCCTCGTCACGCCGACAGCTCGCCAGCGCGCAGGCGCGCCCGGTCGGCGGCCGCGCGGCCCTGGGAGGCGCCGAGCTCGTCCCACCGGCCACCGATCCGGCCCTCGGTCAAGCGGCTGCCGAACAGCCGGTCGATCGCGTCCTCGACCGCCGCCGCACGCGAGCGCAGCACGGGCAACGAGCCGGCCGCGCCCGGCTCGGCGAGCACGGCCGCGTCGACCGCGGCCAGCCGCTCCCGGATCCGCGCCGCGAAGCCGAGGTGGAAGGACTGGCGGAAGCCGGTCGACCGGACCCGGCTGCCGGGCGGCGCGTCGCGCACTGCGGCGCCGAGCGCGTGGCCGGCCTGCACGAGCAGCGAGGTGAACAGCACCTCGACCGCGGCGAGGTCGTCGGCGTGGCCGACCACGACGCCCAGGTCCAGGCCGGTCAGCTCGATCGCCCGACACCGGTTGGCGCCGGCCACGGCGCCGAGCAGCACCCCCTTGGCCGAGGCGTACGGCGGCTCGAGCAGGAGCCGCACCATCCGCGGACCGTCGGCGGCGGCCGGGTCGTGGAGCTGGGCCCGGGAGACGGCGTGCCGGGCCATCAGCTGCTGCGCCTTGGCGGTCAGCGCCTCGGCCTCCGCCTCGAAGGACGTCGACTCGGCCTTCGCCAGGAGCTTGCGGATCCGGTCGAGCGCCGGATCGGCGGCGGCCGCGGGGGAGGGCGACGCGAACTCCACCGCGGTGGCGTCGTGTCCCGGGGGCGGCACCAGGACCGGGAGCCGGGGCAGGCGTGCGAGCACCCGCCAGCAGTCGCCGACGGCGTCGTAGCACTGGCGGCGGTCGAGCCCGTCGCGTCGGCGCCACTGGCGCAGCCAGTCAAGCCGGGTCGACTCCGACCGGGACCGCAGCCGGTCGACCTGGCCCTGCCAGCGCGGGTCCAGCACCTGGCCCGGTCGCCGGTCGTGGTCGGCGACGATCGCCAGGTCGACCAACCGGCCCGCCGCACGACCAGACCTGCTGGTCACGTGGTGCACGACCTCCGCCGGCTGCCAGCCCTGCGACCACGCCGACGCCACGGCCTCGAGCAGCACCTGCTCGCCGACCGGGTCGACGACGTGCACCGCGAGGGCCGCCAGGCGGTCCGCGTCGGCGGTGGGCAGCCGCCGTGCCTGCGTCGCCCGCCACAGCAGCCGCTGCCACGCCTCGCGTGCCGCCCTGCCGTCGTTCCTGTCCACCATCTGCTGCCTCCTGCTCCGGGATCGGAACCGGGACGCTCGCAGCGGGGTCGGACACCCGGCCGACGCCCGGGTCGGACCCTGGGGAGGAGCGCCGCGCAGATGCGGCCTGTGGACAGCCGGTGACGGTCCGGGTGACCGATGGGGCAGGCGGGTCAGGCGGGTCAGGTGGGGTGCCGTCAGCCCCCGAGGACCGCCAGCGGCACGTCGAGCCGCTCGCGCAGCTCGTCGACGGAGATCCCCCACGTCGTGGTGACGACCACCTCGTCGCCGCCGACCTCGAACACCCCGTGGTCGGTGTAGACCCGGCTCACGCAGCCGACGCCGGTCAGCGGGTAGGTGCACGCCGGCACCAGCTTCGCCGAGCCGTCCTTGCCGAACAGGCCCATCATCACGAAGACGTCCTTGGCGCCGATCGCGAGGTCCATCGCCCCGCCGACGGCCGGGATCGCACCGGGCTTGCCGGTGTGCCAGTTGGCGAGGTCGCCGTTGCCGGCGACCTGGTAGGCGCCGAGCACGCAGACGTCGAGGTGGCCGCCGCGCATCATCGCGAAGGAGTCGGCGTGGTGGAAGTACGACGCTCCGGGGAGCTCGGTGACGGGCACCTTGCCGGCGTTGGTGAGGTCGGCGTCGACGTCGTCGCCGTGCGCCGCCGGCCCCATCCCGAGCATGCCGTTCTCGGTGTGCAGCACGACGCCGAGCTCGGCGGGGAGGTGGTCGGCGATCTTGGTGGGCTGCCCGATGCCGAGGTTGACGAAGGAGCCCTCGGGGATGTCGCGGGCGATCACCTCGGCCAGCTCGTCCATGGACAGCGGCCCGCGGTCCAGGTGCTCGACGGTCGACGTACCGGTCGTCGTACCGGTGGCGAGAGAGGTCATCAGCGGGCTCCCTGCACGGTGTAGTGGCGGGCCTCGACCGCGACGACGCGGTCGACGTAGATGGACGGGGTGACGACCGCCTCCGGGTCCAGCGCGCCGGTCGGGACGACCTCGCTGACCTGCGCGATGGTCGTCGTCGCGGCGGTCGCCATGACGGGTCCGAAGTTGCGGGCGGTCTTGCGGTAGACGAGGTTGCCCATCCCGTCGGCGTGGTGCGCGGAGATGAGCGCGTAGTCGCCCCTGATGGGGTACTCCAGCAGGTAGTCGCGGCCGTCGATGGTCCGCGTCTCCTTGCCCTCGGCCAGCGGCGTGCCGACGGCGGTCGGGCTGTAGAACGCGCCGATCCCGGCGCCGGCCGCGCGCATCCGCTCGGCGAGGTTGCCCTGGGGCACGACCTCCAGCTCGACCTTGCCGGCGAGGTAGAGCTCGTCGAAGACGTAGGAGTCGACCTGCCGCGGGAACGAGCACAGCACCTTGCGCACCCGGCCCGCCTTGAGGAGCGCGGCCAGCCCGACCTCGCCGTTGCCGGCGTTGTTGGCGACGATCGTGAGGTCCTTCGCGCCCTGCCGGATGAGGGCGTCGATCAGGTCGAAGGGCATGCCGGCGAGGCCGAACCCGCCCACCAGGACGGTCGAGCCGTCCTCGATCCCGGCGACCGCCTCGTCGGCGGTCTCCATCAGCTGCGTGCGGGCCATGTCAGCGGGCCTCCTCGTTCTCGAGCACGACGGCCAGGCCCTGCCCGACGCCGATGCAGATGGCGGCGACGCCCCAGCGCTGGCCGGTCTCGCGCAGCACCTTGGCGAGCGTGCCGACGAGCCGGCCGCCGGAGGCGCCGAGCGGGTGCCCGATCGCGATCGCGCCGCCGCGCTGGTTGACGATCGCCTCGTCGATCGGCCACGCGTCGACACAGGCGAGCGACTGCACCGCGAACGCCTCGTTGAGCTCGACGGCGCCGACCTCGGACCAGTCGATCCCGGCGCGCTTCAGCGCGGCGTTGGCGGCCTCGACAGGCGCGTAGCCGAAGGCCTGCGGCTCGAGGGCGTACGCCGCCCGGCCGGCCACCCGCGCCAGCGGCGCCGTGCCGATCCGCTCGGCGGCGGACTCCGAGCCGAGCAGGACGGCGGACGCGCCGTCGCTGAGCGGCGAGGCGTTGCCGGCGGTGATGGTGCCGTCCGTGCGGAACACCGGCTTGAGGCCCGCCAGCGACTCCGGCGTGCTGCCGGCGCGGATGCCCTCGTCGCGGACCAGGTCGCTGCCCTCGACGGGGACGACGAGGTCGTCGTAGAAGCCGTCGGCCCACGCCTGCTCGGCGAGCTGGTGGGAACGCGCCGCGAAGGCGTCCTGGCGCTCGCGCGAGATCCCGAACCGCTCCTGGAGCTGCTCGTTGGCCTCGCCGAGGCTGACCGTCCACTCCTTCGGCATCAGCGGGTTGACCAGGCGCCAGCCGAGCGCGGTCGAGACCGCCGTGGCGTCGCCGATCGGGAAGGCACGGTCGGGCTTGGGCAGCACCCACGGCGCCCGGGTCATCGACTCCACGCCGCCGGTGAGCACGATGTCGGCGTCGCCGGTCTCGATGGTGCGGGAGCCGACCATCACGGCGTCGAGGCTCGAGCCGCAGAGCCGGTTGACGGTGACGGCCGGGACGCTGACGGGGACGCCGGCGAGGAGCGCGGACATCCGGCCGACGTTGCGGTTGTCCTCCCCCGCACCGTTGGCGTTGCCCCAGACGATGTCGCCGATGGCCGCGGGGTCCAGGTCGGGGGTCCGGGCGAGCGCCGCCTTCACCGCGGCACCGCCGAGGTCGTCGGTGCGCACCCGCGAGAGGCCGCCGTTGAACTTGCCGAACGGGGTCCGGACCGCTGCGTAGACGTAGGAGGAGGTCACGACTCCGACGGTAGGCGCGGCGCTTGATATTGTGAAGGATCAGTATCGGACACATCTGAGACGAGTTCGGATATGGATCTGCTGCGCCAGCTCCACTACTTCGTGACGGTGGCCGAGGAGCGCCACTTCGGCCGGGCCGCCGCGCGCCTGCACATGGCGCAGCCCCCGCTGTCCCAGCAGATCCGGCGCCTCGAGGCCGAGGTGGGCGTCGAGCTGTTCACCCGCACCACCCGGCGGGTCGACCTCACCGAGGCCGGGACCGCCTATCTCGAGCGCGCCCGCGGCATCCTCGCCTCGGTCGACACCGCCGCCGACGAGGCCCGCCGGGTCGCGGCCGGCGCCGTCGGCCACCTCACGATCGGCTGCGTCGGCTCGGCGACCTACAGCCTGCTGCCCGCCCTGTCACGGCGACTGGCGCAGGACCTGCCCGGCATCGAGTTCTCGTTCCGCGGCGAGATGCTGGTCGCCGACCAGGTCGACGCGCTGCGCGAGGGCCGCATCGACGTGGCGCTGCTCCGGCCCCCGGTCGCGGACCGGACGCTCGCCGTGACGACGCTGCGCGAGGAGCGGCTGGTGGTCGCCGTACCCACCGGGCACCGGCTGGCCGCCCGGAAGCGGCTGCGCGTCGCGGACCTCGCCGGCACCGACCTGATCGTGCACTCGGCCGGGCGCCGCTCGGCGATGTACGACGTCGTGCGCCGCCTCTTCGCCGACGCAGACCTGGCGCCGCACATCCGGCACGAGGTCGGCGAGACCTCGACGATGATCACGCTCGTCGCCGGCGGGCTCGGGGTCGCCGTCGTCCCGGAGCCCGTCGAGGCGCTGGCCCTGGCCGGGGTGCGCTACCTGCCGCTGACGGGCACCGCCCGCGGCACCGCGACGGTCGAGCTCGGCGTCGCGCACCGGGCGGACCGCGACGAGCCGCACCTGCGCCGTACCCTCGCGACGCTCCAGGACCTGGTCACCGCCTGACCCGCACGGGCCTACCGCCGGCGCGTCGCCCAGGTCGCGACCACGCCCGTCACCAGCCCCCAGAACGGCGCTCCCAGCGACCAGATGGTGACGCCGGAGGCGGTCACCAGGAAGGTGAGCAGCGGCGCGGTGACGTCGGGCCCGGCGAAGGCGGTGGCGAAGGCACCCTGCAGCGCCTTGAGCAGGGCGAGTCCCGCGAGGACGGCGACGAAGGCCGTCGGCGCGGCGCCGAGGAGCGCGACCGAGACCGGGGCGAACACGCCGAAGACGATCGCGACGACGCCGCAGACGATGCCGGCGGCGTACTGCCGCTCCCGCGGCCCGGACGCCGTGAGCAGGGCGTTGGTCGGGCCGGTGAGGCAGGTGCTGACGGCACCGACCGCGGCCGCGGGCAGCGACCACAGGCCGCACGCGACGGTCGCGAACCGCATCGGCGCGCGGTGCCCGGCGGCGGCGAGGACCGCCATGCCCTGGGCGTTCTGGACGAACACGACGGTCACCGCGAGCGGCAGGACGAGCTCGGCGAGCGCGGCCCAGGAGAAGGTCGGCGCCTGCAGGACGGGTACGGCGACGGCGCTGTCCGGCCACGCGACGGGCGCACCGGTCCCGGTCAGCACGACCGCGGCGGCACCCACGAGCACCGCGGCGACCACCGGCGGGAACAGCGCCCCCACCCTGGGCACGAGGGCGCAGAGGAGGAAGGCCGCCACCATCGGCACGGCCACCGCCCAGGCGGCCCCGACCGCGGCGACGAGGCCGGTGCCGAAGCCGAGGAAGACGCCGGCGACCATCGCCATCACCACCGGGGTGGGCAGCGCCGCCATCAGCCGGTCGACGCGGCCGAACAGGCCGAGCGCGACCAGCAGCACGGCGGTGACGACGTAGGCGCCGAGCACGTCCGACCACGGCAGGTGCCCGGCGGCCTGGCCCACGAGCGCGGTCCCCGGGATGGTCCAGAAGAACGCGAGCGGCTGGCGCCAGGTCCAGCTCGCCAGCACCGTCAGCACGCCGTTGAGGACGAAGACGCCGAAGATCCACGAGCTGACCTGGTCGGGGCCGAGGCCCGCCGCGGCGGCCGCGGTGAGGATCACCGCGACCGGGCCGGTCATCGCGAAGATCGCACCGACGACGCCGTTGCCGGCCTCGGTGGCGCCGAGGTCGCGCCACACCCCGCCCGGCGGCCGGGCCGGGCGGGGTGTCTCGACGGGTCGAGCGAGGCGGGAGGGGAGCGTCACGCCAGCGCGGGCTCCGCGTCGAGGGCGCGGTCCTTGGTCTCCTGCATGGCGAGCAGGCTGACCAGGCTCAGCAGCGCGATCGCGGTGAGGAAGTAGCCGGGGCCGGAGGGACCCCAGCGGTCGATGATCGGCTCGGCGACGATGAGCGGCAGGGCACCGCCGATCACGCCGGCGAGGTTGTAGGCCAGGCCGGCGCCCGTGTAGCGGTAGCGCGCCTCGAACTGCTCGGGCAGGTAGGCGGCGATCGGGCCGTAGCTGAGGCCGAGGACGCACAGCAGCAGGGTGACGGCGAGGGTGAAGCGGGCGAAGGAGCCCTCCTCCATCAGCGCGAACGCGACCGGGCCGGCGATGACGCCCAGGCCGATCCCGCCCATCAGCACGACCTTGCGGCCGAGCCGGTCGGAGAGCAGGGCGGAGGCGATCACCGTGGCGGACATGGCCACCGCGGCGATGATCAGGGCCACCAGGATCTGGTTGAAGGTGAGGCCGAGCAGCTGGATGCCGTAGCCGGGCAGGAACGCGACGCCGACGTAGAACGCGGCGAAGGCGGTGGCGACGATGCCGGCGCCGAGCACGATCTGCAGAGCCTGGTCGCGGATGCAGTCGAGGAACGGCAGCCGCACCTGGGCGTTCTGGTCCTTGACCTTCGTGAACGACGGCGTCTCGGCGACGTTGAGGCGCACCCACATGCCGACCGCGACGAGGACCGCACTGGCGAGGAACGGCAGCCGCCACGCCCACTCCTGGAAGGCCGGGACGCCCATCGTGTTGAGGCACAGCAGCATCGCGCCGCAGGCGAGGATCAGGCCGACGCTGGGGCCGAGCTGCGGGAACATCGCGTAGGCGCCGCGCTTGCGCTCGTCGGCGTACTCCGTGGTGAGCAGGGCCGCTCCGGCCCACTCGCCGCCGAGCGCGAAGCCCTGCAGCGCGCGGAGGGTGACGAGCAGGATGACGGCCGCGAGGCCGATGGACGACGCGCTCGGGAGCAGGCCGATCGCGAAGGTCGACGCGCCCATGATGAGCAGCGTGGTGACCAGGGTGGCCTTGCGGCCGATCCGGTCGCCGAAGTGACCGAAGACCACCGCACCGAGCGGGCGGAAGACGAACGCCACGCCGAAGGTCGCGATCGACGCCCAGGTGCCCTCGGCGCCGCCGTACTCCGGGAAGAAGATGGCGTTGAACACCAGGCCGGCTGCCAGGCCGTAGATCAGGAAGTCGTAGAACTCGATGGTGGTGCCGGCCAGCGATGCGGCGGCGACCCGGCCCATCGACCTGCGCGGGGTGGTCGCGCCGGGAGGCGTCCGTGTCTCGGTCATGGTTGGTCAGTCCTTCTCACTCGGGGAGCACCCAGCCTGACGTGGAGTGACCCCGGTCACACGAGGCAAATGCCCAGCCTTGGCCCGGGTGGGGATCCATCACTGTCAGTGATGAATCGTGCGGCTGCAGCGTCGGAGCGAGTGCCGTCAGCGCGAGCGGCGGGCCGCGAGCTCGGCGCGGGAGCGGACGCCGAGCTTCGCGTAGATCCGGGTCAGGTGGTACTGCACGGTCTTGACCGACAGGAAGAGCTCGGCCGCGACCTCCTTGTTGCTGCGCCCCTGGGCCACCAGCCCGGCGACCGCCTCCTCCTGCGGGGTGAGGTCGTCGAACTCGCGCTGTCCACGACCGACGTTGACGCCGCCCGCGGCGAGCTCTCGGTCGCAGCGGGCGACGTAGGTGGCGGCACCCAGGGCGAGGTAGGCGTCACGGGCGGTGGTGATGACGGCGTCGGCCTCCGCCCGCCGTCCGGCCCGGCGCAGGGTCTGGCCGTAGGCGAAGTGCACCCGCGCCCGGTCGTAGCGCAGCGGCAGCGGCTCGAGCAGCTCGATCGCCTGCTGGAAGCACGCCCGCGCGGCGTCGAGGTCGCCTCGTACGCCGTGCCACCGGCCCCGGGCGTAGGCCAGCCGTGCGGTCGCGGAGGCGTGGCCGCGCTCCCGGGCGAGCTCCTCGTGCCGGGCCAGGAACCCGTCGGCCTCGTCCTCCCGCCCGACCTGCACCAGCGCGTTGGCGTGCACGTCGGGCCACGGCCAGTAGCCGGGCTGCTCGACCCAGTCCCGCGCCCACGGCTGGGTCAGCGGCGCCAGGGCGCGTACGACGGCCGGGTAGTCCGCGCGCGCCTCGCTGTAGGCCGCTCGGGCGAGCGCGGCGGGCACCCGCATCAGCTCGTAGTCCCGGCTCACGGCGTCCCCCACCCGCAGGGAGCGCTCGGCGGCCTCCCAGTCCCCGCGCAGGGCCAGCACCTGGGTGCGGGTCCACGCCAGCAGCGGCACGAGCAGGCTCATCCCCGACCGCTGCGCGACGTCGAGCCCGGAGCTGGCCGTCCGCATCGCCTCGTCCCAGTCGCCGGCCTGGAACTGCACCCGCGCGAGCCAGCCGCGCGCCCACAGCGAGATCCGCAGCGAGCCGCCGAGGAAGTCGGTGGGGACGGCGCTCTCGAGCTCCTCGCGCGCCCGGTCGGGGTCGTCGGCGGCGAGGTGCAACCAGCCGGAGGCCATCGTGACGCGCTGGGCGACCGGCCCCTCGGGGACCCGCTCGACCAGCGCCCGGTAGCCCTCCAGTGCGACCTCCGGGCCGTCGATGGGGGCCACGCCGAGGCCGCGGATCGCGGCCGCCTCGACCGCCGTCGGCGCGTCCGGGTCGACCAGCTCCATCGCCCGGTCCGCCCACGACACCAGCTCCCGCGGCCGGCACCGGGCGAGGTGGTGGAGCACGTGGCGCTGCGCGACGAGCGAGGCCGTGGCCGCGTCCCGGTTCGGGTTCACCAGCTCCCAGGCACGGGCGAGCCGGCTCTCCGCCTCCGCCGGCCGGCCCCGCACCACGGCGAGGTAGCCGAGGACCGCGTTGCGCAGTGGCGTCTCCCGCAGCGACTCGAGCTCGGGCAGGTAGCGCGACGCCCGCGGCACCTCCCCCGCCCCGACCAGGGCGTCGACGCCACGGACCAGCCGTTCGCCGCGCACCTCCGGGTCCGGGCTGGCCTGCGAGGCCAGCACGAGCAGGTCGGCCGCGGCGGCCCACGCGCCCTGGTGCGCCCGCTCCGAGGCGAGCGCGTCCAGCTCGTCGGCGAGCGCCGGGTCCGGTCGCGGCCGCGCGAACCAGCGGTGCCGGAGCGCCACGGCGGGGTCGTCGACCACGGATGCCGCCCGCTCGTGGAGCGCGGAGCGTCGTACCGGACCGAGCTCGTCGAGCACCGCGCGCCGGACGACCGGGTCGGGCAGCCGCGCCCACGCGGCGTGCTCGTCCAGGGTGACCAGCAGCCCGCCGCGGACCGCGTCCGCGACGGCCGCGGTGGTGTCCTCGACGTCGGCGACCTGCCCCGCCTCCTCGACGGGTACGGCGCGCGCGTGCCGGTCCGCGGCCTCCAGTACCGCGACGGCGCGGACCAGCGCCCGCGCCGGCTCGGGGAGCCCGTCCAGCGCCGCGCCGGTCGCGCGGGCGGCCGTCGCGGGCGCCGGCAGCGCGAACCACGGCGCGGTCCAGTCCGCGGCCGGCACCTCGTCGAGCAGCTCGACGACATTGCGGACCCGGCCGCCGGCGTGGCGCAGCAGGCGGTCGACCTGGCTCGCCGGCAGCACCAGCCCGCGCTGCTCGGCCAGCGCGGAGACGTCCTCCGGCTCGAGGTCGGGCAGGGCGACGACGTGGTCGGCCGCCGCGCGGACGCTGTCGTGGAGCCGGTCGTGGGCCGGCGTCGCACCCACCGGCCGGCCCCAGCCGAGCACGACCAGCACCCGCCCGGCGGGCCGCCGGCACGCACTCACCAACTCCTGCACGCTCGGCGCGTCGGCGTGGTGGGCGTCCTCGAGCACGACGACCGCGTCCCAGCCGTCGCCCGTCGACGCCTCGGGCAGCCGCAGCCCGTTGAGCGCGGCGCCGGGCGCGTCCTCCCACGGCAGCGCGAGCAGCCGCTGCGCACCGGGGATCGCCGCCGCGACCGCGCGGACGAACGTGCTCAGCCCGCCGCCAGCGGGCGCCGTCACCAGCACCAGCCGGGAGCCCGACGGTCGGGCGACGGCGGCGACCAGGTCGTCGAGCGCGCGGCGCCGGGACGGCACCAGCGGCGGGCCAGAGGGGCTCACGGGCCCACGGTAGGCCCTCGGCGCCTCGACCCGCCTGCTGCGCGCCGCGGTCGGCACCCGTCAGCCCTTCAGCCCAGGTCCCCGCCGGCGACCGGGAGCACGGTCCCGGTGATGTACGACGCCTCGTCGGAGGCGAGGAACGTGATCGCCGCGGCCTGCTCGTCGAGCGTCCCGTAGCGGCCCATGAGGGACGAGCCGAGGGTCTGGTCGATGTGCGCCTGGTACCACGCCCGCTCGGTCGCGTCGCGCGGCTCCGGGGTGCCCCGGGAGATCCGGCGCGGCGGCGCCTCCGTGCCGCCGGGAGCCGTCGCCACGACGCGGATCCCGCTGTCGGCGTACTCGAGGGCGAGCGAGGCGGTGATCGCGTTGATGCCGCCCTTGGCCGCGGAGTAGGGGATCCGGTGGATGCCGCGCGTCGCCGCCGACGACACGTTGACGATCACGCCCGATCGCGCCGCGACCATGCCGGGCAGCACCGCCCGGCAGGTGAGCAGGGTGGTCATCAGCGACCGGTCCAGCTCGGCCGCGATCTCCTCGGCGGTGAACTCCGTGAACGGCTTGAAGTTGATCGCGCCGCCGACGTTGTTGACCAGTACGTCGACCCGGCCGAACCGCGCCACGGCGGCCTCGGCGAGGCCGGCCGCGCCCGACCACGACTCGAGGTCGCAGGTCACCGGCTCCCCGGCCGAGCCCTGCGCGGCCAGCTCGTCGGCGAGCTCCTGGACCAGACCGGACCGGTCGGCGAGGACCAGCGAGCCACCCTCGGCCGCGATCCGGCGGGCGACCTGCGCGCCGATGCCCTGGGCGGCGCCGGTCACCACGACCACCTTGCCGGCGAACCGGCCCGGCGTGACGAAGCGGGGCCGGGTGGCCGCCACGGCGTCGGACATCGCGCGCCGCATGGTCTGCTTCGAGCGCTCCGCGTGGTCGATGATCAACTGCCGGGCGGTGTCCCGGTCGCCGGCCGCGAAGGCCTCGACGATCTCGACGTGATCGACCGCGCACCGCGGGTGGCACCAGGTCGCGTTGCGCAGCACCTCGGCCATCCGGCCCTTCACGCCGAGCGCCTGGTAGGCCTGCAGCAGGTGCTCGTTGCCGGTCTGCACGAACAGGTAGTCGTGGAAGGCGGCATTGGTCTCGGTGTAGGCCGCCGCGTCGACGAAGGCGTCGCCGTCGACGTACGGCAGTGTGGACTCGGCGAGCAGCCGGTAGCCGGCGAGCTGCTGGGAGCCGAGCCGGCCGATGGTCAGCTCCAGCGCGCCGAGCTCGAGGGCCTCGCGGGCCTCGAACAGCGCGTCGGACGACTGGACGTCGGGGTGCTCCTCGCCGATCTGGTAGCCGTCGGGGGCCGTGGTGGCCGGAACTGCGGACTCGACCGTCGCAACTGCGGACTCAACGGTCGGAAGTGCGGACTCGACCGACGGAACTGCGGACTCGACCGTCGCAAACCCCAACTCGACGGGCGGGAAGAGCTCCTGGCCGGCGATGCCGCGGGCCAGCGGGGAGAAGCGGAGCTCGTCCTCGGGGTCGGCCTCGACGGGTGCGGCGGATCCGGAGGTCGCGGCGGCAGCCGCCTCCTCGGGTGCGTCCGCCGGCGCCTCCGCGCCCGCGGGCATGGCGAGCGCGAACTTCTCGTAGTAGAACCCGGTCGGCTCGATGCCCGCGTCCGCGACGTGGGTGCGCACGGCCTCCACCATCGGCGGGGGGCCGCACAGGTAGACGGCCACGTCGCCGTCGTACAGGTGCTCGGGGCGGATCAGGCTCATCACGTAGCCCTTGTTGGCCGCCGTGCTCGCGGGGTCGGAGACGCAGTGGTCCCAGGTGAGGCCGGGCAGGCCGGCCGCGACGTCCTCGATCTGGTCGAGCGCGACGAGGTCCTCGTCGGTGCTCACGCCGTAGACGAGGTGGGCCGCGCGGGTGCTGCCGTCGGCGCGCATCTTGCGCAGCATCGACAGCACCGGGGCCAGCCCGGTGCCGCCGGCGAGCAGCAGCACCGGCCGGTCCGTGTCGCGCAGGAAGAACGAGCCGTGCGGTCCGGTGAAGGTCAGCTCGTGCCCGACGGCGGCGATGTCGGTGAGGTACTTCGTCATCACGCCGCCCGGGGTGAGCTTGATGAGGAAGCTGAGCCGCTCCTCGTCGGGGGCGCTGCTGAACGAGTACGAGCGGGTCACCTCGGTGCCCGGGACCGTCACGTTGACGTACTGCCCCGGCAGGAACGCGAGGTCCTCCCGGTCGGGGATCTCCATGACGACCTCGACGGTGGTCGCCGACAGCTGGTTGAGCTCGAGGATCTCGCCCGAGAAGCTCGCCGCCCGGGTCTTCGCGACCTCCGACGTGCTCGCGACCTGCAGGACCAGGTCCGAGCGCGGCCGCATGCTGCACGGCAGCACGTAGCCCTTCGCGGCCTCGTCCGCGGGCAGCGCGTCCTCGATGTAGGTGCCGCCGTCGTACTCCCCCGACTCGCAGAACGCCTTGCACGTCCCGCACGCGCCGTCGCGGCAGTCGAGGGGGATGTTGATCCGCTGGCGGTACGACGCGTCGGCGACGGTCTGGTCGGCACGGCAGGTCACGAACCGGGTGACGCCGTCCTCGAAGGACAGCGCGACCTGGTGGGTCGCGACCCCGGTGTCGGTCCCCGTCCCGGGCTGGGGCTCGGTGAGAGTCATGGCGGCCTCAGAAGTGGTAGACGTCCACCACGTGGTGGATGTAGTCGTTCTTCAGCACCACCGTCTTGCGACGGATCAGCGGCTGCTCGCCGGTGAAGTCGATCGTGTAGAACGACGTGCCGTAGTAGGGGTCGATCGTCTTGTAGCGGAAGTACATGGTGTGCCAGTTGAAGCGCACGTCCACCACGTCGCCGCGGCGCTCGACGACCTCGACGTTGCTGATGTTGTGGCTGGTCCGCGGCTCCGGGATCGAGGTCGCCGACGAGCGCTCGGTGCGGATCCGGAAGACCCGGTCCTCCAGGCCGCCCTTGTTGGGGTAGTAGATGAGCGAGACGTCCTTCTCGGGGTCCTCGACGAGCTTGTCGTCGTCGGTCCACGCGGGCATCCAGTAGACGACGTCGTCGGCATAGCACTCGAGCCACTTCTCGAACTCGCGGTCGTCGAGGTGGCGTGCCTCGCGGTAGAGGAACTGCTCGATGGCGTTCTGCGTGATCAGCTTCGACCCGCTGCCCTGCGCGAGCGCGTTGGTCACACCGGTCGTCGCGGTCACTTGCCCGCCTCCTTCTCGAGGGCGGCGAGCATGGTGTCGCGCCAGTAGCCGTGCTGGACGGGGTAGAGACCCTCGTCCTCGTTCTTGAGGCCGGCGGAGATCACGCCATCCATGCCGAGGGACGTCGCGACCTCGTCCGGGCCGGTCAGCCAGTGCTCGGCGCCGCGGCTCATGTCGTTCCACGGCGCGGCGGTGGCCTGGAAGGTGAGCTGGCAGGAGCGGAACTCCTCCAGGTCGTCGGGGGTGGCCATGCCGGAGGCGTTGAAGAAGTCCTCGTACTGCCGGATCCGCCACGAGCGGGACGCGGCGCTCTCGCCCTTCGGGGCGATGCAGTAGATCGTGACCTCGGTCTTGTCCGGCGCGATCGGACGGAAGTGCCGGATCTGCGTGGAGAACTGGTCCATCAGGTAGACGTTCGGGTAGAGGCACAGGTTGCGGGAGCCCTTGACCATGAACTCGCCCTTGGCGTCGCCGAACTGCTCCTTGAGCTCGTCCATCCGGTCCCACAGCGGGCGGTCCTGCGGGTTGCCGGCCCAGGTCCACAGGCACAGGTGGCCGTTGGGGTAGGACCAGTAGCCGCCGCCCGACTTGCCCCACTGGCCGGCGTCGAGGGTCTTGGTGGCGTTCTTGGACTCGCCGGTGTTGCGGCGCGAGGTGGTCGCGGCGTAGTTCCAGTGCGTCGCGGTGACGTGGTAGCCGTCGGCGCCGTTCTCGGCCTGCACCTTCCAGTTCCCGTCGTAGGTGTAGGTCGACGAGCCGCGCAGCACCTCCAGGCCGTCCGGCGACTGGTCGACGAGCATGTCGATCACCTTGGTGGTGTCGCCGAGGTGGTCGGCGAGGCTGCTGACGTCCTCGTTCAGGCTGCCGAAGAGGAAGCCGCGGTAGCTGTCGAACCGGGCCACCTTCGTCATGTTGTGGGACCCGCCCTGGTCGAAGGTGGCGGGGTAGCCGGCGCCGTCGGGGTCCTTGACCTTGAGCAGGGTGCCGTCGTTGCGGAAGGTCCAACCGTGGAAGGGGCAGGTCAGCGTCATCCGGTTGTCGGTCTTGCGGCGGCAGATCATCGCGCCGCGGTGCGCGCAGGCGTTGATCAGGCAGTGCAGCTCGCCGTCCTTGCCACGGGTGATCACGACCGGCTGCCGGCCGATGTAGGTCGTGAAGTAGTCGCCGGGCTCGGGCACCTGGCTCTCGTGGGCGAGGTAGATCCAGTTGCCCTCGAAGATGTGCTTCATCTCGAGCTCGAAGATCTCCTCGTCGGTGAAGATCCGGCGATTGGCGCGGTAGATCCCGGCCTCCGGCTCCTCGACGACGGCGTCGGCCAGCACCTGGCCGACCCGCTCCAGCATCTCGGTCATGGCTGCTCCCGGTCTCGTTCGGTTGGGCTCGTTCGGGCGATGCGAGGAACTCAAGCACCACGTGGCGACCGTCACACGAGGGGATTGCCTAGGTCTGGACCAGACATTGATTCATCATGGGTTGTTATGAGTCCGAGCATTATTGGTCTTTGTGTTACTGGATCCTCCCGATCTAGCGTGATGGGACCGCGTGACGACCACCACACCGGTGGCCGCGGCGGCCCGGACCGGAGGAGGTGACCCATGGATCTCAAGCAGCTGCGCTACTTCGACGCCGTGGCGGAGACCCTCCACTTCGGACAGGCCGCCGAGCGCCTCCACCTCGCCCAGCCCGCCCTCTCCCAGGCCGTACGACGGCTCGAGGCCGAGCTCGGCGTGCTGCTCCTGGCCCGGACCACCCGGCAGGTGGCCCTGACCCCGGCCGGCGAGTTCTTCCACCGCGAGGTCCGCCGGATCCTCGGCGACCTCGACGCGTCGATCGTCGGCGCCCGGAGCATCGCCGACGGCAGCCGCGGCCTGCTCCGGGTCGGCTTCACCGGCACCAGCGCGTTCACGCAGCTCGCCCGGCTCTCCCGGATGGTGCGCTCCGCCCTCCCGGGCGTCGCGCTCGAGGTGCAGGCCGACCTGCTCACCCCGGCGCAGGTCGAGCGGCTCCTGGACGGCCGGCTCGACCTCGGGGTGCTCCGCGGCCCGGTCGCCGAGCCGGGCATCGAGACCCGCACCCTGCTCCTGGAGCCCCTGCTGCTGGCGCTGCCCGCCGACCACCGCCTGGTGCCGGAGCCGGCGCTCGAGGTGGTCGACGTCTCCGCGGACGAGTTCGTCGCCTACGCCGACACCCGCTCGTCGGTCAACGAGGCGATGGTCTCCAGCTGCCTGCGCGCCGGCTTCTCCCCCAACATCACCCACCGCGCGCCGGGCACCGCCGCTCTGCTGGCGCTGGTCGCGGCCAACCTCGGCGTCGCCCTGGTGCCCGAGTCGGTGCGCACCATGCAGCTCAACGGCGTCGTGTTCCGCGACGTCGCCGACGCGAGCACCATCGACCTCTCGCTCGCCTGGCGCTCCGACGAGCCGTCCGCGCTGGTCTCCGGCGCCCTCGACGTGCTCGACCGCCAGGGCTTCTTCGACTCCCCGCGCGCCACCGCCGCGCCCACCACGGCCTGAGGACTGCCATGAAGATCACCGCCATCGACGCGATCCCGTTCCGGATCCCCTACGTCAAGCCGCTGAAGTTCGCCAGCGGCGAGGTGCACGTCGCCGACCACGTGCTGGTCCGCGTGCACACCGACGACGGGATCGTCGGGGTCGCGGAGGCGCCGCCGCGGCCGTTCACCTACGGCGAGACGCAGCGCGGCATCATCGCGGTGATCGAGACCATCTTCGCCCCGCAGGTCGTCGGCCTCTCGCTCACCGACCGTGAGCAGATGGCCGCCCTGATGGGCCGCACGGTCGGCAACCCGACCGCGAAGGCCGCCATCGACATGGCGGTGTGGGACGCGCTCGGCCGCACCCTCGGCCTGCCCGTCTCCGAGCTGCTCGGCGGCTACACCGACCGGATGCGCGTCTCCCACATGCTCGGCTTCGACCAGCCGGCCGCGATGGTGGAGGAGGCCGAGCGGATGCGGGACGTGCACGGGATCACCACCTTCAAGGTGAAGGTCGGCCGCCGGCCCGCCTCCCTCGACGTCGCGGTGGTCCGCGCCCTGCGCGAGGGCCTCGGCCCCGACATCGTGCTGTACGTCGACGGCAACCGCGGCTGGACCGCGTCGGAGTCGGCGCGGGCGATGCGGCAGATGGCCGACCTCGACCTCGCCTTCGCCGAGGAGCTGAGCCCCGCCGACGACGTGCTCGGCCGCCGCTGGCTGGTCGACCAGCTCGACGTGCCCTTCATCGCCGACGAGTCCGCGACCACCCCCGCCGAGGTGACCCGCGAGGTGCTCGGCGGCTCGGCCACCGCCATCTCCGTCAAGACCGCCCGCACCGGGTTCACCGGTTCCCAGCGCGTCCTCCACCTCGCCGAGGGCCTGGGCCTGGAGGTCGTGATGGGCAACCAGATCGACGGCCAGCTCGGCTCCATCTGCACCGTCGTGTTCGGCGCCGCGCACCAGCGCAGCAGCCTGCACGCCGGCGAGCTGTCGAACTTCCTCGACATGAGCGACGACCTGCTCACCGAGCCGCTCCGCATCGAGAACGGCGAGCTCGCCCTCCGACCCGGCGCCGGCCTCGGCGTCGACATCGACGAAGAGAAGCTTCGCCGCTACCGCACGGACCAGTGAACGACCAACGACCAACGACCACCGCACCACCCACCCGAGAGGAACCACCGATGACCGCCACCGACGCCACCACCGAGGTCGCCACCGCCGCTGCGTCCGGCGCCAACGCGACCGAGCGCTTCCACGCCGACAAGTCGCCCTACGCAGCCGTCGCCCACACCGCGCCCGAGCGGGTCGACCGGCTCGCCCGCCGCGTCCTCGACGCGATCCACCAGACCGTCCGCGAGGAGAAGGTGACGTACGACGAGTACAACGCCCTCAAGGCGTGGCTGATCAACGTCGGCGAGGACGGCGAGTGGCCGCTCTTCCTCGACGTGTGGGTCGAGCACGTCGTCGAGGAGGTCGCCACGGACCACCGCGAGGGCAGCAAGGGCACCATCGAGGGCCCCTACTACGTCCCGAACGCCCCCGAGCACGGCGCGAAGGGCACCATCGACATGCGCGAGGGCGAGTCCGGCACCCCGCTCACCTGGACCGGCACGGTCACCTCCACCGACGGCACCGTCCTCGAGGGCGCGCTGGTCGAGCTCTGGCACGCCGACGCCGACGGCTTCTACTCGCAGTTCGCCCCGAGCATCCCGGAGTGGAACCTGCGCGGCAGCTTCCGCACCGACGCCGAGGGCGGCTTCGAGATCCACACGATCCAGCCGGCGCCGTACCAGATCCCGACCGACGGCTCCTGCGGCAAGCTGATCGCCGCCGCCGGCTGGCACGCCTGGCGTCCCGCCCACCTGCACGTCAAGGTCTCGGCGCCGGGCCACGAGCTGCTCACCGCGCAGCTCTACTTCCCCGGCGACGAGCACAACGACGACGACATCGCCTCGGCCGTCAAGCCCGAGCTGGTCCTCGACCCGAAGCCGCAGGCCGACGGCACCGTCACCGTCGACTACGGCTTCGTCCTCGACCCCGCGAAGGCCTGAGCCTGATGCTCTTCCAGGTCCGGATGGACGTCGACATCCCGCGCGACCTCGACCCTGCCGTCCGGGAGGACGTGGTCGCGCGGGAGAAGGCGTACTCCCAGGAGCTCCAGCGCGGCGGCGAGTGGGCGCACATCTGGCGCATCGTCGGCCTCTACTCGAACATCAGCATCTTCGACGTCGAGTCCAACGCCCGGCTCCACGAGATCCTCTCGAACCTGCCGCTGTTCCCCTACATGCGGATCGAGGTCACTGCCCTGACCACGCATCCGTCCGCCATCTGACACCGAACCCCGGACCATCGGAGGTGAGCCCCATGGGCACCCTTCCCGCCATCACGCTGCGCCACCTGGCCGGCGCGCCCCGCCGCCCGCTGCTCGTCGTCGGCCCGTCCCTCGGCACGACGGTCGACCGGCTCTGGGGGCCGGTCGCCGAGCACCTGCCGGGCTGGAACGTCGTCGGCTGGGACCTGCCCGGCCACGGGCAGAGCCCGGCGGCGGACCGGCTCACCTCCGGGTTCACGATGGCCGACCTCGCCTCGGCCGTGCTGCGCGCGGTCGACGAGGCGGTCGACGAGGCGACCGGCGGGGCCCCCCACCCGTTCGCCTACGCCGGTGACTCGGTCGGCGGCGCGGTCGGCCTGCAGCTGGCCCTCGACCACCCGGACCGGGTCACCGACCTGGTCGTGCTCTGCAGCGCCGCCGCCTTCGGCGACCCGCAGGCGTGGCACGACCGGGCCGCGCTGGTACGACGCGAGGGCATGGCGCCGATGCTCGAGACCTCCCCCGGCCGCTGGTTCGGGCCGGCGATCACCGCCGCCGACGACGGGCGTCGCGAGGCCGCTCTGCACGACCTCGCCGAGGTCGACCCCGAGGGCTACGCCCGCGTCTGCGAGGCGCTCGCCGGCTTCGACGTGCGCGACCGGCTCGGCTCCGTGGGCGTTCCCCTGCTCGCGGTCGCCGGTGCCGACGACGTCGCGACCCCGCCCGCGGTCCTCGCGGAGGTGGCCGGGGGCGCGGCCGACGGGCACCTCGAGGTGCTGCCGGGCGTGGGCCACCTGGCGCCGTACGAGGACCCGGAGGCGGTCGCGGGCCTGCTCCGGGCGCGGATCCCGGCGCGCGTCTGACGCTCCGGGCCGCTGTCCTCAGGCCTCCTCGGCCTCCTGGAACTGCTCGTGGTTGCGGATGACCTCCGCGATGATCACGTTGAGGACCTTCTCCGCGAAGTGCGGGTCGAGCCCCGAGCTCTCCGCCATCGAGCGCAGCCGCGCGATCTGCACGGCCTCGCGGGCCGGGTCGGCGGGCGGCATGCCGGCGCGGGCCTTGAGGCGACCCACGGTCTCGGTGCACTTGAAGCGCTCGGCCAGCAGGTGCACGAGGGCGGCGTCGAGGTTGTCGATGCTCGACCGGAGTCGGTGGAGCTCGGCCCGGGCGTCGTCAGCACTCACGGCTCCATCCTGCCCTACGAGACGAGTGGCGCGGACCGCTGTCTCCACCAGCGACATGGTCCCTAGGCTCACGGGCAACCAGACCGAACGAGAGCGCCACCCGAGAGGACGACGATGAGCGACCAGGTGATGTACACCCTCGAGCCGGGCGAGCAGCCCACCCACTGGTACAACATCGTCGCGGACCTGCCGACGCCGCCGCCCCCGCCGCTGCACCCCGGCACCCGCGAGCCGGTCGGCCCCGACGACCTGGCGCCGCTGTTCCCGCCGGAGCTGATCGCGCAGGAGGTCACCGGCGAGCGCTGGGTCACGATCCCGGAGCCGGTGCTCGACGTCTACCGGCAGTACCGCCCCAGCCCGCTCTACCGCGCCCGCCGCTGGGAGCAGGCGCTCGGGACCACGGCGCGGATCTACTACAAGTACGAGGGCGTGTCCCCCGCCGGCTCGCACAAGGTCAACACCGCCGTCCCGCAGGTCTACTACAACAAGCTCAACGGGATCACCCGGCTCACCACCGAGACCGGCGCCGGCCAGTGGGGCACGGCACTGTCGTACGCCGCCGCGCTGTTCGGCGTCGAGTGCGAGGTCTGGCAGGTCGGGGCGTCGTACGACACCAAGCCGCAGCGGCGCACGCTGATCGAGGTCTTCGGCGGCACGGTGCACCGCTCCCCCAGCCGGCTCACCGAGTCCGGCAAGGCGTTCGACGAGGACCACCCCGGCTCCCTCGGCATCGCGATCTCCGAGGCGGTCGAGGTCGCCGCGCAGGACGAGGCGGCGAAGTACGCGCTCGGCTCGGTGCTCAACCACGTGCTGCTGCACCAGACCGTGATCGGCGAGGAGGCGCTGCGCCAGCTCGCCAAGGCCGGCGAGGCCGGCGCCGACCTGGTCGTCGGCTGCGCCGGCGGCGGCTCCAACTTCGCCGGCCTCGCGTTCCCGTTCCTGCGGGAGAAGGTGGCGGGCGCCCAGTCCCCCCGGATCCTCGCCGTCGAGCCCAGCTCGTGCCCGACGCTGACCCGCGGCGAGTACCGCTACGACTTCGGCGACACCGCCGGCCTGACGCCGCTGATGAAGATGCACACCCTCGG
Source organism: Nocardioides sp. (assembly GCA_035554935.1). Lineage (GTDB taxonomy): Bacteria > Actinomycetota > Actinomycetes > Propionibacteriales > Nocardioidaceae > Nocardioides. The sequence continues at coordinate 42,884 of DATMHM010000112.1, read as the reverse complement.
CCACGACTTCGTGCCGTCGCCGATCCACGCCGGTGGCCTGCGCTACCACGGCATGGCGCCGCTGGTGTCGCACACGGTGAACGAGGGCCTCGTCGACGCCGTCGCGCTCCACCAGAACGAGTGCTTCGACGCGGCCGTCGAGTTCGCGCGCACCCAGGGCGTCGTCCCCGCGCCCGAGTCGTCCCACGCCCTCGCCCAGGTACGACGCGAGGCAATCGCCGCCGCGGAGACGGGCGCCGACCCGGTGATCGTCGTCGGCCTCTCCGGCCACGGGCTGCTCGAGCTCGGCGCGTATGCGACCTACCTGTCCGGGAACCTCGAGGACGACCCGCTCTCGGACGAGGCGCTGGAGCAGGCGCTGGCGAACGTCCCCGTGGTCTGACCGGCGGCTGCGGCCGGCGGGGTCGGCCGCGGGGTCGGTCGGCCCGGAACGTCCCTACGGCCCGGGAAATGCGGTGTGCAACGCATTTCCCGGGCCGTAGCGTCTCCCGGCGGCCCGCACCCGGCGGGCCCCGACCACGAGAAGGGCGACGACACAGGAACCATCGATGGAGAAGATCACCCCGAAGCTCCTCAGCTGGGCCTCGATCCTCGAGCAGGGCACCCGCGAGCAGGCGATGACGACGGCGCGGATGCCGTTCATCCACCCGCACCTCGCGCTGATGCCCGACGCGCACCTCGGCCGGGGCGCGACCGTGGGCTCGGTCATCCCGACCCTCGGCGCGATCATCCCGGCCGCGGTCGGCGTCGACATCGGCTGCGGCATGATCGCCGTGCGGACGACGTACACCGTCGACCAGCTGCCGGCCGACCGCCGCCCCCTCCGCGAGGCCATCGAGCGGGCCGTCCCGCTCTCCGCCGGCGCGGCGAACCGGAAGGTCTCGAGGGCGCACACCACGCGCCGGCTCGAGGAGCTCAGCGTCGCCGCCGAGCAGGCCGGCTTCGAGCCGGGCCGCTACGCGACGCGCTGGGACCTGCAGCTCGGCACGCTCGGCTCGGGCAACCACTTCATCGAGGTCACCGTCGACGAGGAGCAGCGGGTGTGGCTGTTCCTGCACTCGGGCTCGCGCGGGGTCGGCAACAAGATCGCGCAGCACCACATCGCGGTCGCCCGCGACCTCTGCGAGAAGTGGTGGATCCCGCTGCCCGACAAGGACCTCGCCTACCTCGCCGAGGGCACCGACGAGTTCTGGGCCTACATCCGCGAGATGCGGTGGGCGCAGCACTACGCACTGCTCAACCGCGAGGAGATGATGGACCGGGTCGTGCGCCAGTTCGCCGAGTGGGTCGGCCTCGGCTCCGCCGACGACGTGGAGCGGGTCGAGGAGATCAACTGCCACCACAACTACACCGAGCAGGAGCAGCACTTCGGCACGACCGTGTGGCTCTCCCGCAAGGGCGCCATCAACGCCGAGCGCGGCCGGATGGGCCTGGTCCCGGGGTCGATGGGGACGGCGTCGTACGTCGTCAGCGGGCTCGGCAACGCGGTGGCGCTCAACTCGGCGCCGCACGGCGCGGGCCGGGAGTACTCGCGGTCGCGGGCCCGGCGCACGTTCACCCGCGAGCAGCTGCGGGAGGCGATGGCCGGCATCGAGTACCGCGACACCGACGCGTTCATCGACGAGATCCCGGCTGCCTACAAGGACATCGACCGGGTGATGGCCGACGCCGCCGACCTGGTCGAGGTCCGTCACACGCTGCGCCAGATCGTGAACGTCAAGGGCGACTGAGCGCCGGCGCGGCAGCGGACCGGCAGGGGCGTCCCTGCCGGTCCGTCCTGCCGTGGGTTTCAATAGGACGCATGGAGGACGACCATCCCGACCTGCCCTGGCCGCTGACCGGGGCCGACGAGCTCCGCGCGGAGCTCCTGGCGGCCCACGCCGACCCGGGCCGTGGGCACCACGGCACCCGCCACCTCGCCGACGTGCTGGCCCGGCTCGACGAGCTCGCCGCAGCCGGGACCCGCTTCGACCGGGTCCCCGTGCAGCTGGCCGCGTGGTTCCACGACGCCGTCTACGACGGCGAGCGCGACGCCGAGGAGCGTTCGGCCGCCTGGGCCGAGCACGCGCTGGCGGAGCTGGTGGACGCGGCGACGGTCGCCGAGGTGGCGCGTCTCGTCCGGCTGACCGAGCACCACCGCCCCGAGCCCGGCGACGCCAACGGCAGCGCGCTGTCCGACGCTGACCTGTCGATCCTCGCCGCCCCCGCCGAGCGCTACGCGGAGTACGTCGCCGCGGTGCGCAAGGAGTACGCCCACCTCCCCGACGACGTGTTCGACGAGGGGCGCGCCTCCGTGCTGCGCGACCTGGCGGCCAAGCCGGTGCTCTTCAACACCGACCACGGGGCGGCCGCCTGGGAGGCGCGGGCGCGCGTCAACCTCGCCCGCGAGCTCGAGCAGCTGGCACCCTCGGCCCGCTGATCAGGCGGGCACGACAGCCCGCTCGGCGTCCCAGGCACCGGCACCGACCCACGACCGGACCTCGGCGATCGCCTGCTTCGCCGCAGCGTTGCGCAGCTCCGGCGTGATGTCGCAGGGCTGGACGTTGAAGAAGCGCAGCTCGGTGATCCCCACGAAGCCGAAGATCGCGCGCAGGTAGCCCACCATGTGGTCCATGGCATCCATCGGCGGCGCCGAGTAGTCGCCGCCGCGCGAGGTCACGACGGCCATCCGCTTGCCGTGCACCAGCGGCACCACGGCCCCCTGCTCGTCGTACGTGAAGAGATAGCCGGGCTGCACGATCGCGTCGATGTAGTACTTGAGCGCGTAGGGGATACCGAAGTTCCACATCGGCGCCGTGACGACGATGATGTCGGCCGCCAGGAACCCTTGGATCGTGCGCTCGATCTCGTTCCACGAGCTGCGGGCCTCCTCGTCGAGCGGCTGCCCGGTCATCAGTGCGTACTTCGACTTGATGTTGACGCCGGCGACCGACGGCAGGTCGGCGTGGAACAGGTCGAGCGTGGTGACTTCGAGGTCGTCGTGCTGGTGGTGCAGCTCCTCGATCAGGACGCTCGACACACGACCGGTGTTGGAGGCCAGGCCGCGGGGGGTGGCGACGATGTGCAGGAGTCGGGTGGGCATGGCGCCTCCTCGGATGGGGGGACCTGACGACGCGCACCGGCAGGCGGAGGCGGACCGTCGGCGACATCCTCGACCGTAGACCCCGGAGCGGACGCCGGGCATGACCAGAATTGACCAGCCCGCGGATCGGATCAGCTGGCGGCACGGCTCCCGGCGGAGCCGCCCGGTTGGGAAACCGACGCACAATGGGCGTGTGGACGACAGCGTGATCTATGCGGCCCGCGCGCAGGTCCTGGCCGACCTCGCCGCGCGTGCCCTCGACAGCCCGACGTCCGTGACCATCCTCGAGGAGGCGTGCTCCGAGCGCCGGTGGTGGCTCGAGCAGTGGGGCGACGGGGCGCCGTACATCGCGGGCCTGATCGCCCAGGACGTCCAGGACGCACTCGCCGACCAGTTCGGCCGGGACCAGCGCGAGGGCCTGTGGCCGGTGTGCCCGCGCTGCGAGAACGGGCCGGTGCACGCGCTGCACGTCGACCCGGACCTCGGCGGGCCGGACCCGACCTGGGTGTGCGAGGAGAGCGGCGAGCCGGTCGCGGCGCTCGGCCACCTGGCCGACGCCTGACCCCGACCCGGGGCGCGCTCGTCCTGGGATCCGTCCCGGGATCAGCCGCGCAGCTGCAGGAAGATCGTGTGCTCGTCGGCGCGATAGCTGGACCGCGACACCTCGACGACGCTCTCCTGCCACAGCGCACGCCGCCGGCGGCGCAGCACCACGCCGCCCGGCTCCAGCTCGAGCAGCTCGGTCTCCTCAGCGGCCGCGAGCGCCGCCGACAGGGCGTCCTCGGCCCACGTCGGCCGCCGGCCCCGCGCAGCCAGCTCCTCGTAGAGGCTCGCCGGCAGGTGCTCGACGAGGCCGGGCACCAGTCCCTCCGGCAGGTAGGCGTCGGAGAGGCAGACGGGGCGGCCCTCCGCGAGGCGCAGCCGCTTCCACCGGACCACCGGCGTCCCGACGGGCACCCGCATGGCCCGGGCGAGCGCCTCCGTGGCGGGGAGCACCTCCGCCGCCAGGGTGCGCGTCTCGGCCAGCAGGCCCCGGGCGGCGAGCTCCTCGGTGAGGCTGGTGATGCCGGTCGGCACCCGGCGCGGGCCCGCGACGAAGGTGCCCCGGCCGGGGTGTCGCTCCAGGACCCCCTCGCCCACGAGGGCGTCCAGCGCCTGGCGCACCGTCATCCGGGCGACGCCGAACCGGTCCACCAGGTCACGCTCGGACGGGGCCGCGGTGCCCGGCGCACTGTCCTGGACGAGGGCGCGCACGTACTCACGGATCGTGACGTGCTTCAGCGATCGGCTCATCTGCTCCCCCGGTCTCTTCCCTCGTGGATCGAGGCTAGGCAGGGCGCGGCGGGGCGATACGCCGAACCGGCAAACCTTTGCGCATCGGAACCGATGGCGAACACATGTTCGAATCGGTTGCTAGGCTGGGACCATGTCGGTGGACTTCCAGGGCTCGCTCTTCGACGCGCCGGCCGGGGACCGGACGGCCACGATCGAGCGCCGCGCCCTGAGCGGCGAGGCGTGGGTGGACGTGGCCCGCAACTGGCTGCCCGACGCCGACGAGGTCCTCGCGACGCTGGTGCGCGACGTGCCGTGGCGGGCGGAGCGGCGTTCGATGTACGACCGTGTCGTCGACGTACCCCGGCTGGTGCACACCTACATGATCGGCGAGGACCTCCCCCACCCCCGGCTGACGGCGGCCCGGGACGACCTGACCCGGCACTACCTGGCCGAGCTCGGGGAGCCGTTCCGCACGGCCGGCTGCTGCTTCTACCGCGACGGTCGGGACAGCGTCGCCTGGCACGGCGACACGATCGGCCGTGGTTCGACCCACGACACCATGGTCGCGATCGTCTCGGTCGGAGACCCGCGCCGGCTGCACCTGCGCCCCCGGGACCCGGACCGCCGCGCGGAGGCCTTCGCGGTCGAGATGGGCCACGGCGACCTGGTGGTCATGGGCGGCTCGTGCCAGCGCACCTGGGAGCACGCGGTGCCGAAGGTGGCGTCGGCCGGGCCGCGGATCTCGGTGCAGTTCCGCCCGCTCAACGTCTTCTGAGCAGGCTCGCCGCGCGCGGTTCAGTCGGTGCCGTTGGAGGCGATGAATGCGAGGATCTTCGCCGACAGCTCGGGCCGGCAGACGATGACGTCGGGCAGGTAGACGTCGGCCTGGTTGTAGCGCAGCTCGCTGCCGTCCACGCGCGAGGTGAACAGGCCGGCGGCGCGCGCGACGGCGACCGGCGCGGCGGAGTCCCACTCGTACTGGCCGCCTGCGTGCACGTAGGCGTCCGCGACGTCACGCACGACCGACATCATCTTCACGCCGGCCGAGCCCATCGGCACCAGCTCGGCGTCCAGCTCGGCGGCCAGCGCCTCGACGAACGCCGGCGGGCGGGTCCGCGACACCGCGATCCGCGGTCGCTGCGAGGTCCGCGGGGGCACGACCGGCGGCGTACCGGTGTTGAACGTCTCGCCCAGCGCCGGCTGCGCCACGGCACCGGCGACCAGCTCGCCGCCCTGCCACAGCGCGACGTGCACGGCCCAGTCGTCGCGCGGCGGCTCGGAGAACTCCCGGGTGCCGTCGAGCGGGTCGACGATCCAGACCTTGTCGGCCCGCAGCCGGGCGTCCTTGTCCTCGGCGTTCTCGAGCGCCTCCTCGGAGAGGACCGCGTCGTCGGGACGGTACGACGCCAGCAGCTCCGTCAGCAGCACGTGCGCCGCGCGGTCGCCGGCGTCCTTGAGCTCCTTGCCCTCGAGCCCCTCGCCGCGGACCTCGAGGAGGCGGCGGCCGGCGACCTCGGCCAGCCAGGCAGCGAAGAGGTGGTCGTCCGCGACGACGTCAGGGGCGGGGGTTCCGGGCTCGAAAGTCACCAGCGCAGCCTAGTTGAAGCGCTGCTGGGTCTTCTCCAGGCCGTCCGCGATGAGCGACTCGACGGCGTCCGCGGCGGAGTCGACCTGGAAGGGCAGCTCCTTGCGCTCGACGGTGGAGTAGTTCGACAGCACGAAGTCGGCGACCTCCTGGCGGCCCGGCGGGCGGCCGATGCCGGCCCGGACCCGGAAGAAGTCGCCGGTGCCCAGCGAGGAGCGCATCGACTTGAGGCCGTTGTGGCCGTTGTCGCCGCCGCCCTTCTTGATGCGCAGCGTGCCGAAGTCGATGTCGAGCTCGTCGTGGATCGCGATGACCCGCTCGGCCGGCACCTTGTAGAACGTGGCGAGGGCCTTGACCGGTCCGCCCGACTCGTTCATGTAGGACCGCGACTTGGCGAGCACCACCCGCGGCGCGGGCGCGCCGGGCGCGGCGAGCCGGCCCTCGACCACGTCGGCACGGCCGGACTTGTGGGCGCGGAAGCCGCCCCCCATCCGGCGGGCGAGCTCGTCGACGACCAGGTAGCCGATGTTGTGCCGGTGCCCGGCGTACGACGGCCCGGGGTTGCCGAGGCCCACGACGAGCCACACCTCGGCGCTGGTGCCGTCGGCCACGGGGCCCTCCTCAGAGTCGGTGGAAGCGGAACTCCCCGGCGCGAACGGGCGCGCCGGGGAGATCAGTCGACCCAGGAACCACCTGAGTCGCGCGAAGGTCACTCGCTGTCGCCGGCCTCGGCGTCGGCAGCGGCGGCCTCGTCGGCCTGCGGCTCGTCCTTCTCGATGCCGGCCTCGGCCTCGGCCTCCTCCAGCTCCGCCTCGGCGGCCTCGGCGGTCTGCGCCGCGGTCACGTTGACGACGAGGGTCTCGGCGTCGGTGAGCAGGGTGGTGCCGGACGGCAGGGTGAGCTGCGAGGCGAGGAACTGGGTGCCGGCCTCGGCGTCGGTGACGTCGACCTCGAACTGCTCGGGGATGTGGGTGGCCTCGGCCTCGACCTGGACGGTGGAGTTCTCGGTCACGACGAGGGTCTCGGCGGCGGCCTCGCCCACGACGATCACGGGCACGTCGACGGTGACCTTCTCGCCACGCTTCACGGCGACGAAGTCGACGTGCTCGAGGACGCGACGGACCGGGTCGACCTGGACCTGCTTGGTCAGCGCGAGCTGGGCGTCGCCGTCGATGACGAGCTCGAGCAGCGCGTTGGCGCCACCGTGCTTGATGGCCATCATGGTCTCGTGGCCCGGAAGGGTCAGGTGGATCGGCTCGTTGCCGTGGCCGTAGACGACGGCGGGGATCTTGTGCTCGCGGCGGATGCGGCGGGCGGCGCCCTTGCCGAACTCGGTGCGAAGCTCGGCGGTGATCTTCTCGCTGCTCATGGGGAAACTCCTGGGTCGTCCGTGTCGGGTGGTCGTCGCCCCGGGCAAAGCAAACGCCGCGCTTCCCTCACCCGGTGACCGGCAGGGCGCGCGGCGTCACGAAGACTCGCCGGCCCAGTCGATCACGGAGTCACAGAAGCGGGTGCTCCCTCGCCGAGGCAACCGCAGAAGGCTACCCAACGGGCGGGGTCGGCGCGAAATCGAGCGGCGGTCGCGGGCCGGGAACTCACCGGTAGGGGTCGGCGACCTCGCGCAGCGCCTCGAGTGCATCCCGGAGCGCGCTCATCCGCTCCTCGCCGAGGTGCCGGGTCCACTCCCGCTCGATGGCGCGCTCCTCGCGGCGGGCGAGCCGCTGCACCTCGCGACCGCGCTCGGCGATGACGACGAGCCGGGCGCGGGCGTCGCGCGGGTCGGGCACGCGTTCGACGTACCCGGCCTTCTCGAGCAGCTCGACCAGCGCACTCGCGCTCTGCTTGGTGATCCGCGCCTGCTCGGCGAGCTCGGTGACCCGGATGCCGTCCTCGCCGAGCCGGGCCGCGGCGCGCCCCATGGCCGGGGTGATGTCGTCGTAGCCGGCTGCGGCGACGGCGTCGGCGACCCGCTGCTCGACGTACCGCGCGCCGATGAACATCAGCAGTCCGGGATGCGGTCGGTCCATCGAGCACTCCTCTCCCGCGACCCGAGCGAACGGGGTTGACGAACTGGTCAGCAAGACTGACCATATCAGTCAGGGAGGCTGACCGGCCCCCAAGCCCCCGGGCTCCCGGGTTCGAGGAGGAGCGATGGACAAGGCGCAGCTGTGGCGGCACATCCATGCGGAGCGGGCAGCGCTGGCGACCATGCTCGCGGACCTGTCCACGGACGAGTGGTCGCACGACACCCTGTGCCCCGGCTGGACCGTGCACGACGTGGCGGCCCACGTCATCTCGACGCCGCAGATCGACTGGGGACAGATGACGGCGATGATGGCCCGCAACGTGGGCCGTGGCTACAACACGATGATCTTCCGCGAGGTGAAGCGCCTGGGCGCACGCGAGACACGGGACAGCATCCTCGCCGACTACGACACCTACGCGACCAGCAGGCACCACGTGCCCACCACGACCTCGGTCGAGCCGCTCATCGACGCGCTGCTGCACCACCAGGACATCGTCCGGCCGCTCGGTCGCAGCCACGAGATGCACCCGGAGGCCGCGGCCGTCGCCGCGGACCGGGTACGACGACTGGCGTTCCTGATGGGGACACGCAAGCTGCTGCGGAGCGTCCGGCTGGTCGCCACCGACGTGGACTGGACCCGCGGCGAGGGACCCACCGTGTCCGGGCCGATGCAGGAGCTGCTGATGCTGGCGTCGGGGCGTCGGCCGGACCCGGCCCTGCTCACCGGCGACGGCGTCGCCCTGCTGCCGACGGGGGCGTGAGGGACCGCCGGCCTCGAAGACTCAGGCCAGCCGGACCCGCTCGCGGCCGTCGCCCTCGACGAGCGCGGCGTCGGCGGCCCGGCCGGTGGCCAGCAGGAGCAGCTCCTGCATCGGCGCGCGGACCGCGGGACCGGCGCCATGGCTCCAGTCCACGTCGGTGGCGACCAGGCGCACGCCCTTCAGGCGCGGCCGGCCGAAGAAGACGCCCATCTGGAGTGCGCGGGTCGCGGCGGCGGCCGCGGCGTCCGGCGGGAGGTCGTGGGACCGCCCGAGTGGGCGGACGACGTCCTGGACGTGCACGAGCACGTCGATCAAAGGCTCGAGGTGGGCGGTGAACGGCGTCGTGACGCGCGAGCCGTCGAAGCGCTCGTACTGCTCGAGGATGTCAGCGACCTCCGCCCGCCCGCGGCGCCGACCCTCCAGCAGCCCGACCCGCGGCACCCAGAAGCCGCCCCGGACGCAGGCCCGCAAGAACGGGCCCCAGGTCATCTGCGGGACCGAGATGACGTGGGCCGCCACGTCGCGCACGGTCCAGCCGGGGCAGGTCGACGGCGTGGCCCACTCCTCGTCCGACAGCCGGGCGAGCAGCCGGGCGAGCTCGCGGCGTTGCTCGTGGGTGTGGCGCCAGGCGGTGTCGGCGTCCATCGGCCCACCTCCGGAGTCGGTACGATGTTCTGACCAAAATAGTCAGAATTTCTGACCACTTTGTCAAGGAGGCGCCGTGCCCGACCCCGCCCCCACGCCGCTGCTCCTCTTCATCCCGTACCGGTACGCCGAGAACGCCTCGATGCGGCACCTCGCCGAGCAGGGGTTCGACGACCTGACCCTCGCCCAGGCCCGGGTCTTCGCCCGGATCGCCGACGGCGGCTCGCGGATCACCGAGCTCGCCGAGGCGGCCCAGGTCACCAAGCAGACCGCCGGCCACACCGTCGACCAGCTCGAGGCGGCGGGATACGTCGTACGCGTCCCGGATCCGTCGGACGCCCGTGCGCGGCTGGTCCGCGTCGCCGGCCGGGGCGAGCAGGCCCGAGCGGCGGCGATGGAGGCACTGGCGCAGCTCGAGGCCGCGTGGACCGCCCACCTGGGACCACGGCGGATGGCGGCGCTCCGCGCAGCGCTGGGCGACCTGCGCGAGATCACGGACCCCTGGGCCTGATCGGCGGCGACCGGCAAGAGTCGGATACCTCGTTATACTTTGGTGAAGTATAAACACGTATCTCCCTCGGAGGCAGACATGCCGAGCAACCCCTACACCCCGGGCCAGGTGCCGCGGATCCTCGCCGGCCGGGTCGAGGAGATGCGGCGGATCGAGGGCCTGCTGGCCCGGGTGCTGTCCTTCGGCGAGCTCGGCGGACCGCTGCTCGTCTTCCACGCGCCGCGCGGGATCGGCAAGACCTCGCTGCTGCGCGCCGGGCAGCGCCGGGCGGTCGAGTCGGGCTTCGTCACCGCGTGGGTCGCGTGCTCGCGGCAGCAGCCCGTCCTCGCCGAGATCGCGCACAGCGTGGCCCGGGCGCTCGAGCGCGCCGACGCCGTCCCGGCCGGGGCCGCGGGCACCCGGTGGCGCGGCCAGCTCGAGCGGCTGACCGTCGAGGTCGGCGTACCGGGGGCGAAGGTGCAGGCCCAGGTCGGCCGTCGCGAGGCGGCGGCCCCGCCCCAGGCCGCGATCGGCATGCTCGAGTCGCTGCTGCACGACGCCGCGACCGCGGTCCGCGAGCGCGGCGGCGCGGGCCTGCTGCTCCTCCTCGACGAGCTGCACGCGGCGTCCGCCGACGAGATGGCCGTCCTCCTGAATGCCCTGCAGAACCTTGACGGCGAGCGCGCCGACAACCCGCTCGCCACCGTCGCCGCCGGGCTCCCCGTCACGCCGGAGGCGCTGACCCGGGCGGCGACGTTCGGCGAGCGGAGCACCTACGTCTCCCTCGACGTGCTGTCCCGCGACGACGCCCGCGCGGCCCTCGTCGAGCCCGCCGCCGCCGAGGACGTCGGCTGGACCGACCCGGCGCTCGCCGCGGTCGTCGACGAGTCGCGGGGCTACCCCTACCTGCTCCAGCTGCTCGGCAGCACCACCTGGGACGCCGCCTCCCCCGGCCGCGGCGACCGGCTCACCCTCACCGCCGTGAAGCGCGGGCTGCCCGTCGCCCGCGACCAGCTCACCGCCATGCACCGCGCCCGCTGGGGAGCGGCGTCACCGCTGGAGCAGCGCTTCATCGCGGCGATGGCCGCCGCCGGCGAGGGCAACGTCACCCGGGCCGCGATCGCCGCCGGCATGGGCGTCGACTCGCGCGCGATCAGTGTGCCCCGGGAGCGGCTGATCGAGAAGGGCGTGATCGAGCCCGTGGGTCACGGGCTGGTGCGGTTCACCCTGCCCGGGTTCGGCGCGTTCGTCCGGGGGCTCGACGACGCCTGATCACGCCCGCCGGCGGGCTCGGCGAGGGCCGCCGAGGGGGCGTCGAGGGGGCGCCAGAGGAGCGTCGATTGGGCAGAAACTGCATGCCCAGGGCCCGAATTGCTGTCGTTTGGTCCCAAACCGCAGCAAATCGGAACGGCAATTCCGTCAGGCGTGCCCGTCGAACATGCTCGTGACGGAGCCGTCCTCGAACACCTCGCGGATCGCCCGCGCCACGAGCGGCGCGATCGACAGCGTGGTCAGCTTGTCGAACTGCTTCTCCGCCGACACGGGGAGGGTGTTGGTGATGACGACCTCGGTGGCGACGCTGTTCTTGAGGCGGTCGACCGCGGGCTCGGAGAGGATCGCGTGGGTGGCGGCGATGACGACGCCCGCGGCGCCGTCGGCCATCAGCGCGTCGGCGGCCTTCACGATCGTGCCACCGGTGTCGATCATGTCGTCGGTGAGGACGCAGATCTTGCCCTTCACGTCACCGACGACGCGGTTCGCGACGACCTCGTTGGCGACGTCGGTGCGGCGGGTCTTGTGGATGAACGCCAGCGGGGCGCCGCCGAGGCGGGCGGCCCAGCGCTCGGCGACCTTGATCCGGCCGGCGTCCGGCGAGACGACGGCGAGCTCCTGGTCGCCGTACTTCTGCTTGATGTGGTCGGTCAGCAGCGGCAGCGCCATCAGGTGGTCGACGGGGCCGTCGAAGAAGCCCTGGAGCTGGTCGGCGTGCAGGTCGACGGTGATGATCCGGTCGGCGCCGGCGGTCTTGAACAGGTCGGCCATCAGGCGGGCGGAGATGGGCTCGCGGCCGCGGTGCTTCTTGTCCTGGCGGCTGTAGCCCCAGAACGGCATGACCACGGTGATCCGCTTGGCGGAGGCGCGCTTGAGCGCGTCGACCATGATCAGGTGCTCCATGATCCACTCGTTGATCGGAGTGGTGTGGCTCTGGATGACGAAGGCGTCGCACCCGCGGACCGACTCCTCGTAGCGGATGTAGATCTCGCCGTTGGCGAACTCCCGCGCGTCGGTCGGCACCAGCTGCTGGCCGAGGATCTCGGCCACCTCCCGCGCCAGCTCGGGGTGCGCCCGGCCGGAGAAGACCATCAGGTTCTTCTCTGTCGTCTTCTTCAGACCGCTCACGCGCGTGACTCCCCTGGTCGACGAAGGTGCTGCCTAGGATTCTGCCCGCTCGGCCGGGTCGTCCCCAAGTCCCCGACCGTTTTCGTCGCGTTCACCCGCCCCGGCCTCCTCCCGGCCCACCTGACGGCCCGCCTGCCCGCCCTGCTGTACGGCGGCCGCGGCCTCTGCCTGGGCGGTACCCGCGCGCCGCGACAGCACCCAGCCCTCCAGGTTGCGCTGGGGCGACGTGCTGACCGCGAGCGCCCCGGCCGGCACGTCGCGGCGCACGACCGTGCCGCCGCCGGTGGAGGCGCCGTCACCGATCTCCACGGGGGCCACGAAGGTGTTGTTGGAGCCGGTGCGGGCGTGCCGCCCGACGACCGTGCGGTGCTTGTTGACGCCGTCGTAGTTGGCGAAGATCGTGCCGGCGCCGATGTTGGTTCCCTCGCCGATCTCGGCGTCGCCGACGTAGGACAGGTGCGGGACCTTGGCGCCGTCGGCGATCCGCGCGTTCTTGGTCTCGACGAAGGTGCCGATCTTGCCCGTGGCGCCGAGCTCGGTGCCCGGGCGCAGGTAGGCGAACGGCCCGACGGTGGCACCGGCGCCGATCACGGCGAGCTGGCCATGGGCGCGCACGACCCGCGCGCCGGCGCCGATCTCGCAGTCCTCGAGAGTGGTGTCCGGGCCGATCACGGCGTCCTCGGCGACCACGGTCGCGCCGAGGAGCTGGGTGCCGGGCAGGATCGTGACGTCCGGGGCGAGCACCACGTCGGCGTCGATCCACGTGGTCGCCGGGTCCATGACGGTCACGCCGTCGGCCATCCAGCGGGTGACGATGCGGCGGTTGAGCTCGCGGCCGAGCTCAGCGAGCTGGACCCGGTCGTTGGCACCCTCGGTCTGCAGCGCGTCGTCGACGGCGTGGGCGGCGACGGCGAGGTCGGCCTGGCGGGCGAGCGCGATCGCGTCGGTGAGGTAGTACTCCCCCTTGGCGTTGTCGTTGCCGATCCGGCCGATGGTGTCGGCGAGGAAGGCGGCGTCGAAGGCGAGGATCCCGGAGTTGATCTCCCGGATCGCGCGCTGCTCGTCGGAGGCGTCCTTCTCCTCGACGATCGCCTGCACGGCGCCGGCGGCGTCGCGCACGATCCGTCCGTAGCCGTGCGGGTTCGCGACGATCCCGCTGAGGATGCTGACCGCGGCCCGGGCGGCCCGGTGGGAGTCGGCGAAGGCGCGGAGCGTGTCGCCGGCGAGGAGCGGCGTGTCGCCGTACGCGACGAGGACGGTGCCCTCCCGCGGTGCCGCGTCGAGCGCCTCGAGCGCCATCCGGACCGCGTGGGCGGTGCCGAGCTGCTCGTCCTGGACCGCGAGGACGGCGCCGGGCAGCAGTTCGCTGACGTGCGGCCCGACCAGCTCGCGCTGGTGCCCGACGACCGTCACCACACGCGTCGGCTCGAGCGCGCCGACCGCCGTCAGCACGTGGCCGATCATGCTGCGGCCGCCGATGCGGTGCAGCACCTTCGGGGTCTTGGACTTCATCCGGGTGCCGCCGCCGGCGGCGAGGACGATGACGGTCAGCTGGTCACTCACGCGCCCACACTAGACGGGTACGGGGCGCCGCCCGCCAGTGCCCGCCAGTGCCCGCCGACGCCCCGCCGACGCCCCGCCGACCCCCTGGGCAACCGCGGAAAGTTTCCACAGTTCGGCGAAAGGTCGTGCTTTCCCGGCCGATCAGGCGTATCACGGAACTGAGCAAGACATCGACCGAAGGGAGCACGATGATGTGCGACCACACCCCGCAGTGCCCGTCCGCCGGCGACGCCGACTGCTGCAGCGCCCACGTCACCGCCGACCACAGCGAGCAGGGCTGGTGCCGGCTCTGCAATGGCGTGATCCTGTTCGACGACCACGCCTACCTGACGCCCGACGGCCGCTCCGTGGAGCTGCGCCACTCGGCCTGACCGCTCGCTCGGGTCCGCCCCGTAGGCTCGGGGAATGGCAGACGGACCGACCGTGCTGGTGACCGGTGCGACGGGCTTCGTCGGCCGCCGCCTCGTGCCCGCGCTCGTCGAGCAGGGCTTCGACGTCCGGGCGATGACCCGGCGCCCCGAGGCGTACGACGGCCCGGCCAACGCCGTGGGCGCCGACGTCACCGACGAGGCGTCCCTGGACGCGGCGCTGGCCGGCGTGGAGGTCGCCGTCTACCTCGTGCACTCCCTCGACCATGCCGACTTCGAGGAGCGCGACGCCGACGCCGCCCGGTCCTTCGGCCGCGCCGCGGCCCGGGCGGGCGTGCGCCAGATCGTCTACCTCGGCGGCCTCGGCGCGGACGACGAGGACCTGTCGCCGCACCTGCGCTCGCGGCGCGAGGTCGAGGGCCTGCTGGGCGAGGCCGGCGTCCCGGTGACGGTGCTGCGGGCCGCGATCGTGGTCGGGCACGGCGGCATCTCCTGGGAGCTGACCCGACAGCTGGTGAAGAACCTGCCGGCGATGGTCGTGCCGAAGTGGACCACCACCCGGACCCAGCCGATCGCGGTCGACGACGTGATCCGCTACCTCGCCGGCGTGGTCGGCAACGAGGCCGCGCTGGGCGAGGTCCTCGAGATCGGCGGCCCGGAGACGATGACCTACGTCGACATGCTGGAGATCGCCTCGGAGGTCGCCACCGGCCATCCCGTGCCGCTGGTGCGGGTCCCGCTCCTGACGCCGCGCCTGTCGTCGTACTGGCTGGCACTGGTGACCGACGTCGACGTCACCACCGGGCGCAACCTGATCGACTCGATGAGCACCGAGGTGGTCGTCACCGACGACCGGATCCGGGAGCTGGTGCCGGGCGAGCCGATCCCCTACCGCGAGGCGGTGCGCCGGGCGCTCACCGAGCGGCTGCAGGAGGGCAAGCGGGTCTGAGTGGGCTGAGCCCCGGCCGCCGCAGCGCGCGTCAGCCGAACAGCAGCGGCAGCGCGACGAGCATCGCCAGCGACCACGTGCAGTGGGTGAGCACGGGCGCGAGGATCCCGCCCGAGGCGCGCCGCTGCAGGCCGACCACGACGCCGAGGACGACTGCGGCGAAGGTGAGCATCACGTTGCCCGTCGCCAGGGTCGCGAGCACGTAGGCGACGGTGGTCCAGACCACCGGGTGGCGGGGTACGGCGGCGTAGGCCGCGCCCCGGAAGAACAGCTCCTCGGCGACGCCGTTGACCGCCGTGATGACGACCAGCAGCGGCAGCGAGCCCTGGTCGGCGAAGTCGGTCACCGAGCGCACCTGCCGGTCCAGCCACGGGATCTCCCGCACGACCAGCCCGCCGACGACGAACACCCCGGCCAGGCCGAGGCCGAGCAGCACCGGCGCGACCACCGGCCGGACCAGCCGCTCGCGGTCGCGCCACGCGGCGATCCGGCCGAGGTGCAGCGGACCGGACGCGAAGGCGCCCAGCGCCCAGATCGCCGCCATCGCGAAGGTGGCGGGATAGAACCAGAGGCTGCCCGGCTCGATGCGCAACGACACCGCCAGCATGCCCGCGCCGACGAGCACCACCGCGACGGTGACCGCCTGGCGCCGGCGCAGCTCCGCGTCGGTCTCGCGGTGGTCGCGCGGGACGACGTCCCACAGCGACCTGCGGACCCAGCGCTGCACCATGCACCGAACCTACGGGGTCTACCCTCGCCCCATGACCACCGCCGACGCCGCCGAAGCCGCCGCCGAGCGCCTCCTCGACGCCCAGGTCGCCTGGCTGGTGGGCCGGCTCACCGGCGACGAGCTGCCCGCGATCGTCGAGCGCGACCTGCGCGCACTGCTCGACCTGGAGTCGCGGATCACCCTGGCCGAGCTGGTCGACACCGACCGCGCGAAGCAGGTCGTCCGGGACGCCCTCGCGACGGTCCCGCCCAGCACGGGGGCGAGCACGCTCGTCACGATGGTGGCCGACGTGCTGTACGACGGCCCGGAGGCGTCGTACACGCTCGGCGACCTGGTCTCCCGCGAGGACGTCGAGCGGCTCGCGGCCGAGGCGCTCTCCCGCACCGACCTGATCGCCCGGCTGCTCGACGACGCGAGCGACAGCCCGCTCGTGTCGACGCTCGCGTCGCGGTTCGTGACCCGGCTGGTCGGCGAGGTGCTGCAGTCCAACCGGGCCGTGGCGGAGCGGATCCCCGGCGTCGGCGCCCTCGTCGCGCTCGGCGTCGGCGCCGCCGGCGTGGTGGCCGGCGCGGCCGACAAGCAGCTCGAGGGCGTGCTCGGCATGGGCGCGACCTTCGCCACCAAGCGCCTCAACCGGGTCCTCGTCGAGACCCTCAAGGACCCGGCCGCCCGGGCGGCGGTGCTCGAGGTCTACGACCTGTACGCCGACCACCCGGTCCCCCATCTGCGCGACTCCGCGAAGCGCACGGACGTGCACCGCACCGCCGGCCTGCTGCAGGACCTGGCGATCTCGGGCGCGACCAGCGACCCGGTCCTCGCCCTGGCCGACGCGCTGGTCGACGCGTTCTGGGGGATCTACGGCGACCACCCGGCCTCGGCGATCGCCGTCGACCTCGGCCTCGACCGGGAGGCGATGATCCACGAGGCCGGCCGCCTCGCGGGCATCGCGATCGCCGTCGCCCACGACACCGGCGAGCTCGAGCGACTCGTGCGCGAGCGACTCGCGCCGTTCTTCGCCTCAGCGCAGGTGCGGGCGATCCTCGCCGTCCCGGGGGCGCCCGGGGCGCCCGGGGAGCCCGGGAAGTAGGCAGGCGCAGGCCAGCGCGACGACGAGGACGCCGGTGAAGACGGCGGTGGTCTCGTCGTGGGACGCGCGGACCGCGTCGGCACTCCCCTGCACGTCGAGGACCCGGCCCAGCACCGCGACGCCCGCGACGCCGCCGAGGTAGCGCATCGTCGAGCCGACGCCGGCGGCCATCCCGCTGCGGGCGGGGTCGATCGCCGACAAGGACGCGGTCTGCGCGGCGGGGCTGCTCAGGCCCAGCCCGGCGCCGAGCAGGACCAGCGGCAGCCGCACCTCGCCGGCCGTGTCGAGGCCGCCCACCTGCAGCAGGAGGAGACCGACGAGGCAGGCGAGCGACCCGGCCACGGCGACGGGACGCGCGCCGTACCGCTCGGTCAGCCGGCCCGCGACGGGCGAGACCAGCACCATCGCCGCCATGAGGAACACCAGCAGCTGCCCCGTCTCCCGGGCGCCGAGGTCGAAGAGCCGCTCGAGCACGAGGGGCAGCTCGAAGACCAGTGCGTACATCACGAGGTTCTGCAGGCACACCAGCAGCGTCCCGGCGGTGAAGGCCCGCACCCGGAAGATCCCGAGGTCGATGACGGGGTCGGCCGCGCGTCGCTCGCGCACGACGAATGCCGCGAGCAGCACCAGCCCGCTGACGACGACGACTGCCCCCCAGCGGCCGGCCACCATGCTCTCGGCGCCCAGGACCAGCAGCGCCAGCGCGGCGGTGAGCAGGACCGAGCCGGGCCAGTCGAAGGCCGCGACCGGCCGGGCGTCGTGGCCGCGGTCAGCGCCGGCGACGAGGAGCGCCGCGACCAGCAGCACCGGCAGGTTCACGAGGAAGACGGCCTCCCAGCCGAACGCGTCGACCAGCGCACCGCCGAGCAGCGGGCCGAGCGCGGCGGCCGACGCCATCACCGCGCCGAACGTCCCGAACGCCCGCCCCCGGCGCTCCGGCGGCAGCTCGACCCTCAGCAGCGCCACCGTGGCCGGCACCGCGAGCGCGCCGCCGGTCGCCATCAGGATCCGCGAGCCCGCCAGCACCCACAGGTCCGGGGCGAGGAAGCCGGCGACCGCCCCGACCGCCATCACCGCCTGGCCCAGCAGGCACACCCGCCAGTGGCCGAGCCGGTCGCCGAGCTTGCCGCCGGGCCCCTGGAGTGCGATCGCCGCGATCAGGTACGTCGCCACCAGGGCCTGCGTGACGTCGGCCGGGTCGTGGTCCACCGTGCCCGCGATCGAGGGGACGGCGACCGCGACCATCGTCGAGTTCAGCGGCATCAGCGAGGCGGCGAGCAGAGCCCCCGCCAGTCCGCGGCCGGCGCCGGGGCGGACCACGACCGCGACCGGCTCAGCCATGGGTGATCGGGCGGCGCTGCAGGAGGTGGAGCCGGCGGTCCGCGAACGCGAACTCGATGTCGTGGTCCGGCGAGCCGAAGGCGACGTCGCAGGCCGCGGCCAGGTCGTGCAGCGCCCGCAGCTGCACGTCGTCCAGGCAACGCGCCGCGACCAGCCCGGCCGCCACCTCCTGCTCCTCGACCCGGCCGTCGGGCCGGAGCCGCAGGGCCACGTCCTTCTCCCCGGGCGTGCACTCGAGGAGGTCACCGGCACACGAGAGCCGGTAGTTGTCGGGCGTCACCTGGCCGCTCACGACCATCTCCCCGAGCCCCCAGCTCGCCTCGATGACCCGCTCCCGCGCCCCGGTCACGGGATGGCGGGTGAACAGCACCCCGGCGGCGTCGGCGGCGACCATCTGCTGGACGACCACCGCCATCCGACAGCCGGCGCCGAGCCCGTGCTGCTCGCGGTAGGACATCGCCGTCGCGTCCCGCGCCGAGTCGTGCACCCGTCGTACGGCGTCCGCCAGCGCCGCGGCGCCGACGACCCCGAGCACGCTCAGGTGGGCGCCGGCGAAGGACGCCGCGGCGGAGTCCTCGCCCACGGCGCTGGACCGGACGGCCCACGGCCCCGGAGCCAGGCCGGACAGCGCGGGACCGAGGTCGGCCTCGCCCGTCGCCGCCGCGTCCACCACGGCCCAGGCGAGCGCGAACCCGTCCGGGACCGGGAGGCCGGCCCGCAGCGCCGCCGCCAGCTGCGCACCCTTGCCGCCGAAGGCCTGTTCGTCCGCGGCCTCCGCGAGCGCGGTCAGCACAGCCGTCCGTCCGGGCTCACTCCAGCAGCCGCACTTCACCGGTCGTGCCGTCGACCCGCACCCGCGCCCCGTCGGGGATGGTGCGGGTGGCGTCGCGGGTGCCGACGATGCCGGGGATTCCGTACTCCCGCGCCACGATCGCCGCATGGCACAGCTGGCCGCCGCGGTCGGTCACGATGGCGCCGAGCAGCGGCAGCACGACGTTGAAGTACGGCGACGTCATCCGCGTCACCAGCACGTCTCCCTGCTTGATCCGCTCGAAGTCCGCGGCGTCGTCGACGAGCCGCGCCGTGCCCTCGTGGACGCCTCGGTTCACCGAGAGCCCGGACACGACGGTCGCCGTGTTCGCCTGCTCCGCGACGTCGAAGAGGGCACCCATGAAGGTGTTGACCGCATCGCTCATCCGTCGCGCGGACCGCGGCAGCCACGCGGCCGGGGGCGGCGGCGCCGGGAGGGCGCGCAGGAACGACGGGAGGTCGCTCGTCGTCGTGGTCGTGCGCCACACGAACCGCTCCGCCACCTCGGCCGCGTCGGGTCCGCCGGTGCCGAGGAGGAGCGCCCGCGCCTCGTCCGCGTCGAGCTCGACGGCGTGCTCGGCGTCGTCGAGCGCGCCCGCGGCGGCGAGCCGTCGGCCGGCCTCCAGCAGGGCCCGGCGCGCCAGGCCGGCGGCCCAGCCGTCGGAGAACACCGCGCGCTCGTCCCGGATCCGGTAGAGCAGCCGGACCTCCGCGAGCCGGTCGTCGAAGTCCTCGCGGCGCTCGGCCGGCACCCGCTCGCGCAGCACGGCCAGGGCGACGTCGTCGTCCGGCGCCGAGGTGCGGCTACCGGCGAGCGCGGCGCGCAGCGACTCGAGCAGCACCTCGGGCAGCTCGCCCGCGGCCCGGTCGCCGACGTCGTACCCGACGGTGCGCCAGCGCACGGCGTCGAGGTACGCGGACACCTCGGGCCCGACCTCGGGGTGCGCCGCGAGCGCGGCGAGCACGTCGGCCGGCGGGCCGCTGCCGGCGAGGACGTCGCGGGCATCGCCGGAGGCAGCGATCCGCTTCGCCGCCGCGTCCAGCTCGGTGGCCGCGAAGCCACGGGAGATCTCCGACCGGCCGCACAGCAGGCCCATCAGCTCGCCGATCCCCGCACCCGTCCACGCGGTCGCACCGGCGAGGAAGTCACCGACCGGCACGCACGCGGCCATCGTGTACTTGTGGTGCAGGTAGGTGCTGTCGTCGCTGTGCTCCGCGCACCGCTCGACGTGGTCGGCCAGCTCCTCGTCCGACAACGCGGCGACGTCGACGGCCTGGATCGCCCGGTGCGCGGCGACGGCGGCCGGCTTGTCGACGCGGTCCCACTCCTCCAGGTCGCGCCGCCACAGCTTCGTCTCGAATGCCGCCGCCGCGGCGCGGTGCCGGCGGCGCATGGCCGGGTGCACCCGGCTCACCAACTGCAGCACCGGCTTCGGCGGCGGGCCCATCGCCCCGGCCGGCGCGCCGACCGCCACCGGTTGGGAGTAGAGGAACGAGTGGACGAACGCCGGCTCGAGGTGGTCCAGCAGGACGCCGTACCGGGCGGTCCCCTCGGTGAACCCGCGCACGAACCCGCCGTGGAACGTCCGCTGGGCCATCCGCGTCATCGGCCGGCAGCCGTGGGTGGTCTCGAGCCCCCACGGCCCCTTGCCCGGCGGCTCGAACCGCCGCCCCTTGACCTCGACTGTCGCTGGCTCGCCCATGACGCCTCCGATCTCGGCGTGCTCCCGGAAGCATGTGTCCACCGAGTGTCCACCCGCCGTTCACCTGCGGCAAGGGGTCGAGAGGAAGAGAGGACCACTGGGCTCCCCGGGTAGGAGTCGAACCTACGTCGCTTGTCCTGATTCAAAGAGCGAACCAGTCGTACGACCTCGACCGATCTGAGCGGGGACAGTTGCTACCCGAGGATGGTTCCACACTCCGTCGTAGGTCCTCGTCTGAGGTTGTCTGAGACCGTTTCTTGGAGTGCGTCTTCGACGGTGCGGGCGTCAGTCGAATCGGTCGAACCACGCAGGATCGACCCGCGTCACCGTTCGGATGCCGAGCCGCTGCTCCTTGACGAGTTCCGTCAGCCGCTCGCCGTCGATCAGGTCCACGGTCGGCGAGGTCACGATGGCGGCGCGTCGAGCGGGCTCGGAGAACTTGCCGAGCGTGACGAGGATGGCCCGCTCTGCGCCCTTCGTCTGGGCGTCGCGCTGGAAGAGCGCGACCGTCTCGCGGCCCACGGGCCTGCCGTTGGGGTCGTACCGCTTGACCTGCACCGCCACGCGGGAGGAGAGGACGGGGCTGATCGGAGCCGTGCCTATGCCGTCGATGCCCTCGTCTCCCGAGCCGCCGACGCGCTCCAATTCCAAGCCGTAGAGGCGAAGGACGTAGAGCACGAACTCCTCGAAAGCGTCCGGGCTCAGGCGGTGCAGTCGGGAGAGGAGCACGTCCTGCCACCGCTCGGGCTCGTTGCCGGTGACCTCGGCCTGGAAGAGCGTCTCCTCCTCCTCGGCTTCCGCCGCTGCGGCCTCGGCTTCCTCCGGGTCGGCGGGCGCGGGGTGGGCCGTCCGCTCACGTGCGCGCTTAGGCCGGTTGCGCCGGTACTCGCGATCCAGTTCCAACGTCCTCCGCTGACCCTCCTCTGGCGGGAGCGCGGCCAACTCCTTGCCGAGCGGGGTGACGAGGAAGACGCCGCGCTTGGGGCTTTCCAGCGACCCGATCAACTTGGCGTAGGAGCGCGCCCACTGGATGCGCTCCATGAGGACGGACGCCTCGGGCCGGTGCGCGTGCCCGACGGCGAGGGCATCCTCGCTGGGAGCCAAGTCCTCGATCACCTGACTGGTGATTTCGCGAGCGGTGGCCGAGCCACCGAGCGCGATGACGGCACGCACGGTCGGGAGGATCAAGTCGGAGTACGCGGGCAAGTCCTCGGGCATCACCCCCACGACTCTGGCACAAGCGGCCGGTTGACGGCCCGCAAAAGGGCTACCCGGAGCGTCAGTCGCCCTGACTCTGCCCACCCAGCGCACTGAGGGTCGAGGTGGTCGAAGGGGATCGCGTTGGACCTCGGAGCAGGCTCGCCCCGGCGTACGGCGTCGGCCCAAAGGCCAGCCCAGCCGACAAGGCCGGGGACTTCCACGTCGGGGCCGAGGGACCCGAGCCGATCAAGATGCGCGTACAGCGCCCTTTCCATCATGCTCACCCCCATCGACTGCTCCCAGCCGTAGGCGTCCTCGCAGGCAGGGCAAAGCCAGATTGCCAGCCGAACCGGAGACCTAGGAGCGCCGAGGGAGTCCGGCGAGACGCCTGTGTGCAGTCTCCACGTGGACCGGGCAACGGCCTCCCGCCCTCCGGCGCGAGCGACGGTCGTGGCGGGGACGCTCACGTGCCCGACCCCGCAGATGCCGCAAGCCCCGCCGACCTGCTCCTGCCCACCGGGGACGTGCTCCGTGGTGAAGGCGGGCGGGGCGACCTTGATCGGACCGGAGTTGGACACCACCCGCTCGGCGAGCGCAGCGGCGTACGCCTCACGCAGCCGCGAGCGGTCCGAGGCACGGACATGCGCCCACGGATGAGGGTTGGCCTGGTCCACGAGATTGCGGGCGGCGATGTGCGTGCGCCAGCGGATGCCGAGCCCGACGGTGGCGAGGTTCCTCACGAGGACCGCGAGCCGCTTGTCCGGCAGGTCGGCGGGCGGTGCGGCGAGGCCGAGCAGGTCCAGCGCGGTGAGGATGCCCTCGGCTGCCTCGACGGCCCGGTGCTGGCCGAGCGCGGCGATGAGCGCCGGATGCGCGGCGGCGAGCGCGACGGCGGCGTGAGCCCGGTCGCCGCAGGTCGAGCACATGCCGAGGGCGACCTGAGTGTCACCCAGTGGCCTGCCCGCAGGGCTGTACGCCTTCACAACCGGCACACGCACGACCTGAGCGGGCGACGCGGGCCGGGTCACTGCTACGCCGCAGCCGGAGCAGGCGAGGCGTCCGTCGGGCACGGCCACGGGATCATCGGAGACGGCGAGCGGAGGCTCGGTAGTGGGAGTCTCAACGGGCAGGGTGGTCATGGGGTGGCTCCTCGCTGGCTGGCCCCTTCGGGGCGGCGGTGTGGGTGCGGGTCTCGTGTCGGGCGGACGCGCTGAGGGCCACGGAACGGCCCGTCAGCGCCGTGACGAGCGCGGAGACGATGTCCACCCGCTCGCTCTCGGGCAAGCGGTCCAGCGCCTCCACCAGCGCCACGGCGGCAGGCCGGATGGGTGACCGCTTCGGACCGAAGTCAGCGAGCACCTGTTTGTGCTGCAGCCAGACTTCGCGCTCGTGCTCGCGCTCCTCACGCTCGGCAGCGCGGCGTTCCCGTCGGGCCTCGATGTCGGAGGCGATGAAAGCTTGCCTCTCCTCGGGCGTAGAGAAGCGCGACTTCCGCAGCGGGTCACCGGTCGCCTTCCAGCGCCGGTAGTGCATCCGGCAGTAGCCCTTTGCCGAGTGCGGACGCTCGCAGTTGGCGACCGAGCAAGGCCGACGCATCAACGACCTCCGAGGCTGAACGACTGCTCGTTGCCCTGCGCGCCGAGCGCGGCGTCGAGTGCCTGCTCGATGCGCGCCAGCCGGTCCCGCTCGGCACCACGCTCGGCGCGACGCTGCAGGGCCTTGCCAACCTCGATGACCCTCGGGCCGCGAACCTGAGCGGGTGGAGGAGTCTCCGACGCAGGGCCGTTGGACTCCGAGGCGGCGGGCCCGGCCGAAGCCTGGACCGGCGTACTCCGTCGAGCCGCTGCAGCCTCAACCCTGCGGGCAAGGTGCTCGGCGGCGAGGCGGCGACGCTCCGCGTCGAGGGCGTTCATCTGGTCCCACGTCAGACCCGTCCCTCGCGAGTGGGACAGGCCGCTGATCATCCGCTCAGCCATGGTTCTCCTCCTTCGGTAGTACCGACCGCAACCTCAATGAGGCAGGAGCCGGATTGAGGTCACGTGGGGTCCGCTCAGGCTGGGCGTCGAGTCGGTCACCGGCCTGAGCGGAGCGCGGGGAGCCCCTGGCAGGCGGGGCATCATCCGACACTCCGGCGTATGCTCCGAGGTGAAGAGAGGCCCGTGTAGCCCGCCGCCCGGGTGCGGTGAGGGCACAGCGCCGGGTGGTCGCGGTCCTCGCCGGGGACGGACCAGCAGGGCATGCCCGACGCAACGCCGTGTACGGCGCACGGCGTGTCGAGCACTCGACTGAACGCGAGAGCCGACGCCCGCCGGGTCTTCGCGATGCGCCTCGCCTCGTGCCGCTGCTCGGCGAGCGTGCGATCAACGGCAGGCGTGCTGACCGGAGCGACCCCGGGCGCATCGAGGCGAGCGGCGGCGCCTGCCCGTTTTGCGTCGGCACGGCTGCGCTGAGCGACCAGACGGTCGCGGCGACTGTCGATGCTGCGCGGGGCAGCGTGATCGCTGATCTGCTGGGCGAGGACTCCGCCCTTGTTACGACGGTGGGGCTGGGGCACGGCAGGCTCCTAGAGAGAGCCCGGCCCACTAGCCAGCGGCAGATGATTCAACTGCCCCAAGGCTAGGCGTCCTCAATGAGGGCGTCTAGGACCGTTTCGAGGTCCGGTCTGACCGCAGTTCTTAGACGGCTGTGCGGACCCGTCGTTGACCAGCGACGATGCGGCGATTGCGCCTGATGCTCGATCAGGCGGGTGACCAGCCAGGCCTATCGCCGGGGCTGGCAGGTGCAGCCGAAGGCGATGTCGCCGAGCCGCTCGGCGCTGATCTTGCCGCAGCGTCGGCACTCGGTGCGATGCGGGTCGCTCGGCATCGACGGGTTCGTGAGCGGCCCGAGGTAGATGAAGCCATTCTCCTCCGCGATGGCCTGCGCTTCCTCGTACGGCACCGGCTGGACGCGGGCGTAGGGTCCCTGCATCTCGCGCTCGGATTGCGCCCAGCCGCGCCAGTAGCAGGCTCGACAGGTCGCCTCGTTCCACTCGTTCTTGTCGAGGACGTACTCGAATCGGTAGTGCGCGACGTTCTCGCAACGCAAGCACCGGGTGAGCAGGTAGTCCTGCGGGTGCGTGAAGGACTCCAGCGCCTCCAAGCCGCCGACACGCAGGATCGCCGCGATGTGGTCGTCGCAGTAGGTCGGCTTGCTGCGCGTCGCGAAGGCGGCGAGGCTGCCGCAGCCCTCAACCGAGCAGGGCTGATCGACTGGCTTGCGCTCGCGGCGCAGCGGCTTCGGCGGCTTCACCACCCTGACCTTGGGCTCAACGATGACGGGCCGCTCAGCCAACGGGGCCGACCGCAGCGCCATAGGCACTCTCTTCGCTGACGGCGAGTCCTCCTCGATCCCGAGCACAAGACGGTTGAACAAGTCGTCGTCGGACTCGGAGTCTGTCGCGAGGTCCAGCGGCTTGCCGTCGAGACAGCGGAGGAAGTCGTCCTCCGTCATGACCTCGATGGCCTGGCCCTTGTCCTGCAGGTCGAACGCCTTGCGAGCTTTGCCCGTGACGTTCGAGCCGGGCCGCAGCACGGCAGGGTTGATGTCGCCCACCACGAGCACGTTGGTCCGCTTGGTCGTGTTCTGCTCGGGCGTCGCTCCGACGCGAGCGCATTCCTGCCTCGCAATGTCGCGGGTCATCGACATCAGGGTGCCCGTGAACACCACGACGCGCCCGTAGAGGTAGCCGTCGGGGTCGGCGTCGGTGTTGACCTCGACCGGCGTGAAGTTCCTGCCGCCCGTGCCGACGGCGACGCTGCCCGTGTAGACGCCGCTGCTCATGCGACCGACCGACAGGTGGTGAGCCGCCGCGAGGTCGGCCAGGGTGTTCACCCCGGCCCCATCGGCGAGCGCCCGGACAATCGCGACGACCCCGTGGGCGTCCGCCAGCGGGTCGTGATGCTCGCCCATCGCGCAGCCCAGCGATTCGGCAACGAAGGGCAGCCGGTACGACGGCAGCGCGAGGGCTCGACGGGCCATCACCATCGAGCACAAGAAGCGCATCTCGGGCCACTCAATGTTGTCCACCGCGCAGGCGTAGCGGATCACGCCGATGTCGAACCCGGCGTTGTGCGTGACCACCACGTCGTCGCCGATGTAGTCCACGATGGCGGGCAGGACCGACTCCCAGCGCGGGGCGTCGCGGACCTGCTCGGCGTCGATGCCGTGCAGCATCGTGTGGAAGGGCTCGAAGAAGTCGGCCTTCTCGGGAGGCCGGATCAGCCAGCGCTGCTCATCGACGGGCTGACCGTCGCGCACACGCACGAGCCCGACGGCGCACGGCGAGCCCCGATAGGAGTTGGCGGTCTCGAAGTCGATGGCGGTGAAGTCGAGCATGGTCAGACCAGCGCTTGTTCGTGCGCCCGCGTCGCGAAGTCGTCGGGGAACTCGACCAACTCGGGCTGGTTGAGATCGTCCGGCATGATCCACGGCGTCTCGCCCGTGCGCGGACGCGCCGTGCGACGCCGACGCTCCTCGTCGGTGGTCAGCCAGGCCCGCCAGACCTTCCCGAAGTAGTTGGCCGTCGTGAACGCCCGCTGACTAGGGGTGTCCTCGCGAGGAGTGAACGCGGCCCGGTCAGGGGCGCTCACGAAGATCGGCTCCCTGTGCGCCTTCGAGCCGCCGCGCTTCTTGAACGCCGCGATGGCGTCGAGGATCGCCTGCTGGCGCTCCGTCGTCGCGTCAGCGAGCAGCGTGACATCAGCCATGGTCAGCGGCTCGCCTTCGATGGGGAGCCCGTCGAGGTCCGAGCCCTCGGTCGCTAGCACCACGCAGCACCGGGTCAGGGAACGGACCTTGTCCATGGCGCGGGGATCCTCGGGCACGTCGATGACGACCGCGTTCGTGTTCGTGACCTCCGAGCCCGTTCGGTTGGTCACCCACACAGCGATGGTGTCGCTGCCGGGCTGACGGTCGATGGTTGCGATCCCCCGCACGTTGCTCACCTCTCTTGTTCAAGCCCAAGCTTGATACGCCGGCAGGCTAACGAGGACTGCCGACAATCGGGGCCGCTTGGCAAAATCGGTCCCTGTCGCAGCCGCTTCGTCGCGACAACGCCGGACGCGCTGAGCGCCGCTGTGAGCCACGGGAGAGTCGAGCGGGGCGACCGCCCGTGGACGCACGGACAGACGCTCCTAGCCCCCTTGCCGCGCCTCCTGCGTCCGAAGCTCGCTCGATTCGGCGGGCGAAACCCGCAGCGAGGGCAACGCCAGCCGTAGGCCGTCGTAATCAGCGGGGAGCCACAGCGGCGGCAGTACGGGCCGCTGATGATCGGTAGAGGTCCGTCGGGTACTACCCCACGGGGGTATCCGAGCCTAGACTCAACCCTGCGTGCCACCAGCCGAGAGGACGCGCTCATGAACACCACCCGCAGGCACTCCCCCGCCAAGTCCGAGACCGTCCAGCACCCGAACTCGCTGACGGCGAGCGCCGCCCGGCCTCGCGTTTCGCAGATGGGCAGCCCGCTCGACATCGCGGTCC
Organism: Nocardioides sp.; assembly: GCA_035554935.1. Lineage (GTDB taxonomy): Bacteria > Actinomycetota > Actinomycetes > Propionibacteriales > Nocardioidaceae > Nocardioides. The sequence goes on along the minus strand of DATMHM010000112.1, from coordinate 15,349 downwards.
GGTGGCAGGCCTCTGCCGTGGCCCGCCGACTCCGCCAGGCAGACGCGAGCGGGGACAGCCAGCGTCGGCGCTGGTAAGTGGTGGCAGTCGTCCGAGGAAGAGTGTGTGCACGCACGCAATACCCCCTTCGGGGGTGTGCGTGCGCACACACTCTCTCTGCGGCGACACGCCCCTCCTCCCCGACGCGTTCACGGCTGGCTCGCCTCCCGCGGCGTCGCAGTGCGAGCCTCCGGCGTCAGCGCGTAGACCTTCGAGTTGCCATGGCCGGGCTGCTCGCTGACGAGGCCGATACGAACGGCCTTGATGCGTGCATCCTTGACCCTCCGGCTGCTCAGGTCGGTGTGCTCGGCGAGGAGACTCGCGATGTCGCCAGCGGTCCACGAGTCGGCCTCGTCAGCGGCGAGGGCAGCGACGAGACGGAGGTGGTCCTCGGCGCGACCGGCCTTCCGCTCTGCCCGCTCCTGAGTGGCACGGGCCTGCTTCGTGCTCGACCTCGCGGCGGTCGCGGCCTCGGCCCTCGTCCCTCCCTCGTACGTCAGCGCGCCGGTCTCGGGATCGAAGCCGAGACGGCCCTCATCGACGCCGCCGCCGCGCACCTGCGCGACGAAGAAGCGCGGAGAGGCGGGGTCGTGCCGGTCGAGCATGAGCGTGTTCCACAGGGCGTCGGACCAGCCGCGCACCTTGTTCCCGCCGCCGATCTGCTCGTCGTCGTTGTGGTGGTGGACCACCATCGCGTGCGGCACTCCTGCCTCGATGAGGACCTCGTCCAGCAGGTTGAGGAAGCGCGTCACCTGCGTCACGTGCAAGCCGAGCGCGTCGAGCACAGGGTTGAGGCAGTCGAGCACCACCACGTCGGCACCACGCAGCCGCTCTACCCACTCCGAGCGCAGGCTCGGGTCGCTCAGGTCGAGCATCCGAGCAAGGCCCCGCATCGCGATCACGTCCACCCGCTCGGGGTGCGCGAACCCGAGGCGGCCGAACCAGTCCCGCGACATCTCGTGCGTGAGTTCGAGGTCGATGACGACCGCCCGCGTGACCGCCTGCCGGACGGCGAACTCCCCGAGGAAGGGCACGCCGTCCACGAGCGAGCGGAGCGCGTTGTCCACGCCAGTCGTCTTGCCCGCCTTTGCGGGACCACCGAAGAGCACGCGGCCCGACTTCGGCCAGAGCCGGTCGATCAGGAACAGGTCGTGGTCGGCGACCGGCTCGGCGAGGAGGTCGGCAAGGTTGATCATCGGCGGAAGGACCCCGCACTGTTCCTCGTCCTCGTCGCGCAGATCGTCCACCAGCGCCTCCACCATCGCCGTCAGGGCGACGGGACCAGCGCACTCGATGGTCTCCTCGCCCCGGCGCTTGCCGCCGCAGGAGACAAGCAGGGAGCCGTCGTGGTCGGACTGCGAGAGCACCGAGTTCGGGGCCTTGCACTGCGGGTTCGGGCAGATGATGCGTACGCCAAACCACTGGCCCTGCTCGACGGCATCCACCAGCGCCGACAGGCGGTTCCTACCGGGCTCGCGCACGGGGTCGAGCGCGACGACGCGCAGGGCGTCGAGGAAGGGCGTCCGGTCGATGGTGGCCCGCCGTGCAGCACGCTCAGCCGCGTACTCCACAGCACGACGCTCCTGCTCCTCGCGAGCACGCCGCTCCTGCCCGGCACGCTGGGTGGCAGCGGCGCGACGCCGCTCGTCCAGGCGAGACCGGAAGCGCTCGCTCCGGTCGCGGTCTGCCGCGAGCCAGGCGATGTCGTCGCCGTCGCGGTCGCCAGCGAGCATCCGGGCGAACCTCTCCCCCTCGGGCTCGGGGTCCGGCTCGGGTCCGAAGTCGATGCTGGACAGGTCAAGCACGAAGCCCGGCTTGGGGCTCGGTGGTGCGTTCATCAGGTAACCTCGCGTTCTCATCAGGTGGTCGAGGGCCGGGGGCGGCAATCCCCCGGCTCTTCGCCTTCTCGGGTGTCGGGCTGCTCCTCGTAGCGCCTGGTCGGGCTGGTCGGGTGGCGCTGACGCCGGTCTTCTGAGCCGGATTCTGAGACTTCGCGGAACGCGGGCCGCTGACGTGCGACAACGCGTTCAGGAGGCCTGATTGAGACTCAGGCCAGCCGCTCAGCGCGTCCCGCGCTCTCCCCTCCGAGGAACTCGGCGAGCGCGCTCTCGGGAACGCGGATCAGCCGACCGATCCGCACATGCCGCAGCGCGCCGGTCTTCACCAGGTCGTAGACCGCTGCCTTGTCCACGCGCAAGAAGGCCGCGACCTCCGCGACCTTGTAGGCCGGTTCACCCCGGACAGGGACAGTCGGGCGCGTCGCCCTCTCGGTGTTCGTGCTGGTCGTACTCATCGCCTCGTCGCTCCTCGTGTGCTTGCGGGTCAGCTGGTCTGATCCTGGCGGTAGCCTAATCAAATAGTTTGGTCTAGAGTTTCGATCATGAACCCCTCTTTCAAGAACTGGCAGGTCGTGATCGACCCCGGACGACCGGCCTACGAGTACGACTCCAAGGGCGGACGCGTGCGCGCTCACGGCGAGGAGCGGGAGGTCGCCGTCCTGTTCACCCCGGGTGGCGCGATCTACGAGGTGACTGTCGCTGACGACGAGACGGGCGCGGCACAGATCACGTCCTTGACGATCCATCCAGCGCCCGGCGAGGTCATTGATCACGCGGCGCTGAGGCAGTTGCCGCTGAGGACCATCGCGGAGGTCGCTGCTGGCCATCTGGACCGGTACTTCGACCATCGCGAGGACGGAGACTCTCGCGAGGTGGCGGCGGCGCTCGCCAGCGCAACCGAGGAGCCTGCCGAGCGACGCCGCTCACGGCCCGATCTGAGCGCGTTCGCCGCCCGCTGGCACGCCACGCGAGCCCGCGCCAAGACCGGGGACGGACAGGTCATCGGACGGCGGGACGCGCTCGCGCTCCACTACGGCGTCAAGCCCGCGACCATCGACCTCTGGACACGTCTGGCCCGCGACGAGGGCCACATCGAAGACACCGGGCGTAAGCGTCGCCGCTCAGCGAACCCGGCCACCAAGTCTCCGGCGAGCGAGCCGGCTCGCCGGTCCGCCGAGAAGAAGTAGGAGCAGACCATGACCACTCAGCAGGTCTCGACCGAGGCGTCGGAAGCGCCTCGGTCGAGCAACGCGACACCCCGCCCGAAGGGCATCACGCTGCCGCAGCGTCCGCTCGCGCACTGTGCGCGCTGCCTCGCGGCGCGGGGTACGAAGACGAAGGGCTGGACGCCGGTCCTGTGGGAGGGCCAGACCGTCGGCTGGACGTGCCCGGAGTGCCCGCGCCCCAACGAGCCGATCCGGCGCGTGGAGACCTCCAAGGGCGATGTCCGCTTCCGCTACACCGTGACCGTGACGCCCGAGGGCAGCCGGAAGGCGATCCAGAAGACGGGCACGACGACCACGCTGGACGAGGCGCGTGCACGGGTCGAGTCCATCCGAGAGGAGATTCGCGCCGCCGGCACTTACTCCGTCCCGACCCGGCTCACGATCGAGGTACTGGCGCAGCGCTGGCTGGCGTTGAAGGAGCGCGAGGTCGCGGCGGGCAACCTGCGTCCGAGCACGCTCAACTCCTCCTACCGCTCAGCCCTCACCTCGATCTGCGCTCGGATCGGCCACCGCGAGGCCGGGGAGGTCACGACCGCCGAGGTCCGCGACCTTCTCAACGAGATGAAGACCAAGCGGGGCAAGCGCGGGGAGCCGCTCTCGCAGGCATCCCTCCGCATGGCGCTCCTGAGTCTTCGGATGATCTTCTCGTGGGGCGTGGAGCAGCGGTGGCTGAGCCACAACCCCGTCATCGGCGTGCGGGCACCGAAGGCGCTCCCCCGGACCACCGAGGAGCGGTCGAAGTGGTGGACGACGGCGGAGTACGAGGCCTTCCGCGCTCACGTGGACTCGTCGCACGCGACGGGCACCGTCGCCGCCTCACGGAACCCGTGGGTGCGAGTGGGCATGCGGCTCACGATGTGCGGGCTGCGTCGCTCCGAAGTCCTCGGGCTCGACTGGTCGAGCGTGGACCTGCAGGCCGGGACCGTGGCGGTCGTCGCCTCGCGGGGCAAGACCGGGCGCGGCAACGGGACCTCGCTCGGCGGACCGAAGTCGCGGGAGTCTCGGCGCGTCGTCCACGTCGAGGCGATCTTGCCTGGCACGAAGGCCGCGCTCCTCGAACTTTGGCTGGCGCAGGGCCAGCCCGAGAGCGGGCTCGTCGTCCTCGACAATCTCGGTCAGCCGGTCCAGCCGGACGCCTACTCGCGCCGATTCCGGGGTCTCTGCGGGGCTGCGGGCGTCCCCGCGCTCGGCTCCATCCACAACCTCCGGCACACGATTGCGACCGCCATGCACGAGGCCGGGCACGCCCCCGTGATGGCGGCGTCCCTCCTCGGGCACTCGGTCCCGACGCATCTCGCCTTCTACGTCCCGACCACGGACGAGCACGCGGCTGCCGCCGCGACTGAGGTCGGAGCGATCTTCGGCGCGACGACGGCGGCGACTTCTTAGACCGCTTCTGAGAGTGAGAAGGAGCGAGGCCCGCCCCCATCGGAAGTGGGGACGGGCCTCGCGTCGTCTGACCAGCGCAAACGCGCTGGCCTCGCTCCCCGGGTAGGAGTCGAACCTACGTCGCTTGTCCTGATTCAAAGTCAGGCGGGCCCTGCCGGCAGACCAACCGGGGATTGCAGGAACAGCCTAGGGCCCGCCTGGCGGGGCAGCACCTCGGCCCGGCAGACCAACCGGGGATTGCAGGACCAGCCTAGGACGTCGTCACTCCGCCGGGATCACCGGAGCAGGTCGCGCCCGATCACCATCCGCTGGATCTGGTTGGTGCCCTCGAAGATCTGGGTGACCTTCGCGTCGCGCATCATCCGCTCGACCGGGTACTCCCGCGTGTAGCCGTTGCCGCCCAGCACCTGCACCGCGTCGGTGGTCACCCGCATCGCGGCGTCCGTGGCGGTGAGCTTGGCGATCGAGGCCTGGCGGGAGAACGGGCGGCCGGCGTCCTTGAGCCGCGCGGCGTGGAGGTACGTCGCCCGGGCGCGCTCCACGTCCGCGGCCATGTCGGCGAGCAGGAACTGCATCCCCTGGAACTCGCCGATGGCGCGGCCGAACTGCTCGCGCTCCTTGGCGTACTCGACCGCGTAGGCCAGCGCGCCCTGCGCGATGCCGGTCGCGACGGCAGCGATGCCGAGTCGGCCGGCGTCCAGCGCGGACAGGGCGACCCGCATGCCGGCGCCCTCCTCGCCGATCAGCTGGTCGGCGGGGATCCGGGCGCCGTCGAAGAGCACCTGGGTGGTGACGTCGCAGTGCAGGCCCATCTTCTTCTCGGGGGCACCGAAGGACATCCCCTCGGTGCCGTCGGGCACGACGAAGGCGGACAGCCCGCGCTTGGGGTCCTCCGACGTACGGGCGAACAGGATGTAGTAGTCGGCGCAGGAGCCGTTGGAGATCCACTGCTTCGTGCCCTTGACGACGTACTCGTCGCCGGAGAGCGAGGCCGCGGTGCGGATGCCGCTCACGTCCGACCCGGCCTGCGGCTCGGACAGGCAGTAGGCGCCCAGCCAGTCGCCGGACAGCATCCGCGGCAGCCAGGCCTCCTTGACCGCGTCGGAGGCGTTCGCCGCGACGACGGTGGCGGTCAGGGCGTGCACGCTGGTGCCGACCCCGACGCTCGGCCAGGCGGTGGCGATCTCCTCGACGACCTGGAGGTAGACCTCGTAGGGCTGGCCCCCGCCGCCGTGCTCCTCGTCGAACGGCAGGCTCAGCAGGCCGGACCGGCCGAGCAGCCGGTACGCCGCCTCGGGGAAGATCGCCTGCTCCTCCGCCTCGGCGACCTGCGGCGCGAGCTCCTTGGTAGCGATCTCGCGGGCGAGGGCGAGCAGCTCCTCGGCCTCCTCGGTGGGCAGCAGTCGTTCGACGGTCGTGGCCATGGTGCGAAAACTAGTACGCCGACGGGCGGCGACCACCCTCGTCAGTAGGTGAGCTCGACCCACTCGCGGACGTCGTACCGGCCGTTGGTCTGCAGGGTGACCGACTGGATCCCGACCGGGCGGCCCTCGCGGTAGGTGATCAGCGCGATGTTGGCGGCCCGGCGCAGCTTGCTGCCGATCGCGATCGCGTAGGCCGCGCCGCCGGACGTCCCGACGTTGTAGGTGTAGCCGACGCGCCCGTCTGCCGCGGTGACGGCGGTCGGTCCGCCCTCGACGTGCACGTGGCCGCCGACGACGAGGTCGACGCAGCCGCGGGCGAGGGCGTCGTCGCCGAAGTCGGCGTCGTGGAGCAGCAGCGTGCCGACCCGGTCACCGGCCTCGTCGGCGTCGCAGGCCGCCTCCGTGAGCCGGTCGGCGACCTCGGCCGACGTCAACCCGGTCTCGTCGCGCCAGTTGCCGAGGCCGCTCGAGCGCGGGTCGTCGACGCCGAGGATCCGCGAGCCGCCGGGCCCGTCGAGCACCTCGCCGTCGAAGTAGGTCCAGCCGAGATCCTCCATGTGGGAGCGCACGAAGTCGCCGTTGTCGTGGTTGCCGGCGACCGCCCAGTGTCCGTCGTAGTCCTCGAACGCAGCCGACACGGAGTCGAGCGAGAAGGCCTCCCAGCGCTCGCCGGTCGAGGTGTCGTCGCCGGCGTCGAGCACGGCGGTCGCGCCGGCCGTGTCGGCGATCGCCCGCGCCACCTTGTCCATGCCGACGTTGAGGTGGCGGTCGGAGACGAGCACCGCGACGCTCTCGCCCTCCTCGGGCACGCGCAGCAGCAGCTCGTCGGCGTCCTCGGCCGCGGCGGCATAGAACGCCTGGCCCTGCTGGTAGCTGCTCACCGCGCTCTCGATCAGCCGCCGGGTCTGGCTGGTGATGGCGCCGCCCGAGACCTCGACGCGCTGCGCCTCCGGCGGCAGGGGTACGTCGGCCCCGACGAACTCCTCGAGCTCGATCCACTCTTCCGGGAGCGGCTCGGTCCGCCCCCAGGTCAGGGGCGCGAGGAGCGCGGTCACCAGCGTCAGCACGGCGACCGCGACGATCAGCCCCCGAACGGTCGGCAGGTGGCGCCACAGCTCGCGCCGCCGTACCCCGCCGATCGCCGCCCACAGCACGACCGGCAGCAGGCCGAGCGCGGCGCCCTGGACGAGCGCGGCCCACGCCATCGTCCGCACCGCCCGCTCGACGACCGCGACCTGGCCCTCGGGCTGGGAGGCGATGGCCGCGTAACGGGCGGTGAGCTCCGCGACGGAGTCGGTGTCGGACTTGCGCAGCTCGATCTCCAGGCCCAGCCACGAGCCCGAGGGCGCGCGCAGGTCCGGCAGCACCGGACCGGTCAGCAGCACGATGTCGCCGGAGTAGTCGGGGCTCACGACGGCCTCGTGGCTGGCGAGGTCGACGGTGCGCTCGCTGCCGCTGAAGATGACCGCCGCGGTGGTCACCGCGACGGCCAGCCACGCGCCGAACCACCCGAGCACCTTCAGCGCCCGGAACAGCACGGACTGCGCGGTGGGCCGGTCCATCAGGCGCGGGCCCGGGCCTCCGCGACCGCATAGAGGGCGACCGACGCGGCGACACCGGCGTTGAGGGACTCGAGCACACCGGCCATCGGGATCGACAGCAGCCGGTCGCAGTTCTCGGCCACCAGCCGGGACAGCCCGTCGCCCTCCGACCCGACCACGATCACCAGCGGCCCGGTGGCGAGGTCCGCGTCGGCGACCAGCTCCGGCAGGGTCAGGTCGCCGTCGGCGGCCAGGCCGACCACGAAGCAGCCGGCGTCCTGGTAGGCCTTGATCTGGCGGGTCAGGTTGACCGTCTGCGCGACCGGGCAGCGCGCCGCCGCACCGGCCGAGGTCTTCCACGCCGCGGCCGTCATCGACGCCGCGCGCCGCTCCGGGATCACCACGCCGTGCGCGCCGAACCCGGCCGCACTGCGCACGATCGCGCCGAGGTTGCGCGGGTCCGTGATGGAGTCCAGTACGACGACCAGCGGCGCCTGTCCCGCGTCGGCGGCGAGCTCGAGCAGGTCGTCGGGGTGGGCGTACTCGTAGGGCGGGATCCGCGCCGCGAGGCCCTGGTGCACGGCCCCGTCGGTGAGCCGGTCCAGCTCGTTGCGGCTGACCTCGAGCAGGCCGACGCCGTGCTCGGCGGCGAGGCGAAACACCTCGCGCAGCCGGTTGTCCCGCTCGGCGCCCTCGGCGACGTAGACCGCCGTCACGGGCACCCGCTCGCGCAGCGCCTCGACCACCGGGTTGCGCCCGGCGATCCACTCGGCGTCGCCGGGCTTCCGGCGCGGGCCGCCCCGGCCGCCGCCGGCGCGCTTCTCGGCGCGCTTCTTCGCCTCGGCGATCTTGTGCGCCTTGTGGTACTCGCGGTCGACCGCCTTCGGCGTCGGGCCGCGGCCCTCCAGCCCGCGGCGCACCTGCCCGCCGGACCCGCCGGCGTTCTTCTTGCTCTGCTTGCGCACCGCTCCGCGGCGCGAGGAGTTTCCAGCCACGTCAGTGTCCTTGCTCTCGGTGGTCGAGTAGCCCGTCGCGAGGGACGAGCGACGGGCGTATCGAGACCCCACCCACGGTCAGCCCACCGTCCAGGTCGGTCCGTCGGGGGTGTCGGTGACCTCGATGCCGGCCGCCTTGATCCGGTCGCGGATCGCGTCCGCCCGGGCCCAGTCCTTGTCCGCCCGCGCCTGCGTGCGCTCCTCCAGCAGCCCGGCGACGAGCGCGTCGACGGCCGCGGTGAGCCGCGCCTCGCCGTCGGAGGAGCCGCTGCCGGCCCACGCGGGGTCGTCGGGGTGCACGCCGAGCACGTCGAGCATCGCCGCCACGGCGCCCGCCGTGGCGCTCACGTCCTCGCCGGCCGCCAGCTGACGGTTGCCCTCGCGCACGGTGTCGTAGAGGACGGCGACCGCTGCCGGCGTACCGAGGTCGTCGTCCATCGCGGCCGCGAACGCCTCGGGCACCTCACCTGCGTCGGCGGCGCCCGCGCGCTCGAGGAACGCCTCGATCCGCCGGTAGCCCACGGCCGCCTCGTCGAGGGCGTCGAAGGAGAACTCCACGTGCGAGCGGTAGTGCGCCGCGACGACGTAGAACCGCAGCTCGGCGCCGCGGTAGCGCTCGAGGATCGCCGGGATCGAGAGCGTGTTGCCGAGCGACTTGCTCATCTTCTCGCCGGCGGTGGTGATCCAGGCGTTGTGCATCCAGTACGACGCGAACGCGCCGCCCGCCGCGCGCGACTGCGCCTGCTCGTTCTCGTGGTGCGGGAAGCGCAGGTCGACGCCGCCGCCGTGGATGTCGAAGGCCTGGCCGAGGTACTTGCCCGCCATCGCCGAGCACTCGATGTGCCAGCCCGGCCGGCCGCGGCCCCACGGGCTCGGCCAGCTGGCGGTCTCCGGCTCGGTCTCCTTGCGGCCCTTCCAGAGCGCGAAGTCGCGCGGGTCGCGCTTGCCGCGCGGGTCGGCGTCGGCCGCGGGCTCCATGTCGTCGACGCCCTGGTGGGTCAGCTCCCCGTACGACGGCCAGGACCGTACGTCGAAGTAGACGTCGCCCGAGTCGTCGGCCGCCGGGTAGGCGTGGCCGCGCTCGATGAGCTGCTCGATCAGCTCGATCATCTCGGGCACGTGGCCGGTGGCGGCGGGCTCGTAGGTCGGCGGGGCGACGTTGAGCGCGGCGTACGCCTTGTCGAGCTCGATCCGCATCGCGTAGGCGAGGTTGTACCAGGGCCGGCCCTGCTCGGCCGACTTCGCCAGGATCTTGTCGTCGATGTCGGTGATGTTGCGGATGAACGTCACCTCGTAGCCCCGGTGGCGCAGCCAGCGCTGGAGCACGTCGAAGTTCACCGCCGAGCGCACGTGCCCGACGTGGGGCTCGCTCTGCACCGTCAGGCCACAGACGTAGAGACCGACCTTGCCCTCGACAAGGGGCACGAAGTCACGGACTTCGCGGGTCGCGGTGTCATGGAGCCTGATGGTCACCGGGCAAGTCTAGGGATCCGGGGTTGTCCGGCACGCATCGTCGGGGCCATCGCGATCTGTAACTCAGTGTTCGATCAACCACCACGGTGGTGTGGCTGCGTACAGCGCCCCGGTAGTCGCACGAACACTGAGTTACACGCGACCTCGCCCCGCCGGCCTAGCAGCCATAACCCCCGTCGACGTCCAGCTTCTGCCCGGTGATGAAGCCGGCCCGCGGCGAGGCGAGGAAGCAGACCGCCTCCGCGATGTCGGCCGCGGTGCCGAAGGTGCGCAACGGGATGTTGCTGCGGGTGACCTCGAGCGCCCGCTCGTCGAGCTCGCCGCTGCTGATGAGCCGCTCGGCCATGCCCTCGGTGAGCATCCCCGGTCCGACGGCGTTCACGCGGACGCCGTACCTGCCCTCCTCGACGGCCAGCCCCCGCACCAGCGCCTCGACCGCCGCCTTGGGGGCCGACGAGAGCCCGTCGCGGATCGGGAAGCGGGCGGTGGCGGCGGTGGTGACAGCGGTCAGCGAGCCGCGGGACTCGCGCAGGAACGGCAATGCCGCGTGCGCGACCGCGAAGAAGCCGGCGGTGTCGACGGCGAGCTGGGCGGCCATGTCGGCGGGCGGCACGCGGGAGAGGTGCACCATCGGGACGTGCGGCCCGGCGGCGTGGACGACGGTGTGCAGCCCGTCGAGCTCGGCCGCGGCGTGGTCGATGACGCGCGGTACCTCGGCGACGTCAGCGAGGTCGAGCCCGTACGACGCCACGCCGACCTCGGCAGGCCGGGAGCGGTGGGTGACCGCGACCCGGGCGCCGCGCGCGACGAGCATCTCGGCGATCGCCCGCCCCAGTCCGCCCGAGCCGCCGACGACGAGCGCGCCGCCGGCCAGTCCCTCGAAGTCCTGCACGTCCGCGATCATCCCTTCGCCGTCACGTCGATGGTGTGCCAGCCGGTCGCGCCGTCGGGCAGCACGTCGGCCACGACACCGGTCTGCGTCTCACCCTCGCGGTCCACCGCGCGGACCCGCACCTGGTGCTCCCCCTCGTCGAGGTCGAGCACGATCCGCCACTGCACCCAGGTGTCGACGTTGGGGCTGGCGGCGACCTCGGCCCGCCGCCAAGCGCCGCCGTCGACCTGCACCTCCACCCCAGCGATCCCGGTGTGCTGCAGCCACGCGACGCCGGCGCAGACCACCTCGCCGACGGGGACGTCGTCGCCGTCGTGGGGTACGTCGATCCGCGAGGCGAGCTTGACCGGGCCCTGCTCCGACCAGCCCTTGTCGGTCCAGTAGGCGGTGATGTCGTCGAACCGGGTGACCTCCATGTCGACCACCCACTTGGTCGCGGAGACGTAGCCGTAGAGGCCCGGCACGATGGTGCGCACCGGGAAGCCGTGCTCGATGGGCAGCGGCTCGCCGTTCATGGCGACCGCGAGCATCGCGTTGCGGCCGTCGCGCATCGCCTCGAGCGGCGTACCGCAGGTCCACCCGTCCTCGGACGTCTGCAGCACCGCGTCGGCGTCGGGGTGCGGGCCGGCCTCCTTGAGGATCGCGTCGAGCCGGACCCCGCTCCACCAGGCGTTGCCGATGAGGTCGCCGCCGACCGGGTTCGACACGCAGTTGAGCGTGATCCAGTCCTCGGTGATCTCGCGGGCGACCAGGTCGGCGTAGGTCAGCGTGACCTCGCGGTCGACCATGCCGTGGATGCGCAGGGACCAGTCGGCGGGCTTGATGGTCGGCTTGATGAACGCCGTGTCGATCAGGTAGAAGTCCGAGCTGTCCGTCTGCCACGGCACCACGTCGTCCACGCCGAGGCTGACCCCGTCGGGGATGTCGGGCGCGGTGACGCCCTCCAGGCGCAGCAGCCGCCGGGTCTCCTCCGCCTCGCGGCGCGCGTTGCCGGCGACCCGGCCCACCAGCGCCGCCAGCCCGGCGATCCCGGTGGCGGCCGCGACCGCGAGCAGGAAGTGGCGCCGGGTGTGCATCGGCTCGGCCGCCGGGTCCTCGCTCTCCTCGACCAGCTCCCAGCGCCGCAGCCACTCGGCGAGCACCGCCATCCCGACGACCCAGCTGAGCAGGCCGACCACGAGCGGGACGAAGTCGATCAGTCCCGGCGTCGGCTTGGTCGCGACCGCCACGACGGCGATCGCCGCGAGGGCGACGTACCCGGTCACCGCGGCCCACCACCGCCCCCGCGCCAGCCGCCCCAGCACGGCGAACGCCGCGAGCAGGAAGACCAGGATGCCGGCGACGAGGACCTTCTTGTCGCTCGTGCCGAACGTCGCGATCGCCCACTTCACGACCACGCCCGGCGTCAGCGACGTGAAGCCCTCGGCCACCGCGACCACCGGCGACTCGCGCACGTGCAGGACCGCTGCGGCGGCATAGCTCAGCGCGAGGCCCAGGACGCCGGCGACGACGCCGACGAGGGCCCACCACGCACGAGAGGTCCTCACACCGGTGATTGTTCCTCAGGCATGATCGGGGCGTGAACCCAACCGGCAACGGGAGTGTCGCAGCGCCGGGTACCGGCCTGCGGATCGGCATCGGCACCGACGTCCACCGGCTCGTCCCCCGCGACGCGGGCGACCCGCCCCTCGCGCTCGGCGGACTGACCTGGCCCGACGAGGACGTGCGCCTCGAGGGGCACTCCGACGCCGACGTCGCCGCCCACGCCGCCTGCGACGCGCTGCTCTCCGCGGCCGGCCTCGGCGACCTCGGCAGCAACTTCGGTACGGCGGAGCCGGAGTGGTCCGGCGCCAGCGGCGCCGCGCTGCTCGGCGAGACCCGCCGCCGGGTCGAGGCCGCGGGCTTCACGATCGTCAACGTCGCGGTCCAGGTGATCGGCAACCGGCCGAAGGTCGGGCCGCGGCGCGCCGAGGCGCAGGCGGCGCTGGGCGAGGTCGTCGGCGCGCCGGTGACGCTGTCCGCGACCACCACCGACGGGCTCGGCCTGACCGGTCGCGGCGAGGGCGTCGCGGCCGTCGCGACCGCACTGCTCACGTCCTGATCCCGCGCTGATCCCGCGCGAGCACGCCGGCCAGATCGCCCAGGCGCCTGCCTGCCAACCTCCGGCGTCAGGCGGCGACGGGCTTGCGGCTGCCGATGAGGACGACGCCCTCGACCACCTTGACGTCGTACGCCGGGATCGACACGTGCCCGTCGTCGAGGCAGCGGCCGGTCCGCAGGTCGAAGGCGTGCCGGTGCGCCGGGGACGCGACGAACGGCGTTCCCTCGCGCCGGCCGACGATCCCCCTCGAGATCCCGCCGACGGCCTGGCGGGCGAACGGGTCGTGGTTGCCGAGGGCGTAGACCGCGTCGTCGCCGGTGCGGAAGATCGCGACCGCCTGGCCGTGCACGAGGGCGGTGACGCCGCGGTCGACCTGGAGCTCGGCCATCCGGCACACCGGCTGCCACTCCTCCGCGGGTCCGTGACCTGTCATGCGGCGAACCTAGGCAGCCGCTGTTCTCGGCAGCGTTTCGCCGTGTAACGACCGTGAAAACACCACCGACTATCCTCACGGCGTGCCGACACCCCCGAACGCCGCTGTCGTCGTGCTCGCCGCGGGCAGCGGGACCCGGGTGGGCGCGGAGGTCAACAAGGTACTGCTCCCGCTGCACGGGCGTCCGCTGCTGGCCTGGTCGGTGGCGACGGCGCTGGCCGTGCCGGGCGTCGACCCGGTCGTGGTGGTGTGCCGCCCCGGGGAGCAGCCGGCCGTCGGTACGGCGCTCCGGCCGTTCCTCGGCGAGCGCGAGGTGCTGCTCGTCGACGGCGGCAGCACCCGCCAGGCCTCCGAGCAGGCGGCCCTCGACGTGCTCGCCCCGCGCGTGGACGACGGCAGCATCGACGTCGTCGCGATCCACGACGGCGCCCGCCCGCTGGCCGACGTGGACCTGTTCGAGCGGACGATCGCGGCCGCGCGGGCGTACGGCGGCGCCGTACCCGCCCTCGACCTGCCCGGCCTGCTGCCGCGCGACCCGGTCGGGATCCCCGCGCCGGGCGGCCCCGGCACCCGGCTGGTCGGGGTGCAGACCCCGCAGGCGTTCCGGGCCTCCCCCCTGCTCGCGGCCTATGCCGCGGCGCGCGCAGCGGGCTTCGACGGCACCGACACCGCGGCGGCGTTCGCCGAGTTCGCCGCCGGTGGCGAGTCGATCCGTGCGGTCGCCTCGGGCCCGCGCAACCTCAAGGTCACCTTCGCCGAGGACCTGCGGGTGGCCGAGCGGCTGCTCGGCCAGTAGCGCCGGGTCAGCGCGGGTCGGTCAGCGCCTGCAGCACCGCGAGGTCCTCGTCGGAGGCGATCCGCCGCGCCTCCGGGGGCGCCTCGACGAGCTCGACCCGCGCGTCGCCGTACCGCTCCCGCAGCGCGGTGACCAGCTCGACGAAGTCCACCGACGGCAGCGACCCGTCGTCGGCGAGCAGGTCGGCGACGACGGTGGCGGGCAGCACGACCGGGGAGCAGACCGCCAGCAGCGCGTCGCGGTCGACGGTGGCGCCGAGCTCCTCGCCGTCGGCGACCGTCCGGGCCTCCTTCACCGTGTCGGTGACGGGCCGGGCGCCGACGACGATCCGGTCCTGGACGGCGGCGCGCTCGGCGCACCGGGCCAGGAACTCCGGCGGGGTCATCGGGCAGAGCGGGTCGTGCAGCAGCAGCGGCTCCCCGCTGTCGATCACGGCGTCCCACGGCACGGTGGCGTCGAGCAGCCCGATCCCGGCCTCGCCGGCGGCCCACGCGGCGGTGGCGACGAGGGACTCGCCGTGGATCAGCCGGAAGGGGAGGGCACCACGCCCGGCCTCCACGACGATCCCCGAGACGGGGGCGGAAATGTCGACGGCGTCATACGGGTGCGGGTTCATCAGGAACCCACCGTATGACGCCGTCGATCTGTGGTTGCGGTCAGCCCTTGCGGGCCTTGATCACGAGGCGAGCACCTCGTCGAGGATGGTCTCGGCCTTGTCCTCGTTGGTGTTCTCGCAGAGCGCGAGCTCGGAGACCAGGATCTGCCGGGCCTTGGCGAGCATCCGCTTCTCGCCGGCCGACAGGCCACGGTCACGCTCCCGGCGCCACAGGTCGCGCACGACCTCGGCCACCTTCATGACGTCGCCACTGTGGAGCTTCTCGAGGTTCGCCTTGTAACGCCTCGACCAGTTGGTCGGCTCCTCGACGTGCTCGGCCCGCAGCACACCGAAGACCCGGTCCAGCCCGTCCTTGTCCACGACATCCCGAACACCCACGAGATCGAGGTTGTCGGCCGGCACACGGACCACGAGGTCCTGCTGGGCGACAATCCGAAGCACGAGGTACTGCCGTTCCTGGCCCTTGATCGTCCGCATCTCGATGTTCTCGATGACCGCGGCCCCGTGATTGGGGTAGACGACCGTTTCGCCGACGGTGAAAGTCATATGAGCAAAACCCCTTCCTAGGGTCACCTATCCTACCACG
>DATMHM010000111.1:0-26779 GCA_035554935.1 Nocardioides sp. | reverse complement strand
GCCAACTCGCCCGCGTCGCCGTGGCGGTGCACGAGGGTGACCAGGTCGGCGAGCAGGTGCTGGACCTGGTCGGAGGCGAAGACCTTCGACGACGACGCGTCCGCGACCTTGATCTCGCCGGCGGCCGCGGCGCGGGCGACCTCCCAGTTGAGGAGCTCGTTGATCCGGAAGACGGCCGTGGTCCTGCCGAGCAGGTCGCGCACGTCGGCCCGGTCGCGGACACCTGCCGCGTCGGCCCAGCGCACGACCCGGTCGCGCAGGCCCTCGATCCGGCCCGCGGGGCCGAGCATGACCCGCTCGTGGTTGAGCTGCGTGGTGATCAGCTTCCAGCCCTGGTTCTCCTCGCCGACCAGCATGTCGACCGGGACCCGGACGTCGTTGAAGTACGTCGCGTTCACGTGGTGCGATCCGTCGGCCGTGATGATCGGCGTCCAGCTGTAACCGGGGTCCTTCGTGTCCACGATCAGGATCGAGATGCCCTTGTGCTTCGGGGCGTCGGGGTCGGTCCGCACCGCGAGCCACAGGTAGTCGGCCTGGTGCCCGCCGGTCGTCCACATCTTCTGGCCGTTGACCAGGTAGTAGGGGTCGCCGTCGTCCTCGACGAGTCGCGCCGTGGTGCGCAGGGACGCGAGGTCCGTGCCCGCATCGGGCTCGCTGTAGCCGATCGCGAAGTGCACGTCACCCCGGAGGATGCGCTCGAGGAAGAGCTCCTTCTGCTTCTCGGTGCCGTACCTGATCAGGGTGGGCCCGACGGTCTGCAGCGTGACCGAGGGCAGGTGCACGTCGGCGTACTGCGCCTCGTTGGCGAAGATCGTCTGCTCGATCTCGCCGAGCCCGTGGCCGCCGTACTCCTTCGGCCACCCGACGCCCATCCAGCCGTCGGTCCCGAGCCGGCGGATCATCCGCTCGTAGGTCGGGCCGTGCCGGTTCCATGCGCCCTCGACCGGGTCGGGGTCGTGGAGTCCCTCGAACTCGGCCGCGACGCCACCGAAGTAGTCGCGCAGGCGCGCCTTGAGGGCGCGCTGCTCGTCGCTGAGCTCGAGGTTCTTGTGCGCGGCGTCCTCGACCGGGACCTGCGCCGCCGTGGTGTCCAGCGCATGCGCGAGGTCGGTGCCCCACGTGGTGAGGGCGACGAGCGGGTAGGTGATGTCGACGCCCATGCCGCCGTGCAGGTGGTGGCAGGTGCGGAACGCGTACGGCGCCACCTGGCTCGCCCAGTAGCCGGCGACGGCGAGGTCGTCGCCGGCGGGCAGCCCCTCGGCGACCCGCCACACCGCGTTGTCGGCGGCCAGGTCGAGGGTGCGGGAGGTGACGTAGACGTCGGCCATCTGCAGCGAGACGGCCTGGAACTTGGCGAGCGCGCGGCCGAACTGCTGGCGGCCCTTCACGTAGTCGGCGGTCAGGTCGCGGGCGCCCGCCAGGACGCCGGCGGCCGTCACGGCGAGGCCGGCGCGGGCGAGGTCCTGCAGCCGCGCAGCGGCGCCGTCCTCGAGTGCCTCGGCCGGCACGCCGTCGAGCACCACGGTGTGCTGCGGGGTCGCGCTCGAGGCGCTGGCCGGCACCAGGGTCACGCCGTCGGCTGCCGGATCCACGAGCACGACCACGTCGCGGTCGCCCTCGGTGGCGGTGACCAGCAGGCGGTGCGCGAGGTCGGCGTGCGTGACGGCCAGCTTGCGGCCGCTGACCCGGCTGCCGTCGTACGACGCCTCGCCCCGGAGGGCGGGGACCACGACGACCTCCCCCGACGCGATCCCGGGGAGGAGATCCTTGCGCTGCGCGTCCGTGCCGTACGACGCCAGGGTGAGCGCCCCGCAGCAGAGGGTCTCCCACGCGGGCACCTGGACCGCGCGGCGGCCCGCCTCGCGGAGCAGCACCGCGACCTCGGCCAGGCCGAGCCCGTCTCCGCCGTGCTCCTCGGGCACGGGGAGCGCGGTCAGGCCGGCCGCGGCCCACGCCGCCCAGTCCCGGGCGTCGGACTCGCGCTCGAGAACCTCGCCGACGACGGCACGCACTGCATTGATCGCCTCTGCATCCACGCGACAAAATGTAACGTGTTCTAGTTGCCGGTGCACGTGTCGTCCCACTGAGTGCGCCAGACTCGGGCCATCCGCCGAGGCGAGGGGAACGAACCACCTGCGATGAGGACCGCCACCGACACCACCGAGCGCCGCCTGCGCGAGCACGTCGACCGTCTCGCGCACGAGCACCCGCCGCTGCGCCTGGACGACGTCGACTTCACCGTCCGCGACGCGTCGGCGCTCGCCGCACGGTACGGGCACGTGCTCGACTACATGGCGCGCGTCGAGCTCGAGGTGGACCGCAACGTGCTCGAGCTGACGACGATGCTGCCGGACCCGCCGCCGATCGACCGCTACTTCTATGCCGAGGTGTGGCAGCCCCAGGAGATCCAGCACGGGCTGATCCTGGACCGGCTGCAGGTCGAGCTCGGCCGTCCGCCCGCCACGCCTGACACCGACTCCGTCAGCCTCAAGCTGCGCCTCCTCGGCGCGCTCGCCCATCTCGACGCCTTCCAGGACGTCTGCCGGATGCTCTACTACCTGACCGGGATGTCCACCGAACGCTCGGCGGTGCTGGCCTACAACCTGCTCCACGACGGGATCCTCGAACTCGGCGAGCAGGCCGTGGCACACACCGTCGTCGCGCCGATCCGGCGCCAGGAGCCGGGCCACTATGCGTTCTACCGGCTCTCGGCCGTCGGGCTGTGGGCGCAGCTGGCCGGCTGGCAGCGGTGGCTGGTGCGCCGCATGCGGGCGGTGTCCTTCGGACCGGTGGGCGTCAACGACGACGAGCAGCGGGCCGACTTCGGCGACGTGCTCACCAGCCTGGGCATCGCCGAGCGCACCGACGACTTCGCCGGCCAGGCCCTGCGGGTCGAGCGGGACCTGCTGTGGGCGCACCGCAACGGGATGACGGTGCCGCCGTACGCCCTCGCGGCGTTCCGGGACGCCGTCCGGCTGGCCGCGCGCCGTTCACCGGCCTGAACCGGGACCTGTCCTAACGTGTCGCCCATGGTGGTCTCCCCGCTCCACGTCGCGCGCCGACGGGTCGACCTCCCGTCGACCACGATCCCCGACGGCCGGATGGTCGAGCTGCCCGGCCGCGGCGGCGCCACCTGGGTCACCGACACCCCGGGACCGCGCGCCGACTCCCCCACGATCGTGCTGCTGCACGCGCTCGGCACCACTGGCCTGCTCACGTGGTTCCCGGCGATCGAGCCGCTGGCCGCGCGGTTCCGGGTGGTCACCCTCGACCTGCGCTGGCACGGGCGGGGCATCCACTCGGACGAGTTCTCGCTCGTCGACTGCGCCGACGACGTCGCGGCGCTGATCGACGTCCTCGACCTGCGCGACGTGATCGTCGGCGGCTACTCGATGGGATCGATCGTCGCCCAGCGGGTGTGGCGGCAGCACCCCGGCAAGGTCCAGGGTCTCGTGCTCGCCGCCACCACCGACCGGTTCCAGCACACGCCGGCCGAGCGCGGATTCTTCCTCGGCATGGGGTCGACCATGGTCGCGCTCCGCGGCCTCTCCCGGTCACGGACCGCACTGCGGGCTGCGCGGGCGGCTGCCCGCGGCGTCGACCTGGGACCGTCCGACCTGCACGAGTGGGCCCTGCGGGAGTTCCGCTCGACCAGTCCGTGGGCGGTGGGCCAGGCCGTCGCCGCGCTGGGGCGGCACCACTCGCGGCCCTGGCTCGGTCGGATCGACGTCCCGACGGCCGTCGTGGTGACGATGCGGGACCGCGTCATCCCGACCGCCCGGCAGGTCGCCCTGGCCCGGTCGATCCCCGGCGCCACGATCCACGAGGTCGACGACGGCCACGCCGCGTGCGTCCTCGGTGCGGACAGGTTCGTGCCGCGGTTCGTCGAGGCGGCCGCGACGGTCAACGCACGGCGCCGCGACCTCAGGAGGGAACCGCAGCGCTGAGCCGGTCGAGCTCCGCCGGGAAGTGGCGGACCAGGCTGTCCGTGTCGGGCATCGACTCGCGGCAGGCGATCGCGCCGACGTGCATCCGGCCGGCGTTGGAGAGCACCGTGACGTTGAGGCCGGCGCCGTGGAAGACCGGGCCGAGCGGGCACATCGCCTCGATGCGCGCGCCCATGAAGTAGAGCGGGATCGGCGGGCCGGGGACGTTGGAGATCACCAGGTTGTGCACGACCGGGTGCCGCTCGGCCAGGCGCAGGTTGGCGTAGGCCCGCACCGCGAGCCCGAAGGTGCGCGGTGCCGCGAACTCCGCCCAGTCCTGCAGCGCGTCGGCGCTGATCGCGTTGTGGTGCTCCTTGGCGTGCTGGTTGCGCTCGGCGAGCATGTGCAGCCGCTCGAGCGGGTCCTCGATGTCCGTGCCGAGCCTGGTGAACAGCGCCGACACCTTGTTGGCCCCACCGGAGCGCTGCGAGCTGTCCCGGACGCTGACCGGCACGGTCGCCAGCAGCGACGACGCCGGCAGCTCGTCGCGCTCGGCCAGGTAGGCGCGCAGCGCCCCGCCCGCCACGGCGAGCACGACGTCGTTCACCGTGGTGCCCGTGACCTTCTTGAGCCGGCGGATCTCGTCGAGGTCGAGGTCGGCCATGGCGATCGAGCGGTGCGAGGTGATCGTGCCGTTGAAGGACGTGCGGGGCGCAGAGAAGGGGGCGGCCATCGCCGTGCCCTGCCGGGCCCGGCCGATGCTCTTCGTGACCAGCTGGGCCGACGGCTTGAGCACCTTGACGAGCGTGACCGGTCGGGTCGCCGTACCGATCACGGCGCGGCCGAGCAGCTCACGGCGCCCGGGGTCGCGCGGGTGCGGCAGGCGCTCGGGGGCGAGCGGCTCGGCGCCGGGCTCGATGGAGCACAGGTGCGAGATCAGGTTCGCGCCAGAGACGCCGTCGACGGTCGCGTGGTGCATCTTGGCGAAGACCACGACGCGCTCGCCGCCCTCGCCCTCCACCGCGTCGGGGCCGTCGGGGCGATAGCCCTCGATCACCCACATCTCCCACAGGGGACGCGAGCGGTCCAGCGGCAGCGACGCGAGGTGGGCGCACAGGTCCATCAGCTCCGCGTAGCCGCCGGGGGCGGGCAGCGCGAGGCGGTGCACGTGCCGCTCGACGTCGAAGCTGCGGTCCCGCACCCACACCGGGTGGTCGAGGCCGAGCGGCACGCCGCGGACCTTGCGGGTGAAGGCCGGGACATCGCGCACGTGCCGGTCGATCCCGTCCTGCAGCGCCCCGAACGAATAGGGCGTCGGCATGGTCGACGGGTCGAGCACCATCACCGCGCAGACGTGCATCAGCTGCGCCGGCGTCTCCAGGTAGAGGAAGCTCGCGTCGAGCCCCGACAGCCGGTCCATCCCTGACCCCCAAAAAAAAACTAGAACGAGTACCAGTTTCTCACAACGAGCCGGATACGCTCGGGTCATGGGATTCGTACGGCGACAGGCGATCACCGCCGCGCTCACCGCCAACGCCATCCGTCCCCTCCCCGGCTTCCGCGCCGGCATCCCCGCCTTCTTCGCGGGCTGGCTCACCGGCGAGCTGGCGCCGCACGTGCTCGGCATCACGGTCGCCGACGCCGCGGCCCACGCCCGCCGCCCGCGCCGTGACCTGCGCGGCCTGGCGCTCGCCGGGGCCTCGGCCGCCGGCCTGGCCTACCTGGTCGCGCAGAGCCGGAAGGCCGTGACCGACGCGGAGGACGCCCTCGTCGAGGGGCTCGGCGTGGACTACGTCGAGCAGCTGGACGCCCGGCCGACGCCGGCCGACCTGGCGACGCCGTGGCGCCGGCTCGCGAACCCGTTCGCCTTCGGCCGGGCAGCCCGCCGCGCGGGCGTCGAGGTCCACAAGGACATCCCGTTCTCGCCGTACGGCCGGCGCGGACTGCTCGACGTCTACACCTCCGAGGTGACCCAGGCCGCGGGCGCGCCGGTCCTGCTGCAGGTGCACGGCGGCGGCTGGACGATCGGCAACAAGGACCAGCAGGGCCTGCCGCTGATGCAGCACATGGCAGCGAAGGGCTGGGTCTGCGTGGCGATCAACTACCGCCTCGCGCCACGCGACCCCTGGCCGGCGCAGATCGTCGACGTCAAGGCCGCGATCGCGTGGATCAAGGACAACATCGCCGACTACGGCGGCGACCCCGACTACGTGGCGATCACCGGCGGCTCGGCCGGCGGACACCTCACCGCGCTCGCCGCGGTGACCCCCAACGCACCCGAGTTCCAGCCCGGGTTCGAGGGAGCCGACACCTCGGTCCAGGCGGCGGTGCCCTACTACGGCGTCTACGACTGGGCGGGAGCGACCGGGCTGCGGTCCGCGGAGCTGATGCGCGACCGCTTCCTCGCCCCGCGGATCGCGCGCCGCCGGTTCGCCGACGCGCCCGAGCTCTTCGAGCAGGCGTCCCCGCTGCTTCGGGTCACCCCCGACGACCCGGACTTCTTCGTGATCCACGGCTCCCGGGACACCCTGGTCGACCCGGGTCAGGCGCGCGCCTTCGTCGAGGCGCTGCGCGCGACGTCCAAGCGCACGGTGGTGTACGCCGAGCTGCCCGGCGCCCAGCACGCGTTCGACGTCTTCCCGTCGATCCGCTCCCAGCACCTGGTCCGGGCCACCGACCGGTTCCTGACGTGGCACTGGAACGGCTGGCGTCGCGAGCGCGCCGTCACCGGCGACGCGCACGACCTCGACCCCGCCGTCGACGCGACGTAGGGATCAGCGCGGCAGGCCGAGGATCCGCTCCCCCGCGACGTTGCGCAGGACCTGCGTGGTCCCGCCCGCGATCGAGAGGCAACGGGTGTTGAGCTGTTCCCACAGGTCGGCGGCGAGGGCGTCGTCGGACTCCCGGCCGAGCGCACCGAGCAGGGCGAGCTCGTCGCCCTGGAGCCGGACGACCAGCTCCGAGGAGTCCTGCCGGCTGCGGACGCCGAGCAGCTTGGCGACGCTGGACTCGGCCCCCGGTCCGCGCCCGCCCAGCGCACGCAGCGTGGTCCGCACGCCGAGCAGGGCGCACACCGTGGCGAGGGCAACCTGGTGGCCGACCTCGGCGCGGGCGACCGGTCCGAGGCCGCGTCCCGCGGCCAGCTCGACCGCCCGCTCGACGCTCTTGGTCAACCGCGCGCTCGCCATCGCGACCCGCTCGTTGGCGAGGGTGGTGCGGGCCAGCCGCCAGCCGTCGCCGGGCTCGGCGACGACGCAGTCGTCGGGGACGAAGACGTCGTCGAGGAAGACCTCGTTGAACAGCGCCTCGCCGGTGATCTCGCGCAGCGGTCGGACCTCGATGCCGGCCGAGCGCATGTCGACGAGGAAGTAGGTGATCCCCTTGTGCTGCGGGGCGTCGGGGTCGGTGCGGGCCAGGCAGATGCCCCAGTCGGCGCGCTCCGCCACCGACGTCCACACCTTCTGCCCGCTCAGCGACCAGCCGCCCGGGACCCGGACCGCGCGGGTCCGCAGCGAGGCCAGGTCGGAGCCCGACCCCGGCTCCGAGAAGAGCTGGCACCAGACCAGCTCGCCCAACAGCGAGGGGTGGACGAAGCGCTCGCGCTGCGCCTCGGTGCCGTGCGCGATGATGGTCGGCAGCGCCCAGCCGGCGATCACCAGGTCCGGCCGTACGACGCCCGCACGCCCGAGCTCCTGGTCGATCACGATCTGCAGGGTGGGATCGGCGCCGAGCCCGTGCGGCGCGGGCCAGTGCGGCGCGAGGTAGCCCGCGTCGACCAGCGCAGCGCGTCGCCCATCCTCGGGCAGCGCGGCGATCCGCTCGACCGTGGCACGGACCTCGGGCCGCACCGCGTCGTCGCGTCCCTCGAGGTCGACGTCGACCTGTCGGCGTACCCCGGCGACGGCGGCAGCCGTGAGCCGCTCGGCGGCCTCGTCGGCGGGGCCGACCAGGGCACGCAGGGTCAGGGCGCGACGCAGGTAGAGGTGCGCGTCGTGCTCGTGGGTGAAGCCGATGCCGCCCAACACCTGGATGCAGCCCTTCGCGACCTCCACCGCGCCGTCGAAGCAGGTGGCCTGCGCGACGTCGACCGCGAAGGCCCACTGGGCTTCGCCGTCCTCGGCACCCGCACCACGCTCACCGCGCTCACCGGCCTCGAGCGCCGTCGCCGCGGCAGCGGCGTCCCAGGCGGCGGCGGTGACGGACTCGGCGGTCTCCAGCATCTGGGCGCACAGGTGCTTGATCGCCTGGAACGCACCGATCTTCTGCCCGAACTGCTCGCGCACCTTCGCGTAGTCGACCGCGGTCTGCAGGCACCAGCGGGCCACGCCGGCGGCCTCGGCGGCGGCGAAGGTGACCGCGACGAGCCGACGGCGCTCGTCGGGCTCGCTCGCGGTCGCGGAGGCCCGGCCGTGACGTGCACCCAGGTCGATACCCGGCTCGGCCGTCACGTCGCCCGCACCCCCCAGCAGGAGCTGCTCGGCGGCGGTGCCGCCGTCCCAGACCGCGCCGCCGGGGTGGACCTGCACGCCGTACCGCCCCGGTCGCCCGGTGAGCACGGAGCCGATCGCCGCGCCGAGCAGGCCGCCGGGGACCAGCTCGTGGGCGCACGCCTCGAGGGCGACCGCCTGGTCGAGCAGGCTGCCACCGCCGCCGCCCGCGGACTCCGGGACCGCGATGGCCGTGACGCCCATCTCCTCGGCTGCCGCCCACACGTCGGCGAAGGTCGCGGCCGCGTCGCCCTCGGCGGCACGGGCCGCCTCGATCGGGCCGAGACTGGCGGCCCACTTGCGCAGGCTGTCGGCGAGCTCGACCTGGTCGTCGTTGATACCGAGGGACATGGCACTCCTGGGGATTTCGGGGCTCGCTGCGCGCACCTCGAAGCCGTGGAGCGCGAACTAGAACGCGTTCTAACTCTACTAGAGTGACCGGGTGACCGACACCATGCCGTCCGACCTGCTGGAACTCGCGCGCGCCGCCAAGGGCTTCATGCCCGAGGACGAGGGCGAGCTCCTGCACCGGATCGCACTCGAGCGCCTGCCCCACGGTCCCGGCCTGGAGGTGGGGACCTACTGTGGCAAGTCCGGCATCTGGCTGGGCGCGGCGGCGCAGGCGGTCTCGCGACGCACCGGCACGACGGCCGTGGTGTTCACCGTCGACCACCACCGCGGCTCGGAGGAGAACCAGGCCGGTTGGGAGCACCACGACGCCAGCGTCGTCGACCCGGAGCTCGGGCTGATGGACACGCTCGGCCAGTTCCGCAGGAACATCGCGCGCGCCGGCCTCGAGGACCACGTCGTGGCCGTCGTCGGCCAGTCCACGACGGTGTCGGCGCACTGGCGCACCCCGCTCTCGCTGCTGTTCATCGACGGCGGGCACGGCGAGCAGCCGGCTCGCGACGACTTCGCCGGCTGGGCGCACTGGGTCGACGCGGGCGGCTACCTCGCCATCCACGACGTCTTCCCGGACCCAGCGGACGGCGGACGGCCGCCGTACGAGCTGATCTACCTGCCCGCCCTGGCCAGCGGCGCCTTCACCGAGGTGGACGCCGTCGGCTCGCTGCGGGTGCTGCAGCGCACGTCAGGCGCGGCCGGGGACCCGCTCGTCTGAGCACCCGCACTCGAGCGCGATCTCGTCGAAGTGCGGGGCCAGCGAGGTCCCGCGCATGATCCCCGAGCCCGGCGTCGAGTGGCCGTAGGTCTCCCCCAGCGCGTCGACCGCGAGAACGACCGCAGCGGCGGTGTAGGTGGTGTGCTCGTGGGGCCAGTGCACGTCGCGCGGCTCGTCGTCGGGCGCCGGGCGCGTCGGGTCGTCGTAGACCCAGCCGGTCCAGTAGCGACCGTCGTCCTCGCGCAGGTGCTGCATGTCGACGAGCAGGGTGCGGGCGCGGCGGTGGTCGCCGATGACGTCGAGCGCCATCGCGAGCTCGCACGTCTCGGCGCCCGTGACCCACGGGTTGGTGTCGACGCAGTGGATTCCGAGCCCGGGCACCACGAAGTCGTCCCAGCGGGCCGCGAGCAGGTCCCTGGCGGCGGTGCCGCGCACCGGGCCACCGAGGACCGGGTAGTACCAGTCCATCGAGTACGTCGACTTGTCGGCGAACCGGTCGCGGTGGGACCGCACGGCGTGGCCGAGGCGGCCGCCGGCGAGCTCCCACTCCGGCTGGGGGTCGTCCATCAGGTCGGCGAGCGCGACACCGGCCCGCAGCGAGTGGTAGATGCTGGAGTTCCCGGTCAGCAGGCAGAAGTCGTCGACGGGCGTCCAGCGGATGCCGCCCCACTCCTCCTGCAGCGAGACCACGAAGTCCAGGCCCGCACGCACCGACGGCCAGTAGCGCTCCACGAAGCGGATGTCGCGGCGCAGCAGCCAGTGGTGCCAGACCCCCACCGCGAAGTAGGCCGACATGTTGACCTCGCCGCGCTCGTCCTCCGGCTCGCCGCCGACGATCTTCATCGGCCACGACCCGTCGGCGCGCTGCATGGTCGGCACCCACGCGTAGGCACGCTCGGCAGCCTCCACCTGGCCACCCACGAGCATCGCCATCGCGGCCTCGACGTGGTTCCAGATGTCGACGTGCTCACCGGTCGTCCACGGCACGGCGCCCCACGGCTCCTGCATCGCGGCGATCGCGGCCGCGGTGTCGGCCACCTGCTGCGCCGAGACCACGCCCTCGACGTACGGCAGCCGGCCCAGCGGGACCTCGGGCGTCGTTCCAGACGTCGTGCCGCGCGTCGTCCCGCGCGTCGTCCCGCGGGTCGACGAGGTCACGCCTCCTCCGGCTTCCGGAAGTAGAGGACCATGCTCTTGCCGATCAGCGGGTCGAGCACCTTGCCCGCGACCTGCAGCGCCTTGGGCTGCTTCATGATCTCCCAGACCAGCAGCCTGTGGTAGGCCTTCGCGAGCGGGTGCCCGTCGTTCTCGACCCCGACGGCGCACTTGATCCACCAGTACGGCGAGTGGAGTCCGTGCGTGTAGCTCTTGCCCTCGAACAGCATGGCCTCACCCGGCGTGCCGTCGTTGAGGCGCCCGCCCTTGGTGACCTTGTCGACGAGCTCGTGGTCGGTGTAGATCCGGATGTGGCCGCCCTCGGCGTTGTGGTAGTCGGCCGAGAGACGCCAGTTGACGACCTCGGGCAGCCACCGGGGCACGGTCACCGCGAGGGATCCTCCGGGACGCAGCACACGGATCAGCTCGCGGATCGCGGCGACGTCGTCATGGATGTGCTCGAGGACCTCGGAGCAGACGATGCGGTCGAACTCGCCGTCGGCGAAGGGCAGAGCGAGCGCGTCGCCCTGCTTGACGTCGGCCTCGGCGCCCTCGGGCACCTCGCCCGCCTCCCTCATCGCGACGAAGAGGTTGCGGACGTTCTCCAGCTCCTCGGCGTCGAGGTCGAACGCGATCACGTCCGCACCGCGGCGGTACATCTCGAAGCTGTGGCGGCCGGCGCCGGCACCCATGTCGAGGACGCGGTCGCCGGCCCTCAGGCCCAGGCGGTCGAAGTCAACGGTCAGCATCTTCAGTCCTTCTCTCGAGCGGGTGTATCGAGACGCTCCGCCGCGTACTCGGCGATCACGTCCTCCAGCACGGCCGCGGTGCTCGCGGCGACGGCACTCCAGCTGAACAGCTCCTTGACCCGGCGGCGGCCCGCGGCCCCCATCTCGGCGCGACGCTCCGGGTCGTCGAGCAGCGCCGCGAGCGCGGCGGTCAGCGCGCCCACGTCGCCTGGCTCGACGATGTCGGCGCACAGCCCGTCGGGCCCGACGACCTCCGGGATCGCGCCGGCGCGGGAGACGACGAGCGGCGTCTCGCAGGCCATCAGCTCTGCGGTCGGGAGCGAGAAGCCCTCGTAGAGCGACGGGACGCAGGCCAGCTCGGCCGAGCCCATCAGCGCGACCAGCTCGTCGTCGGTGAGGCCGTTGGCGAACGACACGCGACCGGCGATGCCGAGCTTGTCGATCAGCTTCTCCGTGACGCCGCCCTCCTTCGGCTTGGTCACCAGCACCAGCTCGAGGTCGCGTTCGACGACGAGCTTGGCGAAGGCCTCGAGGAGCACCGAGATGCCCTTGAGGGGGGCGTCCGCGCTCGCCATGGCCAGGATGCGACCCGCAACGCGCGGCTCGGTCGGCGGCGTGAACCGCTCGTCGACGCCGAGCAGGATCGTCTGGATCCGCTCCGGGTCGACGCCGAACTCGCGCACGACGTCGCGCTTGGACGACTCGGACGGAACGATGACGCGGCGCAGCCGCGGGGCGGTGCGCTTCTGCTGCGTGAGGAAGGAGTACCAGCGCCAGACGCCGGCCTTCGGGAGCTCGAGGCGCCACCGCGAGCCTGGCTTCAGCTTGGCCCACGCGGCCGCCGCGAGCTCGATCCGGCGGTCCATGGTGATCGGGTGGTGGATCGTCGCCGCGAGCGGGAGCCCGACCACGTCAGGGTCCTCGATGCCGAGCAGCGGGGTGGCGAGGGTCTGGTTGTCGAAGACGATGTCGAAGTCGTCGCGGCGGGCTCGGAGCAGCTTCACCACACGCTTGCTGAACGTGAGCGGCTCGGGGAAGGCGCCGCTGCGCATCGTCAGCCACTCCTCGACGTCGACCAGGTCGCGGAACTCGCTCGGTCGCGGGTTCCGGAACTCGTCGCCGGGGCGGTAGAGGTCGAGGCTCGGCACCTTCGTGAGCGTCACCCCCTCGTCGAGCTCGGGGTAGGGCTGGCCGGAGAACACCTCGACCGTGTGGCCGAGGGCGGCGAGCTCCCGCGTCAGGCGGCGGATGTAGATCCCCTGCCCGCCGACGTGCGGCTTGCTGCGGTAGGACAGCATTGCGATTCGCATCAGTGACATCTCCCCTTGTCGAGCTCCCGGGGAGCAGGGCCGAAACAAAAACGTGGTGGAACGTGTTCCAAATTATGCGCTACCTGCCGGTAGCCTATCGACTGGGTCCACAAGAGCCCGCCTCGTCACACCACCCCAGGGGGACCATCCGTGAGCATCGCGAACCCGTCCACGTCCGAGGACCTCGGATCGGCAGCGCAGCGGGAGCGCCGCAAGCGGATCCTCGATGCGACCTACCAGTTGGCCGCCTCGGGCGGCTTCGACGCCGTGCAGATGCGCGCCGTCGCCGAGCAGGCGGACGTGGCACTGGGCACGCTCTACCGCTACTTCCCGTCCAAGATCCACCTGCTCGTCTCCGCGCTCGGCAGCCAGTTCGAGGAGGCCGCCCGCCGCTTGAACGATCGTGAGATCCCCGGCGACACGCAGGCCGACCGGGTGCTCTACGTGCTCAAGCGGATGGCGCGCGGCATGCAGGGCGACGCCAAGCTCACCGAGGCGCTCACCCGCGCCTTCATGTTCGCCGACAGCAGCGTCACCAACGAGATCCACGTGGTCGGCATGGCGATGACGTCCATCGTGACGCACGCGATGCACGGCGGGGTTCCCGCCGAGGACGCCGTCACGGACGAGGACGTCGCCATCGCGCGCGTCATCGGCGACGTGTGGCTCTCCGCCCTGGTGGCCTGGGTGACCGGGCGCTCCACGGCCGCCGAGACCGCCGCACACATGGAGACCGCGATCCATCTCGTCCTCCGGGACTGACGTTCAGGCGCCGAAGGCGTGCGTGCTCGTCACGCCGCCGTCGACGGCGATCTCGGCGCCGTTGATGTACGACGACTCGTCGCTCGCCAGGAACACGTAGACCGGGGCGATGTCGTCCGGCACGCCGACCCGTCGCAGCGGGACCTTGCTGGCGCCGTACTCCATCGCGGCGTCGCCGCCGTGCACCCGCGTCATCGGGGTGTCGATCATGCCGGGGTGCACGGAGTTGACCCGGATCCCCTTGGGACCCAGCTCCATCGCCGCACACTTGGTCATGCCGCGGATCGCCCACTTGGTGGCGGCGTAGGCGGTGCAGGACGGCATGCCGGCGAGGCCCTCGACGGAGGAGGCGTTGATGATCGAGCCGCCGCCGTTCTTGCGCATCGTGCGGGTGACCGCCTGCATGCCGAGGAAGACGCCGAGCTGGTTGACCCGCCAGACGAGCTCCACCTCCTCGGCCGGCATTCGCTCGATGTCACCGAAGCGCAGGATGCCGGCGTTGTTGGCGAGCACGCTCACCGGGCCGAATCGCTGGTTCGCGTCCTCGACCAACGTCGCCCACGAGGCGGCGTCGCTCACGTCGTGCGCGACGAAGTGGGCGTCGGGCCCCAGCTCGTCTGCCAGCGCCTGGCCCTCCTCCTTGGCGACGTCGGCGATGACGACCTTCGCGCCCTCGGCCACGTAGGCGCGCGCGATCGCCGCACCCTGGCCCTGCGCGCCGCCGGTCACGATGGCGACCTTGCCCTCGAGCCGTCCGGTCGTGCCTGTCGTCGTCATACCGTCAGCCTCATGATCGAGTCGGCCGCGAAGCCAACGTGGGGGTCGCGGTCGGCGAAGAAGCCGCCGAGCTGCTTGTCGAGGTCCTCGCCGGTCCACAGGTCGCCGGATGCGTCGAAGCGCTGCTCCACGACCGGTGCAGCCACGAGGGCCACCATGCCGCCGTACACGACGAACACCTGGCCGGTGATCCGCTCGGCGGCGGGCGAGGCGAGGTAGGCCACGAGCGGGGCGACGTGGTCGGCGGAGTAGGGGTCGACGGCCTGGCCGGACTCGTCGTCGCCGAACACCGCCGCGGTCATCGCGGTGCGCGCCCGCGGGCAGATCGCATTGGCCCGCACGCCGATCTTCGACAGGCCGCGGGCCGTCGACAGCGTGAGCGCGGCGATGCCCGCCTTGGCGGCGGCGTAGTTGGCCTGCCCCGGCGAGCCGCCGAGGAAAGCCTCGGAGGCGGTGTTCACGATGCTGCCGTAGACCGTGCCGGCCTCGCTCTCCTTGGCCTTGCCCCGCCAGTAGGACGCCGCATTGCGCGAGAGCAGGAAGTGGCCGCGCAGGTGGACCGCGATGACCGCGTCCCACTCGTCGTCCGAGAGGTTGAAGAGCATCCGGTCGCGGGTCATCCCGGCGTTGTTGACGACGATGTCGAGGCCACCGAGCTGCTCGACGGCCGCGGCGACCATGGCGTCCGCGGTCTCCCGCTTGCTCACGTCCCCCGGTACGACGACCGCCTCGCCCCCGAAGGCGCGGATCTCCTCGACCGCCTCGTCACCGGCGCCGGGCAGGTCGTTGACGACGACCCGCGCCCCGGCCCGGGCCAGGGCGACGGCCTCGGCGCGACCGAGGCCGGCACCGGCCCCCGTGACGACGGCGACCTTGCCCTCCAGCGACACCGCTTCCGACATGCTCACTCCTCCACCAGCGTGATCGCGGCGCGGGGGCAGGCCGCCACCGCACGCCGGACGTTCTCGATGTTCTCGTCCGTGGTCTCGTCCGTGTGCAGCTGGAGGAAGTCGTCGTCGTCCAGCTCGAACACCTCGGGGGCCATCGCCTCGCACAGCCCGTTGGACTCGCAGAGGTCGAAGTCGACCTTGATCTTCATTCGTGATCCCTCATCTCTGCTGGCAGGACGCACCCGCCAGGTCTCGAGGCTCCTCGCCCGTTCCTCGCTCGGAGCACCTCACCCACCGACCATCTTCCGGTGGTCCCAGGACGCGACCCGGTCGGCGTGGATGACCACGCCCACCCGCTTGGTCGCCTGCTTCTCGACGGTCCGCATCCCGACGTCCCCGAGGGCCTCGAACGAGTCGACGCCGAACATCCGGGTGGACACGGCCTTGCCGATCTCGAGGATCCGGTCGCGGTCGCGCACGATCTCCGCACGTCCCTCGATCGAGACCCCGCGCAGCTCGAAGTAGTCGGTGCCGTCCTCGACCAGCGCGGACACCCGCGGGTCGCGCTCGAGGTTGACGACCTTCTGGCTCCGGCCGTAGGTCCAGAACGCGATCCGCCCGTCGAGGACCACGTAGAACAGCGTGGTGAGGTGCGGGAAGCCATCGCGCCCGTTGGCCGCCACCTGCACCTTGAGGTTGTCCTCGAGGAGCTGCCGGACCTCGTCGTCGGCCAGCTTCACCTGGTCGCGTCCGCCGCCCATCGCGCTCAGCTCCCTTCCGAGGAGTGGCCCGGGAAGACGTGGGCCGTCGGGTCGATGACGACGGCGGCGTTGTTGACCGCCGTGGCGGCCTCGCCGAAGCCCACGGCGATCAGCCGCACCTTGCCGTCGTACTCGGTGATGTCGCCGGCCGCGAAGACCCGCGGCAGGTTGGTGCGCATCGCGGCGTCGACGACGACGTGGCGACGGTGCGTCTCCAGGCCCCACTGCTGCAGCGGCCCGAGGTCGGCGACGAACCCGAGGGCCGCGACGACCGCCTGGCAGGGCTGAGAGCCCACGACGCCGTCGACGGTGATCTCGGCCGTCGCCAGCGGACCCGCCTCTCCCCCGTCGGCGTCGCGCAGCGCGGTCACCTCGGCCTTCGTGACCATGCGGACCGAGGACTTCTGCACCTGCTCGACGGTGCGCTGGTGGGCACGGAACGCGTCGCGCCGGTGGACGAGGGTCACCGACCGGGCGATGGGCTCGAGGTGCAGCGCCCAGTCGAACGCGCTGTCGCCGCCGCCGACGACCACGACGTCGAGGTCGACGTACGGCTCGAAGCTGGGCACGAAGAACTCGACACCGCGCCCCAGCCAGACCTCGGCGGCCGGGAGCGGTCGCGGGCTGAACTTGCCGATGCCCGCGGTGATGATGAGCGCCTTCGCCTCGACGACGGTCCCGTCGTCGAGGGTCACCTCCACGCCGTCGTCGCCCACGACCAGGCCGGACGCGGTCCGCCCGAGCAGTTGGACGGGGTCCGCGCTCAGAGCCTGGGCGACCAGGCCGTCCACGAGGTCGCGCCCCTTGACGTTGGGGAAGCCGGCGACGTCGAGGATCGCCTTCTCCGGGTACATCGCGGTGACCTGGCCGCCGAGCTCGGGCAGCGAGTCGACCAGGGCGACGCGCAGGCCGCGGAAGCCCGCGTAGTACGTCGCGAACAGGCCGGCAGGACCGGCGCCGATGATCGCGATGTCGCAACGCACTGGAGTCTCCACGCCGGAACTGTAACGTGTTCTAGTTGGTCTTGTCTCGTGGTGCGTCCGTGTCGAGACCGTCGACGAACCAGCCCTGGTCGGTGTGCACCATCGTCACGAGGACCTTGTAGGGCGTGACCACCGTCTCCGGCTCCCCGTCGCGCTCGCGGGAGACGACCTGGTTGAGGAACACCAGCGCCTCCAGGCGGGTGCGGTTGGCACGGACGACGCCCTGCGCCACCACGTTGGCCTGGACGACCGTCCGGTTCGCCACGAACTCCTCCCGGATGTCCGCCGCGGTGGTGCGGTACTGCTCCTCGAACGTCGCGGTCATCAGCCCGGCCGCCGCGTCGACCTCGGCGTCGTACTTCTGGAAGTCGACGGCGACGATCTCCTGCGCCGCCTTCGCGGCCGCCTCGACCCCGTCCAACGTCGCGACCTCGTTGGCCAGGACCGGGCGATCGGCCGGGACGGACACGGAACCGGTCTCGTCGACCGCCCTCGGGTTCGCGTCGTCGTCATGCCGGATCCACCAGACGGCCTGGCCGGCGAGCAACAGCGCGAGGATGGCCAGGGCGATGATCAGCACCCGCGTGGTCTTCGGGCGCGCCAGCACGCCGGGGCGTGACAGCGCGTCGTCGCGCCGGTCCTCACGCCTGTGCTCGTGCCGGTCGAACGGCTCGGTCGGGTGGACCGGCTCGGCCGGCTCGGTCAGCTCATCGGACGTCCGGGACGGCGCCTGGCCGGCGATCCGGCGAGGACGCTGCGTGCCTCCACGCGAGCTGGCAGGACGACGGGGGGTGGGGCGGCTCATCGGGTCACTCCTCAGCCGAGCTCGACGTACTGGAGGTCGCGGGTCAGCCACCGGCCGTCCTCGAGCACCAGCTCGACCTGGATCCGGTAGTTGCGCGCCTCCTCCTCGAACTCGGTCGTCTTGTTGGTCACGGTGCCGTTCGTCGCCACGATGACGGTGGCCGAGTCGTCGTCACCGGCGACCAGGCCGGCCCACACCACGCGCGCGACCATGGTCGACTGCGCCTCGGTCGCCAGCTTCTCGAGGTCGGCGGCGCCCTTGTCGTACTGCTCGCGGAACACGCCGGTCGAGAGGTCCCGGACCGCCTCGATCGTCTTGTCGGGGTCCTTGTGGTCGAAGTTCACGAACGCGCCCACCATCCGCGTCGCGGCGTCGAGCTGCGCGGCGACCCGCTCCTGGTCCTCGTCGTCGGCGAGGGCCACCGCCTGGACGACGCCGGGGCCGACGTCCTTCCCCGCGCCGGGAACGATGTCGACGCCGGAGGCGCGTTCATCGCGGGCGTCCCAGAGCAGGACGCCGAGCAGGACGGTCAAGCAGGCGAAGAGCACGGTCGCCGCATAGAGCGCGACGTTGAGCCGGACCCGGCTGCGTTCCTCCTCGACGTCCGTCCCGGGTGCCGGGGTCACCGGCTCGCCACCGGCCCGATCAGCAGCCACTTCCACGCATCCCCTCCCAGGACGGACAGGTCCTCCGGCTGGTTGAGCTCGACCGGGGTCCCTGCTGAGTCGACCAGCCCGGGCACCTGGCCCGTCGCCGGATCGTAGACGCCACTGTAGACGCGCGCCGGGGAGGCGTTGCCGGCCCGCCGGTTCCCCGGCGCGTACTTGCTCCCGCGCATTGCGTACGGCGCCCCGGCGGTGCAGCCGACGTCGGCGGCGGGCGCATCGGTGCGATCCTGCGTGGAGCGCCATTCCGACTGCGGCACGTACCCCTGGGTGCAGGGCGGCACGCTGTAGTCGAACTGGAGGTTGACGTGGCCGTAGCCGTCGGCGGTGCTGCCGGTGGGGCCGCCCGCGATCAGCAGCGGATAGGTCACGAGCAGCTGCTCGATGCCGTCGAGCTCGCTGACCAGGACCTGCCCGACACCGATCAGGTCGCCCAGCAGGACGGGCAGCGTCGGCTCGAGCTCGCACAGCAGGCGGTCCAGCTCCCGGGCGGCGCCGGGTGTCTCGCTCAGCACTGTGCGCAGGTTCTGGTCGTTCTCGCGCAGGGTGCCGGTGACGGTGGCCAGGTCCGCGGCGAAGCGACGGATGTTCTCCTTCTGCCCCTGTTGGGTGCGCAGCACCGTGAGCCCGTCGTCCAGCAGTGCCACCGTCTCGTCGGTGTGGGCGTGCGCCTCCTCGATGAAGGCGGAGCCTCCGTCGAGCAGGCGCTGCAGGTCACGGCCGGTGTCGTCGAACATGAGGCCGAGCTCGGCCACCACGCTCTGCAGGTTCTCCTCGTCCACGGAGGCGACGAAGCGGTTCAGGTCGACCAGCAGGTCGCCCTCGTCGACCGGCAGCGAGTCGGCGCCGCCCTCGAAGTGGGCGCCGTCGGCGGCGTACGGTCCTCCGGCGGCCGTCGGCTGGAAGTCGAGGTACTGCTCACCCACGGCCGAGAGGTTGTGCACGAACATCGAGGAGTCGAGCGGGAGCTCGGTGCCCGGCTCGAGGACGAGGGTGAGGTCGATGCCGTCCCGGGTGGGCGACACGTCGTCGACGCGTCCGATCTTGACGCCTCGGTAGGTCACCTCGCTGCCGACGAAGAGGCCGCCGGAGCCCGGCAAGCTCGCGGTGACGACCACGTCGCGCCCGGTGAGCTTGTCCACGACGCCGAGGTAGGACGCGGTGATGTAGGTGATGCCGACCGCGCTGAGGACCACGAAGGCCATCAGCCGGATGCGTACGCCGCGGCTCATGCCGTCGCTCCCAGCAGCTGTTCGGTCGAGGTCCCGTCGTACGACGCCTGCGAGCCGGACAGGCCCTGTGCCAGGCCCCCGAGCAGCCCGTCCTGGCTGAGCAGGCCACTACCGTCGAGCAGGCCGCCGAGGTCGATGTCGGGCAGTGCGTTGAGCAGCTTGCAGACCGGGCCGTCGCGCAGGGCCTTGGTGCTGCACTGGCGCTGGAGGTCCTGGAGCAGGTTGACGTCGCGCAGCACCTTCGCGCAGGCCGTGCTGGTCAGCTTCCCGCTCTGCAGGCAGCGCGCCACCTGGTCGAGCACGTCGCCGAGGTCCGGCAACTGGACCTCGGGAAGCTGCAGCGACTTGTAGAGGTTGGCGAGGTCGAAGTCGGCGACGATCGAGGTGTCGGCGTAGTCGCCCTCGACGATGTTGTTCGCGGCCTGCGGGAACGGGAAGCTGACCAGGAGGTTGAGCCCCGGCGCGAGCTGCTCGTCGGCCTGGCGGAGCTTGCGCAGGATCGGGCTGAGGTCCTTCAGGATCGTCAGCACGTCCTCCTTGCTGGCGTTGATCACCCGCGTGCCGACCCGCCCGAGACGGTCGAGGGCGGTGAGCATCTCGACCAGCTCGTCGTGCTGGTCGGCGAGGACGTCGACCGCGGGACCGATCGCGTCGAGCGCCTCGCCGATCGTGTCCTTCTCGGCGTTGAGCGTGGCCGTGAGGTTGTTGAGGGACTCCAGCGCCTTGATGATGTCGGCCTTCTGGCCGTCGATCGTGCCGACGACCGAGTCGAGCGACGAGAGGAGGCCACGCAGGCGGTCCTCCCGGCCGGACATGACCTCGTTGGCCTCACGGGTGATGGTGCCGAGCTGGGCGACGCCGCCGCCGCTGAGCAGGAAGGAGAGCGCGCCAAGCACCTCCTCGACCTCGGGGTTGCGCCCGGTCTGCGGCAGCTTGATCGTGTCGCCCTCGGCGAGTCGACCGGTCGGCGCCTCCTCCGTCGGCTCCTCCAGGGCGACGTACTTCTCCCCCAGGAGCGACACCTGGCGGATGTCGGCGATGGTGTTGTCCGGGAGCTCGATGTCGTCGCGGATCAGCAGGGTGATCCTGGCGTTCCAGCCCGAGCGCTCGACCTCGCCGACCTCACCGACGACGACGTCGTCGACCATGACCGGCGAGCGCGGCACGACGTTGAGGACGTCGCGGAAGTGTGCCGTCACCTCGAACGCCTCGTCGGCGTCGACCTCGTGGCCGGGCAGCGGCAGGTCGTAGGCGCCGTCGAAGTCGCAGCCGGTGAGCGCGATCGCGCCGGCCACGACCGCCGCGGCCATTCGTGCACCGCGCATCCCCAGCGCCCTCACTGCACACCT
This sequence comes from Nocardioides sp., assembly GCA_035554935.1. GTDB lineage: Bacteria > Actinomycetota > Actinomycetes > Propionibacteriales > Nocardioidaceae > Nocardioides. The sequence continues at coordinate 5,808 of DATMHM010000111.1, read as the reverse complement.
CCGAGCAGGGTGTCGATCGAGGCGTCGTCGCCGGTCGAGTACGTCGCCTCCTGCAGCCGCGGCACCTGGAGCCCCTTGTCCGTGTCGGCGACACCGGCCCCGCCGGCGCCACCCCTGGGCATGGAGGACGCGTACTCGGGCGGCAGCCACGGCAGGTTGGCGACGATCGGCTCGATCAGCGCCGCGATGACGTCGCAGGCCACGTCCTTGAGGGACGCCGGCATCGCGGGGTTCTGCTGCACGATGGCGCAGATCAGTCCGTCGGCGTCCCAGATGTTGCCGCCGATGCCGACGCGTGAGCTCTGGCTCCCGCTGACGTTCTCGAAGCCGAGGTGCAGGTTGCCCATCGCCACCGGTGCGACGCGCACGGCCGTCTCGATGTTGTCGGTCTCCGAGGCGATGTTGGTCATCACCCGGGTGAGCTTGCGGATGTCGGTGACGAACGCGTCACGGTTCTCCGACACGAAGCCCTTGATGCTGCCGACCGCCCGGGCGACCTCCGCGACCGCTGCGTCGAGCTCGTCGCTCTCCTCCGCCAGCATCCGCGAGACGCCGGTGAGGTCCTGCATGAAGGCACGCACCAGCCGGTCGTTGTCGGCGAGCGTGCCCGTGAACTCCGCGAGGTGGGTCACCGCCTCGAAGAGCGGCCCGGCGCCGTCCCCGAAGGTCTGGGCGGCCGCGGACAGCTCGCGGATCAGCTCGTTGCCACGGGCCCCCTGGCCGTCCAGGGCGTTCCGTCCCGCCTCGAGGAGGTGGTCGAGCGTGCCGTCGGCGTTGACGCCGTTGGGGCCGAGGGCACGGGTCAGCGCCTGGAGGCTGCCGTAGATGCGGTCCAGCTCGACCGGGACGGCGGTCTCCGGCAGCGGGATGTCCGCGTCGTCGGCCATCACGTCGCCGCCCTCGTAGACCGGGGTGAGCTGGACGAAGCGGTCGGCGACGAGCGTCGGCGTGACGATGACGGCCTTCGCATCGGCCGGCACCTGGTACGACGCGTCGTACTCCATCTCGACGCGGACCGAGTTGCCCTCCGGGATCACCGCGGTCACCCGGCCCACGTTGACGCCGAGGATGCGCACGTCGGTCCCGTCGTAGACGCTGACGGCCCGCGGGAAGTGGGCGGTCACCGTCTTCATCTCGGCCGGCGAGCGGAGCAGGTTGACCATCACGCCCACCAGGAGCAGGACCGCGACGACGGCCAGGACCCGCCGGTCGATGCGCTTGAGGATCGTGGACGTCATTCCAGCGGCCCCGGCTTGAACTCACCGGTCGGCAGCGCCAGCAGGTTGGACGCGTAGGCGTCGAACCACGGGCCGGTTCCGATGATGTTGCTGAGGATGGACACGTACGGGCCGAGGGCCTCCAGCGTCTCCTTGATCTTCTTCTCCTTGCCGACGAGGAAGCTCAGCAGACCGTCGACCTCGGCGAGCGCCGGCGCGATCTGCTCCTCGTTGTCCTTGACGAGTCCGCGCAGCTCCCGCCCCAGGGTCCGGGCGTTGACGAGGAGGTCGTGCACGGCCGCCTTGCGCTTCCTGAGCTCCTTGAAGACCAGGTCGCTGTTCTTCATCAGCTCGACGATGTCCTCGCTGCGGTCCGCGAGGACCTTGCTGACGTCCTGCGTGCTCTCGAAGAGCGCCTGCACCTCGGCGTCGCGCGAGGCGACGCTGCGGGAGAGCCGGGCGATGCCGTCGAAGGCGCCCTGGATCTCCGGGGCCGAGGCATTGAGCGTGTCGGCCACGGTGTCGAGCGCCGTCGCGAGCTGCTCGGTGTCGATCTCCTCGGTCGTGGTGGTCAGGTCGCTGAACACCCCGACGATGTCGTAGGCCGCCTCGGTGCGCTCGAGCGGGATCGTGCCGTCCTCGGCGAGCTGACCCTCACCCGCCGGCTGCAGGTCGAGGAACTTCTCACCGAGCAGGTTCAGGACCTCGATGGAGGCCTTGCTCTCCTTGCCGAACTCGACGTCGCCGTCGAGCTCGAACTTCACCTTGACCCGGTCGCCGGCGAGCGTCACGTCGCTCACCCGGCCGACCCGGATGCCGCCGACCTGGACGATGTTGCCCTTGTGGATGCCGCTGGCGTCGCTGAACTCGGCGTAGTAGGTCGTGCCACGGAAGCCCGGGAACTTGCCGAGGTTGAACGTGGCGGCCGAGACGACGGTCATCAGCACCAGGGTGATCACGCCGAGCCTGAGGACTCGGGCGTCGCGAGGAGAGCTCATCGGTCCTGGCACCTCGGGGCATCGGAGTGGAGCGCGAAGTTCGCGATGTAGCCCTGCAGCTCCTTGATGATCGGGAGGTTCGCGATGACGGGCAGCTTGATCCGCGCCGAGACGCCGCAGACGTAGTAGCTGTACCAGGAGCCGTAGGTCCCCGTGCGGGTCTGGTCCTGCATCGTCTCCGGCATCCGCTCGAGCAGCTCCGACAGGTTGGCGCGGTTCTCCGGACGGTTGAGGAGCCTGGCCAGCGACCGGAGGGCGGCGATGTCCTCCTTGAGGAGCGGCCGGCCCCGGCGCAGCAGGTCCGCGACGGCCACGGTGAGCTGCGAGATGTTGTCCAGCGAGGATCCGATCGTGCCGCGGTCCCTGGCCAGGTCCCGCATCCAGTCGTTGAGCTCGACGATCAGCGAGCTGAGCTGGTCGCGGCGGTCGTCGACGGTCTGGAGGGTCTCGCTGAGGTTCGTGACGACCTCGCCGATCAGCTGGTCGCGATCGGCCAGTGTCGTGGTCAGGGAAGCGGTGCTGGCCAGCAGGCTGCGGACGGTGCCGCCCTCGCCCTGCAGCACCTGGACCAGGTTCATGCTGAGCTCGTTGACCTGGTCCGGCGTGAGCGCCGCGAACAACGGCTTGAAGCCGTCGAAGAGGACGGTCAGGTCCAGCGCGGGCTTGGTTTGCTCGACACGGATCGTGTCCCCGTCGCGCAGCGGCTCGGCGTCCTCGGCGCCGGTCCCCTCGAGCAACGCCATGTAGCGGTCACCGACGAGGTTGAGGAACCGGATCTCGGCCCGGGTGGCGGTCGTCATCTCCACGCCGGCGTCCACCTTGAAGGTGACCAGGGCCATCGAGCGCTCGTAGTGCTCGACGTCCTTCACCTCGCCGACGTTGACGCCGGCCACCCGGACGTCGTCGCCCTTCGAGAGCATGGTCGCGTTCGTGAACACGGCCTTGAACTCGTTGCGGTCGCCGAAGCCGATGTTGCCCATGATCACGGTCAGGACGCCCGTCACGAGCAGCGAGACCAAGGTGAAGATCCCGATCTTGACGGCGGCCGCGGTGGTGGCCGCGTTGCGCCGCCGGCGCAGCCGTGCGGTGGGGTCGGTGTTCATCCGGCCGCCCTCCCCTCGCGGACGACCGGTCCGTAGAGGAGGGTGCCCAGGGCGCCGTACGACTCCGCCTCGCGTCCGCTCCGGCCGGCGAGCATCGCGTTGACGAGCTCCTGCTCGGCGCGGGTCCCGGCGTAGCCGCTGTCGATCCTGCTGATCGGGTCGAACAGGCCGAAGTTCGGCGCCGGGAAGGTCGGCGGCCGCTCGTCGAGGTCGGTCCCCTGGTCGAGGGCGTAGGGCCGGGCCGGGATGGTGAAGTCGGGCAGTCCGACGCACCACGGGCCGTGGCCGACCTCGCCGTACGACGGCAGGTCGCGCTCGTCGAAGGCGCGCGACTGCGGCTGGAAGAACTCGATGTACTGCTTGACCACGTTGCCCTCGAACGTCTTGGACAGGATCGGCTCGTAGTTGGCGGCGCCGCGGATGAGGCAGGGGAACTCCGGCGAGTAGTCCGCGAGCAGGCCGACGAGCGGCTCGGTCACCTCGCCCATCCGGATCAGGTTCTGCTCGTTGTCGTTGAGCAGCCGGTTCGCCGTGCGGGCGAGCCCGGTGAGGTCGGAGAAGAAGACGTCGAGGTCCTCGGCCTTCTCCGTCACGGTCTTGCTGGTGACCGTGACGTCGTCCAGGACGTCGAGCAGGTCGGGCGCCGCCAGGTCGTAGGCGTCGGCGACCTCGGCGAGGGCGACCAGGTCCTGGCGCAGCGTCGGCAGGTGGTCGTCGATCTCGCCGAGGTACTCCGCCAGCTGGTCCATGGTCCGGCCGAGGTCCTGGCCCCGCCCGTCGAGCGCGGTGGCGACGGCGTTGAGGGTGGCGTTGAGGTCCTTGGGACGCACGGAGCGCAGCAGGGGGAACAGGTCGGCGAGCACCTGGCTGAGCTCGACGTTGGTCTCGACCCGCTCGGACGGGATCACGTCGCCGTCCTGCAGGGACGGGCCGCCCGTGTCGCCTGTGTCGCCGGGGCCCACCAGGGCGATGAACTTCTGGCCGAAGAGGGTCGTCGGCAGGATGTGCACCCCCACGCCGGCCGGGATCTGCTCCGCGGCGTCGGGCTCCAGCGCGAGCGTGATCTCGGCCTCCTCGCCGTCCTGGTCGATCGACTGCACCCGTCCGACGAGCGCGCCGTTCATCCGCACGTCGCCGAACTTCGCCAACTGGAGGCCGGCACGGTCGGCCTTGACCGTGACGGTCGTGACGCTGTCGAAGGTCTTGTTGTAGAGCGCGATCGATAGCCAGACGAGCATCGCGAGGACGAGCAGGAACGCGACGCCGGCCACGAGTAGCCGGTTGTGCTCCCGGGGACTGTCGTGGTGGATGTTCACCAGCACTGTGCGGCCTCCTTCCGCGCGCTCATCCGGTGATCCTCACCGTGGTCGTGGAGCCCCAGATCGCGAAGCTCAGGAAGAAGTCGGCGACGACGATCGTCACGATGCTGGTGCGGATCGCCTTGCCGACCGCCCGCCCGACGCCGGCCGGGCCGCCGGAGGCGGTGTAGCCGTGGTAGCAGTGGATCAGGATCACCGCGACCGCCAGGACCAGCAGCTTGAAGAACGACCAGATCATGTCGATCGGCGGCAGGAACTGCAGGAAGTAGTGGTCGTAGGTGCCCGCCGACTGACCGTAGATCAGCGTCACGATGAGGCGGGGCGAGAGGTAGGAGGCGCACAGCGCCACGATGTAGAGCGGGATCACGGCGATGAACGCGGCCACCATCCGGGTCGTGACCAGGAACGGCAGCGACGGGATGCCCATCACCTCGAGCGCGTCGATCTCCTCGGAGATGCGCATCGCGCCGAGCCGGGCGGTGTAGCCGCAGCCGACCGTGGCCGCGAGCGCGATCGCCGAGACCAGCGGCGCGACCTCGCGGGTGTTGAAGTAGGCGGAGATGAAGGCGCTGAACTTCGCGACGCCGATCTGGCTCAACGAGGCGTAGCCCTGGATGCCGACCTCGGTGCCGGCGAAGAACGCCATGAACGCGATGACGCCGACCGACCCGGCGATCAGGCTCAGCCCACCGGCGCCGAAGGCGACCTCCGCGAGGGTGTTGGTGATCTCGCGGGGGTAGCGCCGGACGGCCCGCGGCGCCCAGGCCAGCGCCTTGGCATAGAAGAGCAGCTGGTCGCCGTACCCCTCCAGCGAGCCGCGCCCGGAGCGCACGGAGTCGCGCACGACCTCGGTGAGAACTGCCATCACAGACCCACCGGCGGAGCGATCTGGAAGTAGATGGCGGTGATCACGGCGTTGAGGAAGAACAGCGCCATGAAGGCGATGATCACGGACTCGTTGACCGCGCGACTGAGAATGACAAGCCCATTTGGCCCCACTGTGCTGCTCTGATTTGGCCCCACCCTCGGGTGGTTGACGCTCGCCGTGGTTGGCGGGCGGGTCAGGCCGGGCGGGTCTCCTTTCGGCGTGTGGTTCGGCTGGTCAGCCGGTAGCTGGTGGTGCCGGTCTGGATGATGTGGGCGTTGAAGGTCAGCCGGTCGACGACCGCTG
>DATMHM010000110.1:0-41417 GCA_035554935.1 Nocardioides sp. | reverse complement strand
CTTCTCCAGCAGCGGCAGCAGGTCCTTGACGTTGCTGATCTTGCTGTTGGCGATGAGCACGTAGGCGTCCTCGAGGACGGTCTCCATGCGCTCGGGGTCGGTGACGAAGTAGGCCGAGATGTAGCCCTTGTCGAACCGCATACCCTCGGTGAGCTCGAGGTCGATGCCGAAGGTGTTCGACTCCTCGACCGTGATCACGCCCTCCTTGCCGACCTTGTCCATCGCCTCGGCGATGGCGTCGCCGACGGTCGCGTCGCCACCGGCGGAGATGGTGGCGGTCGCGGCGATCTGCTCGCGGGTCTCGACGTCCTTGGCCAGGCCGAGGAGCTGGTCGGAGACGGCGGCGACGGCCGCCTCGATGCCGCGCTTGAGACCCATCGGGTTCGCGCCGGCGGCGACGTTGCGCAGGCCCTCGCGCACGAGCGCCTGGGCGAGGACCGTCGCGGTCGTCGTACCGTCACCGGCGACGTCGTCGGTCTTCTTCGCGACCTCCTTGACGAGCTCCGCGCCGATCTTCTCGTAGGGGTCCTCGAGCTCGATCTCCTTGGCGATGGAGACACCGTCGTTGGTGATCGTGGGCGCGCCCCACTTCTTCTCCAGGACGACGTTGCGGCCCTTGGGGCCCAGGGTGACCTTGACGGCGTCGGCGAGCGTGTTCATGCCACGCTCGAGGCCACGCCGGGCCTCCTCGTTGAAAGCAATCAGCTTCGACATAACTCCTGCGATCCTTCGCGATGTCCGTTATCACTCTCAAGGTGAGAGTGCCAACGTCATGTTTACCACTCGACCATGGCGAGTGCAAGGAGAAGGGGGGTCAGAACTCGACCGGCCGGTGGTGGCCGAAGGGCACCCGCTCGGCGTGCCCGAGCGCCAACAGCACCGACGGCAGCAGCGCCTTCGCGGTCCGCTTGTAGCCGAGCGCACTGGGGTGGAACCGGTCCAGGCTGAACATCTCGTCCGGATTGGTGATGAAGAACGGCCCGACCACGTGTGCGAGGGACACCGCGTGCGCGCCGTTGCGTACGGCGACCTCCGCCTGCGCCGCGGCGAGCTGGCGCGACATCCGGGACCCCAGCGAGCGCAGCGGCTGCGGCACGGGACGCAGCGCACCGAGGTCCGGGCAGGTCCCGACCACGACCTCGGTGCCCTGCTCCCGCAGCCGGACGACCGCCTCCTCGAGCCGGGCCGCCGAGGCGGTCGTGGGCACCCGGTGCGTCACGTCGTTGCCGCCGACCACGATCACCGCCACGTCGGCGCGATAGCCCTCCGGCAGGCCGTCGAGCTGGCCGGCCAGCGCCGAGGACTCCGAGCCGACCACCGCCGCGGTGCGCAGTGCGACCGGCCGGCGCAGCTCGCCCGCCAGGCCCCGGGCGACCCGCGCCCCGAGGGTGTCCTTGCGGCGCTCGGCCCCCAGCCCGGCGGCGATCGAGTCGCCGAGCACCAGCAGGTGGAGCGGCGGGCCGTCGTACGACTTGCGCTTCCAGACCTTGTCGGCGACGAGCGCCTCCTCGCCGAGCGGCTTGCCGATCCGCGCGCGGGCGGTCGCGGCCTGGCGGCGCAGCAGCTCGCGGCCGCCGCCGGTGGTGGCGCCGACGCCGGCGAGGACGATGCCCGCGCCGACGAGAACCTTGCGGGTGGGTCTCATGGCTGCTTTGAACCAGAGCGACGTGAACGGCTCGTGGCGCCGTGGTGGCGCGCCCGTGTCAGCCCGGGCGGCAGCGCGAACCGGCAGTCAGCCGGCGACCTCGACCACCGGCTCGTGGCGGACCGGGAAGCTCACCGACGCGGCGATGAAGCAGTTGCGGCCGGCCTCGCCGTGGATCGCGCCCGCCGCCTCGACCATCGAGGAGTCGGCGACGGTGACCCGCGGTCGCAGCACGACCTCGGTGAACCGTCCGCCCTGGCCGACCTGCTCCATGGTGCCGACCGGGCTGTCGTCGTACGCCACGACGACGACGCCGTGGTTCACGGCCGAGTGCAGGTAGGACAGCAGGTGGCACTGCGCGAGCGCGGCGAGCAGCAGCTCCTCGGGGTTCCAGCGGGTCGCGTCGCCACGGAAGGTCGGATCGGCGGAGCCGGCCAGGTCCGGCTTGCCGGCGGCGCGCAGCAGCACGTCGCGGCCGTAGTCGCGGTAGCCCGACGTGCCGCTTCCGCGGTTGCCCTGCCAGGTCAGGTCCAGTGCGTAGTGGTGGTCGGTCACCGGGACATTGTCCCGGAGATGCCACCGAGCGGGACCGGGGACTAGCAATAACACGTTCTAATTTGGCACCCTTCCCCCTGTGACCCCGACCACATCCACCGCAGCTCGCCCGCTCAACCTGGCCGACGTCCTCGAGGCGATGGCCGACGCCCTGCCGGACCGGGCAGCCATCCACACCGGCGACCGGGTGTGGACCTTCGCCGAGATCGACGAGCGCTCGACCCGCCTGGCCAACCACCTCGTCGGCCTCGGCATCCAGCCGGGCGAGCACGTCGCCGTGCACTCCGCCAACCGGATCGAGTGGATCGACGCGCTCTACGGCTGCCTGAAGGCGCGCGCGGTGCCGATCAACATCAACTACAAGTACCTGCGCGACGAGCTCGCCTACCTCTACGACAACGCCGACTGCGTCGCCGCCATCATCGCCCCGGAGCACGTCGACGCGGTGGCCGCGCTCGAGATCCCGACGCTGCGGCACACGATCGTGCTCGGCGAGGAGTACGACGCCGCGCTCGCTGCCGCCTCCCCGGAGCGGACCGTCACCGGCCGCAGCGCCGACGACCACTACGTGCTCTACACCGGCGGCACGACCGGCTACCCGAAGGGCGTGGTCTGGCGCAACGAGGACCTCCTGCGCGCCGCACTGAACGCCGCGCGGTACGGCGCCCCGCTCGACTCGGTCGAGCAGCTGGTCGAGGAGGCCGCCGCCGTCGAGACCCCGATGGTGCTGCTCGCCTGCGGTCCGATGATGCACGGCGGCAGCCAGTGGATCGTGGGCAACGGCCACGTCGCCGGGCACACGGTCGCGCTCTACACCGAGCCGCACTTCGACGCGACGAAGATCCTCGACCTCGTCGAGAAGGCGAAGGTCGTGTCGCTGACCTTCCTCGGCGACGCGATGGGCCGCCCGGTCGCCGAGGCGATCCTCGCCGAGCCCGACCGTTGGGACCTCTCCAGCCTGGCCGCGGTCTCCAACGGTGCCGCCCCGCTCTCCGACGGCGTGCGCGACGAGATCCGCCGCGCCCTGCCCGGGCGGTTCATCCTCGACTCCTACGGCTCGTCCGAGTCGGGCGCCGCGGGCTCACGCATGGACGACGGCTCCGAGGGCGGCTCCGCCGCGCCGCGCTTCACCGTCAACGACCAGGTCGAGGTCTTCGACGCCGACTTCAAGCCCTGCCCGGTGGGGGTCGACGGCATGCTCGGCCGCTCCGGGCCGGTGCCGCTCGGCTACTACAAGGACCCCGTCAAGACGGCCGCGACGTTCAAGGAGATCGACGGCGTGCGCTGGGCGATCCCGGGCGACTTCGCCCGCCGCGAGGAGGACGGCTCGGTCACCGTGCTGGGCCGCGGCTCGGTCTGCATCAACACCGGCGGCGAGAAGGTCCACCCCGAGGAGGTCGAGGCCGTCCTGCTCCGGCACCCGGACATCTTCGACGCCGTCGTGGTCGGCACCCCGCACGAGCGCTGGGGGCAGCAGGTCACCGCCCTCGTCCAGCGCCGCGACGGCGCCGCCCTCACCGCGGACGACGTACGCGACCACTGCCGGGCGCTGATCTCGAACTACAAGGTGCCCAAGACCGTGCTCTTCGTCGACGAGGTCCCGCGCACGCCGGTCAGCAAGGTCGACTACCCCGCCAGCGCCGCCCTGGCCGCCCAACTCCTCCGTTGACTTGGGGTTTGCGCCCGGCGAGTTGGGGTTTGCGCCCGGCGAGTTGGGGTTTGCGCTCGTCGAGTTGTCGATTTCGTCCGCACCCGCCCGTCATCGGGGTGACACACTCACCCCACCCGACGAGGAGATGATCGACGAGGACCGGGTACGTCGTCCTGTTGAGCGCCGACGAGAACGTCTGGGACACCGCGACCGACGAGCAGAGGGGCACGATGTTCGCCGGCCACGAGGAGTTCTCGCGACTGCTCGCCGAAGGTGGCCACACCGTCACCGGCGGTGCGGAGCTCACCCACTCCCGAGCGACCAGGCGCGTGGTCCGCGGCGCCGACGGCGAGGTCAGTGTGGCCGAGGGTCCGTTCGCCGAGTCCGTCGAGCAGGTCGGCGGCTACTACTCCGTCCAGAGCGACGACCTCGACGACCTGCTGGAGATCTGTGGGGTGCTCGCCCTGATGGTCCTCCTGCACTCACGACGCGACGCGCGGGTGGGTCGGTGGCGAGCTGGTCCTGCTCGCCGACCAGGACCGCAGCCGGTGGCACCACGAGGAGGGGCTGGAGCTGCTGCGACCACTCGTGACGAGCCCGCCGGCGCCGTACCTCCTCCAGGCGTTGATCGCCGCCGAGCACGCCATCGCCCTCCGTGCGCCGGACACCCGGTGGGACCGCATCGTCGAGAGGTACGACGGACTGCTGGCCCTGCGCGACTCGCCGGTCGTGCGCCTCAACCGCGCCGTGGCACTCGCCGAGCGGGACGGCGCTGGCGCGGGCCTGGTCGCACTCGACGGGATCGCGCTACCGGGTCACCGGCTGCCCGCCGTACGGGCGGAGCTGCTGGCACGACTCGGCCGTGCGGACGAGGCGCGACGTGCCTACGACGCCGCGCTCGCCCTCTGCCGCAACGATGCCGAGGGCGCGGACCTGCGGAAGCGCCGCAGCGCACTCGACTGATCCGTCACGACCCACGACTCGACGGGCGCAAACCCCAACTCGACCGGCGCAAACCCCAAGTCGACGGGCGCAAACCCCAACTCGACCGGCGCAAACCCCAAGTCGACGTCAGCAGCCGCCGGCGACGGCGGGGATGACCGACACCTCGGCGCCGTCGGGCGTCGGGGTGGCGAGGTCCTGCTCGAAGCGGACGTCGTCGTTGTTGACGTAGACGTTGACGAAGCGGCGCAGCTTGCCGTCCTCGTCGACGATCCGGCCCTTGATGCCGGCGAAGTTGGCGTCGAGGTCGTCGAGGATCTCGGCCACGGTGGCACCGGTCGCGCTCACCTCGGACTCGCCACCGGTGTAGGTGCGGAGGATGGTGGGGATCCGGACGCTGACTGCCATGGGGTGTTCCTGTCTTTCGTGGGGGTTCAGAGACCGGTCGCCTTGAAGGCGGCGTAGGTCGGGGCGATGGTCGCGGCGGCACCGACCTGGCCGGAGATCGCGTCCAGCGTCTTGAGGCCGTGGCCGGTGTTGATGACCACGGTCTCGAGGTCCGGGTCCAGCTGGCCGGACTCGACGAGCTTCTTCGTGACCGCGAGGGTCGTGCCACCGGCGGTCTCGGTGAAGATGCCCTCGGTACGGGCGAGCAGGACGATGCCGGCGCGGATCTCGTCGTCGGTGACCTCCTCGACGGCGCCGCCGGTGCGGCGGGTGATGTCGAGGACGTAGATGCCGTCGGCGGGGTTGCCGATGGCGAGGCTCTTGGCGATGGTGTCCGGCTTGACCGGGCGGATCGCGTCGGTGCCGGCCTTGTAGGCGGCGGCGACCGGGTTGCAGCCGACGGCCTGCGCGCCGAAGACCTTGTAGGGCTTGTCCTCCACGAGGCCGAGCTTGATCAGCTCCTGGAACGCCTTGTCGACCTTGGTCAGCTGCGAGCCGGACGCGACCGGGATGACGATCTGGTCGGGCAGGCGCCAGCCCAGCTGCTCGGCGATCTCGTAGCCGAGCGTCTTGGAGCCCTCGGCGTAGTAGGGGCGGACGTTGACGTTGACGAACGCCCAGCCCTCCTCCTCGCCGGCGATCTCGGAGGCGAGCTTGTTGACGTCGTCGTAGTTGCCGTCGACGGCGACCAGGTTCTCGGTGAAGATCGCCGAGTTGACCTGCTTGGGCTGCTCGAGGTTGCTCGGGATGAACACCACGGTCTTGATGCCGGCGCGGGCGCCGGCGGCGGCCACGGCGTTGGCCAGGTTGCCGGTCGACGGGCAGGCGAACACCTTGGCGCCCAGCTCGCGGGCGGCGCTCAGCGCGCAGGCGACGACGCGGTCCTTGAACGAGTTGGTCGGGTTGGTCGAGTCGTCCTTCACCCACAGGTTGGCGATGCCGAGCTCGCGGCCGAGGTTCTTGGCGCGGAGCAGCCGGGTGAAGCCCGGCTCGGTGTTGGGGCTGGTCTCGATGTCGTTCGGCACCGGCAGCAGCGCCTTGTAGCGCCAGATGTTGCGCGGACCGGCCTCGATCTCGGCACGGGTGACGGCCGGGAACTCGTAGGCGATCTCGAGCGGGCCGAAGCACTCCGGGCACGCGTAGAACGGGCCGAGGTCGACGCGGTGGCCGCACTCGCGACAGGACAGCGAGGTGGCGTGCCCGAACGCACCCTCGCGCAGGCCGGACGCGTTGCCAGCAGCGTTGCCAGACGCGTCCCGGGGGGTGGTCGCGAACTCTTCGGTCACAACGGCGCTCATGGATTCCTCCTTCTCATCTGTCCCGTGCGGCTCTCGCTCGGGTCGGATTTGGCACCGTTTTCCGCGACGGGCGGCCAGCTGCGCTGACACGTCCGGGAGTTCGCGGCGGTTGCCGGGACTTCTCAGGGCCGTTCCCTCAGTCCCTCTGGATGAGCGCGCTCAGCCTACGGGCGACCCCTCACCAACGACGAATCGGGATCCCACATGACGAGACCGGCGTCCGCGATGTGGGATCGCCGCACGATCGGCCCGGGATCAGCGCAGGGCGCGCGCGTCCGCGGCCAGCCCGCCGAGGAGCTCGAGCACCCCGTCCGGCCCGCGTACGACGACGTCGGACATCGCGATCAGCGCGCTCTCCTCGGTGGAGGCCGAGCACACCCGCAGGGTCGCGAGGCCCTGCTTGCCGAGCTCCTCGACCGCCTCGAACGCCTCGACGTCGCCGAGGTCGTCGCCGGCGAAGACGAAGCCCTCCGCGTCGAGGACGGCGGCGAGCCGGTTGACGACCATCCCCTTGTGCGAGCCCGGGGAGCGGACCTCGATCACCGACTTGCCCGGCTCCAGCACCAGGCCGTGGCGCTGGGCGAGCTCGCGCATCGGCGGCAGCAGCCGGCCGAAGGCCGCGTCGGCGTCGTCCAGGCGCCGGGTGTGGACGGCGACCGCGAGGCCCTTGTCCTCGACGAAGGCGTCGGTGGCGCCGGCCTGTCGCAGCACTCGCGGCAGGTCGCGCTCGAAGGTGGCCAGGCCGCGGGGCGGTCGGGCGCCGAGGATCCGCCGCCGACCCGAGCTCCACCGCTCGTTGCCGTACTGACCGAAGACGAAGAGCTCCTTGCCGGCCGCCTGGAGTGCGTCGCCGACCTCCTCGAGGCCACCGAGGTCGAGCGCCTGGCGCGCAGGGCGACCGGTGATCACCGCGATCGCGGCGACCTCCTCGGCGAGCGCGACGAGGACGTCGCGGGCGTCGGGGTGGATGTGCGCCCGCGTGGGGTCGTCCACGATCGGCGCCAGCGTGCCGTCGAAGTCGAGGCCGACGACGGTGCGCGCAGCGACGCGCACCAGTGCGTCGTACCGCTGCTCACCCTCGAGGGTCGGGAACCTCACCCCACCATCCCACCACGTCGCCACAGGAGGGTGGTGACCGGTGGCTGCGATTTCAACCCTGTGACGCGGCGGACCCCGGCGACGTCGTCGCCTCAGTCGAGCTCGCCGGTGAGGATCAGGGTGAGGTCGGTCGAGCTCATGTCGCTGTCGGTGTCGGCCGGCTTGATCCGGGCGACGCCGAGGTCGAGGGCGAGCAGCTGCGCGGCAGCCTTCTTGCCCTTCGGGTAGTAGACCGTCGTGGCCGGGACGGTGCCGTACCAGTTGTCGGCGGCGGCGAGGCGCCAGCCGGCCTGCTGGACCGTCTCCCCCACCCGGCTGGCGAGGCCGGTGATGCCGGTGTTGTTGAAGACCACGACCGCGTGCGCGCCACGGTCGACCGGCTTCGGCTCGGGCTCCTTCTTGACCGCGGGCGTCTGCTCGGCGGCGGGCGGGGTGTCGTCGCTCGACGCCCGCTCGGTCGGCGTCGGGGTCGCTGCGGCCTTGGTGGCCGAGATGTCGCGCTCGGCCGGTGCGTCGCCGCGGGTGGCGACGAAGGCGATGGCCGCCAGCGCGACCGCGACGACGCTCAGCAGCACGACCGGCGAGGGCAGCACGGCTCCGCGCTGGCCTCGGGGGCGGCGGGTGCGAGCAGGCCAGGTGGGGAAGGTCATGGCCGCCTCTCCTTGGGGTGGGTCAGATCTCGAAGCCGAGTCGCCGCGCCGAACGCTGGCGCTGGCGCTGCGAGCGGAGCCGGCGCAGCCGGCGAACCAGCAGCGGGTCGGCGGCGAGCGCCTCGGGACGGTCGATGAGGGCGTTGAGCACCTGGTAGTAGCGGGTGGCGCTCATGTCGAACTGCTCGCGCACCGCGCTCTCCTTGGCGCCGGCGTACTTCCACCACTGACGCTCGAACTCGAGGATCGCCCGGTCCCGGTCGCTGAGGCCCCCGGCCACGGCCGAGGTGGCGGCGGGCTCCTGCGGGGTGCGCTCGGCGTTCATGGGGGCTCCTCGACGCTTGTCAGGCGATAGGGTGCGACACGGATTCCCGCCCACTCTAACGGGTGAATCACACGCATGTCATTCAGACGCTCCCGGCGGGTCCTGCGGCGTACGCGCCCCCGTCCGGGTGGGGACCGCCCACTAGGGTGACACCGTGGCCCACGACCTGGTGATCGTTGCCAACCGACTTCCCGTCGACCGCGTGACCGGACCCGACGGGAAGGCGAAGTGGCGCCGTTCCCCGGGCGGCCTGGTCTCCGCGATCGAGCCCGTGATGCGCGCCCACGACGGCGTGTGGGTGGGCTGGCCCGGCGGCACCGGCCAGCGGCTCAAGCCGTTCACGGTCGACGGCCTCCAGCTGGTCCCGCTGGCGATGTCGGCCGAGGAGGTCGAGGAGCACTACGAGGGCTTCTCCAACGCCACGCTGTGGCCGCTCTACCACGACGTCGTCGCGAAGCCGGAGTTCCACCGCGAGTGGTGGGACACCTACGTCAAGGTCAACCAGCGCTTCGCGGAGAAGGCCGCGGACCTCGCCGCCAAGGGCGCCACCGTGTGGGTGCACGACTACCAGCTGCAGCTGGTGCCGCAGATGCTGCGCGAGCTGCGGCCCGACCTGCGGATCGGCTTCTACCTGCACATCCCATTCCCGCCCGCCGAGCTGTTCCAGCAGCTGCCGTGGCGGCGCCAGATCCTCGAGGGCCTGCTCGGCGCCGACCTCGTCGGCTTCCAGCTCCCCGGCGCGGCGCAGAACTTCATCCGCCTGGTCCGCCAGCGGGTCGGCCACAAGACGCACCGCGACCTCGTCTACCTGCCCGACGGGCGGACCGTGCGCGCGGCGCCGTTCCCGATCTCGATCGACGCCGCCGGCTTCGAGGAGCTCGCCCGGTCCGAGGCCGTGACCGAGCGGGCCGCCGCGATCCGCGACGCGCTCGGCAACCCCGGGAAGATCTTCCTCGGCATCGACCGGCTCGACTACACCAAGGGCATTTACGCCCGGCTCCGCGCCTTCGGCGAGCTGATCAGCGACGGCGACCTCACCGTCGACGACGCCGTGTTCGTCCAGGTGGCGGTGCCGTCGCGGGAGCGGGTGGAGCACTACCGCAACCTGCGCGACGACATCGAGCGCCTCGTCGGCCGCCTGAACGGCGACCTCGGCCGGATCGGACGCCCGGCGATCAGCTACCTGCACACGTCGTACCCCCGCGAGGAGATGGCGGCGCTCTACCGCGCGGCTGACGTGATGGTGGTGACGCCGTACCGCGACGGCATGAACCTCGTCGCCAAGGAGTACGTCGCCTGCCGCACCGAGGAGGACGGGGCGCTCGTGCTCTCGGAGTTCGCCGGGGCGGCCGACGAGCTACGTCAGGCCTGGCTGGTGAACCCCTACGACATGAACGGCATGAAGGCCGCGCTGCTCGAGGCCCACCAGGCCGAGCCGAAGGAGCTCAACCGCCGGATGAAGGCGATGCGCAAGCAGATCGCCCAGCACGACGTGAAGGCGTGGGCCGACAGCTTCATGACCGAGCTGGAGCACGACGACCACCACCACACCAAGACGGTGCGGCCCGCCGACCGCAGCTGAACCTCAATCCACCGAGGCTGTCCGCGGACTCGCGACCGTCGGAGGGACGGACGCCGGCGCGGTAGCGTTCGCCCATGGACCTGGTGCCCCTGCGCTCCGTGCCCGGCGCCGGCCTGCTCCCCGCCCCGGACCAGGTCGTCGCCGCGGCGAGCAATGTCGCCCACAAGCTGCTGTACGGCGGCGTGGCCGACCTCCGCCCGATGCCGCGGACCCTGATCGACGACGGGACCCTGCGCGAGGTCTACCACTACCGGCCCGCGGGGCACGTCCAGGAGACCGGCGACCCGGTGCTGCTGGTGACGCCGCTGGCCGCGCCGTCGAGCTGCTACGACCTGCGGCGCGGCTGCTCGCTCGTCGAGCACTTCGTGAACGAGGGCCGGCCCACCTACCTCGTGGAGTACGGCGAGGTGTCGTTCCGGGACCGCAACCTCGGCATGGAGCACTGGATCGACGAGGTCGTCCCGACCGCGATCCGCGAGGTGTCCGAGCACGCCGGCGGCCGTCCCGTGCACGTCATCGGGTGGAGCCTGGGCGGGATCTTCTCCCTCCTCACCCTCGCGGACAAGCGCTCCGGCGACCTGCCCGTCGCGTCGCTGACCGTCGTGGGCTCCCCGATCGACATCTCGCTGGTGCCGCTGCTCGCGCCGCTCCGGCCACTGCTCAACCTCTTCAACGGCAAGGGCCCGATCACGAAGGGCTACCAGATGCTCGGCGGAGCGCCGAAGCCGCTGGTGAAGTGGGCCTTCCAGCTCACCGCGTTCCAGAAGATGGTGACCAAGCCGATCGCGCTGGCGACCCACGTCGACGACCGCGAGTTCCTCGCGCAGGTCGAGGCGGTCGACCACTTCACGGCCAACATGATCGCCTACCCGGGCCGCACCTTCGGGCAGCTCTACCACCGCTTCGCCAAGGGCAACCAGCTCGCGTCCGGCATCTTCGACCTCGACGACCGCACCATCGACCTCGGCGACATCACGGTGCCGGTGCTGGTGTTCGGCGGCTCCACGGACGGCATCGCCCCGGTGCCGGCGGTCCGCGCCGTCGTACCCCTGCTCTCGAAGGCGGCGGAGGTGCGCTTCGAGGTCGTGCCCGGCGGGCACCTCGGCATGCTCACCGGCCGCGCCGCGCGCCGCACCACCTGGCTGGTGATGGACGAGTGGATCTCGCAGTGGTCCACCGACAACCGGCCCAGCGTGCCGATCGGCACCAACCGCAAGCGGCGCACGTCGTCGGCCGCGTCCCGCTCGCTGGCCACCTGACCGCGGCCGGCGCCGATCGCCGGGCGGCCGTAGTCCCAAAGGACTAGCCGACCCCGGCCGCCCTCCCGATCCCGGGACCGGTCCCGCATCCGTAGATTTCTCATCACCGACGCGGACCTCGAAGACCGCTGGAGGGAGCCCCACCGGGTCCGGCACCCCATGCCGGGTGTGCCCCCGGAGGACCAGCAGGGCTCGAGATCCGCGTCGGAGCTGACCACGCCGGTGGCGCCCCTGGGAGGGAGAGGGGCGCCGCCGAACGGTGGGGGCAGCGGTCGGAGGCGCGCGGGAGACGCGCTCACCGACACGGAGCAGCACCACGGCCGGCCCCGAACGAGGGTGGGTCTGGGGGGACCGGCGCGTTCGCGCGCTAGGGTCCGGCCGTGGGCGCTCTCTCCAACCTCGTGGACCAGGGCCTGATGGCGGCTGACTGGGCCGATGCGCTCGCGCCGGTCGAAGACCGGGTCGCCGCGCTCGGCCGGTTCCTGCGCGAGGAGATCGCCGCGGGACGCGCCTACCAGCCGGCCGGCGAGCGGGTGTTCCGCGCCTTCCAGCGGCCGCTCGCCGACGTCCGGGTGCTGGTCGTCGGGCAGGACCCCTACCCGAACCCGGCCCATCCGATCGGCCTGTGCTTCGCCGTCGACCGCGACGTCCGGCCACTGCCGGCCAGCCTGCGCAACATCTACCAGGAGCTCGCGAACGACGTCGGCGTCGTACCGCCTGCACACGGGGACCTCGGCGCGTGGACCGACCAGGGCGTGATGCTGCTCAACCGCGTGCTCACCGTGCGTCCCGGCGAGCCCGGCTCGCACCGCGGGCGCGGCTGGGAGCACGTGACGGCGTGCGCGATCCAGGCCGTCGTACGGCGGGCCGAGGCCGGCTCCCCCGTAGCGGCGATCCTGTGGGGCCGCGACGCGCAGACCCTGAAGCCGCACCTGGGCCCGGTCCCGTGGGTCGAGTCCGTGCACCCCTCACCGCTGTCCGCGCACCGGGGCTTCTTCGGGTCGCGGCCGTTCAGCCGGGTCAACCAGCTGCTCGTCGAGCGCGGCGGCCGCGCGATCGACTGGCGACTGGACGACGGGGCGTGATCGCAGCACGTCCACCCATCCATGGAATATAGTTGAGACTTCAACCATTGGAGTGGACATGGATGCTGCGACCACCGACCGGATGCCTGCCCTCTACATCGGCCACGGCGCCCCGCCGCTGCTCGACGACCCGGTGTGGTCGGGCCAGCTCGCGGCCTGGGCGAAGGACCTCCCCCGCCCGAAGGCGATCCTCATCGTCAGCGCGCACTGGGAGTCGGCGCCCCTGTCGCTGACCGCGAGCGGCGCCCCGCTGGTCTACGACTTCGGCGGGTTCGCGCCGAAGTACTACCAGATGACCTACGAGACGCCCGACGCCACCGCGTTCGCCGCCCGGGTCGCCGCGATGATGCCGCGCACCGAGCCGGTCCACCAGCACACCTCGCGCGGGCTCGACCACGGCGCGTGGGTGCCGCTGAAGATCATGTACCCCGCCGGCGACATCCCCGTGCTGCAGATGTCCATGCCCACCCACGACCCCGGCCGGCTGATGGAGATCGGCCGCCGGCTGCGTCCCCTGCGCGACGAGGGCGTGCTGATCATCGGCTCCGGCTTCCTCACCCACGGCCTGCCGTTCCTCACCTCGTGGCAGATCGACGCCGAGGCCCCCGGCTGGTCGAGGGAGTTCGACGCCTGGGCCGGCGAGGCGATGCTCCGTGGCGACGTGGACGAGCTGGCGTCGTACCGATCGAAGGCGCCGGGCATGCCGTTCGCGCACCCGACGGTCGAGCACTACAGCCCACTGTTCGTGACCCTCGGCGCGGCCACCGACCCGACCGAGCCCGGCGAGCAGGTCATCGACGGCTTCTGGATGGGCCTGTCCAAGCGGTCACTCGAGGTGGCCTGACTTCCGGGAGAGCCTCGCCCGCAGGCTCGCGACCTCGGCCTCCAGCTCCAGCACGCGGGCGATCCCGGCGAGGTTGAGGCCCTCGCCGAGCAGATCGCGGATCCGGTGCAGGGTCTCGATGTCCGCGCGACTGTAGAGCCGGGTGCCGCCCTCGCTGCGGGCCGGCTCCAGCAGCCCGCGCCGCTCGTAGACGCGGATGTTCTGGATCTGCAGCGACGTCATGTCGGCGGCGACCGAGATGGCGTAGACGCCGCGCACGTGCTCCCGATGCCCGGGGTCTTGATTCACGGGAACAGATTATCTATAACAGTCGTTAGAGATCCAGTGCCGGCGTCGGGATCCTCCGCGTCGGCGAAACCGAAGGGAGACACGTCATGTTGCTTCGCACCACCGATCCATTCCGCGACTTCGACCGGCTGACCAGCCAGCTCCTGGGTGCTGGATGGGGTACGACGAACCGCCCCGCCGTGATGCCGATGGACGCCTGGCGACAGGGCGACGAGTTCGTGCTCGAGTTCGACCTGCCGGGCGTGAGCCGGGAGAGCATCGACATCGACGTCGAGCGCAACGTCGTCACCCTCAAGGCCGAGCGGGTCGCCGGCAACGGCGACTGGCAGCGGCTCGCGTCCGAGCGGACGCACGGGCAGTTCTCGCGCCAGCTCGTGCTCGGCGACAACCTCGACCTCGAGCGCATCGACGCCTCCTACGACAACGGCGTCCTGCGCCTGGTCATCCCCGTGGCCGAGCGGGCCAAGCCGCGCAAGGTCGAGATCAGCGGCGCCAGCGCCGGCGACCGGACCGAGGCCATCGAGGCCTGAGCCTGAGCCCCGGACGAGATGAGCGGCCGGCGTGGGCGACCACGCCGGCCGTTCGCGCGTCGCGGGTCAGCGGACGCGAAGCCTCCGCATCAGCTTGAGCGACTGCAGCATCTGGTTGACGTAGGCGTCGTAGTCCTGGCCGGGCCGGGCGCCCATCACCTGCTTCTTGAGCACCGCGACGTTCTTCGCGTCGGTGTACTTCAGCAGGCCCTGGTCGCCGTGGCGCGCACCGACGCCGGACTGCTTCACACCGCCCGACGGCGACGCCTTCGACGCGTAGGCGGTCGCGAGCGAGTCGTTGATGTTGACGTTGCCCGACTCGATCCGCGCCGCGACCGCCTCGGCGCGGGCGATGTCCCCGCTCCAGACCGACGCGTTGAGGCCGTAGTCGGTGTCGTTGGCGAGGTGGATCGCCTCGTCGACCGTTCGGTAGGGATGGAGGGCGACGACCGGCCCGAAGGTCTCGGTCGACCCGGCGAGCATGTCCGTGGTGACGCCCTCAAGGACCGTCGGCTCGAAGAAGGCGGGGCCCAGGTCGGGGCGGGCCCGGCCGCCGGTGAGCACGGTCGCGCCCTTCGCAACCGCGTCCTCGACGTGCGACGCGACCCGGTCGCGATGGTCGGGGCTGACCAGCGAGCCGACCTCCGGCCCGAAGTCGTACGACGCCCCGAGCACCAGGCGCGAGGCCCGCTCCACGAACGCGGCGCGCAGCTCGTCGTACCGGCTCTCGGGGAGGTAGATCCGCTCGATGTGCATGCAGATCTGGCCGGTGTTGCCGAAGACGCCGAACATCGAGCCCTCGACCCACTCGTCGGCATCGACGTCGTCGAGCACGATCATCGGGTTCTTGCCGCCGAGCTCGAGGCAGCAGCCGATCAGGTTGCGGCCGGCGCGCTCGCCGATCACCCGGCCGGTCGCGGTGGAGCCGGTGAACATGACGTAGTCGGCGTTGTCGATGAGGGTCGGACCGACGTCGGGACCCTCGCCGCACACGACCTGGAACAGGCCCTTCGGCAGGCCCGCCTCCTCGAGCAGAGAGATCCCGAAGAGGGGCGACAGCGCGGTCTTGTTGTCCGGCTTCACGACCACCGCGTTGCCGGCGATCAGCGCGGGGATCGCGTCGGAGAGACCCGTGGCGAACGGGAAGTTCCACGGCGCGATGATCCCGACGACGCCCTTCGGCACGCGGACCTCGGTGGAGCTGGAGAGGAACGGGATCGGGCCGCCGTGCCGGGCGGGGGCGAGGAGCTTCTTCGCCCGCTTGAGGTAGTACGACATCACCATCGGCGGGTCGCAGGTCTCCTCGACCGCCATCCGCCGGTTCTTGCCGCTCTCGACCTGGATCAGGTCCGCGGTGCGCAGCGCGTTGTCGACGAGCAGCGTGTGGGCGCGCTCGAACACCTCGAGCCGGCGCTCGACCGGCCACTGCGCCCACAGCCGTTGGGCCTCGCGGGCCTCCTCGAAGGCGGCCTCGATGTCCTCGGGCGTCGACTGCGGCAGCTCGACCAGCACCTCGCCGGTGTAGACCTCGGTCAGCTTCCAGGTCGCGCCCGTGCGGCCGGGGACCCGGGCGACGAGCCGCTCGAGCAGCTCGTCGGTGACGAACGCGGGCCGGGCCGGCGTCGTAACGGCGCTCACCGGTCGGCTCCGCCCAGGATGATCTCGGCGGCCTTCTCGCCGATCATGTAGCACGGTGCGTTGGTGTTGCCGCCGGTGATGCTCGGCATGATCGAGGCGTCGGCGACCCGGAGGCCCTCGATGCCGCGGACCTTGAGCTCGGGGTCGACCACGGCGCGCTCGTCGACGCCCATCCGGCAGGTGCCGACGCCGTGGTAGACCGACGTCGAGCGCTCGCGCAGGGCGTGGCGCAGCTCCTTGCCGTTCGGGATGCCGGGGCCGGGGTGGATCTCGGCCTTCACGCCGCCCCCGAACGCGGCCGAGGCCATGATCTCGCGGATCATTTCGGTGCCCTCGGCGAGCACCTCGACGTCGTGCGGGTCGGTGAAGAACCCGTAGTCGATCAGCGGAGCGGCGGTCGGGTCCGCCGAGGCCAGGCGCAGCGTGCCGCGGCTGCGCGGGTAGATCAGCGTCGAGAACACGGTCAGGCCGGGCCGGGGGTCGGGCATGTGCCGGACCGGCTCGTCCTGGTTGGGGCTCGGGTAGGTCCACGGCAGCGCGTGCAGCTGGAGGTCGGGGACGTCGGTGGCCTGCGACGTGCGCACGAACCCGACCGACTCGAAGACGGAGTGGTCGAGGAACGAGCCACCGAAGGTCAGGTCGCGGGCCATGCCCTTGAAGAAGGTCCACGGGTTGCCGCGGAACATCACGCTCGGGACGTGGAACGACAGCGGGTGGAACAGGTGGTCGTGCAGGTTGTCGCCCACCGGCAGGTCGGCGATGCAGTCGATGCCGACGCTCGCGAGGTGGTCGGCGTGGCCGATGCCGGACAGCATCAGCAGCTGCGGGGAGTTGGCGAAGCCGGCGGAGACGATGACCTCCTTGCCCGCCTTGATGAAGCGGCGGCGTCCGGCGGTACGGCGGCCCTGGTCGATCACCTCGACGCCCGTGGCGCGGCCGTCCTTGACGACGACCTTCGCGACGTGGACCTCGGTCTGGAACTCGAGCGTCGCCGGGGCGAGGTGGTGCACGTAGCCGCGGGTCGAGGAGTAGCGCAGGCCGTCGGCAGCGTTCTGCTGCATCCGGGCGATGCCCTCCTGCTCGGCGGCGTTGTAGTCGTCGAGGATCTTCACGCCGAGGGTGTCGGCGGTGGCCTGGATGAACTGGAGGGTGGCCTCCTGCGGCGTCTTCTTGCGGGTGATCCGGATCGGGCCACCGGCGCCGCGGTAGGCGTTCTCGCCGTCCTCGAAGTCCTCGAAGCGCTTGAAGGCGGCGTTGACCTCGTCGGCGCTCCAGCCGGTGTTGCCCTCGGCGGCCCACGAGTCGTAGTTGGCGCGGTTGCCGCGCACGTAGACCATCCCGTTGACCGACGACGAGCCGCCGCCGACCTTCCCGCGCGGCGCCGGCATCCGCCGGCCGTCGAGGCCGGGCTGCGGCACGGAGCGGTAGCCCCAGTCGAAGAGCCGCTCGAGCTTCGGCTCCGAGTGCATCGGGCCGATCATGCCCGGCTTCTTCGTGAAGTAGCCGTGCATGCCCTTGTCGTCGGACTTGCCGGCCTCGAGCAGGATCACCGAGGCGCCGGACTGGGCCAGCCGCCCGGCGAGCACCGCCCCGGAGCTGCCGGACCCGACCACCACGTAGTCGGCTTCGTTGGAGTACGAGGGGCGCTTCGCCATGGGTGCTTCCATCCTTCGTGCTGTGACCGCGGTCATGAGGAGACGGCTCACTGTAACGCGTTCTAGTTTGTTCACGAAAGTGTTTCATTCCGGAGGTCGAGGAGGTCGCCCGCGACCGTCTCGAGGCCCGCGGCATGATGTCGGGGTGCGGATCCTGTCCATCCAGTCCTCGGTCGCCTACGGCCACGTCGGCAACTCGGCTGCGGTCTTCCCGCTGCAGCGCCTCGGCCACGAGGTGTGGCCCGTGTTCACGGTGCACTTCTCCAACCACACCGGGTACGGCGCGTGGCGCGGCCCGCTGCTCGACCCGGCGGACGTGCGCGAGGTGATCACCGGGATCGAGGAGCGCGGCGTGCTCCCGACCTGCGACGCGGTGCTGTCCGGCTACCAGGGCTCCCCCGCCGTCGCGGCCGTCATCGTGGACGCCGTGCAGCGGGTCAAGGCCGCGAACCCCGCGGCGACCTACACCTGCGACCCGGTGATGGGCAACGCGAAGTCCGGCTGCTTCGTGAACCCGGAGATCCCGCCGATCATCCGCGAGCAGGTCGTGCCGGTCGCCGACGTCCTCACGCCGAACCAGTTCGAGCTCGGCTTCATCACCGGCCGCGACGCGCTCGGCGGGCCGTCGCCGATCGAGGACGTGCTGGCCGCGGCGGACGAGGTCCGCGCACTCGGCCCGGCCACCGTGCTGGTCACGTCCGTCGAGCGCGCCGGCGCCCCCGACGACGTCATCGAGATGGTCGCCGTCACCGGCGACGGCGCGTGGATCGTGCAGACCCCGCGCCTGCCCATGAAGGCCAACGGGTCCGGGGACATCACCGCCGCCCTGTTCACCGCGCACCTGCACGCCACCGGCTCGCCCGCCACCGCGCTCGGCCGCACCGTCGCGTCGGTCTTCGACGTGCTCGACGCGACCCTTCAGTCCGGCGAGCGCGAGCTGCGGCTCATCGCGGCACAGGAGGCGATCGCCGTACCCGACGAGCGGTTCGAGGTCGCCCGGCTGCGCTGAGCCCCGGCTGACTAGGATTGCCCCCGCGCTCCTCCCCGGGCGCAACGCCGGTGTAGCTCAGTTGGTAGAGCGTCTTACTTGTAATAAGAGGGTCGCGGGTTCAAATCCTGTCACCGGCTCCAGGGCTCCGGCGTGCGGTTCACCAGCCATTCTCGTGGTGAATCCGGCCGATTCACCACGAAATCGGTTGGTGAACCGCACCTCACCCGCCCCGATGAGTGTCGGACGGCTGACTAGTCTCACCACCGTGGACCTCCCCGTGATGCCGCCCGTCCAGCCGATGCTCGCGAAGGCCGTCTCCGGCGTGCCGGACCCGGCGAAGCACGACCCGCTCGGCCTGTCGTTCGAGCCGAAGTGGGACGGCTTCCGGTGCCTCCTGTTCCGCGACGGGGACGAGGTGGAGCTGGCGAGCCGCAACACCAAGCCGCTGACCCGCTACTTCCCCGAGCTCGTCGAGGCGGCGAGGGCGGAGCTGCCGGAGCGGTGCGTGCTCGACGGCGAGATCTTCGTGGCGCAGGAGGGCGTCGACGGGAAGGGACGGCTGCAGTTCGAGGTGCTCCAGGAGCGGATCCACCCGGCCGCGTCCCGGATCACGCTGCTGTCGGAGCAGACGCCCGCCGACTTCGTGGCCTTCGACCTGCTGGCGCTCGGCGACGAGTCGTACGTCGACCGGCCGTTCGCCGAGCGGCGGGCGGCCCTGGAGGAGGCGCTCGCGCACCTCTCCTCCGACCCGCTCGGCGCCGGCCGCTGCCACCTGACCCGGACCAGCACGGATCCGGCGGTCGCCGAGGAGTGGTTCCACCGGTTCGAGGGGGCCGGGCTCGACGGCGTCGTCGCGAAGCCGATGAGTGCGCCGTACGCCCAGAACGCCCGCACCATGCTGAAGATCAAGCACGAGCGCACCGCCGACGTGGTGCTCGCCGGCTACCGCGAGCACAAGACGAGCACGCCGGAGAACCCGCTCATCGGCAGCCTGCTGCTCGGGCTCTACGACGACGGCGAGCTGCAGCACATCGGCGTCAGCGCCAGCTTCACCGCCCAGCGGCGCGCCGAGCTGTGGCAGGAGCTGCAGCCGCTCGTCGTCCCCATCGAGGAGCACCCGTGGGGCCGCTGGCAGGAGTTCCTGGTCGCCAACCCGGGCCGCCAGCCGGGCACGCAGAGCCGGTGGAGCCAGGGCAAGGACCTGTCCTTCACGCCGCTGCGGCCCGAGCGCGTGATCGAGGTCAAGTACGACGCCATGGAGGGCTCGCGCTTCCGGCACACCGCCCACTTCAAGCGGTGGCGCGACGACCGGGACCCGGAGTCGTGCGGCTACGACCAGCTCGAGCAGCCGGTGCGCTACGACCTCGCCGACGTGCTCGGCGGCTGAACAGGACAGGTCCTCGATTCCGCCGTCGTGGAGGGGCAGGATGGTGTCATGACCACCGAGCCCGCTTCCGGGGAAGACCTCTACGACGTCGTGCTGCTCGTCGAGCAGGCCCTGACGGCCGCCGACGCGGCCCAGGTCCGGGCCCTGCACCAGGAGCTCGACGACGATCCGACCATCGAGGTCGTCTACCACGTGCTGCTGCCGATGGCCGACGCCGCGGCGGCGGTCGAGGCCTCACTCGGCGTGATCGGCGGCGCCGACCTGATCGCGCCGCCGATGACGCCGTCGCCCGACGAGATCGAGCACCTGCGCGAGGAGTACCGCGAGCAGGCCGAGCGCGACGTCTCCGCCACGAGCGGCGCGCTCGCCGCCGCCGGCGCGCGCGTGGGCGACACCGAGATCGTCACGGACCCGCCGGTCGACGCCCTGATCCGCAAGGTCAAGGAGGTCGACGGGCGCGAGGCGATCATCCTCACCCGGCCGCACCTGGTCGCCGAGTTCTTCCACATGGACTGGACGTCGCGGGCCCGCCGCAAGCTCGGCGTACCCGTCCTCCACCTGCTCGAGCACGAGGAGTCCGACGAGACGTAACAGCCCCGCCTGTGCGAACAGATCGCCGCACGGCCGGGGCGACCGGCGTCAGGTCCCCTCGACGCGGTTGCCCTGCGCGTCCCAGTGCTCGGCGACCTTCTTGCTGGGCTGCACCCGCGGCGGCTCGCCCGGCATCTTGGGGTAGTCGGGCGGGAAGCTGAGCTCCCCCTCCCCTGCGGCGACCTGCTCGTCCCACAGGTCCAGCAGCGGCTGCAGCGAGAACGCCTCGTCGTCGATGCCCGCCCACGGGTCGCCGTCGGCCACCCGGTCGGGGACGGTGAAGAGGTTGAAGTCGCGCGGGTCCGTCACCGTTGCGAGCTCGTCCCACGTCATCGGCGTGGAGACGGGGGCGCCGGGCAGCGGCCGGAGGGAGTACGCCGACGCGATGGTGCGGTCGCGGTTGTTCTGGTTGAAGTCGACGAAGATCCGCTCCCCCCGCTCCTCCTTCCACCACGCCGTCGTCACCTGCTCGTCGCGCCGGGCGAGCTCGCGACCGAACGCGATCGCGGCGTGCCGCACGTCGGTGAACTCCCACCGCGGCTCGATCCGCACGTAGACGTGGACGCCGCGGTTGCCCGACGTCTTGGGGAAGCCCCGCAGCCCGAGCTCCTCCAGCAGCTCCCGCGCGACGCCGGCGACCCGAACGGCGTCGCCGAACGTCGTACCGGGCTGGGGGTCGGGGTCGATGCGCAGCTCGTCGGGGTGGTCCAGGGAGTCGGCACGGTCGGTGCGCCGTACCGGCCACGGGTGGAAGGTCAGCGTGCCCATCTGCGCGCACCAGACCGGCACGGCGATCTCGGTCGGGCAGATCTCCTCGGCGGTGCGACCGGAGGGAAAGGTGATCTCGACGGCCTCGAGGTAGTCGGGGGCCCCCTTGGGGACGCGCTTCTGGTAGAAGCCCTCGGCATCGTTGTCGCGCGGGCCGGTGGCCAGCCGGAAGCCCTCGCGGACCCCCGACGGCCAGCGCTCCAGCGCGGTGGGCCGGTCGCGCAGGGCGCGCATCAGGCCGTCGCCGACCGCGGCGACGTACTCGGCCACCATCAGCTTGGTCACCGCGGGCGTGTGCTCCGTCGCCTCGTAGATCACCCGGTCGGGGCTGGAGACCCGCACCTCCCGATCGCCGGCCTGCACCATCGCCGCAGCGGTCTTCGCCATGCGGCGAGCCTAGGGGACCCGCGTGCGGATCAGGCGTCCCTGGGCTCGAGCGTCAGCGAGATGGAGTTGATGCAGTAGCGGTCACCGGTCGGGGTGCCGTAGCCGTCGGGGAAGACGTGGCCCAGGTGCGAGCCGCAGCTCGCGCAGCGCACCTCGGTGCGGACCATGCCGTGGGAGCGGTCCTCGATGTACTCGATCGTGTCGCTGATCGGCTGGTAGAAGCTCGGCCAGCCGCAGCCGGAGTGGAACTTCGTGTCCGACTCGAACAGCTTGGCCTGGCAGGCCTTGCAGCGGTAGACGCCCGTCGTCTCGGTGTCGGTGTACTCGCCGGTGAACGCGCGCTCGGTGCCGGCCTTGCGGAGCACCTGGAACTCCTCGGCGCTCAACTGGGAGCGCCACTCCTCGTCCGTCTTCTCGACCTCGTATGCCATGCGATCGAGCGTACCCAGCCGGTCACGCAGCCACGCGTGTCCCGGTCGGTCCAGCAGTCAGGTCAGGGGAGCCTGGCGAGCAGATCCGCGAGCTCGACCCGGCGGCCGGTGTAGAACGGGACCTCCTCGCGCACGTGCCGGCGGGTCTCCGAGCCGCGCAGGTGGCGCATCAGGTCGACGATCCGGGTGAGGTCGTCGGCCTCGAACGCCAGCATCCACTCGTAGTCGCCGAGCGCGAAGCTGGGCACGGTGTTGGCGCGCACGTCGGGGTAGTCGCGCGCCATCTGGCCGTGCTCGGCGAGCAGGCGACGCCGCTCGGCGTCCTCGAGGAGGTACCACTCGTAGGAGCGGATGAAGGGGTAGACCGCGACGTAGTCGTGGGTGCGCTCGTCGGCGAGGAAGGCCGGCAGGTGGCTGCGGTTGAACTCGGCCGGGCGGTGCAGCGCCATCTGCGACCAGACCGGGGTGAGCCGCGAGCCGAAGGCGGTGCGGCGCAGCCGGTGGTAGGCGTCCTGCAGCTGGTCGCTGCTCTCGGCGTGCCACCACACCATGATGTCGGCGTCCGCGCGGAGCCCGGCGACGTCGTAGACGCCCCGGATGACGACGTCCTCGGCGGCGAGGTCGGCGACCAGGGCGTCCAGCTCGGCCAGCTCGTTCTTGCGGACCACGTCGTCGCCCCCGAGCGGCTGCTCGAGCTTGAAGACCGACCACATCGTGAAGCGGATCGTGTCGTTGAGCTCGTTGATCTTCGCCGCGTTGGTCTTGATGTGCGCCTGGGGGTCCGACATGCCCTCCATTGTGCCGCGCGCCCCGAGGGGGCGGCTCCGGGGGCGCCCTTCCTAGACCTCGAGCGAGGCGACGGCGCGGTGGGCGGAGCCGATGGTGGCCGGGATCCCCACGCCGTCGTACGACGCCCCGCACACCGCGAGGCCGGGGACCGCTGCGACCGCGGCGCGGACCCGGGCGATCCGCTCGGCGTGGCCGACCCAGTACTGCGGGAGTCCCCCGCCCCACCGCTGGACGACCGCGTCGACCGGGGCGGCGGTCAGGCCGGTGGCGTCGGCGAGGTCGGCGAGCGAGGCGGCGACGAGATCGGCGTCGGGGACCTGCACGGTGGCCTCCTCCCCGAAGCGGCCGAGCGAGGTGCGCAGCACGAGCAGGCCGTCGCCGGCGGCGCGCACCCAGTCCCACTTGGCGAAGGAGAAGGTGGACGCCTTGACCCGGCGGCCGTCGACCGGCGGCACGAGGAAGCCGGACGCGCCGGTGTCGAGGGCCTCGGCGACGCCGGGGGCGTCGGCGCGGAACGCCAGCGTCACGAGGGCGACCGAGGCGTAGCCGATCCGCGACAGCTCGGCGGCCGCGTCCGGCGCGAGGTCGGTGAGCAGCCGGGCGGACGGTGCGGCGGGGGTCGCGACCACGAGGAGCTCGGCGGCCTCCTCGCCGGCCGGGGTGGTGACGACGAAGCCGGGGCCGCCCCTCCGCACGGCGGTCACCGTGGCGTCGTACCGGACCTCGACGGCGTTGTCGCGCAGGTCGGCCTCGAGCGCGGCCGGCAGGCGCCACATCCCGCCGTCGACCGCGGCGAAGACGGGGGGTGCGTCGCCGGGCGGCAGCGGCAGGGTGAAGTCGCGACGGGTGAGCAGCTCCTCGAGCTGCGGCGCCGCGGAGCGGACCGAGATGCGGCGGGCCTGGCCGGCGTAGACGCCGCCGAGGAGCGGCTCGACCAGCCGGTCGACGACCTCCTCGCCGAAGCGGCTGCCGACCAGGAAGCCGACGGACTCGTCGTCGGCCGGGTGCTGGACGTACTGGTGCCGGGCGCGGTTCATGCCGTCCGGCGAGAGGATCCCGGACGCCTCGAGCTGGTCGAGGTCGAGGGGCGCGCCCATCAGCGTCCTCGGCAGCGGCCGCAGCGCGTCGCGGGTCCAGATCCGCGACGTCGCGCCCGTCGGGTGGACCAGCGGCAGGCCGAGGGCGTCGGCGAGCGCGCTGCCCTCGGGCCGGCGGTGCAGCATCGCCTCCGCGCCGACGTCGACGGTGACCCCGGCGACCTCGCCGGCTCGGAGCTTGCCGCCCGCCCGGTCGGTCGCCTCGAGGACCAGGACGTCGACGCCCGCATCGCGCAGGTCACGCGCAGCGGTGAGGCCGGCGATCCCGGCGCCGACGACGATCGCCCTGCTCACGTGGCCAGCCTGCCATGCCGGGGCGGGAACCGCGGCGGCCGGTACGACGTCCCACGCCCATGCACCCGACACGCATCCGCCTCGCCACCGCGCTCGCCACGCTCACGACGGTCGCCGCACTCGCCACCCTGACCGCCTGCTCCGGCTCCGGATCCGACCCGGACTCGGCCGGCGGGAGCTCGCTCGGCAGCGTCGAGGCGGAGGCGCCCGCCGCCGACGACGGCGCCGCCCTCCCGGACCGGGACGCCGCGGACGCCCTGGCCGGCCCGGACGGCGACACCGGTGCGGTCCGCAGCACCCGCGACGACAGCGCGGGCGAGCCGGTCGACCCCGGCACCGTCGCGGTCATCTCGACCGGCACCGTGTCGCTGGAGGCCGACGACGTGGCCGACGCCCGCTTCGACGTACGCCGGATCGTGGACCAGCACCGCGGTGCGGTCACGGGGCAGGAGACCACCACGGGCGACGACGGCGAGGTGAGCTCCGCCCGGCTGGTGCTGCGCGTCCCGAGCGCGCGCTTCGACGACGCGCAGGCGGCCCTCGAGCAGGTGGGGCAGCTGCGGTCGTCGGACTCCTCGCAGGAGGACGTGTCGACCGAGGTGATCGACATCGAGGCGCGGATCCGCGCCCAGCGCAAGAGCGTGGCCCGGATCGAGGCGCTGCTCGCCCGGGCGTCCACCCTGGGCCAGCTGGTCTCGATCGAGTCCCAGCTCGCCAGCCGCCAGGCCGACCTCGACTCCCTCGTCTCCCGGCAGAAGTGGCTCGCGGACCAGACCAGCCTGTCGACGATCACCGTCTACATCGAGCGCACGGAGGAGGAGGGCGACGAGGACGACGAGGACGCGACCGGTTTCCTCGGCGGTCTCGAGGACGGTTGGGACGCCTTCGTCGCGGGGGGCGGCGTCGCGCTGACAGTGCTCGGGTTCGCGCTCCCGTGGCTCGGCTTCCTGCTCCTGCTGGCCCTCCCCGTGTGGCTGGTCGCCAGGCGGCGCGGCGTCACCTCCTGAGCCCGCGCCCGGTGCCGGGGCAGGATGTGGGCGTGACCACCACCCCGAGCACCGCCCGGCTCGCCGTCCTCATCGACGCCGACAACACCTCGCCCAAGCACGTGAGCGCACTGCTGGAGGAGCTGGCGACGTACGGCGTCGCGACGGTCAAGCGCGCGTACGGCGACTGGACCACGCCCCAGCTCGGCGGCTGGAAGACCCAACTCAACCAGCACGCGATCGTGCCGGTGCAGCAGTTCGCCTACACAACCGGCAAGAACGCCACCGACTCGGCGCTCATCATCGACGCGATGGACCTGCTCTACTCCGGCAACCTCGACGCCTTCGCACTCGTGTCGAGCGACAGCGACTTCACCCGGCTCGCCACGCGCCTGCGGGAGTCGGGCAAAACGGTGTACGGCCTCGGGCTCCGCAAGACGCCGAAGTCGCTCGTGGCGGCGTGCGACACGTTCATCTACCTGGAAGTCCTGGGCCGTGACGGCGGGGAAACCTGCGGCCAGGAAGTTCCGGGCAACCAGAAGGCGGGCGAGGAGGACGCAGACCAGGCGGCGGCGCTCCCCAACCTGCAGAGTCTGTTGACCCGCGCCGTCAACGCGACCTCGGACAACGACGGCTGGGCGCACCTGGCGGCGATCGGTAGCTACCTGCGCTCGCTCGACTCCTCGTTCGACCCTCGGCTGCACGGCGCCGCCAAGCTGGTCACCCTGGTCGAGTCGCAGCCCTACCTGACCACCGCCGGCTCGGGAGCCGGCGTGCGGGTCGGGGTCAAGGGGAAGGTCACGACCGCCAAGAAGACCGCCGCCAAGAAGACCGCCGCCAAGAAGGCGGCCACGAAGGCGACCGCCGCGAAGAAGGCGGCCGCCGCGACGCCTCAGTCCAGCGGGTAGGACTGCACGAACTCGGTCAGCCGGGCGAGCTGGTCCGGGTGGGTGCTCGGGATGACGCCGTGGCCCAGGTTGAAGACGTGGCCGCGCGCCGCGCGCCCAGCCTCGATCACCTCGGCCGCGCGGGCGGTCATCACCTCGGTCGGCGCGAAGACGAGGGTGGGGTCGAGGTTGCCCTGCACGCCACGGTCCGGTCCGATCCGCTCGATGCCGTCGGCCAGGCGCACCCGCCAGTCGACACCGACCACGTCGGCACCAGCGTCGCCCATCAGGTCGAGCAGCTCGCCGGAGTTGACGCCGAAGTGGATCCGCGGGACGCCGGTCTCCCCGATCGCGGACAGGACCTGGGCGGACCAGGGCTGGACGTACTGGACGTAGTCGTCGCGGTTGACCGCGCCCGCCCACGAGTCGAAGAGCTGGATCGCGGAGGCGCCGGCCTCGACCTGCACCCGCAGGAACGCCGCGGAGATCGACGCGATCTTGGCCATCAGCGCGTCCCAGACCTCCGGGGCGCCGTACATCATCGCCTTGGTGTTGGCGTACTCCCGCGAGGGCCCGCCCTCGACGAGGTACGACGCCACGGTGAACGGCGCGCCGGCGAACCCGATCAGCGGCGTCCCGCCGTTGACGCCCGCGAGCTCCCCGACCAGCGTCCGCACGGCCTCGGTGATGAACGGGACGTGCTCGGGGGTCAGGTCCGGGATCGCGGCGACGTCCTCGAGGGTGCGCACCGGGCTGGCGACCACCGGGCCGACGCCCGGCTTGATGTCCAGGTCGACGCCGACGGCCTTGAGCGGCAGCACGATGTCGGAGAAGAAGATCGCGGCGTCGACGCCGTAGCGGCGCACGGGCTGCAGGGTGATCTCGGTGATCAGCTCGGCGTTCATGCAGGACTCGAGCATGCCGATGCCCTCGCGGACCTTGAGGTACTCCGGCAGCGAGCGGCCGGCCTGGCGCATGAACCACACCGGCGTGTGCGGGACGGGCTCGCCGCGGGTGGCCTTCAGGAAGGCGCTGTCGCGCAGTGGGGTGGTCGGTGCCTGCTCGCTCACGGGGTCAGCGTCTCAGGTGACCGGCGTGGGACGCACATCGATCCGGCACCTCGGGCCTAGTCTGACCCCATGGTCGCCCGGCAAGAGACGCACCAGGGGTCCGGCGCTGCCGGGACCCCGCGGGAGTTCACCGCGGCCGTCGACAGCCTGCGCGCGGCGACCTTCCGGCCCGAGGTCTTCTGCGAGGAGATGCCGGCGCCGCAGCGGATCGCGCCGTACGCCACCGCGCTGTCCGCCGACGTGACCGTCGACGACGAGGAGGTGGCGACCGGCCGCCTCGTGGTGCTGCACGACCCCGCCGGCAACGACGCGTGGGAGGGCACCTTCCGCTGCGTCGCCTACTGCCGCGCCGAGATCGACCACGACCTGGCCACCGACCCGATGCTGGCCGACGTCGGCTGGACCTGGCTGGTCGACGCGCTGGCCGCCCACGGGGCCGAGCACGTCGCCGAGTCCGGCACCGTCACCCGGGTCGCGACGGAGAGCTACGGCTCGATGGCCGGCGAGCCGGGCAGCGCCCAGCTCGAGATCCGCGCCTCGTGGACCCCCGTCGACCCGACCGACCTCGCCTCCCACGCCGAGGCGTGGGGCGAGCTGATGTGCACCGCAGGCGGCCTCGAGCCGGTGCCCGACGGGGTGGCCGTGATGCCGTCGCGTCGTGGCCAGCGAGGCGGCGCCCGCTGATGGCGGAGCAGCCGGACGAGCAGCAGACCGACGCGGAGGAGGCTCCTCCCGTCGAGCTGCTGACCCTCGCCGACGGCCTGCCGCCGGTGATCGACACGCCGGACGCGCTCGCGGACTACTGCGCCGCGCTCGCCGCCGGCACCGGCCCGGTCGCGATCGACGCGGAGCGGGCGTCGGGCTACCGCTACTCCAACCGCGCCTACCTGATCCAGGTCAAGCGCGAGGGCGCCGGGATCGGCCTGATCGACCCCATCCCGTTCGGGACGCTCGAGCAGCTGGCCGAGGCGATCGGCGATGCCGAGTGGATCCTGCACGCCGCGACCCAGGACCTGCCCTGCCTCGCCGAGGTCGGCCTCAAGCCTGCCGCGCTGTTCGACACCGAGCTGGCGGGGCGGCTGCTCAACTACCCCCGCGTCGGCCTGGCCACCCTGGTCGAGACGCTGCTCGAGCGACAGCTGCTCAAGGAGCACTCGGCCGTCGACTGGTCGACCCGGCCGCTGCCCGCGCCGTGGCTGGAGTACGCCGCCCTCGACGTCGAGGTGCTGGTCGAGCTGCGCCAGCTGCTGGCCGACCAGCTCGACGCGGCCGGCAAGTCCGACTGGGCACGGCAGGAGTTCGAGCACCTGCGGGGGTTCCAGCCCGCCGTACGGGTCGACGCGTGGCGCCGTACGTCGGGCCTGCACAAGGTCCGCGGACGGCGCACCCTCGGCGCGGTGCGGTCGCTGTGGGAGACCCGGGACCGGATCGCCCAGGAGCGCGACGTGACGCCCGGCCGGCTGATCCCGGACTCGGCGCTGGTCGCCGCGGCGACCGCGATGCCGACCAACCGGGGCGCGCTGATGTCGACCCAGGGCTTCCACGGCCGCGGCGCCTCGCGCCATGCGAACGAGTGGCTGGCGGCGATCCGCGAGGCGGCGGAGATGCCGGAGGACCAGCTCCCGACCCGGGTCTCGCACGGCGACGGCCCGCCCGCCCCGCGGGCGTGGGCCGACAAGGACCCGATCGCCGCCCGTCGCCTGGAGCTGGCCCGCGCCGCGGTGACGTCGATCGCCGAGGACCACGACCTGCCGCTCGAGAACCTGCTCACCCCCGACCACCTGCGCCGGGTGATGTGGACCCCGCCCGGCACCCGCGAGCCGGTCGAGCTGCTGGAGGCCGTGATCGACCAGTTGCGCGGCCTCGGCGCACGCAGCTGGCAGGTCGGGCTGACCGCTCCGGCCCTGTCCCGGGCCGTGCTCGACGCCGAGCAGCCCCGGCGGAAGCGTCAGCCGCGGTCGTCGGAGGGCGACGCCGACGACGTCGGGGACGCTGCCGACGGCGACTCCGACGGCGCCTCGTAGTCCGGGTCCAGCAGGGACCGCGACTTCTCGTCGATGGCCCGGAGCGACTCCTGCAGGTCGTCGAGCACCGGCGTCGTGAGCAGGGCCTCGATCTCGGGGTTGATCAGCGCCTGCAGCGCGCCGCTCTGCTGCATCAGCGGCGGCAGCACGACGTCGCGGACCGAGTCGGTGAACACGCCGGCGTGCTCCGGCGCCTGCTCCGGCTGCAGGAAGTCGTCGGCGAGCGCCACGGTCAGCTTCGCTGGCTGGAGGTAGCCGGTCGAGGCGAGATCGCCGATCGCGTCGTCGCTGACGAGGTAGGTGAGGAAGTTCGCGGCCGCGTCGACCCGGCTCGGCTTCCCCGACGGCGCCAGGCAGATGCCGGTGAGCTCACCGACGGTCCGGTTGGACCCCAGCGACGGCATCGGCATCACGTCGAACTCGAGGCCGGTCACCTTCCGCAGCTGCGGCGTGAGGTCGCGGAAGCCCGCGATCATCGCGACCCGGCCGCGCTTGAACCACTCCACCGCGGTGCGCTGGGCCAGCTGCTTCGACGACAGCGTCAGGCGCGGGTCGCGCAGCAGCTCGAGGGTCTGGCGCAGCGCGTCGGTCGAGCCGTCCTCGCCGAGCTCGAGGCTGGTCGGGTCGACCTCGTCGTTGAAGACCTGGCCGCCACCGGAGTGGATGAACGGCGCCAGACCGCGCAGCGTCGGCTCGATGTGCACGCCTCGCGTGCCCTGGCGGGGGCGGCTCGCGAACTCGGCGGCCGCCCGGAACTCGGCGAGGTTCCAGCCGGAGTGGTCCGGCTTCGGCGTCGGCAGGCCGCGGGCGTCCATCGCCTCGAAGTCGACGAGCCTGGTGTTGTAGTAGATGACCATCGGCGAGACCGTGTAGGGCAGGCACTGCAGGTCGTCCTCGACGGAGAACGCGGCCACGGCCTCGCGGGAGAAGTCGTCGCCGAGCGGGATCTCGCGCTCGGTGACCAGGTCGAGCAGCGGCCGGTTCAGCCCCTCGGTGATCGTCTCGCCCAGCTCGGAGCGCGGCAGCAGATAGATGTCCGGCTTCGCGTCGCCGTCGCGCATCGCGTCGAGCATGGCCGCTGCGTCCGGCCACGAGGAGAGGGTGACGCTGGTGTCCTCGGACGACTCGTTGTAGGCGTCGGTGACCGCCTGGTAGGCGGCGACCTCCTCCTTGCCGCCCCACACGGCGAAGTCGATCTGCCGCATCGCGGGGGTGCTCGGCCCCTTCGGACCCGGCTCCTCCCCGGACCCCCTGGCCAGCACCATCATGCCGACCAGCACGCTCACCGCCACCACGACGACGACCACGCCCGTCCGCCATCCGAACCGCGTCACGTCCGTCATCCTCGCCTCGACCCCATCCCTCGGAAACTCACGTCACCCTACCGAGGCAGGAATGGCGCCGGGGTCGCGCGGCCAGAGAGATCGAGCACACCGGGCCGGGAGCGCCTCACGGCGCAGGGCCGCTCGTAGCGGCTTGTTTTTGGGACCCGGGGCTGCCGCGACCCGGCGTGCTCGAGTCTCGATTGTAGTGGGTGGGCGGGCGTCTATCCGAGTCCTCGCGACAGCTCGAGGTGACCGGCGGCCTCCAGCTGCTCCGCGAGCACGAGGATCCTGCGTACGTCGGCGTCGGGCACCTCCGGCAGGCCGGCCCGCCCGGCCGCCACCACCCGGGCGAACGCGGCGGCGCGGAAGAGCACGTCGGCGAAGTCGCCGGACGCGATCCCGCGCAGCACCTGGTCGATCATCGCCCGCAGCTCGTCGGGCCCCGGCGGATCCGCGACCCCCGCGACCACCCGGGCGAACGGGGCCCGGGCCCGCCCGGCCTCGAACTGCCGCGCGACACCGGCCGGGTCGGCGTACACCCAGGACCGGAGGAGGTAGAGCCGCCACAGGCAGCCCGCCAGCGAGTCGGCGGCGGCGTGCGACCAGACCTGCGCGATCGCCTCGATGCCCTCGGTGTCGGCCAGGTGCACCAGCCGCTCGGCCACGCCCGCGTCGTCGCTGTCGTGCGCGCCGCGGACCAGCAGCACCGCCGCCCGTTCGGCCGCCTCGGTCACCAGCGCGGGGTCGGCGCCGTCCTGCTGCTCGTCGAAGAAGGCAGCCTCCCGTGGCACGGGCTTGTGGTGGCGTTCGGGCACCCGTTCAGCGTACGTCCGCGGGAACCGCCGGCGTGAGCCGTCAGGAGAGGGCGTCGAACGCCTTGCGCAGCCGGACGTCGGAGACCGGGCCGTCGACGCCGAGCTGCTGGGCCCACAGCGAGACGCGGTACTCCTCGAGCATCCAGCGGATCGCCCGCAGGCCCACCCCCTGCGGTCGCCCCTCGGGCAGCGCCTCGCCCCGGGCCAGGAAGGCCTCCTGCAGCGGCTGCACCAGGTCCATCCGCTGCCGGTCCTTGACCAGCGCGGCGGGACCGCCGTTCTCGAGCGCGGTGCGGCGCTCCCGCATGGCGGCGAGGTAGGTGCGGTAGCGGCGCAGCCGCGCGGCGCCCGCCTCGCCGACGAAGCCGTCGTGGACGAGCCGGCCGAGCTGGCCCTGGAGGTCGGTCAGCGCCGGCAGCAGCGGCAGGTCCGCACGCCCACTCAGCAGCCGGTCCACCTCGCGCCAGGTCTCCAGCACCCGCAGCAGCTCGGCCAGGGTGGCGCGCACGTCGGCGGCGGCGCTCGCGCGCACGGCGGCCAGCAGGGCGTCGTACTCCTCCCGGGTGCGGACCGGCTCGCGCGCGTCCACGGCGTCGACGACGACCGCTCGCAGGCAGTCGGCGAGGATGGCGGCGGTGCCCGGGTAGGGCGTGCCCGACAGGCCCAGCTTCTCGACGTTGGAGAGTCCCTCGACGACGCCCTTCGTCGGTGCCGCGCCGAGCGCCAGCAGGAGGAGGCGTACGACGCCCAGCCGGTGCCGCGCGTCGCGCTCGTCGGTCGAGCCGAACACCTGGAGGCCGACCGTGGCGCCCTCGTCGACCAGGCCGGGGAAGGCCTCGACCTCGTGTCCCGCGCGGGTCCAGGTCGCCGTCTGCGGGATGTCGTCGAAGACCCAGCCGGTCTCGCCGGTGCGGGAGACGCCCGAGTCGGAGGCGACGGCGGCCATCGCCCGGTCGAACTGCGGCTGCAGCGGCGCCTTCAGCTCGGCGAGCGACTTGCCGCGGCCCTGCACCTTCCCGGAGTCGTCGACGACGCGGTAGGACGGCTTGAGGTGCGCCGGCAGCGCGTCGAGGTCCCAGGAGTCGCGCGGCACGTGCACGCCGGTGGTGGAGCGCAGGTGGCGCTCGAGGGCGGCGAGGAGCGCCTCCTCCCCCGCGGGTACGGAGGCCAGGAACTCCCGCGCCGTGTTGGGCGCCGGCACGAAGTTCACCCGCAGCGCCTTCGGCAGGCCGCGGATCAGCTCGACGACCAGCTCCTCGCGCAGGCCCGGGACGATCCACGAGAAGTCGTCGTCGTCGACCCGGTTGAGCGTCGAGACGGGGATGTCGATGGTGAGCCCGTCGTCCGTGGCGCCCGGCTCGAAGTGGTAGCTGATCGGGAACGTGAGCCCGCCGGCGACCGACCACTCCTCGGGGTAGTCCGCCGCGGTCACCTCGTCCGCGGCGTCGTGGGTGAGCATCGCGGGGTCGAAGGTCAGCAGGTCGGGGCGTTTGCGGCGCTCGTCGCGCCACCACCGGTCGAAGTGCGCGCCGCTGACGATGCCCTCGGGGACCCGCGCGTCGTAGAAGTCGAAGAGGGTGTGCTCGTCGACGACGAGGTCGCGGCGCCGGGCGCGGTGCTCCAGCTCCTCGGCCTCCTCGAGCAGGCGCTTGTTGTCGCGCAGGAAGTGGTGCCGGGTGTCCCACTCGCCGTGGACGAGCGCGTGGCGGATGAACAGCTCGCGCGACACCACGGGGTCGATCCGCCCGTAGGTGACGGGGCGGTCGGCGGCCAGCGGGACGCCGTACAGGGTGACCCGCTCGGCGGCCATCACCGACTGCCGCTTGCGGGACCAGTGCGGCTCCGAGTAGGTCCGCTTGACCAGGTGGGCGCCGAGCCGCTCGGCCCACTGCGGCTGGATCTCCGCGTTCTGGCGGGCCCACAGGCGGCCGGTCTCGACGAGCTCGCCGGCCATCAGGAACTGCGGGTTCTTCCGGGCCAGGCCGCTGCCGGGGAAGATCGCGAACCTCGTGCCGCGGGCGCCGAGGTACTCGCGGGGCCCGGGACGCCGGCCGTCCCTGCGGGCGCCGGGCTTCGGCTTCTCCCGCTCCTCGAGGAGTCCGATGTGCGAGAGCAGTCCGGAGAGGAGCGCCTGGTGGATGCCGTCGGCGTCCGGCGCGTCCGCCGGCGCCTCGAGCCGGATGCCCATCTCCTTGGTGACCTGCCGCAACTGGGTGACGAGCTCCTGCCACTCGCGCACGCGCACGTAGTTGAGGAACTCCCGCTTGCACATCCGGCGGAAGGCGCTGCCCGACAGCTCCCTCTGCTGCTGGCGCAGGTGCTGCCACAGGTTGAGCCAGGTGAGGAAGTCGGAGCGCTCGGCCTTGAAGCGGGCGTGCAGCTGGTCGGCCTGCGCCTGCTCCTTCGGGTGGTCGGCGCCGGGCCGCTCGCGCGGGTCCTGCAGCGACAGCGCGGCCACGATGACGAGCACGTCGCGCACGCAGCCGAGCCGCTCCGCCTCGAGCAGCATCCGCCCCAGCCGCGGGTCGATGGGGAGCCGCGCGAGCCGCCGGCCCACCTTGGTCAGCTCGCCCGACCTGCCGTTGGTCGAGCCCGTCGACACCGCGCCGAGCTCCTCGAGCAGCTGGACGCCGGCCTGGACGTTGCGCCGGTCCGGCGGCTCCACGAACGGGAACCGTGCGATGTCACCCAGGCCCAGGGAGGTCATCTGCAGGATGACGGAGGCGAGGTTGGTGCGCAGGATCTCCGGGTCGGTGAACTCCGGGCGTCCCTCGAAGTCCTCCTCGGCGTACAAGCGGATCGCGATGCCGGCGGCGACGCGGCCGCACCGCCCCGACCGCTGGTTGGCCGAGGCCTGGCTGATCGGCTCGATCGGGAGCCGCTGCACCTTGGTCCGCGCCGAGTAGCGCGAGATCCGGGCGACGCCGGTGTCGATCACGTAGCGGATGCCCGGGACCGTCAGCGACGTCTCCGCGACGTTGGTGGCGAGCACGACCCGGCGGCGCGAGCCCTTCGCGGGGGCGAAGACGCGGTGCTGCTCCGCTGCGGACAGCCGGCTGTAGAGCGGCAGTACGTCGACGCCCCTGATGCCCTCCCCCAACGGCGCCAGCGCCTCGGCGGTGTCGCGGATCTCCCGCTCGCCGGGCAGGAAGACGAGGATGTCGCCGGGCCCCTCGGCGGAGAGCTCCTTGACCGCGTCGACGATCGCCTCGGTCTGGTCCCGGACGATCGGCTCGCCGTCCTCGTCGTCCTCGGGCAGGTCCATCAGCGGGCGGTAGCGGACCTCGACCGGGTAGGTGCGGCCGGACACCTCGACGATCGGGGCCGGCTCGCCGGTGCGCACGTCCGCGAAGTGCTCCGCGAACCGCTCCGGGTCGATCGTCGCCGAGGTGATGACGAGCTTGAGGTCGGGCCGCTTCGGCAGCAGCTGGCGCAGGTAGCCCAGCAGGAAGTCGATGTTGAGGCTGCGCTCGTGCGCCTCGTCGATGATGATCGTGTCGTAGCGGCGCAGCATCCGGTCGCGCTGCAGCTCGGCGAGCAGGATGCCGTCGGTCATCAGCTTGACCCGGCTCTGCTTCGACGTCCGGTCGGTGAACCGCACCTGGTAGCCGACCAGGTCCCCCAGCTCGGTGCCGAGCTCCTCGGCGATCCGCTCGGCGACGGAGCGCGCGGCGATCCGGCGCGGCTGGGTGTGCCCGATCATCCGCGGCCGGCCGTCCTTCCCCGGCGCGCCCCGCCCCAGCTCCAGGCAGATCTTCGGGAGCTGCGTGGTCTTCCCGGAGCCGGTCTCGCCGGCGACGATCACGACCTGGTGGTCGCGGATCGCGGCGGCGATGTCGTCACGTCGGGCGCTGACCGGGAGGTCGGGCGGGTAGGAGATCTTCACGGCCCCGCCATTGTCCCGTGCCGCCCCCAAGAGCACGCAACCGCATGGGTCACCCGGCCCCGGTGCGCCCGTGCCGGTGTGGCGTGGGTTACAGTGGAGGTGGATTGTCAGACAACCGGATATTTGCCGGTTGCGTAGACTTCAGACAGCAAGATTTCCTGCTGCACGATCTGGGCAACGGAGGGAAACTGCATGAGCCTCACCACCGACCGGACCGGGGTCACCCCCCGGCGGACCGCCGACGAGGTCGCCCGGGCGGAAGCCCGCACCGCCCAC
Organism: Nocardioides sp.; assembly: GCA_035554935.1. GTDB lineage: Bacteria > Actinomycetota > Actinomycetes > Propionibacteriales > Nocardioidaceae > Nocardioides. The sequence goes on along the minus strand of DATMHM010000110.1, from coordinate 5,921 downwards.
AACTACCATCCGCTGCCGGTGGTGCTGAGCCATGCCGAGGGCGTGTGGCTCACCGACGTGGACGGCCGGCGGTTCCTGGACCTCCTGGCCGGCTACTCCGCGCTCAACTTCGGTCACGGCCATCCGCGCCTGCTCGCTGCGGCGCACGCCCAACTGGATCACCTGACCCTGACCAGCCGGGCCTTCGTGCACGACCGGTTCGCGGACTTCTGCGCCGCGCTCGGCGACCTCGCCGGCAAGGACCTGGTGCTGCCGATGAACACCGGCGCCGAGGCGGTCGAGACCGCGATCAAGGTCAGCCGCAAGTGGGGCTACGACGTCAAGGGCGTCGCGCCCGACAGCGCGCGGATCGTGGTGGCGGCCGGGAACTTCCACGGCCGCACCACCACCATCGTCGGCTTCTCCGACGACCCCGACGCCCGCGGCGGGTTCGGGCCGTTCACGCCCGGCTTCGACATGGTCCCGTACGGCGACCTGGCGGCCCTCGAGGCCGCGATCACCCCGAGCACGGTGGCCGTCCTCATCGAGCCGATCCAGGGCGAGGGCGGCGTGGTCATCCCGCCGGCCGGCTACCTCGCGGGGGTCCGCGAGCTGTGCACCCGGGAGCGGGTGCTGTTCGTGGCCGACGAGATCCAGGCCGGGCTCGGCCGCACGGGGCGCACCTTCGCGTGCGACCACGAGGACGTCGTACCCGACCTCTACGTCCTCGGCAAGGCGCTGGGCGGCGGTGTCGTCCCCGTCTCCGCGGTGGTCGGCGACCGCGACGTGCTGGGCGTGCTGCACCCGGGGCAGCACGGCTCCACCTTCGGCGGCAACCCGCTCGCCTGCGCCGTCGGCCTCGAGGTCGTGCAGATGCTCGCGACCGGCGAGCACCAGGCACGCGCCGCCCAGTTGGGCGTCGTGCTGCACGACCGCCTGCAGGCCCTGGTCGGCCACGGCGTCGTGTCCTTCCGCTCCCGCGGCCTGTGGGCCGGCGTCGACATCGACCCCGCCCTCGGCACCGGTCGCGAGGTCTGCGAGCGGCTGATGGCGCGCGGCGTGCTGGCCAAGGACACCCACGGCTCGACCATCCGGCTGGCGCCGCCGCTCGTCATCTCGACCGACGATCTCAACTGGGGCCTCGACCAGCTCGAAGGAGCGCTGCGATGAACACTCCCCCGACCACCGCGACCGTCAGGCGGAGCATCAACCAGGTGGGGGTCATCGGCCTCGGCAAGGTCGGCGAGCTCGTCGGCGTGCTGCTCACCGACGCCGGCTTCAAGGTCCAGGGGTACGACGCGCAGGCCCGCCCCGGCCTCGGCTTCGAGACCGCCGAGCTGGACGTGACCGACGGCCACGCGCTGCGCGAGGCGCTGCGCGGGGTCGACGCCGTCGTGTCGTGCCTGCCCTACGACCGCAACATCGAGGTGGCCGAGGCCGCCGCCGCGGTCGGGTGCCACTACTTCGACCTCACCGAGGACGTGCCCACCACGCAGCGCGTGATCGAGCTGGCCGCGCAGACGCCGGGCGTCGCGTTCGTCCCGCAGTGCGGCCTGGCACCGGGCCTGATCGGCATCGTCGGCGCGTCGCTCGCGAAGGGCTTCGACACGCTCCGCTCGATCGAGCTCAAGGTCGGCGCGCTTCCCCAGAACCCGACCGGGCTGCTCGGCTACGCGTTCAACTGGTCGGCCGAGGGCGTCGTCAACGAGTACCTCAACGACTGCGAGGTGCTGCGCTCCGGCCGCCGCCAGATGGTCCCGGCGATGGAGGAGAAGGAGCGCGTCGTGATCGGCGGCATCGAGCTCGAGGCCGCGCTCACCTCCGGCGGGCTGGGCACGATGTGCCAGACCTACGAGGGTCGCGTGCAGCGGCTCGACTACAAGACCATGCGCTACCCCGGCCACTTCGACCAGATGCACTTCCTCTTCGACGAGCTCGGCCTGCGCGACTGCCGCGAGGAGCTCGGCCGGATCCTGGTGAAGGCCAAGCCGCCGGTCAACGACGACATCGTCTACCTCCACGCCGCGGTCGAGGGCGTCAAGGAGGGCCAGCCGTTCCGGGAGAACCACGTCCGCGGCTACCTGCCGCTGGAGATCACCGACGCCCACGGCACGGTCCGCACCTGGCGCGCGATCTCCTGGACGACCGCCTCCTCGGCCGTCGCGGTCGTCGAGCTCGTGGCCGGTGGCGCGCTGCCGCAGGAGGGCTTCGTGCGCCAGGAGGACATCGCGCTGGAGGACCTGCACGCCACGCACGCCGGCCGCCGCTTCGCCGATCTCGGAAGGATTGCCTGATGACCGCCCCCACCACGACCACCGACCTCGCCGCCCGGGTCCGCGAGGTCTTCGCCGCGATCGGCGCCGCCGACCCGTTCGACGCGCGGGGCACGCTGGTCGCCCGCACGCCCATCGACGGCAGCGAGCTCGGCCGGGTCGTCGCGCACTCGGCGCAGGACGTGACCGACGCGGTCACCGCCGGCCACGCCGCCTTCGAGCAGTGGCGCACCGTGCCCGGCCCGGTCCGCGGCCACCTGGTCCGCGAGCTCGGCGAGCTGCTGCGCGAGCACAAGGAGCTGCTGGGCGAGCTGGTCTCGATCGAGGCCGGCAAGATCCGCTCCGAGGGCCTCGGCGAGGTCCAGGAGATGATCGACATCTGCGAGTTCGCCGTCGGTCTCTCCCGCCAGCTGCACGGCCTGACCATCGCCTCCGAGCGCCCGGGCCACCGGATGATGGAGCAGTGGCACCCGCTCGGTGTCGTCGGCGTCATCTCCGCCTTCAACTTCCCCGTCGCCGTCTGGTCCTGGAACGCTGCCCTCGCGCTCGTCGCGGGCGACGCCGTGGTCTGGAAGCCGTCGGAGAAGACCTTGCTGACCGCGCTCGCGTGCCAGGCCCTGGCGGACGAGGCTGCCCGCAGAGTGGGGGCGCCGCAGGGTCTGACCCAGGTGGTCCTGGGCGAGGGTGCGGTCGGCGAGGTGCTGGTCGACGACCCGCGTGTCCCGCTCGTCTCCGCCACCGGCTCCACCCGGATGGGCAAGCTGGTCGCGCCGCGCGTGGCCGCCCGCCTGGGCCGCTGCCTGCTGGAGCTGGGCGGCAACAACGCCGCCATCGTCGCTCCGTCCGCCGACCTCGACCTCGCCGTGCGCGGCATCGTGTTCTCCGCCGTCGGTACGGCGGGACAGCGCTGCACCACGCTGCGCCGCGTGATCGTGCACGAGTCGGTCCACGACGAGCTGGTCTCCCGGCTGTCCAAGGCCTACGGCACGCTCTCCATCGGCTCCCCGCTCGACCCCTCGACCCTGGTCGGCCCGCTGGTGGACGCCCGCGCCACCGAGGGCTTCCTCGCCGCGGTCGAGCAGGCCCAGGCCGACGGCGGCCGGCTGGTCACCGGCGGCACCCGCGCCGACCAGATGTCCGGCGCGGTCCCGGGCGGACAGTACGTCGTCCCGGCGATCGTCGACATGCCGGCCCAGACCGACATCGTGAAGCAGGAGACCTTCGCGCCGCTGCTCTACGTGCTGAAGTACCGCGACCTCGACGAGGCGGTCGCGCTGCACAACGAGGTGGCACAGGGCCTGTCGTCCGCGATCTTCACCCTGGACGTGCGCGAGTCGGAGCTGTTCACCTCGGCGACCGGCTCCGACTGCGGCATCGCCAACGTCAACATCGGCACCTCGGGCGCCGAGATCGGCGGCGCCTTCGGCGGCGAGAAGGAGACCGGCGGCGGCCGCGAGTCCGGCTCCGACGCGTGGAAGGCCTACATGCGTCGTACGACGAACACGATCAACTACTCCACCGAGCTGCCGCTCGCGCAGGGAGTCGAGTTCGGGTGAGCCACGCCGTGACGGCGGGCGCCGGCGTGGTCACCGCGACCGAGCTGCGCGCCCGCTTCGCCCGCGCCCTGTCCACGCTCTACGGCACCGAGGTGCCGGCGTACACCACCCTCGTCGAGGTCTCCGGGGCCGTCAACGCGGACGTCCTCGCCGCGAGGGGGCCCGGGGCCGAGCGCCTGGGCTCGATCGCGCGGGTCACCGCCGAGCGGCACGGCGCGATCCGGGTCGGCACGCCCGACGAGCTCGCTCAGGTGGCCCGGATCTTCGCCGCGTGCGGGATGCACCCGGTCGGTTTCTACGACCTGCGCGAGGCGGACCCGCCCATCCCGGTGGTCTCGACCGCGTTCCGGCCGATCGACCGCGCCGAGCTCGCCGCCAACCCGTTCCGGGTCTTCACGTCGCTGCTGGTCGCCGACGACCGCCGCTTCTTCGACGCCGCCACCCAGGCGCAACTGGAGGAGTTCCTCGGCGCGCGCAGGCTGTTCCCCGACGAGCTGCTGCACCTGGCCGATCTCGCCGCCCTTCGACAGGCCCAGGAGCCGGGCGGCGGCCTCACGCCGTACGACGCCGACCGCTTCATCGAGCTCGCGACGGCCGCGTTCGCCCTCTCCCCCGAGCCGGTCGACCGCGCCTGGTACGACCACCTCCAGGCGATCTCGTCGGTCGCCGCCGACATCGGCGGGGTGGCGTCGACGCACATCAACCACCTGACCCCGCGGGTCCTCGACATCGACGACCTCTACCGCCGGATGAGCGAGCTCGGGATCACCATGATCGACCGGATCCAGGGCCCACCGCGCACCACGAAGCCGGCGGTCCTGCTGCGGCAGACGTCCTTCCGTGCACTGGCCGAGCCGCGCGCCTTCCGCGAGCCCGACGGCTCGGTCGTCCGCGGCGCGCTCAGCGTCCGCTTCGGCGAGGTCGAGGCGCGCGGCGTGGCGCTCACGCCCGCCGGCCGGGCGCTCTACGACGAGCGCGGCATGAACGCCTTCCCCGACACCGAGCAGGGCCTCCACGACGCCGGCCTCGCCTACTACCGGCGTGACGACGAGGGCCGGCTCCAGCCGGTCGTCTACGAGGACTTCCTGCCGAGGTCGGCCGCCGGCATCTTCGCCTCCAACCTCACCTCGGACGGCTCGGTCGACGCCGCCCAGCGTGCCGCGGCGCGGGACGCTGCGTGGCTGCAGGACGCCATCGGCCGTCCGCTGCACGACCCCTACGCGCTGTACGAGGCGCAGGTCTGAGCCTGGCTCAGAGCGCCTCGACGTTGCGCACCAGCGCGTCGCTGGAGTGCTTCACCGCGATCCCGACGACGGGACCGACGGCCTTCTCGATGGCCTTGCCGGCGGGCCCGCCGGGCAGGGTGTAGCTGATGCAGGCGTGCACCCGGGTCCGGTCGCCGCCGAGGTCGGTGAAGCGCCACCGCTGCGTGGTCTGGATGCCCTTGACCGAGGTGAGCTCGATCAGGCTGTCCTGCTCCCAGGCGGTGCACTCGATGCGCGCCTTGAGGGCGACACCGACCTTCATGACGCCGTCGTACTGCGCTCCGACGCCGTGCAGCTGCTCGGTGACGGGGTCGATCTTCGCCAGGCCGTACATCCAGTCCTTGGTCTTGCTGAAGTCGTCGACGTAGGCGAAGACCTTGCTGACCGGGGCGTCGATCTCGACGCTCTGCTCCACGACATTGCTCACGTCGCGCATTCTGTCAGCGCGGTGTCAACGAGGGGGAGGCAGCGCGTCGGTCGCCTCGAGCTGGCCCATGCCGGTGACCATCAGCAGGTCGGCGACGATGGCCCGCAGCTGCGCCAGGATCGCCTCGGCCGTGAGCACCTCGCTCCGCTCGACGACGCCGGTCGCAGCCCCCACCGCCAGCACTGCGTCGCGCGCGTCGACCGCGAGCCGGTCGGCGGCCAGCTCCGCCGCCACGGCCTCCGCCGCGTCGGCGAGGTCCGCGGTGAGGGCGGCGTACGACGGCGGGACGTGCCGGCGGCGGTAGGCGGCGATCGACGTCTGCCGCACCAGCACGCGCGTGCTGCGCAGGGCCCGGTCGAGCGGGTCGACGAGCTCGACCATCCGGCGCAGCGGCTCGCGGTGCCGCAGCCGGAACGGCGAG
>DATMHM010000109.1:0-12143 GCA_035554935.1 Nocardioides sp. | reverse complement strand
GGCTCCGCAGCGCCGACCCGCTCAAGCTCTACGTCCGCCAACTCGGCGACGGCAGGTTGCTGACGCAGACGGAGGAGCGCGAGCTCGCCCGGCGGAAGGACCTCGGCGACGAGGAGGCGAAGCGCCGTCTCGTCGAGTCGAACCTCCGGCTCGTGATGTCGATCACGCGGCGCTACACGAAGGCCGGCGTGCCGCTCCTCGACCTGATCCAGGAGGGCAACCTGGGCCTCATTCGCGCCGTCGAGAAGTTCGACTACACGCTCGGTTTCAAGCTCTCGACGTACGCAACCTGGTGGATCCGCCAGGCGATCACGCGAGCGATGGCCGACCAGGCCCGCACCATCCGCATCCCGGTGCACATGGTCGAGGTCATCAACAAGCTCGCCCGCGTGCAGCGGCAGATGCTCCAGGACCTGGGCCGCGAGCCCACCCCGGAGGAGCTCGCCAAGGAGCTCGACATGACCCCGGAGAAGGTCGTCGAGGTCCAGAAGTACGGCCGCGAGCCGATCTCGCTGCACACCCCGCTCGGCGAGGACGGCGACTCCGAGTTCGGCGACCTGATCGAGGACTCCGAGGCGATCGTGCCGGCCGACGCGGTCAGCTTCACGCTGCTGCAGGAGCAGCTGCATGCGGTCCTCGACACGCTCTCGGAGCGGGAGGCGGGCGTGGTCTCGATGCGCTTCGGCCTGACCGACGGCCAGCCGAAGACCCTTGACGAGATCGGCAAGGTCTACGGCGTGACCCGCGAGCGGATCCGCCAGATCGAGTCGAAGACCATGTCGAAGCTGCGGCACCCGTCGCGCTCCCAGGTCCTGCGCGACTACCTCGACTGACGATCGAGAAGCACGAAGGGCCCCGAGGTCGTCCTCGGGGCCCTTCGTCGTGCGCCTGCGGCGCGGAAGCTCGTCAGTCGGCGGCAGGGGCCGGCTTGTCGGTCAGCTTGTGGGTCTCGTCGTGCACGTGGGCGGCGATCTCCTTCAGCGCGGCACCGTGCTCACGGGCGTGGTGTGCGCAGAACAGCAGCTCGCCGCCAGTGGCGAGCTCGACACGGAGGTAGGCCTGGGCGCCACAACGGTCGCAGCGGTCCTCCGCGGTGAGCGGAGCGCTGGGAGCAACGGCAGTCGTCATCTCGGGCCTCTCTTTCCTTGCGGTCACAACCCTCATCGGGTGTTGCCGGGATCAACGTAGCGACTGGGGCAAAGATTCCCGACGGAGTGTGGTTCATTCCACGTTCCCCACCAGGCCATCCCATCACCCTTTCGCGGTCGATTCCCTGATTTTCCAGTACCCGAAACCCGGTTGTGATCATCCGATCGATCATCGATCCCTGATCCGGTCGGCAACGCCGCCCGCGTCCTCATCGTCCACCCGCCCGACACCCGGGTGCCTGCACCGGTGCCCGGCGTGTCGCGGGTAGATTCGGACCCGCCGTACGCACCACCCGACACGAGGAGCCGGTCATCGCCGACAACACCTACAACGCAGCCCACCTCCTGGTCCTCGAGGGCCTCGAAGCCGTGCGGAAGCGTCCGGGGATGTACATCGGCTCCACCGACACCCGGGGGCTGATGCACTGCCTGTGGGAGATCATCGACAACGGCGTCGACGAGGCGCTCGGCGGGTTCGCCCACCGGGTCGAGGTCACCCTCAACGCCGACGGCTCGGTCGAGGTGTACGACGACGGCCGCGGCATCCCGACCGACAAGGAGCCCAAGACCGGGCTCACCGGCGTCGAGGTCGTGGCGACCAAGCTGCACGCGGGCGGCAAGTTCGGCGGCGGCTCCTACGTCGCCACCGGCGGCCTGCACGGCGTCGGTCTCTCGGTCGTCAACGCGCTGTCGAGCCGGATGGACATCGACGTCGACCGCTCGCCGGCCACCCAGGGGATGAGCTTCCAGCGCGGCGTCCCGGGCACCTTCGCCGGCGACGGCCCCGACGCCGCCTTCACCCCCGCCACCGGCCTCTCCCGCAAGGGCGGCCGGGTCGCGAAGGGGAAGTCGGGCACCCGGGTCCGGTTCTGGCCGGACCGCCAGATCTTCACCAAGGACGCGAAGTTCGGCCTCGACGGGCTGATCGGCCGCGCCCGGCAGACCTCGTTCATCGTCCCGGGCCTCGAGCTCGTCATCCGCGACCAGCGGGCGGCCGACGCGAGCGAGTGGGTCGAGGAGAAGTTCCGCCACGACGGCGGCATCGGCGAGTTCTGCGACTTCCTCGCCCACGACGAGGCGGTCACCGAGGTGCTGCGGCTGCAGGGCAGCGACACGTTCACCGAGACCGTGCCGCTGCTCGACGACAAGGGTCACATGACCCCGCAGGACGTCGAGCGGGAGCTGACGGTCGACGTCGCCGTCCGGTGGGGCACCGGCTACGACACCGAGCTGCGCTCCTTCGTCAACGTGATCGCCACGCCGAAGGGCGGCACCCACGTCTCCGGCTTCGAGGCCGCGCTCACCAAGACGTTCAACGACGCGATGCGCGCCTCCAAGGCGCTCAAGGTCAACGACGACGACGTGACCAAGGACGACATCCTCGAGGGGATGACGGCGGTCGTCACGGTGCGCCTCGCCGAGCCGCAGTTCGAGGGGCAGACCAAGGAGATCCTCGGTACGCCGGCGGCGCGCTCCGTCGTACGCAAGGTGGTCGCCAAGGAGCTCAAGGAGTTCCTCACCTCCACCAAGCGCGCCGAGAAGGCCCAGGCCAAGCTCCTCATGGAGAAGGTCGTCGCCGCCTCCAAGACCCGGATCGCCGCCCGGCAGCACAAGGAGACGCAGCGCCGGAAGAACGCGCTCGAGTCCTCCTCGCTGCCGGCGAAGCTCGCCGACTGCCGGGCGTCGGACAACGAGCGCAGCGAGCTGTTCATCGTCGAGGGTGACTCCGCGCTGGGCACCGCCAAGCTGGCCCGCAACGCCGAGTTCCAGGCGCTGCTGCCGATCCGCGGCAAGATCCTCAACGTCCAGAAGGCGTCCGTGGGCGACATGCTCAAGAACACCGAGTGCGCCTCGATCATCCAGGTCGTCGGCGCGGGCTCGGGGCGGACGTTCGACCTCGACGCCCGCCGCTACGGCCGGATCATCTTCATGGCCGACGCCGACTCCGACGGGGCCCACATCCGCACCCTGCTGGCGACCCTGTTCTTCAAGTACATGCCCGAGCTGGTCAAGGCCGGCCGGGTGTTCTCCGCCGTCCCGCCCCTGCACCGGATCGAGATCTCGAACCCGAAGAAGGGCCAGGACAAGTACGTCTACACCTACTCCGACGACGAGCTGCAGCGCAAGCTCGCCGAGCTGAAGAAGAAGAACGTGCGCTGGAAGGACCCGGTGCAGCGCTACAAGGGTCTCGGCGAGATGGACGCCGACCAGCTCGCGGAGACCACGATGGACCCGCGGCGTCGTACCCTGCGCCGGCTGACCGTCGACGACGCCGAGGTCGCGGCGGAGGTCTTCGAGCTGCTCATGGGCAGTGACGTCGCGCCGCGCAAGGAGTTCATCATCCAGGGCGCCTACGAGGTCGACATGGAGTCGCTCGACGCGTGACGCTGCTCAGTCGGCGCGGCTGGTGAGCACCACCAGCCGCGCGGTCGCGCGGGTCATCGCGACGTAGCGGTCGACCGCGCCCTCGATCCCCTCGCCGAACCGGTCGGGGTCGACGAGCACGACGAGGTCGAACTCGAGGCCCTTCGCGAGCACGGGGGTGAGCGACTGCACCCGCGCGGGCGGGACCAGGCCGGGGGAGCCGATCACGCAGGCGGTGCCCTCGGGGTGCTCGGCGAGCCACGCGGCGAGGATGCCGTCGAGCTCGGCCACCGTGCCGTGGTGCACGGGTACGCCGGTGCTGCGGATCGAGGTCGGCACGTTGGCGTCGGGGATCGCGGACCGGATGACCGGCTCGGCCTCGGTCATCACCTCCTCCGGCGTGCGGTAGTTCACCGTCAGCCCGGCGACCTCCACCCGGTCCAGCCCGGCCCGGGCGAGCCTCTCCTCCCACGACGTCGTGAAGCCGTGCCGGGCCTGCGCCCGGTCCCCGACGACCGTGAAGCTGCGCGACGGGCAGCGTGCCAGCAGCATCTGCCACTCGGCGTCGGTCAGCTCCTGTGCCTCGTCGACCACCACGTGGGCGAACGGGCCGGCCAGGACGTCCCCCGTGGGCTCGTCGACGGGGGAGACGTCGGCCAACGCGCCCTGCAGGTCGTGCACCCGCAGCATCGACATCAACCTCATCTCGGAGTCGTCGTTGGCGACCAGGTGGTCGACGACGGCGTCCATCTGCTCCTTCTCCGCGGCCCGCGCGGCCTCCCGGCGACGCCGGCGGCGCTCCGCGCCCGCGTCGCCGAGCCGCAGCCGCGCGGCGTCGAGCAGCGGCAGGTCGGCGGTGGTCCACGGCGTGCCCTCGGGCCGACGCAGCGTGCGGACCTCGTCCTCGGTGAGCCACGGCGCGCAGGCGCGGAGCAGCGCCGGGACGGCCCAGAGGTCCCCGACCAGCTCGCTCGCCTCCAGCATCGGCCAGGCCCGCCCCATCGCGTCGGCGAGCTCCGGGCTGCGACGCAGGGCGACCCGGACGGCTTCCGGATCGACGTCGGTGTCGTCGCCGACGACCTTGTCGACCAGGATCGCGAGCAGCTCGTCCCAGACCTGCTCGCGCGCCTCGTTGTGGGGCACGCCCGGCTCGGGCGCCGCGAACGCCTCCGCCCAGTCCCTGGCGCTCACCCAGACGTCCGCCCACGGCGTGCCGACCTCCATCCCGGAGGCGGGGGCCTCCTCGAAGACCCGCACCGCAGCCTCGACGGCGCCCACGAGGTCGGCCGACGCCTTCAGGCGGGCCACCCCGGGGTCGGCCTCCTCGACCGCGCCGGCGCCCTCCGGCACCAGGTCGGCCAGGGTGCAGGTCAGCACCCCCTCCTCGCCGAGGCTCGGCAGCACGTCGGCGACTTAGGCGAGGTAGGGCCGGTGCGGGCCGACGAACAGCACGCCACCCCGCCGGTGACCTTGCTCGTGTCCCACCCGCGGGTCGGCGTACAGCAGGTAGGCGGCGCGGTGCAGCGCCACCACGGTCTTCCCGGTCCCGGGCCCGCCGTCGACGACGAGCGTGCCGCGCGAGCCGGCGCGGATGATCGCGTCCTGGTCGGCCTGGATGGTGCCGAGCACGTCCCGCATCCGCTCGGACCTGCTGCTGCCGAGGCTGGCGATGAACGCCGACCGGTCGTCCAGCGCGGCGTTCCCCTCGAGCCCGTCGGGGGTGAACACCTCGTCCCAGTAGTCGGTGACATGGCCGAGGGTCCACCGGTAGCGCCGGCGGCTGGCCAGTCCCATCGGTTGCGCGTGGGTGGCGGCGAAGAAGGGTTCGGCGGCGGGGGAGCGCCAGTCCACGAGGAGCCGGCGCCCGTCGCGGTCGGTGAGGCCGAGGCGGCCGACGTACACCGGCTCGAGCCCGTCGGCGGCGACCACCCGCCCGAGGCAGAGGTCGCGGTCGTAGCGGCGCAGAGTGCGCAGCCGGGAGGTCAGCCGGTGCACCTCCTGGTCCCGCTCCAGGGCCGCGGTGCCGTGTCCGCCGGGTGCCCGGCGGGCCTCGTCCAGCCGACCGGCGAGGTCGGCGATCGCGCGCTCGATCGCGGCGGTGACGGCTGCGAAGTGGTCCTCGTCGGGACCGATGAGGGCGGGGTCGGACTTGGCGGCGAGGTGGTCGGGCAGGGCGAAGGCAGCGTCGGTCCGGGGCGTCACGATCGGTGATTGTCCGGGGTCACCGGGGCCTTGCCGCAAGCCCCCGGGTGCGCTATACGTTGGGAGTGGAAAGGGACCGTCGTCCCTTTCCTCCTTTCTCTTTTGGGGGCGATCAGACGGTGGTGACCCAGGCGCGCGCAGCCGTCGTCAAGGTGCTCAAGGCGCACGGGGCGAAGGCGCGCAAGGGCCACCTGCGGATCCCGGTCGGCGAGCTGTTCTGGTACGTCGACCCGCGGGTCGACGGCGTCGGGCGGGCCGCCGAGCTGCGCCTCGAGGTCGGTTGCTGGCTGCCGGCGCTGCCACCCGAGCCGGACGGTGGTGCGGTCGACTGCCCGCTGCTCATGGACGTCGAGCTGGGCGAGGACCCGGCCGGTGCGACCGAGGCGCTCGTCGGCCGGATCGGCGGCATCGGCGACCTCGCCGCACTGGGGGCACGACTGGACGACTTCCCGGGCGCGCTCGTCGACCGGTCGTTGCGGGAGCTGCTCGCGTAGGGCGACGGCCCGGGGCTCAGACCTCCTGGGAGAGCAGGCCCGTGTCGACGTCGTAGATGAACCCGCCGACCTTGACGGTGTCGGGGATGAGCGGGTGAGCCTTGACGCGCTGGACGTCCGCGGCGAGCGCGGCGGCCTGGCCGTCGGTCACCGGCAGGGTGAGCCACGAGGTGTCCTGGCCGGTGGCGCTGTCGAGGCGCTCGCGCAGGGCGGCCTCGCTGTTGCTGGCGACCGCGCAGCGGGTGTGCGGGATGATCATGATCCGGTTGACGTTGAGCATGTGCACCGAGATGACCAGCGCGTCGAGGGTCAGGTCGTCGACCCGGCCGCCGGGGTTGCGCAGCATCTTGGCGTCGCCGGCCTTGAGGCCGGTCATCCCCAGCGGGTCGATGCGCGAGTCCATGCAGGTGACGAGGGCGATGCCCGCATGGGCGATGCCATCGAATCCCGCTTGGCCGAAGTCGGCGGCGTAGTCACGGTTGGCCTGGAGCAGATCGTCGAAGTCACCCACGGCCCACAGGCTATCCCGCCGAGCGCAGGACCCCAGCCGGTGCCCACCCCTCGGCGAGGAACAGTGGTCGGGCCGGCCGGTGCGGGCATTTGTGTCTGACCTCCCTCCTAGGTTCCCGGCGTACAGGCACGCAAGCCGTTTCGTGCCGCTCGTGAGTGAGGAATCCCGATGTCCAACCTTCCCCCGCCGCCTCCGCCGGCACCGCACCTGCAAGGACCGTCCCCGGAGACCCCCGTCAGCAAGGCGAAGCCGCTCGGCAAGATCGCCCTCGGCACGGCGATCGTCGGCCTGGTCTTCGCCTGCATCCCGGGCGCCCTCGTCGTCGGTTGGGTGCTGCTGCCGATCGCGTTCATCCTCGCGATCGTCGCGCTGTTCCAGCCGGGGCCGAAGTGGGCCGCCCTGGCCGGGCTGATCGTCTCGATCGTCGGCACGATCATCGGGTTCGTCGTCTTCCTGGTCGTCGTGGTCGACGCGGTGGACGACGCGGTCGAGGAGGCGACCGATCGCCCCAGCGACTTCGCCGTGACCATCGACGGCACCGAGCAAGGCAAGGACTACGAGGGGAAGCCGGCCCTACTGGTGGACCTGACCTTCACCAACAACGACGACGAGGACGCCAGCTATCTGTGGTCGCTGACGGCGACGGCCTACCAGAACGGCGTCGAGCTCGAGCAGGCGACGCTGAGCGGTGACGGCGATGCCAACAACGCGAAGGACATCCGGCCCGGTACGTCGATCCAGGTGCAGGACGCCTTCATCCTCAACGACGACTCGGACGTGACCATCGAGGTCAGGGAGGCGATCAGCCTCAACGAGCGCGTGCTGGCGGAGGAGACCGTGACCGTCGAGGCCAAGCCGGGGGAGGCCTTCGGCGAGGCGCACAGCGAGTACGACGTCACCATCGACGGTTCGCGCCAGACCACCGACTACGAGGGAAAGCCGGTGCTGCAGGTCGACTTCACCTTCACCAACAACGGGGACGACGCGCAGAGCTTCCTCTTCGCCGCCGACGTGACGGCCTTCCAGAACGGCACCGAGCTGGAGGATGCCTATGTCGACTCCGAGTCGACCAACGGGAGCAAGGAGATCAAGCCCGGCAGGTCGATCAAGGCGCAGCAGAGCTTCGTCCTCGATGGCAAGGGCGACGTGACGATCGAGGTCACGGGGTTGATCAGCCTCGATGACACCCTGCTCGCCACGAGGACCTTCCCCGTCAGGTGAACGCTCGGCGGGGAGCTCCACGCGGTCGGTCAGCCGCCGGCGCGGAGCACCTCGGCGGTGTTTACCCCTCGGGTGCCCGCGCGGGCGAAGAGGACCAGGGCGAGGGCGCCGCCGACGAACGCGGCGACCGCGGCTCCGACGAAGACCGCCTGCTCCTGCACGATCCCGAGCTCCCGGAGCCCGAGGGTGGGGTCCTCGGCCTGGGCGGCGTAGAGGCGGCGCAGCCCGATCGTGGTCAGCGCCGAGATGCCGACCAGCATCCCGACCATCCGGGCGACCACGACCAGGGCGCTGGCAAGGCCGTGGGTGTCGTCGTCGGTGGTCGCCAGGATCGCCGCGTTGACCGGAGCCAGCGCGATCCCGAAACCGAGCCCGCCGACGACGAGCGGGACGTTGGACGCAAACGCGTCCAGGCTCGTGGCGTCCCAGCGGGACATCGCGAGGAACGAGATCCCGGCCGCGGACATGCCGACCGCGGTGAGCGCCCCTGCACCGACCCGGCGCAGCAGCCAGCCGCCGACGATCGCGCCGACCGGCAGAGCGGCGAGGAACCGGAGCAGCACCAGCGCGGCGCCCAGCTGCGAGTCCGGCTCCGTCGTGGTGCGCGCGAAGAGCGGGATGTCGACCAGCGCGGCGATCAGCGCCCAGCCGACCAGGAAGCTGACCACCAGGGATCCCCAGGCCGGGGTCGCGCGCAGGGCGCCGCGCGGGACGATCGGGTCGTCAGCGACGCGCAGGTGCAGCAGGAGGAGCACGACGGCCAGTCCGGACCCCGCGAGGAACCACGGCCCCTGCGGGGAGAACACCGCCACCTCCGGGTCCGCGGTGGCGAACGCGAGCACGATGCCGCCCAGTGCCACAGCGAGCAGGCCGGCGCCGAGCAGGTCGGCGGCGAGCAGGTGGCGCAGCCAGCCGCGCAGGTCGACGAGCGCGCGAGGGACGAACCAGCACCACAGCAGGAGGGCGGTGCAGGCGCCGATCGCCGCGAGGCCGACCGGGGTGATCCAGCGGCTGCCGCCGTCGACGTACGGGATGAACAGCTGGCCCCAGGTGAGGTCGCGCTGCAGGTCGGAGGGCTGCACGAAGGTGACCAGCCCGGCGGCGAGCGTGGCGGCGAGGAGGAGCAGCGCGATCGAGCGGGTGAGGAGGATGCGCCCGGGGGTCTCGAGACGGCCGTGGCCGGCCTCCTCGACCAACGGGCCGTGGCCGGCCTCCTCGACCAACGGGCCGTGGCCGGCCTCCTCGACCAACGGGCCGTGGCCGGCCTCCTCGACCGACGGGCGGGTGCGGGCGAGGAGGGAGACGGCGACGAGCAGGGCGGCGCCCCCGGCCAGGTTGATCGCGAAGATGCCGCGCCAGGTGGTGAAGGACAGCACGAGGGCGCCGAACAGGGGGCCGAGCACGCTGCCGAACTCCTGCACGGCGGAGACCAGGCCGAGCGGCAGGCCGCGCCGCTCGACGGGGTAGAGCGCCGCGACCAGCGACATCGTCGCCGGGACCAGGCCACCACCGCCGACGCCCTGGAGGAAGCGGCCCGCGACCATGCTCGGCAGGTCGTAGGAGACCGCGGTGACCAGCGACCCGATCGAGAACAGCACCAGCGACATGGCCAGCACGGGAACCTGCCCCCGCAGGTCGGCGATCCGGCCGATGAGGGGCAGCATGGCGACGTACCCCAGCAGGAAGCCGGACACGATCGGCGCGGCCCGCTGCAGCTCGTCGACGGGGATGCCGACGCCGGCCATCATGTCGGGCAGCGCGAGCACGACCACGTAGGTGTCGACGGCCGCGAACGCGACCGCGACCGCGCAGAAGGTCAGCAGCAGCCGGTCGCGCGTCGGCGGCCGCACGTCGGGACCAGCCATCGCGGTCACTCCGGAGCGGAGATCTCCCTGGTGACGTCGTACTCGACGACGTCGATCGTGTAGGTGACCTCCTCGGCGTCCGGGAAGAAGACGCCGGTCAGGCGCGCGGTGCGCAGCCGGCCGTCCTCGTCGACCCGGTAGGTGGCGTCGAACTCGTCGCCCTCGGCGCAGGGGAGGATCTCGCGGATGGAGTCGCCGGTCGCCGTGCCGGAGTAGGTGCGGAAGATCTCCTTGTTGTCGGCGCCGCCGCGCTCGGCCTCGCCGGCCTCGACATCGGTGCTGCTGGTCAGCACGTTGGAGACGCCGGTCCCGGGGTCGAGCAGGGTCGCCGGGTCCGGCGCGCAGAGGTCCTCGGGCGCGAACCGGTCGCTCCAGCCGCCGAGCAGCGGGTGGTTGATCCACAGCGTGCCGTCGACCGAGATCACCGGGACGGCGGTGACGGGCAGGCCCGAGACCGAGCCGTTGACCTCGCCCTCGAACGCGGGCGGGTCCGCCACGATCGTGCCGGTCGCGGCGGAGAGGTAGTCGACGCCCGGGTCGTCGCCGGTCGTGATGGAGACCTCGATGCCGCTGGTCCCGTCGAGCAGCTCCTTGGCCTTCTCGCCGGCCTCGCTCCAGGCGGGGACGTCGTCGCCGTCGTCGCCCGAGCAGGCGGTCAGTGCGCTGGCGGCGAGGAGCCCGGTGAGCAGTCCCGCGGCGACGCGGGTCGGAGTCGTCATGCGCTCACCCTGACACATCGGTCGAAGCGTCCCCGCCGGCCGGGGCTGCCGTCTCGCCGGCGGTCAGCATCGTCGACAGCGGGCCCGCCGCCGCTGCGATCGCCTGGCTGCCGGGCACGCCGGACCCGTCGCGGCGCCCGGTGGCCTCCGGGAGGTCGATCGGGGCGCCGCTCGCGGCGGCCGCACGGGCCGGGGCCGGACCGGCCCAGGCGAAGACCAGGGCGTCCTCGCCCTTGAGGAAGCGGTGGCACCGTACGCCGCCCGTGGCGCGCCCCTTGGCGGGGTACTCCCAGAAGTCGGTGACCTTCACCGCGCCCGGCTCGGTGCCGGGCAGTGCGGTCGACGAGCCGGAGGCGGTCACCAGCACGACCCCGTCCGGCGCGTTCAGGTCGAGCACCCCGAACCACACCACCCGCTCGCCGTCGGCGACCCGGATGCCGGCCATGCCGCCGCCCGAGCGGCCCTGCGGCCGGACGCCGTCGGCGCCGTAGTGGAGGAGCTGTGCGTCGGACGTGACGAAGCACAGCTCCTCGGTGCCGGTGACCAGCTGGACCGCGCCGACGACCTCGTCGCCGTCCTTGAGGCCGATGACCTCCCACTCGTCCCGGCCGAGCACCTCGGGGTTGACCCGCTTCACGACGCCCTGCCGGGTGCCGAGCGCGAGCCCCGGCCCTTCGGTGGTGAGCGTGCACAGCGCCAGCGCCCGCTCGCCGGAGGCGAGCTCGAGCACCTCGCTGAGCGGCAGCCCACCCTGGAGGTTCGGCTCGTTGGCCGACGGCGGGATCGCCGGGAGGTCGAGGACCGCGAGTCGCACCAGGCGGCCGCGGGAGGTGATCACGCCGACGTCGGCGCGCGCCGTGGTCCGCACCGCCGAGACGACGACGTCGTGGTTGGCACGCCCGCCGCCGGACCCGATCCCGTCGGCGGAGCTGGTCCGGGCGAGCAGCCCGGTCGAGGACAGCAACGCGAAGCACGGGTCGTCGGCGACCTCCAGCGGCGTGGCGGCCGCGGCGATGGCCGTCGTACCGGCGGACTCGAGCAGGACGGTGCGGCGCGGGGTCCCGAAGGTCTTGGCGACCTCGGCGAGCTCGTTCGAGACGACCTTCCGGAGTAGGCCCTCGTCGCCGAGGATCGCGTCGAGCTCCTCGATCTCGCGGCGCAGCTCCTCCTGCTCCTTCTCCAGCTCGAGCCGGGAGAACCGGGTGAGCCGGCGCAGCTGCATCTCGAGGATGTAGTCGGCCTGCGCCTCCGAGAGGTCGAAGACGCTCATCAGCCGCTCCTTGGCGGCGGCCGAGTTGTCACTGGTCCGGATGACCTGGATGACCTCGTCGATGTCGAGCAGCGCGATCAGCAGGCCGTCGACCAGGTGCAGCCGCTCGGCCTTCTTGTTGCGGCGGAACTGCGAGCGCCGTCGTACGACGTCGTAGCGGTGGTGGAGGAAGACCTCGAGCATCTCCTTGAGGCCGAGCGTGCGTGGCTGCCCGTCGACGAGGGCGACGTTGTTGATGCCGAAGGAGTCCTCCATCGGCGTCTGCTTGTAGAGCTGCTCCAGCAGCGCCTCGGGCACGAACCCGTTCTTCACCTCGATGACCAGGCGCAGACCGTTCTCGCGGTCGGTG
>DATMHM010000108.1:0-3476 GCA_035554935.1 Nocardioides sp. | reverse complement strand
CCCGCGCCTCCACCGCGGCCAGCTCGACCAGTGCCGTCTGCTTCGCGGCCGTGGTCATGAACACCGGCTGCACATCCGCGACCTCACCCACCGCCGAGGCGATCCGGTCCACACACTCCAGGACCGGATGCGCCACCGACGCGGAGACAACCCCAACAGCCACGACACCCACCCCCTTCGGCACAGGACACGACAACGACACGACCAACGAGTTGTCGCCCTGCAGGAGGCACCCGACCGGCGCAGCGACACCGCACCCGCACGGTGCGTGTCATGTCCTGGAGAACTCGACCTCCGGAGCCCGGGACCACTCGGAGCATCCCGCCTTCGGCCGTCCAACCACCCTACCACACATCCGAACACATGTTCGACTGTGTGACGTTCGTCGAGGAGGTCGGCCACGACCGTCTCGAGACGCCTGCAACCCTCCTTGACAACCCGCCCGCCCCCGTCCGTCGAGGAGGTCGGCCACGACCGTCTCGAGACGCCCGCAACCTCCCTCCCGGCCATCGCGGAGGGCAACCCCAGTGCGTCGACCACCGAGCCAGCGCGGCGACTCACCCCTGGTGCCGGATCGCCGCACTCGCGACGAACGCGTCGAAGTAGGTGTCCCCGAAGACCTGCGCCACCACGGCCGCGCGCGTCCGGACGCCGAGCTTCGCGCGGATCGACCGCACGTGGTCGTGCACGGTGTGCGGCGACACCACGAGCTCGGCCGCGATCTCGTTGTCCGACATTCCCCGGCACAGCAGCCGGGTCACCTCGACCTCGCGGGCGCTGAGACCGGCGCCGACGACACGCGGGCCGAGCAGCTCGGCGGGCGTCGCGGTGGTCAGGATGACGGCGGTACGGCGATCGGTGAGCGCCATCCCGTAGGCGCTCAGCCACCGGCCGTCGACCGCCCGCAGCACCGTCGAGAAGCGCGGGTCGGCGGCAGCGAGCGCGACCAGGTGGTCGATGTGCCGGTAGGAGTCGAACCGACGGGTCTCCAGCTCGGCCTGCATCGCGGGGTCGTCCAGGCTCGACTCGACGAGCCGCCCGTCCTCGACCACGAGCATGCCGCGCGGCCCCGGGCTCCCGACGCCGTCGCCGAGCGAGGCCAGCACGGCGCGCCGCAGCACGGCGGCCGCCGTACCCGCGACTGCGTCGAGGACCGCCTCGTCGGCGGCGGTGAACGCGCCCGTCGTACGCCACAGCGAGACACCCGCCCACGGCACACCGCCGTCGCACAGGGCGGCGCGGACCTCGTCGGAGAAGCCGTGCGCCTCGACGACCGTCTCCAGCATGTCCGGGTTCGTGCCGCGCAGCCGCAGGGCGCGCGCGCCGGCACCGGTGGCCGCCATCCGGCGGAAGCAGTCGTCGCCGCCGGACAGCTCGACGCCGAAGAACGGGTGGCAGCTCTCGGGCGGCAGCTCGGTCACCGCGCCGGTCCAGAACAGGCCGGTCTGCGGGTGCATGAGGACGAGGGCACCCGCGTCGGCACCGGGTACGGCGGCCAGCATCTCGTCGAGCACCTGCTCGGCCGCGCGCGCCGGATCGGCGCCGTCCCCGATCGCGCCGATGGCGCGCTCGAGGCGGTCGGCGAGCCCCTCGCCCCGGATCGCGGTCACCGGACCACAGTAGGCCGGAACCCCCGGTTCGGGGGATGGTTCGCGCGATCCCCCGGCCGCCACGCTGGTCGGCATGACCGACCTCCGATCAGCGGTACTCGCACCGCAGGACAGCTCCGTCCTCAACCACGTCGACATGCTCTGCCGGGTCGTGCTCGGCGGCCAGGACACCGGCGGCACGTTCTCGCTCGTCGAGGAGCGGGCGGTGCTCGGGGCGATGACGCCGCGGCACGTCCACACCCGCGAGGCAGAGACGTTCATCGTCCTCGACGGCGCGCTCGAGGCGTGGAGCGAGGACGGCAGCGTGCTGGTCGAGGCCGGCTCGGCGATCCACCTCCCGCCCGGCCGCGAGCACGCGTTCCGGATCGCGTCCGCGTCGGCACGGTTCTACACGCTGATCACGCCGTCCGGCTTCGAGAGCTTCTTCGTCGACTCCGGCGTGGTCCTCGACCAGTCGTTCGAGGGCGACCTCCCGATCCCGGGCCCGATCCCGCCGGAGGGCGTGGTCGCACTGCAGGCGCTCCTCGAGCCGCTGGGCTGCACGATCACCGGCCCGCCGCCGTTCCTCCCCGGCTGAGCCTCAACCTGACGTGCCGGTCGGCTCGATTCCGAGCGCCTTCGCCACCTGCGGCCCGCCGACCTCCCGCACCCACGCCGGGTCGCCGACGACCACGAGCTTGTCGGTGGCGCGCGACATGCCGACGTACAACCTCTCGCGGGCACGGTCGGTCACCTTCTCCTCGTTGAGGCAGAGCACGACGGCCGCGCGCTCGAGACCCTTGCAGCCGAGGACGTGGCCGTAGAACACCTCCTCGCCGTCCCAGAAGGTCTCCCAGTACTCGTCCTGCCCGACGGCGTCGGTCTGACTCTTGTGCGAGGAGTGGCGGTGGCCGGTCGTGATCAGCGCGACCCGCCCCGGCTCCCAGCCCTCGTCGTCCAGCAGGCGCACCACCTCGTCGTCGGCGGCCTCCTCCGCGTCGGTGGCGGCGCACGGCACGAACCGTACGGCGGGGCCGTGCCCACCACGGGCGTACATCCGCGACGGCGCGAGCGGCGCGAACGTCCCGTGGATCTCCTGGGTGTTGCGCAGGCAGTGGTCGAGGACGAGCGGCACAAGCGCGACCGGCGGGACGCCGAACCGGCCGAAGATCCGCTGGTTCTCGTCGGAGAACACATACAGCCCGCCCCCCTCCTCGTCGCGCAGCGCCTTCAGCACCGGCGTCCACCACGAGACGGCGAAGTCCTGCGCCTCGTCGACCACCACGGCGTCGTACTTCTTCCCGTCGCTCAGCCCGTCCGCCAGCTCCCCCATCAGCGCCGGCAGCCGCTCCTCCCAGAACTCGCTGTCCGCCCGGTCCCCGTCCGGCGCGCCCCACTGCCGGCCGAACTCGTGGAACGTCCCCACGAACGCCGGCTGGTGCTTGCGCGGCCAGGTGGCGACGACACGCTTGAGGTACGACGCCAGCCCGATCGAGTAGCACAGCAGCGCCACCCGCTGCGGCTTCCGCCCCTGCCCGCCGTGGGTGAGCTCCTTCGCCTGCTGCAGCGCGAGCACCGTCTTGCCGCTGCCCGCGCCACCGCGCACCTCGACCCGCGGTATCAGCCGCGTGACCGACAGGATCATCGCCTGCTGGTCCGTCAGCCGGTCCGCCTCCGCCGCCCGCTCCGCCGCCTCCGCGTTGACGTCGTAGCCCTCCCCGTCGGTCGAGGAGGTCGCCCCCGCCCCGTTGGTCGAGGAGGTCGCCCCCGCCCCGTTGGTCGAGGAGGTCGCCCCCGCCCCGTTGGTCGAGGAGGTCGCCCCGCGACCGTCTCGAGACCACCGCAGCCTCCCCGTCAGAGCCGCCACGATCGCCGCGACATCTCCCT
>DATMHM010000107.1:0-105416 GCA_035554935.1 Nocardioides sp. | reverse complement strand
CTTCATGAACCTCGGACCCAGCACCCCGATCGGCCGCTTCGACGGCCACTCGGTGCCCGAGCTCCTGACCGAGCTCTCCGCCGGGGTCCGGGGACGCAACAGCCTCCTCGTCGAGGAATGGGTCGCCATCACCGCGTGGGCGGACCAGAACACCATCGACTGCACCGAAGCCGCAGCCACCCTCGTGGACGGGGTGATCGACACCGGTGTCCCGATCGCCGGCGACGACGCACCGCTGGTGTCGGAGTTCGCGTTGATGGAGCTCATCGCCGTCCTGGAACGCTCACCCGACAGCGGCAGGTCCTATGTGGGCCGGGTGATCGAGTGCGCCTGGCGCCTCCCGCTCCTGTACGCCGCCGTGGTCGCGGGGAAGGTCGCGCCGTGGCGGGCCGAACGGGTCGCGGACCTCACCCGCCCACTGTCCGCCGAAGCAGCGGCGTTCGTGGACCGGCACCTCAACGCCGCCATCGGCGGCGTCGGGTGGAAACAGCTCGAACGCCTCGTGGCGGAAGCCATCATCAGGTTCGATCCCGAACGTGCCGAGGCCGAGCGGCAGAAGGCCGCCGACCAACGCCACTTCGGACCCGATGAGGTCGACGAGAACGGGCAGGTGCGCTGGGACGGTGTCCTCGACGCTGCGGACAGCCTCGACCTCGACCAAGCGATCGCACGGGAAGCGGAGATCCGGGGCCGGTTCGGGGACGACTCACCGCTCGACGTACGACGGTCGAAGGCCGCTGGTGCGATCGCGCGACGCGATCTCGCGCTGGACCTGCTCATCCATGACGAGGAGACCGGCGAGGTCGTTGCCGAGGCGCCTGGGCGGAAGGTGGTGCTGAACGTGCACATCACCGACACCAGCCTCGGCGAGCTCGTCGACGGGGACTTGGGAGGGGAGGCTGCGGGGGTCTCGAGACGGCCGTGGCCGGCCTCCTCGACCAACGAGGACGACGGGGACTTGGGAGGAGGGGCTGCGGGGGTCTCGAGACGGCCGTGGCCGGCCTCCTCGACCAACAAGGACGAGGCGGCCTCCTCGACCAACGGGGTGGGGCGGTGTGAGGAGACCGGGATGCCGGTCACGATCGGGCAGATCAAGGAGTGGCTGCTCGCCCGCCACACGACCGTCACGATCCGGCCGGTGATCGACCTGGCCGACTGTGTGCCGGTGGACTCGTACGAGATCCCGGACCGCCTCAAGCGCAGGGTCCAGCAAAGGGACCACACGTGCCGGTTCCCCGGCTGCCCCCGCCGGGCGGTGAAGTGCGACGTCGACCACCACACGCCCTATGCCCAGGGCGGACCGACCTGTCCCTGTCAGCTCGTCGCCCTGTGTCGACGGCACCATCGGGCAAAGACCTTCAGTCTGTGGCGGTACGTGATCATCGCGCCTGCCCACTACCTGTGGATCAGTCCGTCCGGACGGCACTTCCACGTCGGGCCACTCGGGACCACGGCGCTCGACCCGCCGCGGCGGCTCGATCCCGACGACTACGACGGGTACTGACCACCACGCCCCGTACCCCGCCCATCAAGCAGCACCGGGCGGGGGTACAGGCATGTCCGGGCGCCGTCACGGCCGATAGACGAACCGGAACCGGTGGCCGGTGTGCTCGTCAAGGGCTTGGACCAGTCGCGCAGCCTCGGCGTGGAGCTCCGGGCTGGGGAGGCCCTGGGACGCCCGGCCCCACCGCACCACGTCGTCGGCGAGCCTCTGGCTGACACCCCACTCCCGGACCAGCTCCTCGCCGTCGGCGAACATCAGGCCGCCCTCACCCCACAGCGGCACGTCCACCGACTCCTCGGACATGAACCGGATCTGCGAGCCTTCCGGCGGCTCCTCCCACCGGTCGTCCTCGTCGGGGCGGTAGCCCTCGGGCGGGAACGCGAACCATCCATACTCACCGTCGCCCACCGGTCGGTACTCACTCGGCGGTCGGCGGACCCGCGAGCGGGTCGGCGGGGAGGTCGGCGGGATCGACCTGGTCGAGGGGGACCCACTGGTGGGCGTTGCCCATGAAGGTGTGCACGAAGCCGCACCGCACGCAGATCACGCCGTCGCCGGACTTGTTGAGCCAGTCGAGGTCGAAGAACGACATGCCGGTGGTCGTCATCTTGATCTCGCGCTGCGCGAAGACGTTGCCGTCGCAGACGTGGCAGGTCAGGAACGCCTGGGTGGGCCGGATGAACACGTGCACCGGACCACCTCAGCACACCTACCCCAGCAGGCGCAGCAGAGTGAACAACACGGGCAGCACGAACGTCACCAGCAGCACCCACGCCACGACCCGGTGGGACAGCTTGGAGCTGTCCAGCGAGCCGGCGAACTCCAGCATCGCGCCGTCGGGCACGAGCGGGCTCAGGCCCATCCGGCGGGCGTCGGCGGGCAGGTGCTCGTCGGGCGACCAGGGGGTCGGCTCGTCGTCCCGCGGGTCCATGCGTCGATCGTACGTCGCCGGACCGTCAGCTGATCGTGGTGAGCAGCTGCGTGGCGCGGGTCAGGACGACGTACAGCGTCGCGCGGCCGGTGGCGGACTCGTCCTCGATCTCCTGGGGCCGGACGACGACGATGCCGTCGAACTCGAGGCCCTTGGTGTCGAGGCCGGTCAGCACGACGACACGGTCCTCGCCGGACGGGGTGACGGACGAGTCGACGGCGGCACGCGCGCCCGCGGCGTCGTCGGCGAGCTCGGGCCAGGACGCCAGCCAGGCGTTCACCTCGGAGCGGCGGGCGACGGGCACCACGATGCCGACGGTGCCGGAGACCCGGCCGGCGATCTCGAGGACCGCGTCCCGGGTGGCCGCCTCGAGGTCGCCGCCGGGGCCGAGGACGACCTCCGTCGGCTCCTCGCCGGTACGACGCACCGCGTCGGGCAGGTCCGCGCCCAGGCCGACCCGCTCGGCATAGGCCGCCGCGTGGGCGTAGATCTCTGCGGAGTTGCGGTAGTTCGTCGACAGGTGGAACTCGTGCAGCTGCTTGCGCTCCAGCGCGGCGGCGCGCGCGGTGGCGGCCTCGGCGGGCTCCGGCCACGAGGACTGGGCCGGGTCGCCGACGATCGTCCACGAGGCGGTGCGGCCGCGGCGGCCGACCATCCGCCACTGCATCGGCGTGAGGTCCTGGGCCTCGTCGATCAGCACGTGGGCGTAGCCGTCGTCCTCGATGCTGCTCGTCGGCGGCCGCCAGGCGGGGCCGCTGGCGAACTCGCGGTCGGAGGCGGTCATCAGCTCCTGGACGTTGACGGCACCCTCGATCAGCGCCATCGGGTCGTCGCGCTCGTCGTCGGCCTTCTGCGGGACGTCGCCCAGCGCGTAGCGCAGCTCGTCGAGCAGCGGCACGTCCTCGATGGAGATCTGGCCGCTGATCGGCCGGCTCGGGTCGAGGTGGCTCCACGACTTGGCGAGCAGCCGCTGCTCCTCGGCGGAGAGCACGCCCTCGGCGACGCGGCCGAGGAACTCCGGGTCCCGCAGCCAGCAGAGCACGGTCGGCGCGTCCAGCGGCGGCCACCAGCCGTGCGCGAACTCGAGGAAGTCGTCGCGCCCCAGGATCTCGTCGTTGAACTTCTCGCGGCCCTGCTCGCGACCGCGCTCGCCGCGGACCTGCCGCCACAGCGCGTCGAGCAGCGCGTTCGAGACGCGCGGCAGTTGCTTGTTGCGCAGCCCCTGCGACATCAGCTGGCGCCGGATCTGGCCGAGCCTGCCACGGTCGAGGACGAGGCGGTCGTCGCGCCAGAACACGCGGTACTCCCGCGGGCTGCCGGGCGCCTGCTGGCGCGCCGTACGACGCATCACCTCGGCCATCCGCGCCGAGCCCTTCACGTCGGCGACGGCGGGCTCGTCGTGGCGGGTGGCGCGCACCTCGTCGACGACCTCGCCGAGGCTGCGCAGCGCGACCGCGGTCTCGCCGAGCGACGGCAGCACCCGCTCGATGTAGCGCATGAAGACGCCGGACGGGCCGACGACGAGGACGCCGCCGCGCTCGTAGCGCTGCCGGTCGGTGTAGAGGAGGTACGCCGCGCGGTGCAGCGCGACCACGGTCTTGCCGGTGCCGGGCCCCCCGGAGATCGACACGACGCCCTTCGAGGGGGCGCGGATCGCCTTGTCCTGCTCGGCCTGGATGGTCGCGACGATCGAGTGCATCGACCGGTCGCGGGCGCGGGAGAGCTGCGCCATCAGCGCGCCCTCGCCGACGATCGGGAGCTCGCGCCCGGCGGCCTCGGCCACGTCGAGCGCCTCCGCGTCGAGCAGCTCGTCCTCGACGCCGACGACATCGCGGCCGGCGCTGCGCAGCACCCGGCGGCGGATCACGGACTGCGGCTCGGCGGCGGTCGCCTGGTAGAACACGGCGGCTGCCGGCGCACGCCAGTCGATCAGCAGCGAGTCGCGGTTGTCGTCACGCAGGCCGATCCGGCCGACGTACCGCGGCTCGGCGTCGACCGACGCGTCCAGGTCGAGGCGCCCGAAGACCAGCCCCTCGTGCGCCGCGTCCAGCTGCGCGATCCGCTTCGCGGCCTGGAAGACCATCGCGTCCCGCTCGACCAGTCCGCCCTCGTGGCCGAGCCGGCCCCGCGAGTGTCCCTCCCGGGCGAGCTGCTGCGCGGCCCTGCCGGCCACCTCCAGCTGCTCGTAGACCCGGTCGACGAAGGCCTGCTCTGTCGCGACCTCGCGCTCCACCAGCTCGTCTGCCACCGACGCGACCCCTGCCGTCCCCTGTTGTCCCTGTGCTTCGTCCACTGCGCCGGACCCTGAAGTGAGTCCGCGCAGCAAGCAGTCAACTCTACAGGCAGGCAACGGTGTCAGAATGGTGAGGAGTCGCACGGAGCCAGGGGGGCCGATGAGTACGACGTCAGATGCACCTGCACGCAAGCCGAACCGCCGTGGCGTGGCGGCTCGGGAGCAGCTGCTGTCCACGGCGCTGAGGCTGCTCGGCGACGGCCGGCCCGAGGCCGTCTCGATCAACCTCGTGGCCAAGGAGGCGGGCCTCAGCTGGGGCTCGGTGCAGAACCTGTTCGGCGACTCCGACGGCTTCTGGTCGGCGGTCGTCGACCTGATGGTCGAGGCCGGTCCCGACCTGTGGGGCACGCCGACGAGCAACACCGTCGCGGGCCGTGTCGCCGAGGTCGCCGACCTCTACCGCGGTCTGCTCGAGTCGCCGCACGGCATCGCGGTCGAGACGATCCGCGCCGGGCTGCCCCGCCCGCGCGAGGTCCTCGCCGTGACGCACCCGCGCACGGCCCGGTCGCTCGCCCACCTCGACGAGCTCGGCGAACGGGCGTTCCTGCGCTACTTCGAGAGCCTCGACGCGCCCGGCTGGGACCCGGAGCGGGCCCGCGACGTCGCCGCGGTGCTGCCGAGCGCCATGCGCGGGCTGCGCCTCGACCACGTCTTCGGCACCAGCGTCGACATCGACCGCGCCCAGTCGACGCTGGTGGCCGCTCTGACGGCGTACCTCGAGAGCTGACGGAGAGCCGACGCCGCAGCACCGCCTCTGGGGCTCAGCCCTTCTTGCGGGTGAGGAACGCGGTCATCGCCTCGCGCGCCTCGTCGGAGCCGAACAGGCGTGCGCTCAGCTCGACGAGCTCCTCGCCCTTCGCGTCGATCCGCTCGAGCAGCTCCGCGCCGACCAGCTTCTTGGTCTCACGCAGGCCCTGCGCGGCGCCGGTGGCGATCTGCCCGACGACCTCGTCGACCTTCGCCTGCAGCTCCGCGGCGGGTACGGCGAACGTGGCGAGCCCGTAGGTCGCCGCCTCCTCGCCGGTGAACACCTCGCCGCCGAGCGCCGTCCAGGCGAGCCCGCGCGCGGTGAGCCGCGGGAACACGGTCAGCGAGATCACGGCCGGCGTGAGGCCGAGCTTGACCTCGGTGAGCGCGAAGGTGGCGTCCTCGGCGACGACCACGACGTCGGAGGCGGCCACGATGCCGATGCCGCCCGCGCGCGCGGCGCCCTCGACCACGGTGACGACCGGCTTCGACAGGGCCACGATCTGGCGCTGCACGCCGACGATCGCCCGGGCGCCCTCGTGCATCGGCACCGTCGCGGCCTCGGACAGGTCGGCGCCGGAGCAGAACACCCGGCCGGAGGACTTCAGCAGCACCACGCGCACGTCGTCGTCAGCGTCCACCGTCGTCAGGTGACCGATCAGCTCGGTGACGAGCTGGCGGGAGAGGGCGTTGCGGTTGTGCGGCGAGTCGAGGGTGATCGTGGCGACGCCGTCGGCGACGTCGAGGTGGACCAGCTCGGCGGGTGCGTCAGTCATGGGCGCCATCCTGCCGGATCGGGGGCGGCGCACCACCCGCGAACGAGGGGCGAGCACGCCGTGTCTTGCCGCCAGACCGAGGTAGGTCCGACAGAAGGCGACACGCTCGGCTAATCAGACAGGATCGGCTTCTTCGGCAGCTTCTTCACCCGCGCCCGGCGGCTCCGGCGCGCCGGGATCATCGACCGCATCTCCTCCAGCTTGCCGAAGCACAGCAGCCGGTCCTCGGCCTCCAGCACATGTCGGGGGAAGGGGTTCGGGATGACGGTGGTGCCGCGGTGGAGGGTCAGCACGGTGATGTCGCGCTCCCGCAGGCCGGAGTCGCCCAGCGACTTGCCCACGAGGTCGGCGTCGCCGTGCACGACGAGCTCGGCGACGCCGTACCCGGTGGAGACCGAGAGCCGCTCGCGCACGTCGATCTGGGGGAAGGCGACCTGGTTGTCGATGTAGTCGATGATCGCGCCGGCGACGTCGAGCTTGGTGGCGTTCTCGATGCCCTCCAGGCCCGGCGAGGAGTTCACCTCCATCACCAGCGGGCCCTCGTCGGCCTCGAGCATGTCGACACCGGCGACCTTGAGGCCCATGATCTGTGCGGCACGTACGGCGACCCGCTCGTACTCCGGGTCCAGCTCGACCCGCTCGACGCTGCCGCCGCGGTGCACGTTGGAGCGGAACTCGTCACCCTGCGCGACGCGGCGCATCGCGGCGACGACCCGGTCGCCGACGACGAGGGCGCGGATGTCGCGGCCCCGGCTCTCCTTGACGAAGCGCTGGATCAGCACCTGCTGCTTCGTGCTCTGCAGGGTCTCGATGATCGCCTCGGCGACCTTGATGTCGGGGGCGAGGATGACGCCGATCCCCTGGGTTCCCTCGAGGAGCTTGATCACGACGGGCGCGCCACCGACCCGCTCGATCGCGGGGATCACGTCGGCGCGGTCGCGCACGAAGGTCGTCGCCGGCATCTTGATGTTGTGCCGCGACAGGATCTGCGAGGCGCGCAGCTTGTCGCGCGAGTTGGCGATCCCGTTGGCGGTGTTGGGCGTGTAGACGTCCATCTGCTCGAACTGCCGCACGACGGCGGTGCCGAAGTAGGTGATCGAGTTGCCGATCCGCGGCAGCACGGCGTCGTAGTCCGACAGCTGCTTGCCGCGGAACTGGAGGTCGGGCTCCTCGCCGGAGAGGTCGATGGCGAATCGGAGCGTGTTGAGCACCTTGACCTGGTGGCCCCGGTCGAGGGCCGCCGTGCGGAGGCGCTGGGTGCTGTAGGACCGCGGTGCGCGGGAGAGGATCGCGAGCTTCATTCCCGACCTGCTTGGATGGCTGTGTGGTCAGGGTCCATTCAAGCAGCCCTCCGGTCACTGCCGGATGGCGAGAGTGGGTGCGCCTGCCCGGGTTGGGCGTGGGTCACGTCAAGGCCAAGCTCGACACCGGGGCGCGCACCTCGGCGCTGCACGCCTTCGACCTCGAGGAGTTCGAGCGCGACGGCGTCGAGTGGGTCCGCTTCTCCGTCCATCCGTGGCAGCGCTCGGCCGAGGACGCCGTCCTCGTCGAGTGCCCGGTGCACGACCGGCGGATGGTGCGCAGCTCCACCGGCCACGCCCAGGAGCGGATCGTGGTGCTCACCGACGTCGAGCTGCTCGGCCGGGTCGTGACCACCGAGGTGACCCTGACCCGCCGCGACGAGATGGGCTTCCGGATGCTGGTGGGCCGCGAGGCGCTGCGCCAGGGCTTCCTCGTCGACTCCGGCCACTCCTACCTCGGCGGCCGGCCGCCACGGAAGGTCCGCCGACGGAACCGGGGCGTGCATGGCCCTGCGTGAGTCGTTCGCGATCGGCAACGTCCGGGTCCGCGCCGGCTCGGCCAAGGAGGTCGAGCTCCCGATCACCCGCCTGGTCACCGGCGGCGACGTCAGCCTCCCCGTCCGGGTCGTGCACGGCCGCGAGCCTGGACCGACCGTCTGGGTGAACGCCGCGGTCCACGGCGACGAGGTGCTCGGCGTCGAGGTGATCCGGCAGGCGATGGCGGCCCTCTCGGCGCGCACGCTGCGCGGGACCGTGGTCGCCGTACCCGTCGTCAACGTGCTCGGCTTCATGGCCGGCGACCGCTACCTGCCGGACCGCCGCGACCTCAACCGCTCGTTCCCCGGCTCCGCCCGCGGGTCGCTGGCGAGCCGGATCGCGCACCTCTTCATGACCGAGGTCGTCAGCAAGTGCGACGTCGGCATCGACCTGCACACGGCGGCCGACCGGCGGACGAACCTGCCGCAGATCCGGGCCGACCTCGACGACCCGCGCACCCGCGAGCTCGCCGAGGCGTTCGGAGCGCCGGTGATGCTGCACGCCCGGCTGCGCGACGGCTCGCTGCGCCAGGCGGCGCGCGACCGGGGCGCCACGGTGCTGCTCTACGAGGCCGGCGAGGCGCTGCGCTTCGAGGAGGAGCCGATCGCCGTCGGCGTCGCGGGCGTACGACGGGTGCTCGCCTCGCTCGGGATGGTCGACCCGCTGGACGCCGACGCGGACCCCGTGCCCGTCGAGTCCCGCTCCAGCGGCTGGGTCCGGGCCCGCGGCACCGGGATCCTGCACCTCGAGGTCCACCTCGGCGACCACGTCGAGGAGGGCCAGCGGCTCGGTGGTCTCTCCGACACCTTCGGCCGGCGGGTGCGGCTGGTGCACGCCGACCGGCCGGGCATCGTGATCGGCCTGACCCGGGCGCCGATCGTCAACGCCGGCGACGCGCTGGTCCACGTCGCGACCCCCGTGACGCCCGTCGCGCCCGTCACATCAACCTGACCGATCCGATCGGGGTGGCGGCAACGAACCGTCACCATGAGGACTCGACTGCTCTGGGCCATGTACGGCGTACTGGCGACCCTGACGGGGATCGGGCTCGCCCACCTCGTCGCCGCCGTGGCCGATCCCGACTCGTCACCGGTGCTCGCCGTCGGGTCGGCCGTGATCGACCTGACGCCGACGCCGATGAAGGAGTGGGCGATCCGCCAGTTCGGGAGTGCCGACAAGATCATCCTCGTCGGGTCGGTGATGGCCGGCGTGCTGCTCCTCGCGGCCGTCGCCGGGATCCTCGCCCGCCGCCGGCTGGCGGTGGGCGCCGGGATGCTCGTGGCCCTCGTGCTGGTCGCGGCGGTCGCCGTGATGACCCGGCCGGCCGCCGACGTGCTGGACCTGCTCCCGACCGTCGTCGCCGCGGTGGTCGGCCCGCTCGCGCTGGCGCTGCTGGCCCGCACCGACACGCAGGCCCGCACCGACGGCAGCCGGCGGACGCTGATCCTCACCGCCGTCGCCCTGACGGCGGCCGCCGCCGCCGGCGGGCTCGCCGGTCGCGTCGTCACCTCGCTGCGCACCCGGCCGGAGGACATCGCGCTCCCCGAGCCGGCCGATCCGGCGCCGCCGCTGCCGCGAGGCCTGGACGACCAGGTCCCCGGCATCACGCCGTGGACCACCGACAACGACGACTTCTACCGCGTCGACACCCGCCTCGACACCCCCGTCGTCAGCAGCGACGACTGGACGCTGACCATCGACGGCGACGTCGAGCGCGAGGTGACGATCACCTTCGACGAGCTGCTCGAGATGCCGATGATCGAGCGCGACATCACGCTCACCTGCGTCTCCAACAGCGTCGGCGGACCCTACGTCGGCGCCGCCCGCTGGCTCGGCGTCCGGCTGACCGACGTGCTCGAGCTGGCCGGGATCGACGGCACGAAGGCGGACCAGATCCTCTCCACCGACTTCGACGGGATGACGATCAGCACCCCGCTCGACCTCGCCACCGACGGCCGCGACGCGATGATCGCGGTCGGCATGAACGGCGAGGCGCTGCCGCGCGAGCACGGGTTCCCCGTGCGGATGGTGATCCCGGGCCTCTACGGCTTCATCAGCGCCACCAAGTGGCTGACCAGGCTCACCCTGACGACGTACGACGACCAGAAGGCCTACTGGACCGAGCGCGACTGGGCGATCGACGCCCCCATCAAGATCTCAGCGCGGATCGACACCCCGAAGGCGCTGGCCCAGATCGACCCGGGCGAGGTCGTCATCGGCGGCGTGGCGTGGGCGCAGGAGCGTGACGGCATCGCCAAGGTGCAGGTCCGCATCGACGGCGGCGGCTGGCAGGACGCGCAGCTCGGACCCGACGGCGGCGAGAACTACTGGCGCCAGTGGTTCCACCGCTGGCCGTCGGCCGAGTCCGGGTCCCACCGGATCGCCGTACGCGCGGTCGCCGGCAACGGCGAGGCGCAGACCGCCGTCCGTGCCGAGCCGTTCCCGAACGGCGCCAGCGGGCTGCACGAGCTGATCGTCACCGTGAAGTGACGGCCAGCTGACCGGGAGTGACGCCGGTCACGAAAAAACCCCGGAAATGGGGCCATCCGGTTCCCGCACAGCACCGAACAACACACGAGACACACCTCGAGCCCCTCCTACGGAAGGCACCACCATGAAGCTCCAGAAGATCCGTCGCAGCGCCGGCGCCAGCATCGCGGTCCTCGCGATGACCGCCACCTTCGCCGCGTGCAGCAGCGAGGACGACGAGCCGGCCACCGGCTCGGACGACACCTCGTCGGAGACCTCCGAGGACAGCCCGGCCGCCGAGGGCGCCGGCGCGGAGACCTTCGGCCCCGGCTGCTCGGCCATCCCGACCTCGGGCGCCGGCTCGTTCGACGGCATGGTCAAGGACCCGGTCGCGACCGCCGCCAGCAACAACCCGCTGCTGAGCACCCTGGTCACCGCGGTCACCAGCATCGACGGCCTCGCCGACACGCTCAACGGCGCCGAGGCGCTCACCGTCTTCGCGCCCTACAACGACGCGTTCGCCGAGATCCCGAAGAAGGACCTCAACGGCCTGGTGATGGAGGGTCAGGAGAAGGGCCAGGAGAGCGCCCTCTACAAGATCCTCGCGCACCACGTGGTCGGCTCCAACGAGAAGGCCGACGCGGTCGCCGGCGACCAGGACACCCTCGCGGGCGACTCCCTCACCATCGAGGGCGACGCCGAGTCGGGCATGACCGTCACCGACGGCACCGTCACCGCCAACGTGCTGTGCGGCAACATCCCGACCGCCAACGCGACGGTCTACGTGATCGACAAGGTGCTGACCGGGGTCAAGTGACCCGGGCAGGCACTCGCCAGCAGCACCACTGATCGCGGAGGATCACACCCATGGATCCCGTCCACGACGATGCGGCCGGCGCCCCTCATCCGGGGGCGCCGGCCGGCCGTCATGACACAGCCCCCGACCTCGGCGCGCTCCTGAAGCGCTCCGCGCGCGGGGACAGCACCGCCTTCGCGGAGCTGTACGACGCCACGGCGTCCCGGGTCCACGGACTCGTGCTCCGCGTGGTCCGCGACCCGGCGCAGGCCGAGGAGGTCACCCAGGAGGTGTTCCTCGAGGTCTGGCGCCAGGCCAGCCGCTACGACGCCGCCCGCGGCAGTGCGCTGGCGTGGATGATGACCATCGGTCACCGCAAGGCGGTGGACCGGGTCCGCAGCGCCGAGGCCGCCACCCGGCGCGACCTCAGCTACGAGCAGGGCAACCAGACGGTGCCCCACGACGAGACGGCCGAGGCGGCGCAGGCGTCGCTGGAGGCGCGGCGCGTGCGCGCCGCGCTCAGCCAGCTCACCGACGTCCAGCGCGAGGCCATCGAGCTGGCGTACTTCGGCGGTTACACCCACACCGAGGTGGCCGCCCTCCTCGACCTACCGGTCGGGACAGCGAAGACAAGGATCCGCGACGGCCTGATCAGGCTGCGCGACTCGATCGGAGTAGGACGATGAGCGATCACCAGCAGCCGCAGGGCTGGGACGACGTGCACGCCCTCGTGGGTGCGTACGCCGTCGACGCGCTCGATGACGGCGAGCGGGAGCGCTTCGAGGCGCACCTGCGCCAGTGCGCGGACTGCCGCGACGAGGTGGCGAGCCTCCAGGAGGCCGCCGCGCTCCTCGGCACCGACGACGTCGCTCCGCCGACCGAGCTGCGCGACCAGGTCCTCGCCGGCATCACCACGATCCGGCCGCTCCCGCCGCTGAGCCACGACGCGTCCGGGGGGGCGCCCGTCGAGCTCGCGGCGCGGCGGCGCCGGCTGCGGCCGTTCAGCAGCAGCCGCCTGCCCCTGCTGGTGGCGGCCTCGGTCGTCCTCCTGGCGGCGGTGGGTGGGCTGCTGCTGCGGCCGTGGGCCGGAACCGACGAGGGGCCGCTGACCGCGACCGAGCAGGTGCTCGCCGCGGCGGACGCGACCCGCTACGAGCAGGAGTTCCCCGACGGCTCCCGGGCCACGGTGGTGGTCTCGCGCAGCGAGGGCCGCGCGGTGATCCTCACCGAGGACATGGCGCTCGCCCCCGAGGGCAAGGTCTACGAGCTGTGGCTGCAGAGCCCCGAGGGCACGATGGTGCCGGCCGGGCTGATGCCGGACGAGCCGGACACCGAGCTGCTGCTCGAGGGCGACGCGTCCGAGGCCAAGGCGGTCGGGATCACCGTCGAGCCCGACGGCGGCTCGGCCATCCCGACCACCACGCCCATCGCCGTCTTCACCCTGGACACGTGATGTCCGCTCCCACGACTCCACGGCGGGTCGCCGTGGTGGGATCCGGCGTCGCCGGACTCACCGCTGCCCACGTCGCCTCCCGCCCCGGCAACGGCGTCGAGGTCACCCTCCTCGAGGCAGACGACCGGCTCGGCGGGCACGCCGACACGCACCGCGTCGCGGACCCGTCGGGCCGCGAGCTCTCCATCGACAGCGGCTTCATCGTGCACAACCGGCGCACCTACCCGGTGCTGCTCGAACTCTTCGACGAGCTGGGCGTCCCGACCCAGGAGTCGGAGATGTCGATGTCGATCAGCGACGAGTCGTCCGGCCTGGAGTGGGCCGGCGCGCTCGGCCGGCAGGGGATCTTCCCCGCCGGCACGGGCAACCACCGCAACCCGGCCTACCTGCGGATGCTCGCCGAGGTCCCGCGCTTCCACCGCGCCGCGCGGCGGCTGCTGACCGCGACCGCGCGTCCCGCCGACGACCCCACGACCCTGGCCTCCTTCCTCGACCAGGGCCGCTTCTCGCCGTACTTCCGCCGGCACTTCATGGAGCCCCTCGTCGCCGCCGTCTGGTCGTGCGACCCGGACACGGCAATGGACTACCCGGCGGCCTACCTCTTCTCGTTCCTCCAGCACCACGGGATGCTCCAGGTCTTCGGGTCCCCGACCTGGCGCACGGTGAGCGGCGGCTCGCGGACGTACGTCGACAAGCTGGCCGCCTCGCTCGAGGCCGCCGGTGGCCGGATCCGCACCGGCACGCCGGTCCTGTCGGTCGAGGAGACCGCCGACGGGGTCGAGGTCACCACCGCCGCGGGCCGCGAGGCCTTCGACGCCGTCGTGATCGCGACGCACCCGGAGCAGGCCCTGGGCATGCTGGCTGCGCCGACGCCGCTGCACAAGGACGTCCTCGGCGCGATCCGCTACTCCCCCAACACCGCGCTGCTGCACACCGACACCCGGCTGATGCCGACCGCGCGGGACGCCTGGGCGTCGTGGAACTTCCGCCGGCCGGCCGCGGCGCAGGAGGGCGTGCTCGTCACCTACGACATGACCCGGCTGCAGCGGCTGCCCACCGACACGCACTACCTGGTGACCCTGGGCGGCGAGCACCTCGTCGACCCGGAGACGGTCATCGTGCGGCGCGACTACGCGCACCCGCTCTACACGCCGTCGTCCGTCGCAGCGCAGCGGCGACTGCCGGAGCTCGACACCGACCGGATCGCCTTCGCCGGCGCCTACCACGGGTGGGGCTTCCACGAGGACGGCGCGCGGTCCGGGCTGCACGCCGCGGAGCGGATCCTCACCGGACGTCGAGGAGGTCGCGCAGCGACCGTCTCCGGCCTCCTCGACCAACGGGGCGCGACGGCGTACGACACCACGCTCGTCCACCGCCGCCGCGAGCCGGTGCGCAACCGGTTCGAGCACCGCTCGCACCTGTGGCTGGTCGACCTCGACCGCGTCGACGCCGCCGGCCGGGTGCCGGGCGGGCGTGGCCGGTTCCTCGGGCGCGACCACTTCGACGGCGACACGCCGTCCATCCGTGCGGGCCTGGACCGGTTCCTCGCCCGGCACGACATCGATCTGCGGGGCGGCCGTGCCCTGATGGCCGCGCACCCTCGGGCCTTCGGCCACTGCTTCAACCCGATCACGGTCCACTGGTGCTGGGCCACGGGCGAGGAGGACGGCCGTCCCGCAGCCACCGTCGTCGAGGTGCACAACACCTACGGCGACCGGCACGCCTACCTGCTCGACGCCGACGCGGAGGGCCGCGCCGTGATCGACAAGGCGATGTACGTCTCGCCGTTCCACGGCACCGACGGGCACTACGAGGTGCTCGCCCCGCCCCCGGACCCGGCCACGGGCAGGCTCCGGCTGGCGATCCGGCTGGTCACCGACGACGGGGCGCGCTTCGACGCCTCCCTCACCGGCGAGCCGAGCGCCTCTGCCCCCGTCCCGCTCGCGGGCCTGCGCGGCGCCGCCCTGATCCGGGCCCACGGCATCGCGCTCTGGGCCCGCCGACTGCCCGTCCAGCCCCGTCCCCGCTACCAGGAAGGCGTGAACCGATGACCCTCACGACCGAGTCCACCACGCTCACCTGGCCGGACCTGTACCCGGCGCCGTCCGGCGGCGTCGCCGCCCGGATCGCCGAGCGGCTCTTCCGCGCCGCCGTCGGCCGGCTCGACGTGACCGTCCGGCTGCGTGGGGCAGCGGGTCGCCCCGACGAGGTGCTCGGCCGCGGTGGTCCCGCAGTCGTCGTGCACCGTCCCGACGAGCTCTTCGCGCGGCTCGGCCGCGACCAGCTGATCGGCTTCGGCGAGGCCTACATGACCGGCGCCTGGTCGGAGGACGGTACGCCCGGCGACCAGGTCCTCGGCGACTTCCTCACCGTGCTGGCCGCGGAGGTCGCGACGCTGGTCCCCGCGCCCCTGCAGCGGCTGCGCTCGCTGGTCGTGTCCCGGACGCCGCGCAGCCACCGCGGCACGCGCGAGAACACGCAGGCCAACGTCGCCCACCACTACGACCTGTCCAACGACCTGTTCGCCGCGTTCCTCGACCCGACGCTGTCCTACTCGTCGGCGCTCTTCGAGGACCCGGCCACCGCGACCGTCGACGACTTCGTCGCCGCGCAGCACCGCAAGATCGACCGGCTGCTCGACCGGGCCGGCGTCGGCGCCGGCACCCGGCTGCTCGAGATCGGCACCGGCTGGGGCGAGCTGGCGATCCGGGCGGCCGCCCGCGGCGCCCACGTCCGCAGCATCACCCTGTCGGTCGAGCAGCAGCAGCTGGCGCGCGAGCGGATCGCGGCCGCCGGCCACGCCGACCGGGTCGACGTCGACCTCTGCGACTACCGCGCGCTGCTCGACGAGCCCGCGGGGGCGTACGACGCCGTCGTCTCCGTGGAGATGATCGAGGCGGTCGGAGCGGAGTTCTGGCCGACGTACTTCCAGACCCTGGACCACGTCCTCGCGCCCGGCGGCACGGTGGCGATCCAGGCGATCACCATGCCGCACGACCGGATGCTCGCGACCCGGTCCACGCACACCTTCATCACCAAGTACGTCTTCCCCGGCGGCGCGCTGCCGTCGGTGCGGGCGATCGAGGAGGGGGTCGCGGAGCACACGACGCTGCGCGTCGCCGACGACCTCGCGATGGGCCCGCACTACGCGCAGACGCTGCGGCTGTGGGACGAGGCGTTCATCGCCTCGCACGACGAGGTCGTGGCGCTCGGCTTCGACGAGACCTTCGCGCGGATGTGGCACTTCTACCTGGAGTACTGCCGCGCCGGGTTCGCCGCCGCCTACATCGACGTCCACCAGCTCACCTTCACCCGGGAGGCGTGATGACCAGCGTGCAGCACCGGCACACCCCCGTGACCAACGGCGTCGCCGCCCGGCTCGAGGAGGCGCTGCGGCCCTTCGTCGGCGGCGAGCTCCCGGTGCGCCTGGTCGCCTGGGACGGCTCGGTCGCCGGCCCGGAGCTCGCTCCCGTGGTGGAGCTGCGCTCCCCCGACGCGCTGCGCCGGCTGCTGTGGCACCCCGGCGAGCTCGGCGCCGCCCAGGCCTACGTCACCGGCGAGCTGGACGTGCCGGGCGACCTCGACGCGGCCCTCACCCACGCCTTCCACGTCGCCGCCGACCGCGGCCTCGGCGGCCGCCGGCCCAGCGTGCGGGCCCTCGCGGGCGCCGTCCGTACGGCGATCGGGCTGGACGTGCTCGGCCGCCCGCCCGAGCCGCCGGCCACCCAGGCCCGGGTCAAGGGCCGGCTGCACACCCGCGACCGCGACCGCCGGGCGATCAGCCACCACTACGACACGACCGCCGACTTCTACTCGCTGATCCTCGACGAGCAGACGATGGCCTACTCGTGCGGCTACCACGCGTCGCCCGACCAGCCGCTCGCCGAGGCTCAGCACGCCAAGCTCGACCTGGTCTGCCGCAAGCTCGGCCTGCGTCCCGGGATGCGGCTGCTCGACGTCGGCTGCGGCTGGGGCTCGCTGTCGCTGCACGCCGCCGAGCAGTTCGGAGCGCACGTGGTCGGCGTGACCATCTCGGCGGAGCAGAAGCGCTTCGCCGAGGCGGCCGCCCGCCGCCGCGGGCTGACCGACCTGGTCGAGTTCCGGCTCTGCGACTACCGCGACGCGGTGCCGATCCGCGGCGCGGAGTACGACGCCGTTGCGTCCCTCGAGATGGGCGAGCACGTCGGCGAGCGGAACTACCCGACCTACGCCGGCGTGCTGCACGACTCCGTGCGGCCCGGCGGCCGGGTGCTCGTGCAGCAGATGTCGCGCACCGGGCGCTGGCCCGGCGGCGGGCCGTTCATCGAGTCCTTCATCGCCCCCGACATGCACATGCGGCCGGTCGGCGCGACCGTCGGGCTGCTGGAGGCGGCCGGGCTCGAGGTCCGCGACGTGCACGCGATGCGCGAGCACTACGTGCTCACCGTGGCCGGCTGGATGGAGCGCTTCGAGGCCAACATCGACGCGATCACCGAGCTGGTCGGCGAGGAGCTGGCCCGGGTGTGGCGGCTCTACCTCGTCGGCGGCTCGATGGCCTTCCGCGACGGCAGGATGGGCGTCGACCAGATGCTGATGGTGCGCCCGGGCGCGGCCCACCACCTGCCGTGGACGAGGACCTGGTGACGGTCACCGACGTCGCCCTGTCGATCGGGGTCGCCGCTGCGGCCGCTGCCGTGGTGATGGCCGGCACCGCCGTCGTGGCGCGCCGGCAGGGCCGCGTCGCGATCGTGGACGTCGCCTGGGGCCTGGGCTTCGTGCTCGTGGCGCTGGCGTGCGGCGGCCTCGCGCTCGCGCGCGACGCGGGCGATGACTGGCGCACCCTGGTGCTGGTCGCGATGGTCGTCGTGTGGGGGCTGCGCCTGGCGTGGCACATCCACCGCCGCAGCTCCGGCCACCGCGACGAGGACCCGCGCTACGAGAAGCTGCTCGGCGGCACGCTCGCCGAGGTGGGCATCGCGGTCGCCGTACGCAAGGTCTTCGGGGTGCAGGGTGCGGCGCTCGCCTTCGTCGCGCTGCCCGTCGCTGTCGGCGTCGTCGCCGACGTCGCGTGGTGGCCGGTCGTGGCGATGGGCGTGGCCGTCTGGCTGGTCGGCCTGGTCTTCGAGGCGGTCGGCGACGCCCAGCTCGCCGCCTACCGCGCACAGCCGCGCGCGTCGCGTCCGCAGGTCCTCGACACCGGCCTGTGGGGCTGGACCCGGCACCCGAACTACTTCGGCGACGCCTGCGTGTGGTGGGGCACCTGGCTCGCCGGCGGGCTCGCGTCCGGCTGGGTCGCCGGCCTCGCGACCGTGCTGGCGCCGCTCGCGATGACCTACTTCCTCGCCTACGCGACCGGCGCGCGGCTGCTGGAGCAGACGATGATGCAGCGGCCCGGCTACCCGGAGTACGCCGCCCGCACGTCGATGTTCCTCCCGCTGCCCCCGCGCCGGCGGGGCCGGCCGCCTGCGTAGGGTCGCCCTCGTGACCGAGGACCAGGAGTACCTCCGGCTGGCGTCCGCCGACAACTTCCGGGACGTCGCCGGCGACGTGGACGGCCGGGGCTACGCGACGGCCGACGGCGGCCGGCTGCGGCGCGGCGTCTTCTACCGCTCGAACGACCTGCGCCTCACCGACGACGACCACGGGCTGCTCGGGGCGATCGGGTTGCGGTCCGTCATCGACCTGCGCTCGCCGGCGGAGATCGAGCTCCACCCGGACCCGTCGGTCCCGGGCGCCGACCCGCTGCACTTCGACGCCATCGGCATCCCGATGGAGCGGGTGGCCGGGCTGACCTCCCGCACCGAGGCGCGCGCGCTGATGGAGGAGGTCTACCGGGGGTTCGTCACCCACCCGAAGTCGACCACCGCGTTCGGCGACGTGCTCCGCCAGCTCGCGACCGGCGGCCCGCAGCTCTTCCACTGCTCGGCCGGCAAGGACCGCACCGGCTGGGTCGCCGCGCTGCTCCTGTACGTCGCCGGCGTCGACGACGCGACGATCGAGAGCGACTACCTGCTCACCAACGCCCGTACGGCGCAGAGCCGCGCCCGCGTCGAGGCCGAGATCGCCACCCATCTCGGCCCCGACGCCGTCGCCGTGTTCGAGCCCACGCTCGTCGTCGACACCGCCTACCTGCGCGCCGCGCTGGAGGCGCTCGCCGACGTGCACGGCGACCGGACGTCGTACCTGCGCGACGGGCTGGGCCTCGACGACGAGGTGCTCGGGCGGCTGCGGTCGCTGCTGCGCGCGGACTGAGGCATCACGCTGGCGGCTCAGACCGCCCGCTTGTCGAGCCGCCAGATGTTGCTGTTCGCCTTGACCGGCGCGTGCCGGACGGTCTGCCAGCTGCTCCACACGTTCGACGAGTAGGTGCACGTGGCGCTGCTCCACCGCTTCTTCATCACCTTGAAGGTGAAGGAGTAGTGGTACATGTGCAGGCGGTACTTGTAGCCGGTGCCCTTGGGCACGGTGGCGGTGTAGCTCCACGAGTCCGACTTCGACCAGCTCTTCCCGACACTGACGCCGAAGCTGGTCGACGCCTTCGCGAAGATGACGCCCGCCTCGGCCTCGACGGTCGCCGTCACCGACGCGTTGGTCTCGGCGGTCGCGGTCTTCGAGTAGG
This sequence comes from Nocardioides sp., assembly GCA_035554935.1. Taxonomy (GTDB): domain Bacteria; phylum Actinomycetota; class Actinomycetes; order Propionibacteriales; family Nocardioidaceae; genus Nocardioides. The sequence continues at coordinate 86,011 of DATMHM010000107.1, read as the reverse complement.
TGATGCTGCCGCCGTGCGGCCAGTAGACCCAGTCGCTGGCGATGTTGGTCGGGTGGTAGAGCGTCACCCGGTCCTTGAATTTGTAGATCGTCCAGACGTCGTTCGCCGGGATGCACCGGGCCTGGGCGGCCGGCGCGGCGACGAGGCCGACCGACACGAGGAGGGACGCGAGGACGCCGAGGATGGCGGCGTACGCACCGAGACTGCGCTTCATGGGGGTGATCTCTCTGCTCGGACCCCGGTGGGTCCGGGATTCTGAGCCCCCTCGTTCCCTGCTGCCCTGCGGCGAAACCGGGTCGGACGGCAGTCAGACGGCAGGGCCCGGCGGCAGCTGGACCGGCTGCGTCGGCTCCTCTGCGGCCTCCGGGCGCGGCGGCTGGCCCGGGATGTGCTGCTTGGTGACCTTCTCGGTGACCGGGTCGAGGACGATCTCGTGGGTGTCGCCGTCCCGCCCCTCGAACCGTACGGCGACCGTCTCGAACCCCTTGTGCCGCTGCATCTGCGCATACATCGCGTAGGCGCGGCGATCGGCCTCGGTGAGGTCCACGGAGTCGGTGAACGGGGTGAGCAGGGCCCGCGGCCACAGCCGCCGCGCGAGCACCACGTTCACCTCGATGCCGAGAACTCCCATGATCGCGCCGATGTAGAGCAGGCCCATCAGGCCGAGGACGACCGCGAAGGTCTCGGTCATCTTGTTGCGGTCGGCGCTGGCGATGACGCTGGTGACATAGATCGTCCCGATGTACTGCAGGAACTGCCACAGCACGGCGATCGTGTAACCACCCGGCGCCGCGCGGATCACGTTGCTGTGGATCGCCCGGGCCGCCGCCATCCGCAGCAGCACGGTCATCGTCGACCCGAGGATCACGATCGTCAGCAGCCGCACCAGCCAGTGGAACCAGGCGTGGTCCGACAGCGCACCGACCAGCTCGGTCTCGGTGAGCACCGCCGAGCCGACCGAGATGACCAGGATCGCGGTGCCGGCGACGGCGAGGATGAACAGGCTGTTGACCCGGGTCATCACCGGGTGCGGGCGGCTGTTGCGCGGCACCGCCCACGCGGCGGACTGCACGTTCTGCAGGGCCAGGCCGAGGCCGAGGGCGCCGTAGAGCGCGGTCAGGGAGCCGATCACGATGCCGCCGGTCGAGCCCTCGATGCCGTCCGGGCGGCCGAGCTGGTCGCCGATGATCGGGAACTGCGCGAGGGCGGAGTCGAGGATCTGCTCCTGGAGCCCCGGCCGGCCCTCGAGGATGAAGCCGAGGATCGACGTACCGAGGAGCAGGAGCGGGAAGATCGAGAGGAACGCATAGAACGTCAGGATCGCCGCGAGGTAGTTGCCCTGGTCGTCGAAGAACTTGTAGACGACCGCCAGCGGGAAGCCCAGGACGGACTTCCTCCGCTGCACGCGGTCGATGTCTGCGACGACTCCCACACGCGCAACCTATGACACCGGGCACCGGGATCCGCGGGTTGGGCGGGTGAGCGTGACGAATGTGTCACCCTCACCCACCCGACACCGACGGCCCCGGGCGGCTCAGTAGGACTTGGGCAGCCCCAGCGAGTGCATCGCCACGAAGTTGAGGATCATCTCCCGGCTGACCGGCGCGATCCGGCCCAGGCGGGCGGCAACCAGCATGTTGCCGAGGCCGTACTCCTGGGTCAGGCCGTTGCCGCCGTGGGTGTGGACGGCGACGTCGGTGGCGTTGCAGGCGACCTCGCCGCCGGCGTACTTGGCCATGTTGGCGTACTCGCCGGCCGTGAAGTCGTCGCCGGCGTCGTAGAGGGCCGCCGCCTTCTGCCACAGCAGGCGGGCCTGCTCGAGCTCGATCTTGACCTTCGCGAGCGGGTGCGCGATGCCCTGGTGGGCGCCGATCGGCTGGTCCTTCCAGACCGCGCGCTCCTTCGCGTAGGCGACCGCCTTGTCGAGGGCGAAGCGCGCGAGGCCGCACGACATGGCGCCGCCCATGATCCGCTCGGGGTTGAGGCCGGCGAAGAGCTGCCAGAGGCCGCCGTCCTCGTCGCCGACGAGCGCGTCCGCCGGGACCCGGACGTCGTCGAGGAACAGCGTGAACTGCTTCTCCGGCGCCTGCCACGACATCGGGATCACCTGCCGGGTGAAGCCCTCCGCCTCGGTCGGGACGACGAAGAGCGCCGGCTTCAGCTTGCCGGTCCTGGCGTCCTCGGTGCGCGCGACGATCAGCACCGACTGGGCCTCGTCGACGCCCGAGATGAAGGTCTTCTGGCCCTTGAGCACCCAGTGGTCGCCGTCGCGGGTGGCGGTGGTGGTGATCTGGTGCGAGTTGGAGCCGGCGTCGGCCTCGGTGATGCCGAAGGCCATCAGGTGCGTGCCGTCGGCGATCGCGGGCAGCCAGCGCTGCTTCTGCTCCTCGGTGCCGCAGCGGGCGATGATCGAGCCGCAGATGGCCGGCGACACGACCATCATCAGCAGCGGCGCGCCGGCGGAGGCGGACTCCTCGAGGACCGCGGCCAGGTCGGACATGCCGCCGCCCCCGCCGCCGTACTCCTCGGGGATGTTGACGCCGAGGAAGCCGGCCTGGCCCATCTCGAGCCACATCTCGGTCATCTTGCCGCCCTCGCGGGCCTGCTTCTCGACGTACTCGCGGCCGTACTTGCCGGCGAGCTTCTTGACCGACTCGCGCAGCGCGACGCGCTCCTCCGGCTCGGTGAACATCGTCTGGCTCATGCCTCTGCTCCTTCGTCCCCGGACTCGGCCGGCTCCACGACGGCGAGCACGACGCCCGCCTCGACCTGCTGGCCGGCGGTCGCCGACAGCTCGGTGACGGTGCCCGCATAGGGCGCCGCGATGGTGTGCTGCATCTTCATCGCCTCCATCACGAGGATGGGCTGCCCCTCCTCGACGACGTCCCCGACCGCCGCGCGGACGGCGATCACGCTGCCCGGCATCGGCGCGAGCAGGGACCCGGCGGCGACCTGCGACGACGGGTCGACGAAGCGCGGGACCCGCTCGAGCGCGGTGTGGCCGTCGGGCCCGTCGACGTCGATCCGGTTGCCGGTGATGGCGACCTCGTAGCGGCGGCGCACGCCGTCGACGTCGAGGACCACCTCCGCCGGGCCGGCCGCGACGACCGTGGCGCCGTCGACCCGGTAGCCGGTCCGCTCGCCCCACCACTGCGCGACCGTGCCGTCGGTGAACTCGGTGCGCTGGGGCTGGCTGGGCACGTTGCGGAAGCCCACCGGGATCCGCTGCTGCACGCCCGCCCGGGCGCGCCGGGCCTCCACCCAGGCCAGCGCCGCCGCCGAACGGACCCGTTGTGACTCCTGTGACTCGGGGGACTCCTGCGCCCCTGTCTCCGTCTCGTCCGTCCCGGTGGGTCCGTCGGTGTGCGCGAGCATCGTGGTCGACACGTCACCGGCCAGGAAGTCGGCGCGGGTCAGCACGCTGATCAGCTGGTCGCGGTTGGTCGTCAGCCCGTGCAGCCGCGCCCGCCGCAGCACGGAGACCAGCCGTCGGGCGGCGTCGTCGCGGGTCGGCGCCGTGACGATCACCTTGGCCAGCATGGCGTCGTAGAACGGCGACACCACGGACCCGCTGGTGAAGCCGGCCTCCACGCGGAGCCCCTCGACCTCGGGGAAGTCGAAGCGGGTCAGCTCGCCGACCTGGGGCGCGTAGTCGGCGGCGGGGTCCTCCGCATAGACGCGGACCTCGATGGCGTGGCCCTGCGGTTCGCCGACCACCGGGGTGCCGGCCGGGATGACCCCGGCCGACTCGAGCTGGAGCTGGACGAGGTCGACACCGAAGACCTCCTCGGTGACCGGGTGCTCGACCTGGAGGCGGGTGTTCATCTCGAGGAAGAAGAACCCGTCGCGTGCGGGGTCGTAGAGGAACTCGACCGTGCCGGCGCCGCGGTAGTCGATCGCCTCGGCCGCCGCCCGCGCCGCCGCGTGGAGCGCGTCCCGGGTCGCCTCGGGCAGGGCGGGGGCCGGGGCCTCCTCGACCACCTTCTGGTGGCGCCGCTGCACCGAGCAGTCCCGCTCGCCGAGGACGAGCGCGCCGCTCGGGTGGCCCACCACCTGCACCTCGACGTGCCGGCCGCTCTCGACGTAGGGCTCCACGAAGACGGTGCCGTCGCCGAAGGCGGACAACGCCTCCGACTGGGCCGCCTCGATCTCGCCGGTGAGTGCGTCGAGCGAACGGACGATCCGCATCCCGCGGCCGCCACCGCCCGCGCTGGCCTTCACCAGCAGCGGCAGGTCCGCCTCGGTCGGCGTCGCGGGCGCGGTCAGCACGGGTACGCCGGCCGCCTCCATCAGCTTCTTCGATTCGATCTTCGAGCCCATCTGCTCGATCGAGGCGGGGTCGGGGCCGATCCAGTCCAGTCCGGCCGCGATGACGGCCCGGGCGAAGTCGGCGTTCTCGGAGAGGAAGCCGTAGCCGGGGTGGATCGCGGTGGCGCCCGTCCGGGCGGCCGCGGCCAGGACCAGGTCGGTGCGCAGGTAGGTCTCGCCGGGCGCCGTGCCGGGCAGGTGCACCGCCAGGTCGGCCTCGGCGACGTAGGGCAGGTCGGCGTCGGCGTCGGAGAAGACCGCGACGGTGTCGATGCCGAGCCGCCGGCAGGTGCGGAAGACCCGCGACGCGATCTCGGCCCGGTTGGCCACGAGGACTCGCGGTGCGGTGGTGGAGCTTGTCGAAGCCATGTGCTCGCCCCTCACATTCGGAAGACGCCGAAGTTCATGGCGCCCTCGATCGGCTGGTTGTCGATGACGGACAGGCAGATGCCGAGCACCGTCCGGGTGTCGCGCGGGTCGATGACGCCGTCGTCGTAGACCATCCCGGAGAGGAAGTAGGGCAGCGACTGCTCCTCCACCATCCCCTCGACCATCTCGCGGATGCCCTTGAAGCCCTCGGCGTCGAACGCCTCGCCCTTCTTCTCCGCGGACTCGCGGGCGACGATCTCGAGCACGCCGGCGAGCTGCTGCGGGCCCATCACCGCTGACTTCGCGGAGGGCCAGGTGAAGAGGAAGCGCGGGTCGTAGGCGCGGCCGTTCATGCCGTAGTTGCCGGCGCCGTACGACGCACCCATGATCACCGTCAGGTGCGGGACCTTCGAGTTGGAGACCGCGTTGATCATCATCGCGCCGTGCTTGATGATGCCGCCCTGCTCGTACTCCGCGCCGACCATGTAGCCGGTGGTGTTGTGCAGGAAGAGCAGCGGCGTGTCCTTCTGGTTCGCCAGCTGGATGAACTGCGCGGCCTTCTGGGCCTCCTCGCTCATCAGCACGCCACGGGCGTTGGCGATGATGCCGATCGGGTGGCCGTGCAGCTTCGCCCAGCCGACGCAGAGCGCCGAGCCGTAGAGCGGCTTGAACTCGTCGAAGGCAACCTCGTTGTCCGGCCCGGTCCCGTCGACGATCCGCAGGATCGCCTCGCGCGGGTCGAAGGGCTCCTTGAGGTCGGTGGGGATCAGGTCGAGCAGCTCCTCCGGGTCGAGGTCGGGCTCGGCGTAGTCGACGGTCGGCGGGGAGCCGGCCTTGCGCCAGTTGAGCCGCGCGACCGTACGGCGGGCGAGCCGGATCGCGTCATGCTCGTCGACCGCGAGGAAGTCGGAGGAGCCGGAGACCCGCGAGTGCATCTCGGCGCCGCCGAGGGTCTCGTCGTCGGACTCCTCGCCCGTCGCCATCTTCACCAGCGGCGGGCCGGCCAGGAACACCTTCGCCTGCTCCTTGACCATGATCACGTAGTCGCTCATGCCGGGGACGTAGGCGCCGCCCGCGGTCGAGTTGCCGAAGACCACCGAGATGGTGGGCTGCTTGCGCGCCGACGAGCGGGTGAGGTCGCGGAAACCGCGGCCGCCGGGGATGAAGATCTCCTTCTGCGTGGGCAGGTCGGCCCCGCCGGACTCGGTGAGGTTGATCGAGGGGAGGAAGTTCTTCTCGGCGATCTCGGCGGCCCGGAAGGACTTCTTCAGCGACCACGGGTTGAGGGCGCCGCCCTTCACCGTCGGGTCGTTGGCGATGATCATGCACTCGACGCCCTCGACGACGCCGATGCCGGTGACGAGCGAGGCGCCGACGGCGAAGTCGCTGCCCCAGCCGGCGAGCGGCATCAGCTCGAGGAACGCGGAGCCCTCGTCGACGAGCAGCTCGATCCGCTCCCGGACGGTGAGCTTGCCGCGCTCGCGGTGGCGGGCGATGTACTTGCCGCCGGCCTCGACCGCCTTCGTCTGCTCGGCGTGCAGGTCCGCGATCTTGGCCTCCATGGAGGTACGTCGCGCCTGCTCGGGTGTCTCCACGGTCTCCGCGGTCATCGCTCCACCACCGCCTTCATCCTCTCCAGGGTCGTGCGCATGCCGCGCTCGTTGGTCTTGCTGCGCAGCCGGCCCAGGAGGAGCCAGTAGCCGCGGATGTACCAGGCCGGCGTGAGCCGGAAGTACTCGGTGACGCGGGTGCCACCGTTCTCGGGGGCCATCCGGTAGCCCCACGTGTTGATCGCGTTGTCGTCCAGGCCGACGGCGAACTCGAACACCTCGTCCGGGACGCACTTCGTCACCGTGCAGGGCGTCCAGTACGTCGGCCCGACGCCGTTGCGCTTCACGTGGCCCTTGAACCGCGCCCCCACGGCCGGCCCGGTCGCGCCGTGCGTCCAGACCGCCTCGAAGGTCTCCGGCGAGAACTCGCCGATCCGGGTCACGTCGCTGGCCAGGGCCCACACGTCCGCGACCGGCGCCTTCATGTGCACCGTCACCTCGCCGCCGAGCGGCTTCAGCAGGCCCATCAGTCGGCGTATCCCAGCAGCCGGGCGGCGAGGTCGGTGAGGACCTCGGTCGCACCACCGCCGATCGGGAGCAGCCGGACGTCGCGGTAGTGCCGCTCCACCTCGGACTCGCGCATGTAGCCCATCCCGCCGTGCAGCTGCACGGCCTGGTCGGCCACCCACACCGCCGTGTCGACGGCGGTCTGCTTGGCCAGGCAGGCCTCCGCGATGACCTGCTCGCCGGCGACGTACCGCCGTGCGACCTCGAGGGTGTAGCTGCGGGCGACCGCAACCTGCCGGTGCATCTCGGTGAGCTTGGCGCGCACGACCTGGTTCGTCGTGAGCGGCTTGCCGAAGGTCTCGCGCTCCCGGCAGTACTGCGCCGTCAGGTTGAGGCAGCGCAGCGCGTGGCCGTAGCCCATCAGCGCCAGCCAGATCCGCTCGGTCACGAACTGGTCGGCGATGTAGTAGAAGCCGTGGTTCTCCTGGCCGACCAGGTTGGTGGCCGGGACCCGGACGTCCTCGTAGGTCAGCTCGCCGGTGTCGGACGCGAGCCAGCCCATCTTGTCGAGCTTGCGGGAGACGGTGAAGCCGGGCGTCCCCTTCGGTACGACGATCAGCGAGATGCCGTGCGCACCCTCGCCGCCCGTGCGGCAGGCGGTGGTGACGAAGTCGCCGCGCACGGAGGAGGTGATGAACATCTTGGCGCCGTTGATCACCCAGTCGTCGCCGTCGCGGACGGCCCTGGTGGTGATGCCGGCGACGTCGGAGCCGGTGCCGGGCTCGGTGATGCCGAGCGAGCCGATCAGGTCGCCGGACAGCACCGGGCGCACCCAGGTGTCGATGAGCTCCTGCGAGCCGTTGGCGATGATGTGCGGGATCGCGATGCCGTGGGTGAAGGCGCTCGCCATCGCGCCGCCGGACCAGCCGGCCTCCATGAAGCCCTCCTGGAGGGCGCAGATGTCGAGCAGGTCACCGCCGTCGCCGCCGACCTCCTCGGGGACGCCGACGCCCAGCAGCCCGGCGTGGGCGAGCTTCTTCTGGAACTCCCGCGGGATCTCGCCGTCGCGCTCCCACTGGTCGATGACGGGCGTGACCTCGCGCTTCGTGAACTCGATCGCGCTCTGCTTGAGGGCGAGCTGCTCCTCGGTCCAGCCGTGGTCGAAGGTCGTGCTCATACCAAGTCCTCCTGGATGTGGACGATGCGGCTGCGGACCCACTCACCCAGGCCCTTGGCCTGCGGGTCGAAGCGCGTGGACGCGGCGACGCCGTCGCCGAGCAGGCCGTGGATGACGACGTTGACCGCCCCCAGGTTGGGGAGCACGTAGACGTCGACGTCGAGGTCCTTCGCCTCGGGCACCAGCTCGCGGACCTTGCGGTCCTTCACGATCTTGGCGAGCCACTGGACGCGGGCCTCGTACTTCGGGGAGCCGTCGTTCCTCACCCACAGGCCGAGGTTCGCGTTGCCGCCCTTGTCGCCCGAGCGGGCGTGCACGAAGGAGCCGAGCGGCATCCGGCGGGTGATCGTGTCGGCCGGTGCCGGGTACGGCGACGGCCGCTTCCCGAGCTCGGGGTCGAGCTCGGCCGGGTCGGCGAAGGTGGTCGGGTCGGCGATCACCTCGCGGACGCCGTCGTGGTGGACCACCGTGTGCTCGACGGCGCTGCGGTCGACGTACTCCGGCGTGTAGATGCCGAACGGGCTCGGCTTCTGCGGCGGCGTGGTCATCGTGAAGCCGGGGTAGCTGGCGAGCGCGAGCTCGACCGCTGGGCCGGTGAACGGCTTGCCGAGGGGGCCGGCCTCCGGGTCCTTGCCGATGCAGCGCAGGATCACCGACGCGCCTTCCTCGGTGTCCGCGTCGCCGCCGCGGGCGGGCGTCTGGGTCCAGGTGACCTCGGCGGCGGTGAGCTGCGGGTCGAGCTGGCTGCGCAGCCACTCGGCCTTGGCGTCGATGTCGAGCCCGGTGAGGACGAACTCGACCTGGTTGCGGTAGCCGCCGAGGGTGTTGACCGCGACCTTCAGCCGCTCGGCCGGCGGGGCGCCGGTGACACCGGTGATCCCGACCCGGTCCGGGCCCTCCTGGTGCAGCCGGATCGAGTCGAGCCGAGTGGTGACGTCGGGGTTGAGGTAGCGCGTCGTCTGGATCTCGTAGAGGAGCTGCGCGGTGACGGTGTCGACCGTGACCGCGCCCCCGGTGCCGTCGTGCTTGGTGATGACGCTGCTGCCGTCGGCCGCGATCTCCGCGATCGGGAAGCCGAGTGGCTTCGTCATCGGGGCGCCGGCGCGGAACAGGTCGGTGAAGCCGGAGAAGTTGCCGCCGGTGGCCTGCGTCCCGCACTCGATGACGTGGCCCGCGACGACCGCGCCGGCCAGGGCGTCGTAGTCGGTCGGCGTCCAGCCGTGGTGGGCGATCGCGGGACCGACGACGACGCTGGCGTCGGTCACGCGCCCGGTGACGACGACGTCGGCGCCACGGGTCAGGGCGGAGGCGATGCCGAACGCGCCGAGGTAGGCGTTGGCCGTGAGCGCCCCGGGGAACAGCTGCGCCTCGCGCAGGTCGTCGCCCTCGACGTACGCCACCTTCGCGTCGAGGCCGAGCTCGGCCGCGACCTTCTGGACCTTGGTCGCGAGCCCGGCCGGGTTGAGGCCACCGGCGTTCGTCACGATCTTCACGCCCTTGTCGAGCGCGAGCCCGAGGGTGTCCTCGAGCTGCCTGACGAAGGTGCGTGCGTAGCCGAGGTCGGCGTCGCGCAGCGTGTCCATGCCGAGGATCAGCATGGTCAGCTCGGCGAGGTAGTCGCCGGTGACGACGTCGACGTCCCCTCCCTCGAGCTGCTCGCGCAGCGCCGACATCCGGTCGCCGTAGAAGCCGCTGCAGTTGGCGACCCTGAGGGGGCTGGGGGTCATCGGGGGCTCCTTGGGTCGGGGCGGCCGGGGATGTAACTCAGTGTTAGTTGGTCCACCACGGTGCTCTGGACGTCCACACCGCCGTGGTGGACGACCGGACACCGAGTTACAAGCCGCATCAGGCCGCCCCCGCGGGCGGGCGGCCCCCACCGGCCGGGCCGGCGAAGGCCTGCGCGATGGTCAGCCAGGTCGCGGCGTCCTCGCCGACGGCGACGAGGTCCGTGTCGTCACGGTGCACCCGCTGGGTGACCAGCTGGCAGAAGTCGTACGCCGAGCCGGTGACCTTCTGCGTCGCTTCCGTGGGCCCCCAGGTCCACGACGCCCCCGACGGTGCGGTCAGCTCGACCCGGAACTCCTCGGCGGGCGCCTCGAGGCCGCTGTTGGCGAAGGCGAAGTTGCGGGTGCGTACGCCGATGTGGGCGACGTGGCGGATCCGGTCGGTCACCTCGGGGCGCCCGGCGAGCGGGCCCGTCGGGACGAGGGCGTCGTACACGTCCAGCGCGTGCGCCCAGGTCTCCATGAATCGGGCCGTGGCCATCGAGGTCGGCGACATCGGCGGGCCGAACCACGGCATCTTGAGGCCGTCGGGATAGGCACGCAGCGCCTCGACGAGGGCGGCGCGGCCGGCGTCCCAGCGGGCGAGCAGCTCGGCCGGCGGCAGCGCGCCGAGCTCGAGGGCGCCCTTGTCGACGAAGCCCGTCGGGTCCTCGATCGCCTTCAGCACGACCTCGTCCCACGCCTCCTTGCCGTCGTCGGTGAGCGACCCGGCAGCGAGTACGGCGACCTCGTCGGTCCACAGCAGGTGGCCGATCGTGGTGGCGACGCTCCACCCCTCCGCCGGGGTGGGCGTGGCCCAGCCGTCGGCGCCCAGGCCGGCCACGGCCGCGCGGAGCTGGTCGCCCTCCGCGGCGAGGTCGGCGATCACGTCGTCGAGGACACTCATCGATTCTCCTCCTGGGGGTGGTCGAGCGCCGCCTCGAGCGAGTGCGCCCACTGGGTGAGGATCCGGCGGCGACGACGGGCGTCGTCGCCGAGCGTGTTGGCGAGACCGAGGCCGCGGACCAGGTCGAGGGTCGCCTGCACGAGCTCGCGCACCCCGGGCTGCGACTCGTCGGCACCGAGCAGCTCGACGGTCAGCCGGTGCGTCTCGCGGCCGACCCGCTGCTCGAGCGGCGCGACCGCCTCGAGCAGCGCGGCGTCCGTGCGCGCCGCGACCCACAGCTCGAGGGCGGCGGTGAAGACGGGCGAGGCGAAGTGGTCGCCGAGCATCTGCACGACCGCCTCGGTCCGCGCCGTCCCCTCGGGGAGGCGAGCGACCGCGGCCTCGAGGTCGGACCCCCGGATCTCGGTCAGGTGGGCGACCGCCGCGACGACGAGGTCGTTCTTGGTCGGGAAGTGGTGCAGCTGCGCGCCGCGACTGACACCCGCGCGCTCGGAGACCAGCGTGGTCGTCGTACCACTGAAGCCCTTCTCGACCAGCAGGTCGACGGTGGCCTCCATCAGCCGCTGCCGCATCGCGCGGGTGCGCTCCTCCTGCGGGACGCGGGCGGCGGTCGTCATGGCGCCAGCATGGCCCCAGCACTAACAAACAGTCAAGCCTGACTTTTTTATCTGGTAGGGCTCTCGCCCGCCTCCCGCGCCGGCGTCTGGTCAGGTCAGTCTGGTCAATCAGACCAGGAAGACGTACCGTCGAATCATGCCGACCACCGTGAACGTCCAGGACGCCAAGACCCGGCTGTCCGAGCTGCTGAAGGCGGTCGAGGCCGGCGAGTCGGTGATCATCGCGCGGGCCGGGAAGCCCGTCGCCGAGCTGCGGCCGCTGCAGCGGGTCGACCTGGTCTACGGCGGCTACGACGTCGAGGTCGACGAGCGGTTCTTCGCTCCCATGCCGGACGAGGAGCTGACCGCATGGGAGGGACCGGTCACGGCGTCGGACGCGGGGTCCGCGCGTTGAGGCTCCTGCTCGACACCCATGTCGTGCTCTGGCTCGCGAGCGACAGTGAGTGCCTCGGCCCGGAGACGCGCGCTCTGCTGGGCGACGCCTCCGAGCGCCATGTCTCGGCGGCCTCGGCCTACGAGATCGCCCAGAAGGTCCGGCTCGGCCGGCTCCCCGGCGGCGCCCAGGTGCTCGACGGCTGGCCCCGGCTGCTGCGCAACGTCCAGGCGACGGAGCTGCCGCTGTCCGTGGCCCACATGGCTCGCGCCGGCGCGATGACGTGGGCGCACCGCGACCCGTTCGACCGGATGCTCGTCGCGCAGGCCCAGCTCGAGGCACTCAGCCTCGTGACGGACGACGAGGCGATTCGCTCCTTCGGCGACGTGCGGACCTGCTGGGGCTGACGCGCCTAGGGCCTGCCTCCCAAGTCCCCGCCTGCTGCGCGACGTTTGCGACTCGATCTGGCCGCGTTGGCGTCGCTCGAAGGGCGATCCAGCACGACTTCGCTCCGCCGCCTTGCCATATCGGCCGCAAACGCCGCTCGCGACGGCGCCGACTTGGGAGGCACGCCCTAGTCGATCCGGGCGGTCATCGGGAGCCGTCCCGGGGCGCAGGCGCCGACGGCCGCCGCGGTCAGCAGGGGAAGCCCGACCACGACCACGCCGATCAGCAGCCACGGCACGTCCAGCGAGGTGACGCCGGTCTGCCAGTCCCGTGTCATCGGCTGGCTGATCGCGACGCCTGGGATGAACCCGACGGGCGCGCCGAGCAGGGCGCCGATGCCGCCGACGACGAGGGCGTACGCCGCCGCGACGCCGCGCCGGGTGCGCGGCCGGGCACCGACGGCCGCCATCGTGGCGAGGTCGGGACGGGCGTCGGAGAGCGCGAGGAAGGTCGCGGTGAGGGTGCCGCCGAGCATCAGGACGCCGCCGAGCGCGGCGAGCACGCCCTGGATGATCCGCACGGCGGAGTCGGGCTGGTAGCCGTGCTCGACGTAGAAGTACGGCGACTCGGGCAGCGCCGCGAGCGCCTCCCTCATGTCCCGCTCGGCCTCCTCGCCGATCGGCGCCCGGACCAGCTTGCCGACGACGGAGGCCTCGAGGCCGAGCCGCTCCGTGAGCTGCGGCGAGAGGACGGCCAGCACGGGCGCCGTACCGTCGACGGGGAGGAGGACCGCAGGCCCGGCCGCCGAGGCGACCAGCGCCGGCTCCATCTCCGTCTCCGGCGTCCACTTGCGTACGTCGACCGTGACCCGCTCGCCGTCGAGTTCGGTCGTGCCGATCCCCTCCTCGGCGGCACTGCCGTTGTCGAGCAGGACCAATCCCCCGTCGGCGAGCACGGCATCCGCCTCCGCCCGGGCCGCTGCGGGCAGGTCGACGAAGTCGGGCACCTCGGCGCCGACGGCGTAGGGCGAGCCGAGCGTGGACCAGTAGGACAGCATCAGCGGCTCGCCGCCCTGGCCGAGCTCGATCTCGAGCTCGCCGTCGCCGGTCGACAGCTGGAGGCCGGTGACGTCGGCGACCTGGTCGCGGCTGACGCTGCGGGCGAGGACCTCGTCAATCACCGCCGGATCGGCGCCCTGGGGCACCACGACCGAGCCGTACCCGTCCCGGAGCATCGGCGCGTAGCGGTCGGCGTTGGCCGCCTCCTGGCTGCTCACCGCGATGCCGAGGGCGACCACGCCCGCCACCGTGGCGCCGACGGCGGCGATCGCCGGGACCGTGCGGGTGCGGTGCCGGGCTGCGTCGCGCGCGGCGAAGCGGAGCGCGAGCGGCAGCCGCGCCGCCAGGTGGGCAGCGAGCGCGACCACGACGGGCACCATCATGATCATGCCGATCACGGACAGCAGCGCGGAGCCGGCGATCAGCAGCGCGCCCATGTCACCGGAACCGGTGGGCGACGAGGGAGCAGCACCGACCGCCGCCCCGAGGACCCCGCCACCGAGCAGGACCAGGCCGAGGATCGGCGAGCGCGCGGACGGACGACCCTCGCCACGACGCCCACCGAGGACCGCCACGACGTCCTGCCTCGAGGCGGTGACGGCGGGGACGACCGCGGCGAGCACCGCCGAGAGGAACCCGAACCCGGCGACCAGGAGGAGCAGGGGCCACGGCACCTCGAACGGCCCGAACCGGCCCGCGTCGAAGGACTGCGCGACCGGCACGGCGAGCGCGCCGACGCCGACGCCGAGCCCCACGCCGAGCGCTCCGCCGACCACGCCGATCAGGACGCCCGAGGCCAGGACGGTGCGCCGGGCCTGCCGCGGCGTACCTCCCACGGCCGCGACGAGGGCGAGGGTGTGCGCCTGCGCCTTGGCCCGTACGGCGAACGCGGGCCCCGCGAGCAGGACGACCTCGAGCAGCACCATCACCACCACCAGCGCCAGCACGGTGAGCGTCAGCTGGTCGACCGCGGGCTCGTCGACGGCGAACTCCGGCGGCAGCGCGCTGCGCGGCGGCGGGTCCGTCAGCACCTGGCGCGACGTGGCGAGCACGCCGATGTCGTTGAGCGCACGGACCTGCTCCCACGACACCGGTCCTCCGCCCACCAGCCAGTGCCGGGTCGGGTCCACGCCGTCCCCGAACGCCCCCGGCAGTCCGGCCGCGAGCTCGTGGCCGCGGAAGGCGGTGCTCTCGGCGATGCCGACGACCCGGAGCTCGTGCTCCACCTCTCCGTCCGGGGTCTTGCGGACCACGGTGAGGGTCTCGCCGATGCCCGGCCCGCGGTCGGCGAGCGCGCGGTTGACCACGACCTCGCCGGGACCGGGCGGATAGGCACCCTCGACCGGCTCGAGCAGGCCGTCGGCGAGCGGGCTCGCCAGGTCGGTCGCGAGCACCTGCAGGTCACCGAGCCCGCGGTCGGTCTCGAACGCCAGCCCGTCACTCAGGAAGGGCACCATCGGCCGGCCCTCCCCGAGCACCGCGGCGACGTCCCCGGTCGTGACGGGCTCCGTGCGCTCCCGGCCCGTCCAGCCGTGGCCGCGGTCGGGGTCGAAGTCCTGCGCCACCCGGGTCGTGCCCGTCGTCTCGACGAGGGCGTCGGCCGCCCCCATCCGCCGGTCGACCCCCTCCGCGCTGGACACGTCCTGGGTGCGCCACACGATCGCCGCGGCCGTCACAGCGACCACCGGCAGGCAGATCAGCACCAGCATCAGCGCGGTCTGGGCCTTGCGTCGCCACGCCTCCCGGCGCGCCAGGCGCAGCGCGACCCGCCAGCCGCCGGTCACCGGACCGGCGCCTCGGTCAGCGCCTCCACCGGGTCGGCCCCGGTCTCGTCCACCACGACACCGTCGCGCAGGAACACGACCCGGTCCGCCCAGGCGGCGTGCCGCGCCTCGTGGGTCACCAGCACCCCGGCCGCGCCCGCGTCGCAGCGGGCGCGGAGCAGGCGGAGGATCTCCTCGCCGGTCTCGGTGTCGAGCGCGCCGGTCGGCTCGTCGGCGAGCACCAGCCGCCGGTCCCCCACGACCGCCCGGGCGATCGCGACCCGCTGCTGCTGGCCACCCGACATGTCATCGGGGAACCGGTCGGCGAGGTCGGCGATGCCGACCTCCTCCAGCGCGCGCAGCGCCTCGGCGCGCGCCTTCCGGGCGCCGACGCCGTCGAGCTCGCGGGGCAGCGCGACGTTCTCGGCCGCCGTCAGCGCGGGGACCAGGTTGAAGCCCTGGAAGACGTAGCCGATCGACGTACGGCGCAGCCGGGCGCGCTCGTCGAGCCCGAGGGCGGCCAGGTCGGTCCCCTCGACCACGACCGTCCCGGTCGTCGGCTGGTCGAGCCCGCCGGCGATGGTCAGCAGGGTCGACTTCCCGGAGCCGGACGGCCCCATCACCGCGACCAGCTCGCCGGGGAAGGCCGCGAAGGAGATGCCGCGCAGCGCGTGCACCTGCGCGGCCCCGGAGCCGTGGACCCGGGTGACGCCCGTCAGCCGGAGTACGGCATCGCCGGTCATCGGGCACCGCCCTCGCGCGTCGTGGCCGCGGCGACCCGCCGCGCGACGTGGGTACGACGGAGCCGGTCCCGGGCATCGGCGAGCCAGCGCCGCTCGGCGCGGTCCAGCCGGCGGGCCTGGTCGAGCAGCGAGCCGGTCATCGCGGGCTCCTCTCCGTGACGGCGGACGACGTCGTCGTACCGGCGGTGGGGCGTTCGAGCGCGGCCCGTCGCAGCCGTGCCTCACAGTGGTCGAGCCAGCGGATCTCGGCCTCCGCGCCGAAGACGAGCGAGTCGAGCACCAGGCTCCACGCGAGGTCGGCCGGCTCGCCACAGGCGCCGCTCGGCCCGGTCCCGGCCCGGCGCTTGAGCCGCGTGTAGTCCTGCAGCGCGGCCATGGTCGCGCTGCGCTGCTGCTGGATCACCGTGCCCACGTCGACGCCGGGCACGGTCACGGCAAGCGCGAGCTTGATCGCGAGCTCGTCGCGGGGTGGCTGGGTGCGGGCGACCGGGGTGGTGAACCAGCTGGCGACCTCGTCGCGGCCCGCGTCGGTGATCCGATAGACGACGTGCCCCTCGGCGTCCTCGCCGTCGGCGGCCGCGAGGCCGTCGCGCTCGAGCCGGGTCAGCGTCGTGTAGACCTGCCCGACGTTGAGCGGCCAGGTGGTGCCGGTCCGCTGCTCGAACTCGACCCGCAGCTGGTAGCCATACATCGGCTGCTGCTCCAGCAGCGCCAGCAGTGCGTGCTTGACGGACATCGCGCCCTCCGGGGGAAGTGGGTTGCATACCGGGTATGGCCATGTATACCCGGTATGCCACCAGGTGTCGAGCCCCTGCCACACTCACGCCATGACGAGCGGCGCGAAGACGATCCTGATCACCGGCGCATCCAGCGGCCTCGGCGCCGAGATGTCCCGCCAGTTCGCCGCGCTGGGGTACGACGTGGGGCTGGCCGCACGCCGTACCGAGCGCCTCGAGGAGCTGCGGGCCGGGATCGTCGCCGCCCACCCCGACCGGAAGGTCGCGCTGCGGGCCCTCGACGTCAACGACCACGAGGCGGTGTTCCATGTCTTCGGCGAGCTGCGCGACGAGCTCGGCCGGCTCGACCGGGTGGTCGTCAACGCCGGCCTCGGCAAGGGCGCGAAGCTCGGCACCGGCCGCTTCGACGCCAACCTGCAGACCGCGATGACCAACTTCATCGGTGCCCTCGCCCAGACCGAGGCCGCCATGGAGGTCTTCCGCGCCCAGGAGGCCGGGCACCTGGTGATGGTGTCGTCGATGTCCGCGATGCGCGGGATGCCGTCGGCCCTGACGACGTACGCCGCGACCAAGGCCGGCGTCGCCCACCTCGCCGAGGGCGTGCGCACCGAGCTGCACGGCACCCGGCTGCAGAAGCGGATCAAGGTGACGGTGCTCTACCCGGGCTACATCCGCTCGGAGATGAACGACAAGGTCGAGCAGGCGACCCCGCTGATGGCCTCGACCGAGAAGGGCGTGCGGGCGATGGTCTCCGCGATCGAGAAGGAGGTCGCCGACGCCTGCGTCCCGCCGCTGCCGTGGGCGGCGATGGCGCCGGTGATGAAGCACGCGCCGCTCGGCGTGCTGAAGAAGCTGATCTAGCCTCGACGTGGCTATCGGTAGGTGACGAGCTCCCGCGGCAGGTGGGGGTGCTCGTTGAAGGTCAGCAGCCGGGCGCCGGTCGACCCGACGATCACCCGGGTGACCGACGTGTTGGCGATGACGGTGTTGAAGCGCGCCCAGACGGGGCCGATCTCCGCTCCCTCGGGTACGACGAGCGCCGCAGCCAGGGCGGCGATCACACCGCCCGACGTCACCACCAGCGCCGGCCCGGGCAGGGCGGCCGCGGCGTCGAGCGCCCGCCGCGCGCGGGCGAGGAAGCCGTCGTACGACTCGGCGTAGCCGGCCGTCTCGCCGGCGGCGGCCCAGTGCGCGGTGGCGACCTCGAAGTGCTCCTGGAACGCGCGCCGGTCCACGTCGTGGGCCATCGTCACGCCGGTGATCTCGCCGTGGCGGGCGAGGACGGAGAGATGGTCGAACTCGGCCCAGTCCCTGTCGACGCCGCTGTCGATGCCACTCGCGGACTCCAGCGCGGCGCCCTCGGCGATCGCCTCCCAGGTCTCGCGGTGCCGGCGCATCCCGCCGTGCAGCACCGACTCCGGCGCCGGGCCGTGGGTCGCCAGCCAGCGGCCGAGGACCCGGCCCTGCTCCCAGCCGGTGTCGGACAGGACGTCGTAGTCGTCGGCGCCGAAGGACGCCTGCCCGTGCCGGACGAGCAGCAGGATCCCCACGGCCTCAGCCCGCCGTGCCGTCGAGGACGCGCCGGCAGCGCGCCTCGAAGCCCGCGACGGCGGGTCCGAACGCGGCGAAGGCCTCGTTGGTGGTCTGGCCGTGGACGTAGCGGTACCAGATCTGCTGGGCGATCACGGCGAACCGGAACAGCCCGAAGACCTCGTAGAACCGCCACTCCTCATCGGTCAGCGACAGCCCGCGCCGCGCCAGGTAGGCGTCGATGACCTGCTGCCGGGTCCACATGCCGGGGTCGGCCGTCGGCTGGCGGCGGGTCATCCGGAAGAAGTCGTCGTCGTCGGCCTGCACCCAGTAGGACAGCGTGCAGCCGAGGTCCATCAACGGGTCGCCGACGGTGGCCAGCTCCCAGTCGAGGACGCCGACGATCCGCGTCGGGTCGTCGGCGGCGAGCACCATGTTGTCGAAGCGGTAGTCGTTGTGGATCATCGCGGACCCGCTGTCGGCGGGCTGGTTGGCGTCGAGCCAGCCGGTGATGTCGGACCAGTCGCCGGTGTCGTCGGTACGCGCGTTGGCGAGCCGCTTCGTCCAGCCGCCGACCTGCCGGGCGACGTACCCCTCGCCCTTGTCGAGTGCGGCCAGGCCGGGCACGGCCGCGACGTCGATCGAGTGCAGCGCGACGAGGGTATCGACGGCGCTGTCGCACAGGCTGCTCGCCTGCTCGGCGCTCATCGGGAAGCCGAAGTCGCGGCGCGGGATCAGCCCGTCGAGGCGCTCCATCACGTAGAGCTCACTGCCGACCGGGCTCTCCTCGGCCGTGCAGTACGCCACCATTTCCGGCACCTGCGGGAACACCGGCTCGAGCGCCTGCTGGATCCGGAACTCCCGGCCCATGTCGTGCGCGCCCCGCGCCTTCGTCCCCGCCGGCGGCCGGCGCAGGATCAGCGCCGGCCCCTGCTCCATCCGCAGCAGGTAGGTCAGGTTCGACGCACCGCCCGGGAACTGACGCACCTCGGCGATCGGCCCGCGGCCCAGCCAGTCCGCGACCGCCGCGACGTCGAAGGCGTCCTCGTCGCGGACCGGGCGCGACTCGTCGGTCGCGGTCACTGCACGTTCTCGGCGATCACGTCGAGCTTGCGCGCCTGGGCCCGTATCACCGCGTCGTACGACGCCCGGTCGGCCTGCTTCAGCTGCCACGCCCCGCGCGCCGCCTCGTCGGGGATGATCAGCTCGGTGCCGGCGTCGATCCCGTCCAGGACCGCGGCGGCGATGTCGTCGGCGCTGATCGGGCTGTCCTCGACCAGCTTGCTCATCACCGTCTGCAGGGCGGCGTCGCGGCCCGCGACGCCGGCCATCAGGTTGGTGCGGAAGTACGACGGGCACACCACGTGCGCGCTCACGCCGTGCGCGGCGAGCTCGTGGCCGGTGGTCTCGGTGAGCGCGACGACCGCCGCCTTCGTGGCGTTGTAGCCGGCCATCCCCGCGGGGTGGACCAGCCCGGCGAGCGAGGCGACGTTGACGATCCGCCCGCTGCGCTGGCGCTTGAAGAGCGGAGTGAAGGTCGCCGTACCGCGCACGGCGCCGAGCAGGTTGATGTCCACCAGCCGCTGCCACTCGTCGATGCCCGACACGTCGAGCCGTCCGCCGCCCGCGATGCCCGCGTTGTTGACGAGGACGTCGAGGCCGCCCCACAGCTGCTCGACGTGGTCGCGGGCGGCCGCCCAGTCGGCGTCACTGGTGATGTCGAGGCGGAGGATGCCGTCGGCCTCGCTGCGGTCGGTGCGCAGCACGTGCGCGCCGCGGGCCTCCCATGCGGCGGCGAGGGCCGCGCCGAGGCCGGAGGCGGCGCCGGTGATCAGGACCCTGGGCTGGTCGGACTTCGCGGTCTGCTCGTTCCGGTCGGTCTGCTCGTTCTGGTCGGACTGCTCCGGCTGGTCGCTCACCCGGCCGACACTAGCGCCGGCCCTCCGCCGCTGGGGCCGCAGTCTGCTTCTCGGCCGGTCCTGCCGGTTCCTGGCCGTTGCAACGGCCGAGAAGCGCAGGAATCACCGCTGAACCGGCGATTCCTGCACCTCACCCGGCCGCGAAGCACACCGGCCCGCCGCGAGGGAGCTCGCGACGGGCCGGTGCGGATGAAGCAGGGTGAAGCGGGTGGAGCAGGTGCGTCAGGCGGGGAAGCCCTTGCCGGATGCGGCGAGGTCGCGCAGCCACTGGGTGGGCTGGAAGCGGTCGCCGTACGTCGCCGCGAGCTCGTCGGCGCGGGCGATGAAGGCGTTGAGGCCCACCTCGCCGGTCGCCTTGTTCTCGTAGCCGGTCATGAACTGCGCGGCGCCACCGGTGTTGGGCGGGAAGCCGATGCCCATGATGGAGCCGATGTTCGCGGCGGCCGCCGAGGTGATGACGCCCTCCTCGAAGGTCTTCGCGGTCTCGAGCGCCTCGGCGAAGAGCATCCGGTCGCGGATGTCCTGGATCGGCGGCTGCTCCTTCGCGACCGGGAAGAGGTCGGCGAGGCCGGCCCAGATGGAGCCGCGCTTGCCGTCCTCGTAGTCGTAGAAGCCCGCACCGCGCAGACGGCCGGCGCGACCGGCCTCCAGCATCTTGCCGACGACGGCCTGGCCCGGGTGGACGGGCAGGTCGGGGTTGGCGTCGGCGGTCGCCTTGGCGATCTTGGCCATCAGCTCGAGGTTGAGCTCGTCGGAGAGCTGCAGCACCGGGGCGGGGTAGCCGGCCGAGGTGGTGGCGCGCTCGATGGAGTACGGCGCCACGCCCTCCGCGAGCATCGCCATGCCCTCGTTGACCATGAAGCCGATGACGCGCGAGGTGTAGAAGCCACGGCTGTCGTTGACCACGATCGGCGTCTTGCGGATCTGCAGGACCACGTCGTAGGCCTTGGCGAGCGCCTCGTCGGAGGTCTCCTTGCCGGCGATGATCTCGACGAGCGGCATCTTGTCGACGGGGCTGAAGAAGTGCAGGCCGATGAACCGCTTCGCGTCCTCGGGGTTCTCCAGGCCGGCGGCGAGCTCGGTGATCGGCAGGGTCGAGGTGTTCGAGCACAGCAGCGCGTCGGGCGCCAGGTGCGGCAGGATCTCGGCGAAGACCTTGGCCTTGAGGGCCGGGTCCTCGAAGACCGCCTCGACCACGATGTCGGCACCGGCAGCGGCGGCCGGGTCGTCGGTGGCGGTGATCCGGCCGAGCAGCTCGGCCTTCTTCTCCTCGGTCGACTTGCCGCGGCTGATCGCCTTGTCGAGCAGGCCCTCGGAGTAGGACTTGCCCTTCTCGGCGGACTCGATCGAGATGTCCTTGAGGACGACCTCGGCGCCGGCCTTGGCCAGCACGTAGGCGATGCCCGCGCCCATCATGCCGGCGCCCAGGACGACGGCCTTCTTCGCCTTGTAGGGCTCGATGCCCTGCGGCCGCAGCGAGCCGGAGTTGATCGCCTGCAGGTCGAAGAAGAACGCCTGGATCATGTTCTTCGAGCCCTGGTTGACGACCAGGTTGGCGAGATAGCGCGACTCGATCCGCGAGGCGGTGTCGAAGTCGACGAGCGCGCCCTCGACCGCGGCCGAGAGGATCGCGCGCGGCGCCGGGTAGTCCGCACCCTTGAGCTGCTTGCGGAGCAGAGCGGGGAAGGCCGGGAGGAACCCGGCGAGCGCGGGGCTCTTCGGCGAGCCGCCGGGCATCTTGTAGCCGGGGGCGTCCCACGGCGACAGCGCGGCGTCCGGGTTGGCCTTGATCCACGCCTTCGCGGCGGGGACCAGCTCCTCGCGGGTGGCGACGAGCTCGTCGACGACGCCCTTCTTGAGCGCGGTCTCCGGGTTGAACTGGGTGCCCTGGAGCAGCACGTCCATCAGCGCGGTCTGCAGGCCCCACTTGCGTACGGCGCGCGTGACGCCGCCGCCGCCGGGGAGCAGGCCGAGGGTCGCCTCGGGCAGGCCGACCTTGACCTTCGGGTCGTTGACCAGGATCCGGTGCTGCGTGGCGAGGGTGATCTCGTAGCCACCGCCGAGCGCGGCGCCGTTGATGGCGGCCACGACCGGCTTCGGGAAGAGCTCGAGCCGGCGCAGGGCCTTCTTGATGCTCTCGCACTGGGCGAACACGTCGCCCGCGTTCTCCTTGGTGGTCTGGACCATCAGCTTGAGGTCGCCACCGGCGAAGAAGGTCTTCTTCGCGGAGGTGATGACGACGCCGGTGATGTCGTCCTGCTCGGCGTACAGGCGCTCGACCGCGGCCGCCATGGACTCGCGGTAGAGCTCGTTCATGGTGTTCGCGCTCTGGTTGGGGTCGTCGAGGGTGAGGGTGACGATGCCGTCGCTGTCACGCTCGTAGCGCACAGAGGTCTGGGTGTCGGTGCTCAATGTCTGTTCCTGTTCAGTCAAAGTCTTGGGATTTCGTTGGTCGAGTAGCCCGAGCCCCTGGGCGAGGGCGTATCGAGACCGCCCGATCTCGTACGTCGCTCACTGGGTCTCGATACGCGGCCGTCGCGGCTTCGTTCCTCAGCCGCGGGCGCTACTCGACCTGGCGCCATGTCGGGCCCTGCGTTCGTTCCTCACGCAGCGCCCGAGGCGCGCATCAGACCAGCTCGACGATCGTCGCGATGCCCATGCCGCCGCCGACGCAGAGCGTGGCGAGGCCGCGGCGCAGGTCGCGCCGCTCGAGCTCGTCGATGAGCGTGCCGAGGATGATCGCGCCGGTGGCACCCAGCGGGTGGCCCATCGCGATCGCGCCGCCGTTGACGTTGGTGATCGAGTCGTCGATGCCCATGTCGCGCATGAACCGCATGGCGACGGCGGCGAACGCCTCGTTGATCTCGAACAGGTCGATGTCGCCGACCTCGAGGCCGGCCTTGGCCAGCGCCTTGCGGGCGGCCGGGGCGGGACCGGTGAGCATGATGATCGGGTCGGCACCGGACACCGCCGTGGCGACGATCCTGGCGCGCGGGGTGAGACCGAGGTCCTGGCCGACCTGCTCGTTGCCGATCAGGGTCAGCGCGGAGCCGTCCACGATGCCCGAGCTGTTGCCGGCGTGGTGGACGTGGTTGATCTTCTCGAGCCAGTGGTACTTCTCGAGCGCGACCTCGTCGAAGCCGGCGTCGGCACCGATCTGGGCGAACGACGGCTTGAGGCCGGCGAGGCCCTCGACGGAGGTGTCGGGGCGGACGGTCTCGTCACGGTCGAGCACGACCAGGCCGTTGACGTCCTTCACGGGCACGACCGGGCGGTCGTAGTAGCCGTTGGCCCACGCCTTGGCCGCGCGGTGGTGCGACTGCGCGGCGTACGCGTCGACGTCCTCGCGGCTCCAACCCTCGATGGTGGCGATCAGGTCGGCGCCGATGCCCTGCGGCACGAAGCCCGCCTTGAACGCGGTGGCCGGGTCGGACGCCCAGGCGCCGCCGTCGGAGCCCATCGGCACGCGGCTCATCGACTCGACGCCACCGGCGATGATGAGGTCCTCGAACCCACCGCGGACGCGGCTGGCGGCCTGGTTGACGGCCTCGAGGCCCGACGCGCAGAAGCGGTTGAGCTGGACACCGGCGACGGTGTCGGGGAGACCGGCGGCGATCGCGGCGGTCTTGGCGATGTCGCCACCCTGGTCGGCGATGGGCGACACGACGCCCAGCACGACGTCGTCGACACGGTTGGTGTCGAGACCGGGGTTGCGCTCCTGCAGCGCGTCGAGCAGCCCGACGACGAGGTCGACCGGCTTCACCTCGTGGAGCGTGCCGTTGGCCTTGCCCCGACCGCGCGGCGTGCGGAGGTGGTCGTACACGAATGCTTCTGCCATGACCGTCCTTGTGTCCTGGTTCCAGTGGCGATGGGCACGGCGATCGCGAGGCGCGCCGCACCGGGAGGGTGTCCCTGAGGACGATTGTGACACTATTACTGTCATGGTCAAGAGCGAGGGGCCCACGGATGGTGTGACGCACACCGCACCGGAGACCGGCCGGGAGGATCGGCTGCTCACCCTCGAGGAGCTGACCCGGCGTACCGGGCTGAGCGTTCGGACGGTGCGCTTCTACACCTCCCGCGGCCTGGTCCCGCCCCCGATCCGGCGCGGCCGGTCGGGCTTCTACTCCGCCCAGCACGTCGCCCGGATCGAGCTGGTCCTCGAGCTGCAGAGCCACGGGTTCACGCTGTCGGCGATCGAGCGCTATGTCGCCGGCATCCCCGAGGACGCGACGCCCGAGGAGATCGCGCTGGCGCGCACCATGCTGGCGCCGTGGCAGTCCGACCTCCCGGTCGAGATGGACCGCGACGAGCTCGAGCGCAAGGCCGGCCGCGACCTGACCGCCGAGGACGTCGCCACCCTCCAGGCCCTCGGCGTGCTGCGGCTGCGCGGGACGTCGTACCTCGTCGCGGCGAACCAGCTCGCCATCGGGGTGCGCCTGCTCGAGCTCGGCTTCCCGCGCGAGGTCGCCGTCGCCGCCGCGGCCGTCTACCTCGAGCACGGCGAGCAGATGGCCAAGGAGCTCTACGAGGTGATCAACGACAAGCTGGCGCCGCTGTACGACGACGCGGCCCAGTCCGGGCACTTCCGCGAGATCATGGAGCGGCTCAAGCCGCTGTCCGTCGGCGGCCTGGTGACGGCCTACGAGGCCGCCGTGGCGCGGGCTGCACGCAACCCGCGCCGCTGACCTGGACTCAGCGCCGGCCGGAGCTGAAGCCGGCGGAGCTGTGCCCGCCACCAGAGCCCGCGCCGCGAGCGCCGCGCGAGCGGTTGCGTCCGCCGCCGGAGCGCTGCCCGGCCGGCTGCGCGCCCTGGCCGGAGCGCTGCTGGCCACCGGAGCGCTGGCCGCCGGAGGTGCCCGCCGCGCTGCTGCTGCGGGTCGCCGGCTTCTTCGCGGCCGGCTTCTTGCCCGCCGTACGACGACGGCCGCCGCCGTTGCCGCCGTTGCCGCCACCCTTGCCGCCGCCGCTGCTGCCGCCGCTGCTGCCGGCCGGGGTGAGGTCGATGCCGCCGGGGCGGCTGCGCTCACCGGGCGCGAGGTCCTGCAGGACCGGGTGGCCGGGGTCGGCGACCCGGGTCGTGGTCGGGGTGATGCCGGCGGCGCGGGTCAGCGCCCGGACGTCGCCGCGCTGCTCGCTGGTCATCAGGGTGACGACGGTGCCCGCGGCGCCGGCGCGCGCGGTGCGGCCGGAGCGGTGCAGGTAGGCCTTGTGCTCGGCCGGCGGGTCCGCGTGCACGACGAGCGACACGTCGTCGACGTGGATGCCGCGGGCCGCGATGTCGGTGGCGACCAGCGTGGTCGCGGTCCCGCTGTGGAAGGCCTCCATGTTGCGGGTCCGGGCGCCCTGGCTGAGGTTGCCGTGCAGGTCGACCGCCGGGACGCCGTTCTTGTTGAGCTGGCGGGCCAGCGCCTTGGCGCCGTGCTTGGTGCGGGTGAAGACGACCGTGCGGCCGGGCGCGCTGACCAGGTCGAGCAGCACGGGCAGGCGCTGCTCGCGCTCCACGTGCAGCACGTGGTGGTCCATCTTCGCGACCGGCGACTGCGCCGAGTCGGCCTCGTGGATCGCCGGGTCGGTGAGGAACCGCTTCACGAGGACGTCGATCGCGTTGTCGAGCGTCGCGGAGAAGAGCATCCGCTGGCCGCCCTTCGGCGTCTGGTCCAGCAGGCGTCGTACGGCGGGCAGGAAGCCGAGGTCGGCCATGTGGTCGGCCTCGTCGAGCACCGTGACCCGGACGTCGGCGAGGCTGCAGTGGCCCTGGCCGATCAGGTCCTCGAGCCGGCCGGGGCAGGCGATGAGGATGTCGACGCCGTTGCGCAGCGCAGTGACCTGGGGGCCCTGGCCGACGCCGCCGAAGACGGTCGTGGTGCGCAGCCCCGCGGCCTCGGCGAGCGGGGTCACCGTCGCGGAGATCTGCGAGGCGAGCTCGCGGGTCGGGGCGAGCACGAGGGCGCGGGGGCGCTTGGGGGACGGGCGGCGCGGCGTACCCGCGACGAGGCGGGCGACCAGCGGGATGCCGAAGGCGTAGGTCTTGCCGGAGCCGGTACGGCCGCGGCCGAGGACGTCGCGGCCCTTCAGCGAGTCGGGCAGGGTCGCGGCCTGGATCGGGGTGGGGACGGTGATCTGCTCGGCATCGAGGACGGCGAGCAGGGCGGCGGGGACGCCGAGGTCGGCGAACGTCGCGGTGGTGGGCACAGGTGTTTCTCTCCGGGGAGCGCGGCGCAGGGCGCGGCGGTCCCCTCAGGTGGGCGTCTCGCCGTGCTGCCCGCCGGGCGGCGGGGCGTGGAGCGGTGCCTCTGGTGAGGGGCGCGGCCGACCGGGTGGTGCGGGTGAAGCTGGTGCGGTGCGCCGGGATCCGGGGCAAGACTGGCCGGATCGGTGATCCCAGCCTAGTGCCGCTGGTGTGATTCGGCGGAATCCGGGGCACGTGGGTGGGCTGTCACACGCTGTTCGCTGCTCTGGCAGCCCGACGCCGGATGTAACACGTTGTTCGCGGCTCTGGCAGCCGCGTGCCAGATGTACCAGCCCCATACGGACCCCCTTCGGCGACGTCCCGCGGCTGGTAGGTCAGCGAACAACGTGTTACAGCCGCGAACGGGCGCGCACGACCGCGAACAACGTGTTACAGCCGCAACGATCAGCCCTCAGCCACCTGCACCGCGGCGCCGCGCTCGATCAGCCCGTCGACGTCCTTGACACCCCAGGCGGTCAGCGCCTCGCGGGTGTGCGCGCCGGCGCCGGAGGCCGGCGGGTGCGACAGGGTCGCCTGCGTCCGGGAGAACCGCGGCGCGGGCTGCGGCTGCACGATGCCCTCGTGCTCGACGAAGATCTCGCGCGCCTTGATGTGGGGGTGGTCCTTGGCCTCGCTGATCCGCAGGATCGGGGCGACGCAGGCGTCGGTGCCGTCGAAGATCGCGCACCACTCGTCGCGGGTCTTCTGCTTGAAGGTGGTGGCGATCAGCTCGCGCAGCTCGCCGGTCTTCTCGAGGTCCCAGCGGTCGGGCGCGGTGTCCTCGATCCCGAGGAGCTTCACGAACAGGTCGTAGAACTGCGGCTCCAGCGCGCCCACCGACATGTGCTCACCGTCGGCGGTCTCGTAGATGTCGTAGTACGGCGCGCCGCCGTCGAGCAGGTTCGCGGCCCGCTCCTCCTTGAACCCGCCGCCGGCGAGGAACGCGGCGGTCATCGCATTGAGGTTGGCGGTGCCGTCGACGATCGCGGCGTCGACGACCTGGCCCTGCCCGGAGACCTTCGCCTCGAGGACGGCGGCGAGGATGCCGATGACGAGGTACGTCGACCCGCCGCCGAAGTCCCCGACGAGGTTGGTCGGGAACTGGGGCTTGTCCTTGACCTGGCCCAGTCCGTGGAGGGTGCCGGTGATGGCGATGTAGTTCATGTCGTGGCCGGCGGCCTGGGACCACGGGCCGTCCTGGCCCCAGCCGGTCATCCGGCCGTAGACGAGGCGCGGGTTGCGCGCGTGGCACTCCTCGGGGCCGAAGCCGAGCCGCTCGGCGACGCCGGGACGCATCCCCTCGACCAGCACGTCGGCCTGCTCGACCAGGTCGAGCACGGTGGCGACGGCCTCGGGGTCCTTGAGGTTGAGCGCGACGCTCGGGCGGCCGCGGTTGAGCAGGTCGTGCGAGCCGCCGGTCAGCATCTGCCCGCCGGGGCGCTCGACCCGGACCACGTCGGCACCCAGGTCCGCCAGGATCATGCAGGCGTGCGGGCTCGGCCCGATGCCCGCGATCTCGACGACCTTGAGGCCCTTGAGCGGACCGCTTCCCTGACCGAGCTCGAACGTCATGGGCGGCATCATGGCACGAATCGTGACAGTGGTGCTGTCACGGTCGGCTACTGTCCAGTAACCCTCCGGTCGCGATAGTCCCGGGCCAAAAGCACCGGAATTCGGTCAGATCCGGTGCTTTTGACCCGGGACTACCGCCCCACAGCGGCTACCCGGGGTTGACGATGCGGGCGAGCTCGAAGTGCATCGGGTCGGTGAACGCCCAGTCCCCGCCCCACGCGAAGCCCCACCGCTTGAAGATCGCGACCACCCCGCGGTCCATCTCTCCGACGGTGCCGCGCAGGTTGCCCGGGACGTTGAAGTCGAGGGCGAGCCCGAAGGAGTGGTTGGAGAGCTTGGTCGAGCCGGCGATGAAGCGCGGGTAGTAGCAGCCGGCGTACTCGTCGGCGTGGATCTCCTTCGCCAGGCCGCTGCGCACGACCTCCTGCAGCGCCGCCTTGAGCTGCGGCATCATGAACCGGTTGCAGGTGACCTGTCCGAGGATCGGCACCGCCTCCGTCACGATGTGGGTGCGGACCCACTCGGGGTCCGGCGCGATCCGGCCGCCGCCGATCGGGCGGTAGCGGAAGACGCCGACGGCGTCGCTGAACGCGCCGACCGGGATGACGTTCTGGAAGGTGTCGAGGTCGAGGCCCTCCTGGGCGACGATGTCGAGCGCGGTGATGGAGAAGGTCTTCTCGCCGAACTGCTCCTCGATGACCTCGCGCACCGCCTGCGGCGAGGTGATGCCGGTGTTGATCAGGACCGCGTTGTCCTTCGGCAGGCCGAGCTCCTCGCCCCACTTCGCGTTGACCATGGCGTCGACGCTCTCGACCTCCGCCGGGGACCAGGCGCCGACGTGGATCCGCTGCCGGCCGACCGCGACGTAGCCCTCGTCGTCGACGGGGATCTCCTTCTGCAGCCGGTCGCGGACCGCGATCTCGCCGCCGGCGATGCGGTCCCACTGCTCCTGGAACTTCGCGCTCGTCGTACCGGTGAAGGCGCGGTAGCGGCCGGGGTCGACGGCGGCGATGTTGAAGAGCTTGTTCTCGACCGAGAACTGCCCGATCGAGAGCGTCTCGTGGGCGGCGACGCCCTTCTGCTTGCGGACCTTGACGCCGACGATCTGCTGGAGCACGTCCTCGGGGATGGTGTCCTCGCTGACGAGGAGCAGGTCGTCGCCGTACTGCGTTCCGTCGAACTTCCCGGGCGCGGCGACCGCGTGGTCCGGGTCGGCGGCGTCCTCGGGCGGCGGGCTCGTCGACGCCGCGGCCTCCGTCGGGTCCGGCGACGCGCCCTCGCCCGACGACGCACAACCGGCCAGCGGCCCGGCCAGCACCGTCACGAGGGCAGCCGCCAGCCCGGCCGCCACCTGCACGCGTCGTCGCGCCATCCCCCGCGCCAACTCCCGCGCCAAACTCCTGGTCCCTTCCCTCATCGCCGGTGCCCGGCGACCTCCCATGACCGAGGGTAACGCCTGCCACCCCGGCCGACCGCGGAACGGGACGGGCCGCGGACGCCCGTCACGGTCAACGGCCGGTCAGCGCAGGACGCGGGCCGCGATCCAGGCGATGTCGTCGGCGGAGCGCCCCGGGTCGCCGGAGGGCTGCATGACGTGACTGAGCACGAGCCGCACGACCATGTCGATGCTGGCGTCGAGACGCCCCTCCGGCAGCTGGACGTCGTACGACGCCACCCGCTCCGCGATGACGAGCTTGGCACCCTCGAGCAGGTACTCCGAGTGGGTGGTCAACAGCGGCAGGAGCTCGGTGTCGGCGCCGTGGGTGGCGGAGACGATGGCGTGCAGGAGCGCGTTGTCCTGCGCGTGCTCGAGCACCCGCCGCGCCGAGTCGCGGATCGCCCCGACCAGGTCGTCGGGGTTCTCGTCGAAGGACCGGGTGACGCCGGCGAGGAAGCGGTCGAGCTCGCGCAGGATCATCGCCTCGGCGAGGTCGTTCTTGGTGCCGATCTCGTTGTAGACCGTCTGGCGGCTCACGCCCGCCTGGTCGGCGAGCCGAGCCATGGTCACCCGGGCCCAGCCGCCGTCGGTGGTGACCTGCACGGCTGCCTCGAGCAGGCGGTCTCGGAGCGTCGGGGTGGCCACCCTCGTGAGGGTAGCCACCCGGTCGACCAGCGCCCGCGTCCGGTCGGCGAGGAGGGACACGGCCGCCGGCCTCAGCCCTCGAGGGTGAGGGCGAGCACGGGGCAGGCCTGGACGGCCGCGTAGACGTGGCCGCGGTCGGACTCCGGCGGCGAGTCGTCGAGGACCACGACCTTGTCCTCGTCCTCGTCCACCTCGAAGTAGTCGTTGGCCATGGCCTCGCACATGCCGAGGCCCTCGCACC
Source organism: Nocardioides sp. (assembly GCA_035554935.1). GTDB lineage: Bacteria > Actinomycetota > Actinomycetes > Propionibacteriales > Nocardioidaceae > Nocardioides. The sequence goes on along the minus strand of DATMHM010000107.1, from coordinate 56,175 downwards.
TGTCCAGGTCAGCAACGATCTTCATCTCAGGCCTGCACCTTCTCGGGGTCGAACGGGACGAAGTCGATCTTCTCCCGGACACCGCAGTCGGGGCAGCACCAGTCGTCCGGGATGTCGCTCCACGCCGTACCGGCGGCGAAGCCCTCGTGCTCGTCGCCGGCGGCGACCTCGTAGACGTAGGAGCAGCCGGGGCACTTCGCGGCGAGCACCTCGCCCTCGAACCTCTGGGCGAAGAGGTCGTCGGTCTTGAGCTGGTGCTCGACCGGCGGCGGGAAGAGGCTGAGGTACTTCGCCTCCTTGCCCGGCGCGATGTTGGCGAGGGTGACGTCGCCGTCGAGGTGCTCGACCACGCGGTGGTCCATCACCTTGCGCCACAGCGGCGGGATCAGCGCGAGGTTGATCATGCCGGCGTAGCCGGTCGGCAGGGCGGGGGACTCCTTGAAGTCCCGCAGCGCCTGGTAGCGGCGGGTGGGGTTCGCGTGGTGGTCGCTGTGCCGCTGCAGGTGGTAGAGGAAGATGTTGGTGACGATGTTGTTGCTGTTCCAGCTGTGCATCGGCAGCACCCGCTCGTAGCGCTGCTTCTCGCCGACCCGCTGGCGCTTCAGGCCGTAGTGCTCCAGGTAGTTGACGACCTCGAGGAGCGAGAAGCCGAAGACGACGGTGATCGGGATGTAGACCGCGACCTCCCAGCCGTTGAGCGCGATGACCGCAGCCCACAGCATGACCGACATGGCCCAGGCGTTGAGGACGTCGTTGCCGAGGTGGAACGGGTGGGTGCCCTTGCGGCGGTAGCGCTTGGCCTCGACCTCCCACGAGCTCTTCAGCGAGCCCCAGACGGTGCGCGGCCAGAAGCGGTAGAGGCTCTCGCCGAGGCGCGAGGACGCCGGGTCCTCGGGGGTGGCGACGCGGACGTGGTGGCCGCGGTTGTGCTCGATGTAGAAGTGGCCGTAGAAGGTCGGCGCGAGGGTGATCTTGGCGAGCCAGCGCTCGACGGACTCCTTCTTGTGGCCGAGCTCGTGGGCCGTGTTGATGCCGATGCCGACGACGCCGGCGATCGACAGCGCCCACAGCGCCTTCTCCCACCACGGCAGCTCGAGGTGGTCGGCCATCAGGTTGGCGCTCAGGTGCGCGTCGCCCCAGTCGCCGAGGCCGACGGTGTTGAGCACCCAGGCGACCGGGTTGCCCTCGCCGATGATGTAGTAGCCGGCGAACACCAGCGCGAACATCATCGGCACGTAGGCGAAGACGACCCAGCGGTAGTACTTGTCGTTCTCGAGGTCCTCGATGACCTCGTCCGGCGGGTTGCTCTGGTCGGTGCCCATCACCAGGTCGAGCAGAGGGATCAGGAAGTTGATCAGGAACGGCGCGACGAGGGTGAAGCCCCACCAGCCGCCCGTGGCGATGTAGGCGAGGGCGAAGAGCACCCCGAACCCGGGGACCATCAGGCCCCACAGCCACAGGTAGCGCTTCTTGTCCTTCCACTGCTCGGTGGAACCGTCGGGGACGGTCTGTCCGATCTCCATCGATCCGGTCATGCGCCTGCCTTCCGTCTCCGCAGCGTTCGCCGCTGCTTGACAGAACGGTACGAGTTGTAAAGGGCGTTTGACAAGAGGGGGATGGATGTAAAGTGACGGGAGTCTCGGGCTAGGCGCGGACCCGGGCGGTGGTCGCGACCGGGAGCACCTCGAAGCCGCGCAGGACGCGGGTGGGACGCCGCTGCGGCGTACCGCTGACGTGGAGGTCCGGGAAGCGCTCGTAGAGCGCGCGCAGCGCGACGGCCGCCTCGAGCCGCGCCAAGCTGGCGCCGAGGCAGTAGTGCACCCCTGCCGAGAACGCGACGTGCTGGTCCGCGTTCGGCCGGGTCACGTCGAACCTCGCCGGGTCGTCGAACACCTCCGGGTCGCGGTTGGCGCCGCCGACGTACAGCAGGATGCCGTGACCGGGCTCGAACCGCTTCCCGGCGACCTCGGTCCCGCGCAGCGCGATCCGCAGGGTGAGCTGGACCGGCGACTGCAGCCGCAGCACCTCGTCGACCGCGTTGCCCCAGCCGTCCGGGTTCTGCTGCAGCCAGCGCAGCTGGTCGGGGTGCTCGTCGAGCAGCGCGACGGCGTTGCCGATCAGGTTGACGGTGGTCTCGAAGCCGGCCGCGAGGACCAGCAGGCCGACCTGGTGCAGCTCGACCGGGTCGAGTCGGTCCGGGCCGTCAAGCAGCACCAGCTGGCTGATCAGGTCGTCGCCGGGGTCGGCGCTGATCCGCTCGACGTGACCGCGGAACCAGGTGTGCATCTCGCGCAGCGCGCGCTCGGCCCGGCGGAACTGCGGCCACGACAGGCCGGGGTCGAGCGTGACCGCCGCCTCGTTGCCGAGCACGAGCAGCCGGCCGCGGTCCTCCTCCGGGACGCCCAGCAGGTCGGCGATCACGGTGACGGGCAGCCGGGAGGCGTAGCGGTCGACGAGGTCGAACCGCTCCGTGCCGGCGAGGCCGTCGAGCAGGTCGGCCGCGACCGCACCGACCCGGTCGCCCATCCGGCCCACCTTGCGCGCGGTGAAGGCACGGGCGACCTGCTTGCGGTAGCGGGTGTGCAGCGGCGGATCGACCGCCAGCATCGACGGCGGGTCAACCGGCCCGAGGGTGTCGGGGTCGATCACCTTGTGGTGCAGCCACTGCAGCGGCTTCGGCAGCTCGCCCTGCCCGCCGGCGGTGCCGAAGGCGTCGCTGCGCAGCACCTCGTTGCACACCGCGTGGTCGACGCTGGCGGAGATCAGGTCGTTCGCGCTGATCCGGCCGCGCCCGCGCAGTTCCTCGTACGCCGGGAAGGGGTCCGCGCGCAGCGCGGGGTCCATGACCATCCGGCTGATCAGGTCGCCCTTGCGGGCACCGCGCCCGATCAGGGAGCGCTGCAGGCCGTGCGCGAGTCCCCATGCCGCGAACGAGCGCGGGGTGTCCAGGACCGAACCGACGCCACTCCGGGACGGCCGGGCGTCAGGCGACGGCACGACCGGCGTCCTCCGCCTCCAGCAGCCGCAGCACGCCGCGCGCCCGCCGGGCCAGCAGCTGCCGCTGCTCCTCCAGGGCCTGCTCGGGCAGGTGGGTGTCCAGCTGGGCGTTCACGGCGAGCTGCCAGCGGTAGCGCAGCGCGGCCACCAGTCCGGTGCGGTCGCCGAACAGGTCGGCGTACTCCTCCGTCCACGGCAGCTGCGCCGTCTCCGACTCCGCCAGGTGCTCCTCGATGGCGCGCAGGGCCTGCCAGCGGCGGTGCGTCTCGCTCCAGGTCATCGTCCTCACCGACCTCTCTGTCGTCGGACTGCCACCGGCCGGGATCTCCGCGGGTGGTGACATCGACCGTACGGCGCCGCGGCTCCCCCGGCATCGGTCGACGGCAGGCACTCCGGCTCCTACTGGGGGAGGAGCCGGAGGCCCTCCCACGGCGGGATGACCGCGGTGAACGACCTCCCTAGGCTGTCGTCATGCTGCGCTGGTTGCGCGCCGGGATCGAGACGAACCTCGAACGGCACCAGGTCCTCTACCCGTGGTGGGTGCCGCTGGCGTGCACCGTGGGCGAGGTCGTGTCCGTGATCGGTGCGCTGGTCCTGCGCGACGCGCTCTGGCCGCTCGACCCGCTGCTGCTGTGCGTACCGCTCGTGCTGGTCTCGCCCCTGCTGCACTTCCTCACCGGCACCTGGCTGCCGTGGTGGCTCGACATCTCCGGAGCCGTGGCCGCCGCGGGCATCCTGCTGGCCCGGCCCGTGGACGGGGTGGTCGACCTCGCACCGGCGCTGCTCGCCCTCGCCACCGCCGAGATCACCGCCCGCGACGGGCTGCGCGAGGGCGCCGCCGTCGCCGCCGTCAGCCAGGCCATCCTGGTCGCGGCCGCCCTCGGCCCCGGCCTGTCCGGCGCCCCCGTGCACACCCTGGAGCTGCTGCTCGGCTTCGTCGTCGGCGCGATGCTGCTGTGGCAGATGCGTGCCCTCGTCGCGGAGCGGCGGGCGCGGGAGCGGGCGTGGGACCAGGCCACGACGACCGAGCGCGAGCGGATCGCCCGCGAGATCCACGACCTCGTCGCGCACTCGTTGAGCATCTCCCTGCTCCAGGTCACCGGCGCCCGGCGGGCGCTGCGCGACGTCGCCGACGCGGCCCGGGACGGTGACCCCCACGAGACCGCGGACGCGGTCGCCGAGGTGGACGCCGCGCTGGCCGACGCCGAGCAGGTCGGCCGCCGCGCGATGGCCGACATCCGCCGTACGGTCAGCGCGATGGCGGAGGGCGCGCCCGACCGCCACGCGCTGCCGGGCGCGGCCGACATCGCCACCCTGGTCCGGGAGGTCCGCGGCGCCGGGCTCGCGGTGGAGTACGACGAGCAGGGCGACCCGACGCTGCTGCCGGCCGCGACCGGGCTCGGCCTCTACCGGATCGCCCAGGAGTCGCTGGCCAACGTCGCCCGGCACGGCGGGCCGGACGCGCGGGCGCGGGTGCGCCTGCGGGTGACCGGCTCGGGCGCGCACCTGCGGATCACCAACCCGCTCCCGGCCGGACGGCCCCGCGGCGACGGGCTCGGCTCCGGACTGGCCGGGATGCAGGCGCGGGCCCACCAGCTCGGGGCCACCCTGCAGGCGGGTCCGACCGCGGACGGCTGGTCGGTCGACGTACGCCTCGGCGCGGGGCGGACCGGCGGCAGGGTCGAGCTGCCGTGCGGGCACACCCTGCGGAAGCCGGGGCTCGCATGACGGGGGTGAGTGGCGCGACGGGCGGAACCGACCGGCTGGTGCGGGTCGTGCTCGTCGACGACCAGGAGCTCGTGCGCTCCGGGCTTCGCCGCATCCTGCGCCGCCGCGACGGCTTCGAGATCGTGGCCGAGTGCAGCGACGGCGCGGAGGTGCCCGGGACGCTGTCCCGCCTGGCGGGCGGCGAGGACCATCCGCAGGTCGACGTGGTCGTGATGGACCTGCGGATGCGCACGGTCGACGGCATCACCGCGACCGCCGAGGTGGTCGCGAACAGCGGGCCGCCGGTGCTCGTGCTGACCACCTTCGACGACGACGAGATGCTCTCCGGCGCCCTCCGGGCCGGCGCGGCCGGGTTCCTCCTCAAGGACTCCTCCGCCGACGACCTGATCCGGGCGGTGCGCACCGTCGCCGAGGGCGGGCACTGGCTGGACCCGACCGTCACCGGCCGGGTCCTGCGGCAGTTCCGCACCTCCGCGCCCGCCGTACCGGCGGCTCCGGCCGCCACGGACGCGCTCACCGCCCGCGAGGTCGAGGTGCTCCGGGCGATGGCGCTGGGCCGCAGCAACGGCGAGATCGCCGCCGAGCTGGTGATCTCCGAGCTGACCGTGAAGAGCCACGTCGGCCGGATCTTCACCAAGCTCGGCCTGCGGGACCGGCCGGCCGCGATCGTCTACGCCTACGACCACGGCCTGGTGTCACCGCACCGCGCCTGACCGAGGAACGAGGTCAGGCGCGGACCATGCGGGGAGGTTGAGGAGCGTCGGCGGCCGTCCGCCGCGAAGCAAGGACGACCGCGACGCGTCTCGAAACCCACCGCACCGCGCCTGACCGAGGCGTCCCGAAACCGTCAGGCCGACGGCGTCGGCTCCGCCCCGTTGCCGCTCCCGATCGCGCCCATCCCGTCCGCGGCGCGCTGCACCGAGCGGTGGATCAGCGACTCGAGGTCGAGGCCGGTCGACGTCTTCAGCATCTGCAGGGTCTGCGCGACGTTGTCGGTGACCTGCTTGGGCAGGGCGCCGGCGCCGTCGGTCGACAGTACGGTGAGCTGATCGATGGCGGCGATGGGCGAGGCGACCTCCTTGGCAATCTGCGGCAGCACCTCGATCAGCATCTGCAGCACCGCGGCGTCGTTGTAGTGCGCGAACGCCTCGGCCCGCTTGTCCATCGCCTCCGCCTCGGCCTGGCCGATGGCCAGGGTCGCTGCGGCCTGGGCCTCACCCTCGGCCCGGGTGGCGTCGGCCTCCGCCAGCCGGCGGCCCTTCTCGGCCTCACCGCGCTTGATGCCCTCGATCGCCTCGGCCTCGGCGAGCGCCGCGCGGCGGCCCTTCTCCGCCTCACCGCTGAGCTTGGTCTCCTCGGCCTTGGCCTGGGCGGCCGCGATGGTGGCGGCCTTGCGCGCGTCGGCTGCCGCGATCTCCGCCGTACGGCGCGCCTCCGCCTCCTGCTCCACGCGGTAGCGCTCGGCGTCGGCCGGCTTGCGGACCTGGGTCTCGAGTTGGCGCTCGGTCAGGGCCGCCTGCTGGACGGCGACCTTCTCCTGCTCGGCGAGGATCGCCTGGTCGCGCTCGGCCTGGGCGAGCGGGCCGGACGCGGCGGCCTGGGCCGCGGCGGCGTCGGTCTCGGCCTTGATCTCGGCCTGCTTGAGCGCGAGCGTGCGCTGGGAGACGGCGATCTCCTGCTCCGCGGCGATCTGCGCCTGCTCGGCGGCCTGGCGGGCGTTGGCCTCGGCGATCCGGGCCGCCTGGCTGGCGCGCGCGGCCTCGGGGCGACCGAGGTCGGCGAGGTAGCTGCCGTCGTCGGTGACGTCCTGGATCTGGAAGGCGTCGAGGATCAGGCCCTGGCCGGTGAGCGAGCTCTCCGACTCGTCGGCGACGCGCTGCGCGAAGGCGGCGCGGTCGCGGATGATCTGCTCCACGGTCAGGCCGCCGACGATGGAGCGCAGCGCACCGGCGAGCACCTCCTGCGTGAAGGGCTCGATGTCGGCCTGCTGCGAGAGGAAGCGCTGGGCGGCCAGCCGGATCTGGTCGGCGTTGCCGCCGACCTTGACGATCGCGACGCCGTCGAGGTTGAGCTTGATGCCCTGCCCGGACACCGCACCGCGGATCTGCACCGAGATCCGGCGGCTGGACAGGTCCATGGTGGCCTGCTTCTGCACGAACGGGACGACGAAGACGCCGCCGCCGAGCACGACCTTCTGCCCCGACAGGTCGGTGGTGAGCTCGCCGGTCTCCGGGTTGATCACCGCCTTGCCCTTGCGGCCGGTGATGATGAAGGCCTGGTTGGGGCCGGCGACCTTGTAGCGGCTGGTGACCAGCAGCACGAGCAGGACCAGCAGGACGACGATGCCGGCGATCGGCACCCAGACGGCAGGGTTCATTGGAGTCGACTTTCGCTCGGGGGATGCTTCGGGGGGTTCGGGTGGCCGCGGATTGGCCAGGCGGGCCGGGTGGTCGGGTCGTCGGGTCAGGTCGTGGGCGGCTGCCAGACCTCGGTGACCTCGACGGCCGTCGGGGACCGGACACCGGTGACGTTGACCTGGGCGCCGGCCTCGATGGGCAGGTTGGCGCGGGCGTTGAGGCGCAGGGTGTGCCCGCCGACGACGACGCGCACGACGCCGTACCCGTCCGCGGGGATGGCGGTCACGACCTGGCCGAGCCGGCCGACGCTGTCGGCGATCGAGACGGTCCCGTCGCTGGGGCCGTCCTTGACGACGCGGGTCAGCCACCAGGCGAACCACGCGACGACGACACCTCCGACCGCACCGACGGCCAGGGAGACGGGCAGCGGCGCGCCCGCACCGTCGGCGGCCGCGCCGCCGAAGCCGAAGGCGGAGACGAAGCCGCCGATGGCCGCGGTGGAGATCCAGTCCGCCTCGAGCGCGTCCAGGGCGCCGTCGAGGAGGTCACCGGCGACGAACGACACCAGGAGCACGACGAGGCCGGCGATGCCGAGGACGAGGAAGGCGGTCACGCACGCTCCGGGGACGAGGGGCCGGTACGGGTGCCGGCGGGGGTGTCGGGATCGTATCCAGCCGCCCCCGGCCGAAACCGCGGAAGCCGCCGACGTCGACACTCCCCACCCCGGACGTGAGAGACATCACAAATTTGCACTTGTTGCCCGCGTGGTGCAAAGATGCACTGGTGACCGAAGTGTGCACGAACCGTCGCGAGGCCAAGCGCCACCAGACCGCACTGCGCCTGCAGCAGTGCGCCGTGCAGCTGACCGCGGCGCACGGCTTCGACGGCTGGACCATGGACGACCTGGCCGCTGCGGCCGACGTCTCCCGCCGCACCGTCTTCAACTACTTCCCCGGCAAGGCCGAGGTCGTGCTCGGCCCCGAGCCCGAGGTCGACGAGGAGCTGATGGCGACCTTCGTCGGCGGCGGCCCCACGGGCCGGCTCTTCGACGACCTGCTGGTGCTGGCCCACGAGGCGACCCGGGAGAAGGCCGGGTCCGAGCAGGACATGACCGCCGTCCGCGACGCCGTCATGAACGACCCCAGCCTGCTGCGACTCGTCCACGAGCGGTTCGAGGTCGCCGCCGGCCTGCTCGGCGACTGCATCCGCCAGCGCGAGGGCGACCACTACTCCGACGGCACCGTCCGCACCATCCTGCGCCTGATCATCACGTTCTTCGACGACGCGCTGGAGCGCGTCGCCGCCGACCCGGGCCGCACCTTCCACGAGCACTTCGACGCCTGCGTGGCCGACATCCGCTCCGTCCTCGGCTGACCCTTCCCCGATCCCGAACCACCACCAGGAGACCTGACATGGCCCGCCTGCTCCACCGCATCGGCTCGACCGCCTACCGGCGCTGGCCGTTCTTCATCGCCGGCTGGCTGCTGCTGGCCATCCTCGTCGGCAGCGTCGCCGCCGCGTTCTCCAAGCCGATGGTCGACTCCTTCTCCATCCCGGGCATCCCGTCGGAGCAGGCGGCGGACCTGCAGCAGGAGCTGTTCCCCGACGCGGAGGACGCCTTCGACGCCGTACCCGTCGACATCGTGCTCGCGGCGCCCGAGGGCCGCACCCTCGACGAGCCGCGCTACCAGGACGCGATCCAGCACCTCGCCGACGCGGTGCCGACCCTGCCGCAGACCGCGGCCGAGAACCCGCAGCTGGTCGCGCCGGCGCCCGCCCCCGAGGGCATGTCGCCCGCAGCGGCCACGCTGTCCGACGACGGCCGGGTCGGCACGATGACGTTCGAGTGGGACGTCGAGGGTCCCGCGGAGCTCGAGGCGGAGTCGATCGACGAGCTCAAGGAGCTCCTCGCCGACACCAGCGAGGAGTACGGCCTCACCGTCGAGGCCAACGGCCCCGGCATGGCCGCCATGGAGCCGCCGGGCGGCACCGCCGAGCTGATCGGCCTCGGCATCGCGCTGATCGTGCTGGTGCTGACCTTCGGCTCGCTGATCGCCGCCGGCATGCCGCTGGTCAACGCGATCTTCGGGGTCGGGCTGGGCATGACCGGCATCACCGCGATGACCGCGCTGATGGACATCGGCTCGAGCACCCCGATGCTGGCCACGATGATCGGCCTCGCGGTCGGCATCGACTACACGCTCTTCATCCTCGCCCGCTACCGCACCGAGCTGCACCACACCGACGACCGTGCGGACGCCGCCGGCATCGCGGTCGGTACGGCGGGATCGGCGGTCGTCTTCGCCGGCCTCACCGTGCTCATCGCCCTGTCCGCGCTGGCCGTCGTCAACATCCCGTTCCTGACGGCGATGGGCCTCGCGGCCGCGGCGACCGTGTTCATCGCGGTGCTCGTGGCGCTGACCCTGCTGCCCGCGCTGCTCGGCATGACGAAGTCGTGGGCGTTCCGCGGCCAGGTCCGCAGGTACCGCCCCACCCGCGACGAGCACGGCCGGGTCCACAACAACGGTGTCCGCTGGGCCCGGCTCCTCGCGAGGGCCCCGGTCGCATGGGCGCTCGCGGCCGTCGTACTCCTCGGGGCGCTGGCCGCGCCGATCACGCAGATGTACCTCGCGTTCCCGACCGACAGCACCGCACCCACCGAGACCACCCAGCGCAAGGCGGCGGACCTCAAGGCCGAGGCGTTCGGTCCCGGCCGCGAGGGCCCGATGACCCTCGTGGTCGACGGGCGCGAGATCGCCGACGACACCGCGCGGCGGCAGGCCTTCGACGACGTGGCCGCGTGGGCGGGCGAGCAGGCCGACGTCGCTGACGCCTTCGTCGCCCTCACCAACGCCCCGGTCGACGCGCAGGGCGTGCCGCAGGGCACGGGCACCGGCGCGATCATCATGGTCACGCCCTCGTCCGGACCCGACGAACCGGCCACGCTCGACCTGCTCGAGGCCCTGCGCGACGGGCAGTCCGCGGTCGAGGACCGCACCGGCACCACCATCGGCGTCACCGGCCTGACCGCGATCACCACCGACGTCTCCGACCGCCTCAACGGCGCGCTGCCGGTCTACCTCGCGGTCGTCATCGGCCTGGCGTTCGTGCTGCTGGTGCTGGTGTTCCGCTCGATCCTGATCCCGCTGACCGCCACCCTGGGCTTCCTGCTCTCGGTGCTCGCGACGCTGGGCGCGACGGTCGCGATCTTCCAGGAGGGCGCGCTCGGCATCTTCGAGGGCCAGCCGATCGTCAGCTTCATGCCGATCTTCCTGATCGGCGTGGTGTTCGGCCTCGCGATGGACTACCAGGTCTTCCTGGTCACCCGGATGCGCGAGGCGCACGTGCACGGACTGTCGACGTACGAGGCGGTCATCGACGGCTTCCGCAACAGCGCCCGCGTCGTCACCGCGGCCGCCACGATCATGATCGCGGTGTTCGCGGGCTTCGTCCTCGAGGACGACGCGATCGTGAAGTCGATGGGCTTCGCGCTCGCCGCGTCCATCGTCTTCGACGCCTTCATCGTCCGGATGGTGCTGATCCCGTCGGTGCTCTACCTGCTCGGCGACAAGGCTTGGTGGCTGCCGGCCTGGCTCGACCGGATCCTCCCGAACGTCGACGTCGAGGGCGAGTCGCTCGAGCGCGACTCCACCCCCGTCTCCGCCAGCGACCGCGACCTGGATGACGACGTGGACGACGACCGGGAGCTGGCCGGCGTCTGACGTCGACTTGGGGTTTGTGGCCCCTCGAGTTGGGGTTTCGCGCCCGTTGAGTTGGGGTTTTGCGCCCGTTGAGTTGTCAGTTGCGGCGGTCGAGTCCGCACTTCTGACACCCCGCCGGTACGAACTCACGACTCGACCGCCGCAAACCCCAAGTCGACGGGCCACAAACCCCAAGTCGCGGGGCCACAAACCCCAAGTCGACGGGCCACAAACCCCAAGTCGCGGGGCCGCAAACCCCAAGTCAACGGGTCAGCGGAGGGCCTTCTCGATGTCGCCGGTGAGCTTCTCGGGCTTGGTGGTGGGGGCGAACCGGTCGATGACCTGACCGTCGCGGCCGACGAGGAACTTGGTGAAGTTCCACTTGATCTTGCCGCCGAGCAGGCCGCCCTGCTCCTTCTTCAGCCACTGGTAGAGCGGATGGGCGTCGTCACCGTTGACGTCGATCTTGGCGAACATCGGGAAGGTGACGCCGAAGTTGCGCTCGCAGAAGGCCGCGATCTCGTCCTCGCTGCCCGGCTCCTGGTGGCCGAACTGGTCGCACGGGAAGCCGAGGACCTCGAAGTCGCGATCGGCGTAGGTGTCGTGGAGCTGCTGGAGTCCCTTGTACTGCGGGGTGAAGCCGCACTGGGAGGCGGTGTTGACGACGAGGACCACCTTGCCGTCGTACGACGACAGGTCGACCGGCTTGCCGTCGATCGAGGTGGCGGAGAAGTCGTGGAGGCTGGTCATGCGGGCCAGTGTGACACCGGCCCGCACGACCCGACCGGAACGACCGGTCAGCGGCGGCGGAGTGCGCGGGCCTGCAGCAGCGCGAGGTCGGCGACGACGAGCGCCTGCGCGACGACCCAGGCGCGACCCGGGCCGTCGAGGCCGAGGGCTCCGGTGATCGCGACCTCCAGGGAGGCGACGACCCAGACCAGGTTGCCGACCACGATCGCCCAGCCGAGGCGGGTCGGCAGGGCGCTGCGGGCGTAGAGGCCGACGACGACCGCGTAGCCGGCCAGGAACAGGCCGATGCCGCGGTAGGTCGACGCCTCGCCGCCGAGCAGGTCGGCGAGCGGGCCGGCGGCGACGAGGTAGGCGAGCGCGTTGACGCCGGTGATCACCGCGTCGGCGGCGAACCAGAAGGCGGGACGGCTGGTCGTGGCGGGAGCGGTACGCGTGGTGGTGAGGGTGTTCATCGGGTCCTCCTGGGGGAGTCGGGTTCGGGCGGTGTCCCGACTCTCGCCCCGCGGAGGGTCAGCTGGCGATGACCTCCCAGGTCATGCGGGCTCGGCGGTCGTCGGCCCCGACGGGGTGAGACCGGGCCACGGCTCGCCCCAGCGGACGCCGTACGCCGTCTCGGGGAGCGGCCGCCGGCTGCGGACCCGGTGCTCCCGCTCCGCGTCGCGCTCGGGGACCTCGGCGGGGTTGCCGCGGACGCCGACGGCGATGCCCGCGACCAGCCGGGTGTCGGTGGGGAGGCCGAGCCCCTCGGCGACCGGTCCGTGGTCGAATCCCCCGAACTGGTGGGCGTCCAGGCCCATCGCCCGCGCTTGGAGGGTCAGGTGCGCGGAGGCCTGGCCGACGTCGTGGGTCGGGATCAGCACGTCCTTGAGCTCGTCGCCGTCGGAGCCGAGGACGACCACCGACAGGAACACCACGGACGCCCGCGGCACCCACCCGGAGTTGCCGCGGCTCAGGTGCGGGACGAGCACCTGGTGCGCAGCGCTGCCCCGCGGCGCGACGACGTAGCGCCACGGCTGGCGGTTGCCCGAGCTCGGGGCCCACTGCGCCGCCTCGAGGAGCCGGGTGATCTCGGCGTCGGTCAGCTCGTGGGTCGCGTCGAAGACGCTCGGGCTCCAGCGGGAGTGCATCGGCTCGGCGATGTCGACCGGGTTCATGGGTCGAGTATCCCGAGCGCGGCGATCCGGAGCCGGCGACGCCGCAGCAGCAGCAGCGCATGCTTCCGGACCATGTGACAGCCGTCACATGGCAAGGGAGGAAAGGGAGCCCATGCGCTCGTTCAACAAGCTGGTCGTCACCCTCGGGGTGGTCGTCGCAGTGCTCGTGTCGGTGCTCGTCGGGGGGACGACACCGGCCCGGGCCGCCGTACCCGAGGGCGACGTCGACGACGCCATCTACAACTACCTCTACCGGCCGGACCACCTGCCCGGCGGCAACGACTGGGACTGCAAGCCGACCGCAGGCCGGCCGAACCCGGTCGTCCTCGTGCCGGGCACCTTCGCCAACATCGGCGCCAACTTCACCAAGCTCGCGCCGCGCCTGAAGAACAACGGCTTCTGCGTCTTCGGGCTCAACTACGGCATGACGGCGCTCTCCAACGACCGCGTCGGCGGGCTCGGCCCGATCGTCGAGTCCGCGCACGAGCTCGACGCGTTCGTCGCCCGGGTGCTCACCGCGACCGGCGCCGCGAAGGTCGACATCGTCGGTCACTCCCAAGGCGGCAACGTGCCCATCTACTGGATCAAGCGGATGGGCGGTGCCGCCAAGGTCGCCCACTACGTCGGGTGGGCGCCGTCGTCGCACGGAACCGACCTCAACGGCCTGGTCGACCTCGCCGAGGACCTCGACGCGCTCGGGTTCATCAACGACGCCGCGGCGTACGTCGGAACACCCGGCCTCACCGACCAGATGGTGACGAGCGACTACACGAAGGCGCTGTGGGCGGACACGAACACGGTGCCCGCCGGGCCGAAGTACACGGTGATCATGTCGCGCTGGGACGCCGTCGTGACGCCGTACAGCAGCCAGCGGCTCTCCGGCACCGGCGTGCGCAACCTCGTCGTGCAGGACTACTGCTGGAACGACAACATCGGCCACGCCGGCCTGGCCTTCGACGGCCCGACGATGCAGCTCACGCTCAACGCCCTCACCGACGGACCGTCCTGGTTCTGGCCGGTGTGCTGGGACTACGGGATCCAGTGGCTGTGAGCCGGTTCGCGACCTGATCCTGACGTGAGCACGCGACGGCCCCGGTCCCCCCGGACCGGGGCCGTCGTCGCCCCGCGGCGGCGAAACTGTCGTCCTGAGACAAGTTGCGAAGGTGCCCCGCAGGCATGATCGTGCGGTTGTACGGCGCCGCCGTGGGCCGTACGTCGGGAGGAGTCCACCATGTCCGAGCAGCACCCGCTGGCCGCCGCCGGGGACCACGAGGTCGCCGACGAGCGAACGAGCGCGCCGGTGCGCCCCCGGGAGGACCCGTTCCACGACGGGCCCGCCGACCTCGCGAGCCTGGCGCCCGGCGCCGTGATCCGCACCCGGCGGGTGAGCCTGGGCCTGGTCGGGCTGGTGCCGCAGCCGGGCCTGCAGGCCTGGCAGGTGGCCTACCGCAGCACCGACCTCGACGGTCGGCCGGAGGTCGCGGTGACCACCGTGGTCCGGCCGGCGGACCGGCCGGCGGACCGGCCGGCGGACCGGCCGGGCGACGGGTCGCGCGTGCGCGGGCTGATCGGCTACCAGTGCGCGATCGACGCGGTGTCCGACCGGTGCTTCCCGTCGTACGCCATGCGCGCCGGGGTGAGGGCGTGGGGCGCGCTGCCCCAGCTCGAGCTGATCCTGGTCGGCCACCTGGTCCGGATGGGCTTCGCCGTCAGCATCGCCGACCACGAGGGGCGCGGGGGCGCGTTCGCGGCGCCGCGCGAGCCCGGCCACCGCGTGCTCGACGGGCTGCGGGCATCGCTGGCGGCGCCGGCGATCGGCCTCGACCCGGACCTGTCGGTCGGCCTGTTCGGCTACTCCGGCGGCGGGATGGCCACCTCGTGGGCAGCGGAGATGGCACCGGACTACGCCCCCGAGCTCCCGATCGTCGGTGCCGTCCTCGGCTCACCGGTCGGCGACCCCGGCGAGGCGTTCCTCAAGCTCAACGCCGGGCGGTACGCCGGCCTGCCGGCCCTCGTCGTCGCCGGGCTCCAGCACGTCTACCCCGGCCTGGCGCGGGTCGTACGCGAGCACGCGAACCTCGAGGGACGACGCCGCCTGCAGGCGCTCGAGGAGATGACCACCGTCGCGGCGATCTGGCGCTACCGCAACGACGACTTCGACGACTACCTCGACGCCCCGCTGGCCGACGTGCTCGCGACGCCGGAGGTGCTCGACGTCTTCACCGACCTCCGGATGGGCAAGCACGCCCCCGCGTGCCCGCTCCTGGTCGTCCAGTCGAGGCACGACCAGGTGATCGACGCACGCGACGTCGACAGCCAGGTCGAGCGGTACGTCGACGCCGGTGCCGACGTCCTCTACCTGCGCGACCGGCTCAGCGAGCACACCAGCCTGATGGTGCTCGGCTTCCCGGCGATGCTGCACTGGCTCGTGGACCGCTTCGAGACCCACGGACCGGCGACCACCGGCACCCGCGACCACGTCTCGCTGGCGCTGTCGCCGCGTGCCTGGCCGGAGTTCGTCCGGATGGCCGCGTCGCTCGCGCGGACGCTGGTCGGCCGTGCGGCCTGAGCGCCGCACGCCACCCGCCGGGCCGGTGGTCCGCGCCGCGAGCCTGCGCGGCTTCCGCGCGCTGGTCGGCGAGCTGGGCGGCGACGCCGACGCGCTGCTGGAGCGCTTCGGCATCGCACCGGCCACGCTCGCCTCCGACGACGGGCTCGTCTCGATCACCGCGCACGACCTGATGCTGGACGCGGCGGCCCGCGAGCTCGACTGCCCCGACCTGGGCCTGCGGCTGGCCGAGCGCCAGGACCTCAGCATCCTCGGCCCGCTCGCGGTCGCCGTCGAGTCCTCGGCGACCGTGGCCGACGCCGTGGAGTGCGCGTCCCGCTTCCTGTTCGTGCACTCGCCCGCGCTGCAGATCGAGGTCGGCCCCGACCCCCGCGGCGTCCGCGGCGTGGTGGCGATGACCTATCGCAAGGACCTGCGCGAGTCGCCGTACTCCCCGCAGGGGATGGAGCTCGGCCTCGGCCTCTTCCACCACGTCGCCGCCGCGCTCCTCGGGGGCGTGACGGGGCTGCGCACGGTGGAGATCCCGCACGCGCCGCTGTCGCCGGTCCAGCGCTACCTCGACTTCTTCGCGTGCGACGTGCGCTTCGGCGCCACCGGCGGCGCGCTGCGCGTGGAGCGGTCCGTGCTCGATCGCGGCTTCGACAGCGTCGACCACGCCATCCGGCAGCTCGCGGTCGACCACCTCGCCACGCAGTACGCCGACCCCGGGTCGGCCACCGCGCCGCGGGCTCGCGGCACCATCGCCGAGCTGCTGGGAACCGGCACCCCGGGCCTCGCCCAGGTCGCGCGGCTGCTCGACCTGCACCCCCGCACCCTGCAGCGCCGGCTGGCCGCGGAGCACACGTCGTTCGAGTCGCTGCTGGACGACGTACGACGCGACGGCGCGCACCGCTACATCACGACGACGGACCTGTCCTTCACCCAGGTCGCGGCGCTCCTCGGCTTCGCCGAGCAGTCCTCGCTCAGCCACGCGGTGCGGCGGTGGTACGGCGTGAGCCCGCGCGAGCTCCGCGCGGGGCGCGCCTGATCCTGCGTCAGTGGTGCGGGACCGGGCCCGGCTCGGCCGGTGCCACGTCGCTGCGTGGCGGACGTGCGGCGAGCTTCCTCTGGGTGCGTCGGCCCTGCTGCACGAGCAGGGGGGCGAGCCGCAGCCCGAGCGCGGGTACGACGTCGCCCAGCCGCGCCGCGACACCGCGCCAGCCGGGCAGCGTCGTCACCGGGCGCGGCCGGTCCAGCACCCGGCCCACGGCCGCGACGACCTCCTCGGGCTGGAGCAGCTTCCCCGAGAAGGACAGCGCCGCGTCCGGGTCGTCGAGCTTGTCGAAGAGCATCGGGGTCCAGATGCCGTCCGGGCAGACGCAGGAGATGTCGACGTCCTTGACGCCTGCGAGCCTGAGGTCGGCCAGGGTGCTCAGGCTGAACCCCATCGCGGCGTGCTTGGAGGCGGCGTACACCGCTTCGCCGGGGACGGCGGTGATGCCGGCGAGCGAGACGATGTTGACGACGTGACCCCCGCCGGCGCGACGCATCGCGTCGATGGCGCTGACGGTGCCGTTGATGGTGCCGAGGGCGTTGACCTCGAGCATCAGCCGGCGGCGGTCCGCGTCCTGCTCCCAGGCCGGGCCGCTGAACAGCACGCCCGCGTTGTTGACCCACACGTCGAGGCGTCCGGCCCGGTCGACGACGAGGTCGCGCGCCGCGTCGACCGCGGCGGCGTCGCGTACGTCGAGCCGGTGGGCGATCGCGCGCTCGCCCAGCTCCTCGGCGGCCTGGCGGGCGGCCGCCTCGTCGAGGTCGGTGACCAGCACGGTGTGACCACGCTCGACCAGCAGGCCGGCGATCTGGCGGCCGAGCCCGCGGCCGGCCCCGGTGACGACCGCCCCGCCCCGGAGCGCGCCACCCGCGCGATCGCCGGTCACGAGCCGCTCCCGCGCAGCTCGCCGTACGCGATCCCGCCGTGCACGTAGGTCGGCACGACCGGCCAGAAGCGCTTCCACGGCGCGAGCTCGGTGGAGGGCAGGATCTGCAACCAGCGCGGGTCGTCCTTGCACGGGTCGGCGAGCGTCTTCTCCTTGACCATCGAGTCGTACTGGTCGAGGGAGTCCTCGAGGGTGTTCGCGTTCGGGCAGATCTCGCGGCCGAGCTGGGTCGCGTAGCGCCGCACGCCCGGGATCCGCGACAGCTCCGGCTGCCAATTGTCCAGGGAGATGCCGTTCTCGCTGGAGACCCACACGCCGTCCGGGGTGTTGATGACGAGCGAGTGGTTGCCGTCGGTGTGCCCGGGGGTCCAGAGCAGGGCGATCCCCGGGCCGAGCTCGATGTCGCCGTCGAAGGTGACGAACCGGTCCGGGTCGACGCCGCCGAGCCCGCCGTCGACGTACCACGCCCACTGCATGGGGTGCAGCGACTGGAGCGTCGCGAGCTCGCGGGCGTGCACCAGCATCCGCGCGTCGCCGAACAGCGGCGCGCGCGGCGCGTCCTCGCCCTCGATGACCTCGGTTGAGCCGAGGATCATCCGCGGGTCCTGCACGTGGAGGTGGTCGAAGGTGCAGAAGTCGATGTCGTCCGGAGTCAGGCCGAGCTGGGCCAGCACCTCCCCGGGCTCGTTGTAGTACTTGAGGACCGCCTTCTCCAGCAGCCCCGCGCCGGGCACCTTCGCCATCAGCGCCTGCAGGTTGCGGTAGAACGGCGCCTCCGCCGAGCCGTCCGGCACCGTCGGCTCGAACACCAGCGTCCGCGCCCGGCCGTCCCAGTCGTCGTACTGCACGACGACCATCCGGTTGATCATCGAGATGAGCGGCAGCGTCGGCACCGAGACCGCGCCGTGGAAGGCATAGCTGACCGGGTAGGGCGCGGCCGCGATGTCGACCGACCGGACGGCGTGCACCTGGCCCTGCGCCTTGAAGCGCTCCTTGTACGCCACCGCGGCGTCGCGTACGGCGCGCAGCCGGTCGCCGCGCGGCCAGACGTCGTGGACGCCGTCGAACTCGGGGATCGGCCGGGCGCCGATCTGCGCGAGGCGCTCGGTCGTGGTGGTGGTGCTCGTTCCGTCGGTCACGCTCTGCTCCTTGCTGGCCATCGCTGCCGTTCCTGTGTTGGCGACAGGCCCAGCGTGCGGCACGCACGACGCGTAGACTTGTTCCCGGACGACAGTTCAGGCGAACCGCCTGGTCACGGTCGTCGTCGCCTACCGCGAGGCTCGCTGAGCGCCGGCCAGACCAGGTCCAGGCAGCGCTCCAGCCAGTCCGGGCCGACGCTCCCGCGCCGCAGCAGCTCGCCGAGGTACCCGCCCAGCAGCAGCGAGACGGTGGCGTCCGCGTCGAGGTCGGCGCGGAGCAGCCCGGCGGCGATGTCGCGGCGGACCAGGTCGACCATCGCCAGCTCGTAGGGATCGATCGCCTCCCGCAGCAGCCGGGCGTCCTCGGGCTCGGCGGCGGAGACCAGCGCCGCCATCCCGCCCGGACCGAGCACGTCCGAGAGCTGGCGCCACAGCTGCTCGAGGGCGAGGTGGACCCGGGTCCGGACGTCGCCCGCGTCCGGGACCTCCGGCACGCCGACCGCGCCGCGGACCACACCGACGAGCATGGCCGCATGGTCGTCGTACCGGCGGTAGATGGTGGTCTTGGCGACGCCGGATCGCGCGGCGACGGCCTCGACGGTCGCGGCGCGCGGGCCGCGCTCGGCCAGCAGGCCGAGCACCGCCTCGCGGATCCGGTCGTCGACCGTGGTGCTGCGCGGCCGACCGGACCGGTTCGGGACGGGCTCGACCATGCATCCTCCTCGCGGAACAGATTCGCTACGCGTAGCGTTGCACATGTGTCGTCACACCTGAGGAGGCCCGTACCGTGTCCACCACCGCCACCATGATCTGGTTCATCAGCACCGCCCTCGTCCTCGCCGTGCTGCTGGGCGTGGGGATCCCCTACATCTCCGGGGCCATGACGCGGGAGCCGCGCCCGCTGGCGCCGGATGACGCCACCGACGGGGTCGACGCCGACGATGCCGAGGTGCACACCCCGCACCGCTTCCGGCGCCACCACCGGCACCACGGCCACCACGACCACGCCGCCTGACAGCGCTCGGCGGTCGCAACCCACCCCTGCTCGGCCGCACTCCGTTGAGTCGTGGGGGTGTCGCGCGGCGACCTCCTCACGCCCTGGTTGTCAGGAGACCAGAACGGATCGATACTCCGAATCCCCTGGCCCGTCGGAGCGGAGGAGGCGACATGCGAGTGGTGGTGGCCCTGGGCGGCAACGCGCTGGCGCGTCGCGGCGAGCCGATGACGGCGGGATACCTGCGGGCCAACGTCCGCTCGACCTGCCGGGCCCTCGCCGAACTCGCCCGCAGCACCGAGCTGGTGATCACGCACGGCAACGGTCCCCAGGTCGGCCTGCTGGCGCTGCAGAACCTCGCCTACCAGGAGGTGGCGGCCTACCCGCTCGACATCCTCGGCGCCGAGACCCAGGGGATGATCGGGTACGTCGTCCAGCAGGAGCTCGCCAACGCCGTCGGCGGGGAGCGCGAGGTGGCAGGCATCCTCACGACGACCGTGGTGGCCGAGGACGACCCGGCCTTCGACCGCCCGACCAAGCTGATCGGACCGCAGTACTCGGCGAGCGATGCCGCCGAGGCCGCGGCCGAGTACCGGTGGACGATCGCGAAGGACGGTGGCGCCTTCCGCCGCGTCGTACCGTCACCGCGGCCGATCTCCATTGTCCAGTCGCCGCTCATCCGCCGGCTCCTCGACAACGGCACCCTCTGTGTCTGCGTCGGAGGCGGCGGCGTGCCCGTCCGCGTGGACAGCCGCGGCCACCACGTCGGCGTGCAGGCCGTGGTCGACAAGGACCTGGCGAGCGCCACGCTCGCCGCCGAGATCGGGGCCGACCTGCTGGTCATGCTGACCGACGTCGACCACGTGAGCGAGGGCTGGGGAACGCCGCAGCAGCGCGAGATCCTCACGGCCTCGGCCGACGCCATCGCCGAGCTGGCGTTCGCGGAGGGCTCGATGCAGCCGAAGGTCGACGCCGCGGTGCGGATGGCCCGGGCCGGCGGCCGAGCCCTCATCGGGCCGCTCGACCGGCTGGACGACCTGCTGGCCCGGAAGGTCGGCACCGAGATCGTGCCGACCCTGGCCGAGGGCCTGATCCACGTGGACGGTGGATCGGCGGCCTGACCTACGCGATCGCCCACCTGCCGCACCTGCGGCTTGGCCCCCCGGTTCAGTCGGTGTGGTCAGTGAGAGGCGCTTCGGATGTCGTCGCGCAGCACGTGCTTGAGGATCTTGCCCGACGGGTTGCGGGGGATCTCCCGGAGCACCAGCTCGCGGGGCAGCTTGTAGTCGGCGACGTACTCCGCTGCGAAGCTTCGCAGGTCCTCGAGGGTCGGCTGGCTGCCGGGCACGGCCGTGACGACGGCGACGATCTTCTCCCCGAAGGTCTGGTCCGGGCGGCTGACGATCGCCACGTCGGCAACGGCGGGGTGGGCCGCGAGGGCGGCTTCGACCTCGACCGAGTAGACGTTGCGACCGCCGGTGATGATCATGTCCTTGATCCGGTCCACGATGGTGAGGTAGCCCTCGGCATCCTTCACCGCGATGTCACCGCTGTGGAGCCACCCGTCACGGATCGTGGCGGCGCTGGCCTCGGGCTGGTTCCAGTAGCCCTTCATGAGGGTCTCGCCGCGGTAGATGAGCTCGCCTGCCTCGCCGACGGCGGTGTCGTTGCCGTCGGCGTCGACGACCCGCACCTCGCAGTTCGGGATCGGCCACCGCCCGGTGGCTTCCGGCCGGGCCCTGACCTCGTCGGGCATCAGGAAGATGCCGGTGGGCCCGCCCTCGGTCTGGCCGCAGAGCTGGAAGAAGTCGACCGCAGGGAGCGTCTCGACCAGCTGCTTGACGGCCGACGGAGGCATGGGCGCCGCACCGAAGAAGCCGAGTCGCCACGCAGCGAAGTCGCGGTCAGCCAGGTCGGGCAGCTGGAGCAGCAGCTGGTACATCGTCGGCACCCCGAGGAAGACCGTGATCCGGTGCTTCTCGATGGCGTCCGCGACCGCGGTGGGCTCGAAGGCAGGCAGCACGACGTGCGTCGCGCCCATGGAGAACCCGGTGAGCACGAAGAGCACCAGCTGGGCGCAGTGGTACATGGGCGCGACGTGCAGGTGCCGGTCGAAGCGGTTGACGCCGAGCGTGCCCACGGAGTGGCCGACCCACAGCAGGCGGTGGTGGTCGAACAGGGCGCCCTTCGCCAGACCGGTGGTTCCCGAGGTGTAGAGGATCATGCAGTCGTCGTCCTCGGCCACGACCACGTCCGGCTGGTGCACCGACTGGCCGGCCGCCAGGTGGGAGAGCGAGTCCCCGCCGTCGCCATCGTGGAGGGTGAGGATGGTGACGGCCTGCGGTGGCGCGTCGAGCCCGGCCAGCCCGGCGACGGTGTCGGCCATGCCGGGTCCCAGCAGCAGGAGGCTCGCCCCGGAGTCGGCCAGCACGTGCCGCAGCTCGCGCGCCGTCGATCGCGGATTGACGGGCACGAAAACGCCGCCGATCTTGAACACCGCATACATCGCGATCACGAAGCGATCGGAGTTGCTCGACATCAGGGCGACCCGGTCACCCTTGCCGACGCCCAGTTCGATCAGTGCGTGGGCATGGCGGTTCACCTCCGCGTCGAGCTCGCGATAGGTGCGCTCGTGGTCGCCGAACACGAGGGCGATCTGGTCGGCGTACGACGCGGCGCTGCGGGTGAGCTGTCCACCGAGTGTGGCCATGAGGTCCTCCGGCTTGGATGTGGGTGCGGTCGGGTCTGTGCTGAGGGGCGAGCAGTCTCAACGGGTACGGAACGCGGCGAGGCTGGTGCGGTCGAGATGGTCGAGCAGCTCCGCCTGACCGGCGGCCTCGAGGTCCAGCGCCCGGTCGAGGTGCGCGCGACCGGAGGCGTGGAGGGCCCCCTTGGTCAGCGTGAGGGCGCGTCGCGGGACCTCCGCGAGATGGGAGACGAGTTCGTCGACGCTCCCGTCGAGCTCCGCGTCGGCCACCACGCGGGAGACCAGTCCGGTCGCGGCGGCCTCCTCAGCGCCCACCCGCCGGCCCGAGTAGACCAGCTCGGCCGCCGCCGCGCGGCCGATGTGAGTGGCGAGCAGGTGGGTGAGGCCACCGTCGGGCATCAGGCCGAGGTGAGCGAAGGGCAGGGAGAACGTGGCCGAGGCGCCGGCCACCGAGACGTCTGCCGCGGCCACGAGGGACACCCCGAATCCCGCGGCGGGCCCGTGGACCGAGGCGATCACCGGGATCGGGACGTCGGCGATCCGTCGGATCGCGCGCGACGCGGCGGTCATGATCACGGCGGGGTCGTCCGGCAGCCGGGTCAGGTCGGCGCCGGCACAGAATGCCCGGCCCTCACCTGCCAGCACCACCACGCGTACGTCCTCGTCCCCGGCGGCGGTGGCCAGGGCGTCGCACATCGTGTCGAGCGTGGCCGGCGTGACGGCGTTGCGCTGGGGGTCACCGTCGAGGGTGATCCGCACCGCGGCGCCCTGCTTTCGGACGCGGATCCCGGTCGCGCTCACAGGGACCGTCCGATGAGTTCCTTCATGATCTCGTTGGTGCCGCCGTAGATCTTCTGCACGCGCGCGGCGGCGTACATCCGGGCGATCGGGTACTCCATCATGTAGCCGTAGCCGCCGAAGACCTGCAGGCAGCGATCCACGACCTCGACCTGGGTCTCCGTGCCGTGCAGCTTGGCCATCGAGGCGGTGGCCGCGTCGAGCGTTCCGTCGATGGCCCGCTGGACGCAGTGGTCGATGAACGTCCTCGCGGCCAGCACCTGGGTCTTGCACTCGGCCAGCACGAAGCGGGTGTTCTGGAAGTCGAGGATCGGCTGCCCGAAGGCCTGGCGCTCCTTGGCGTAGCGGATCGCCTCGGTGACCGCTGCTTCGGCCATGGCGACCCCGTTGACGCCGAGGATGAGCCGCTCGCGCGGCAGCTGGTTCATCAGCTGGAAGAAGCCCTGGCCCTCACCGTCTCCGAGCAGGTTCGCGGCCGGCACCCGCAGGTCGTCGAACGCCAGCTCGCGGGTGTCCTGCCCGTGCTGGCCGATCTTCTGCAGCACCCGCCCGCGGGTGAAGCCGGGGGTGTCGTCGGAGACCTCGGCCAGGAACAGCGAGATGCCGCGGGCGCCCTGGCTGGTGTCGGTCTTGGCGACGATGACCATCAGGTCCGCGTGGGTCGCGTTGGAGATGAACGTCTTGGACCCGTTGATCACGTAGTGGTCGCCCTCGCGGCGTGCGGTGGTGCGCACCGCCTGCAGGTCCGAGCCGGTGTCGGGCTCGGTCATGGCGATCCCGATGACCTTCTCCCCACTGACCAGCTGGGGCAGGTAACGCTGCTTGATCTCCTCCGAGCCGTAGGCCGCGACGTAGTGGGACACGATGGTCGAGTGCACCTCGAAGCCGAATGCGGTGTCGTGCGCGATGGAGCGCTCGTGCGCCACGACCGCCTCGTGGCCGAAGTTGCCGCCTCCCCCGCCGTACTCCTCGTCGATGTCGAGGCACAGCAGACCGGCGGCTCCGGCCTTGGTCCAGAAGTCCCGGTCGACGGCGTGCTGCTCGGCCCACCTGTCCTGGTGCGGCGTGGCCTCCCTGGCGAGGAACGTCGCGGCGTGCTTGCGCAGGAGCCGGTGGTCCTCGGTCTCCCACACGGGGGCGTAGTCGGGGAAGAGTCCGTTCATCGGGAGTGCGCCTTTCCGGGGCGGGTCGGTGGGGTGATGCGGGCGAGCGGGAGGTCCACGCGAGCAGCGAGCTGCTCCCAGTGGCCGGTCGACCGCTGGGCCAGCGTCGCGCCGATCTCGGACTGCGTGGTGCCGAGGTGCTCGTGGACGCGCGCGGCGAAGTGCGGTTCGACGGCGCCGAGGGCGACGTGCCCGTCAGCGACCGCATAGATCCGGTACTCGGGCATGGCGCCGCCGAGCGGCGCGCCGTCGCCCATCAGTCCGTGGCGCACGGCCTCACCGGCCAGGCGAGCGGCCTCGTCGAGCGGGACGCGGAACCGCCCGCCGATGCCGTCCGCGCCCCGGGCGAGCAGGGCGGCAAGGGCCGTCCCGGCCGCCCGCTCGGAGCCGAGGAGGTCGGCCGCCGGGATCGTCGGCATGGCCGGCGGGGTGAGCGTGCCGTACGCCGCCTGGTAGGTGAGGTCGTGCCCGGGCTCCTCGACCCGGTCACCGTCGTAGCCGACGATCTCGACGTGCACCAGCCGCGGCAGCTGCTCCGTCAGCTGGTCCAGGCCCAGCCGGGCCAGTGCCGAGGGCCGCTGCGACGTGATCAGCACGTCGGCCTCGGACAGCAGCTCGTCGAGGGCGGCCCGGTCGTCGGACTGCTTGAGATCGAGCGGTACGACCTTGACGCGCTCGTGCAGCTCGGCGTACCAACCCGGCGCGACCACCGCGACGGGGTCTCCGGCAGGTGGTTCGACCTTGACCACGTCGGCACCGAGCGCGGCCAGCCGAGCGGCGGCGAGGGGGCCCGGCAGGTTGATGGCCAGTGACACGACCCGCACTCCGAGGAGTGCCCCGGTCAGGAGCTCGTCCCTGGTGGCACTCACGCGGTCCTCGCCTCGAGGTAGGCCGACACCGTGACGCGGAGCACCGGCTTGTCGTCCTGGTTGGTGAGCGCACCGGCGAAGGTGACGAGACCGCGCTGCTTGTCAGGCTCGAGACGTACGTCGTCGATCACGGTGCGCCCGCTGAGCACGTCCCCGGGGCGGACCGGGCGCAGGAAGCCGACGTCACTCATGGTGGCACCGGCGATGACGCGCCACGGCTGCGTCCGGCTGGCCACCCACAGGCGCTGGTAGACCGAGAGCGTGTGCAGCCCGCTGGCGATGAGACCGCCGAACTGGCTCTCGGCTGCCGCGCGCGCGGGGTCGACGTGGAAGAACTGGGGGTCCCACTGCGTCGCGAAGTCGATGATCTCGCTCTCGGAGACCGTGTGCGAGCCCAGCTGCATGACCTGTCCTGGCGTGAGGTCCTCGGCGTGCACCACGAAGTCCGTGTCGCCGGAGGTCACGCCCACGGCCCGGCTCACACGCCACCGACCCGGCGGTCATGGTCGGCCCAGTGCGGCGCACGGAGCTCCTTGCGCGACAGCTTGCCGACGACGGTCTTGGGCAGCGGGTCCGTGGTGATGGTGACCCGGGACGGCTTCTTGTACGAACCCAGGCGCTCCTTGCACAGCGAGACGAGCTCGTCAGAGGTGACCTGTGCTCCCTCCGCCACGCACACGACCGCCACCGGGGTCTCGCCCCACTTCTCGTGGGGCACGCCGAAGACGGCCGCCTCGAGGACGTCGGGGTGGTCGGCCAGCGTGGTCTCGAGCTCGGCCGGCCAGATGTTGAAGCCACCCGAGACGATCATGTCGTCGACCCGGTCGAGCACGTAGAGGAAACCGTTCTCGTCGAGCCGGCCGATGTCCTGGGTGTGCACCCACCCGTCACGCAGGCGGCTGGCCGTGAGGGCCTCGTCCCCCCAGTAGAGGCGCATCTGGCCCTCGACCTTGGCCACGATCTCGCCCTCCTCGCCGATCGGCAGCTCGGTGCCGTCGCTGTCGAGGATCCGCACCTGGACGTACGGGTGCACCCGTCCAGCGGCGCGCAGCGGGCTCGATCCCGGGACATCGCCGAACCAGTCGTGCGGGCCCATCATGGCGATCGGCACCGCCTCGGTCTGGCCGAACCCTTGATGGAGCGTGTCGCCGAAGACCTCGCGCGCGAGAAGAGCCGTCGCGTCGGTGATCGGCGCGCCGCCGACCATGATGGCGCGGAGCGCGGGCCACTCCCCGCGCGCGTCGGGGTGACGGGCCAGTGCGGCCAACAGGCTGGGCGAGGCGAACACGTGGCTCACCCGGTGCTCGCGCATCATCGCGATCACCTTGGTCGCGTCGAAGGCGCCGAAGACCAGGTTCGCGGCGCCGGAGAGCCATCCGGGCAGGAACAGGTAGCCCGACGCGTGGGAGATGGGGCCGGCGTGGCCGATGACGCTCTGTCGGCTCATCAGCGGCAGCCCGACTGCCCAGTTGCGGCAGTTCAGCACCCAGTCCTTGCTGGTGTAGGCGACGCCCTTCGGCTTCCCCGTCGTGCCGCCGGAGTGCCGGATGACCGACCAGGCGTCCTCGTCGACCTCGACCAGCGGGTCCGTGTCGTCCTGACCGGCGAGCCAGTCGTCGTACGACGCGTCACGGACCACGACGTGGTCCAGGCTGTCCACGACTCCCTCGAGGCCCCTGACCTCGGCGGCGTACGCCTCGTCGACGAGCAGCACCTTGCACTGGGTGCCGTCGAGCATGTCCTGATGGGCGCGGCCGGAGTTCCGCGGGTAGAGCGGCACGCGCACGGCGCCTGCGATCGCGGCGCCGAGGTAGAGATCGACGCAGCCGAGGTTGTTGTCCTCGAGGCCGGCGACGCGGTCGCCCGGCTGGACGCCCATGGCGATCAGCGCGTTGGCGACGCGGACGCCTCGGTCCCACGCCTCGGCGAAGGTCAGGGTGCGGTCCTGGGTGATGACGGCCGTGGCGTGCGCGTTGAGGCGGGCGGCCTGGCGCATCAGGGTGGTGACGTCCATGAGGGGCTCCGTGGGGTTGGGGTCAGTGTCCGGTGAATTGGGGGCGACGCTTCTCGAGGAACGCCGCGACGCCCTCTCGCTGGTCCTCGCTGCCGAGGGTGAGGAAGAAGTTGCGACGCTCGTGGGCCAGGCCCTGGTGCAGGGGCAGGTCGTGGGCGGCGCGGGCGGCGTCCTGGGCCAGCGCCACCGCTCGCGGTGAGTTGCGGGCGATCCGGTTGGCGATCGCGACGGCCGTCGGGACCGTCTCGTGGTCGGGAACCACGTCGCTCACGAGTCCGGCGCCGAAGGCGTCGTACGCCGTGATCGGGTCGCCGGTGAGCAGCATCTTCATGGCCTTGGCCTTGCCGATCGCGTGCACCAACCGCTGGGTGCCGCCGGCCCCGGGCAACACGCCGAGGGAGACCTCGGGCACGCCGAACCGAGCGGACTCGCCGGCGACCGCCAGATCACAGGCGAGCACGAGCTCGCAGCCGCCGCCGAGGGCGAGACCGCGGACGGCGGCGATGACCGGCGTGCGCGTGGTGGCGAGGGTGCCGAAGGGCTCCCGGGCGAAGCCGTCGCGGTCGAGCACCTCGCCCGGCGCGATGGCCTCGATCTGGCTGACGTCCGCGCCTGCACAGAACGCCCGGTCGGAGCCGGTGAGCACGATCGCGCGCACGTCGGCGTCGGCGTCGGCCTCCTGCAGCGCGGCGGTCAACTGGTCCATGAGGGCGGTGCTGAGGGCGTTGAGCGCCGCGGGGCGGTCGAGGGTGATGACGGCGACATGGCCGGTCTTCTCTCGCCGGACGAGGGTCTCGGTTGCCGTGTCGGTCGAGCTCGCGGTGTCTGCGGGGGTCATCGGGGTGCCATCCGGATCGACCCGTCGAGACGGATGACCTCGCCGTTGAGCATGCGGTTCTCGATGATGTGGCAGACCAGGTCGGCGAACTCCGCCGGGTCGCCCAGCCGGGCCGGGAACGGCACCTGTCGGCCGAGCGACTCCCGTGCCGCCTGAGGCAGGGTCTCGAGCATCGGGGTGAGGAAGAGGCCCGGTGCGATGGTCATGACCCGGATCCCGTGGGCCGCGAGCTCGCGCGCCATGGGCAGCGTCATGCCGGCGACGCCCGCCTTGGAGGCGGAGTACGCCGCCTGGCCGATCTGACCGTCGAACGCCGCGGCGGAGGCGGTGTTGACGATCACCCCGCGCTCACCGTCCGGGCCGGCCTCGCCCTCACTGAGCGCCTTGGCCGCCAACCTGGCGACGTTGAAGGTGCCGGCGAGGTTGACCTGCAGCACCTTGAGGAACTGCTCGAGCGAGTGCGGCTCACCCCTGGACAGCACCTTGGCCGCTTCCCCGATCCCGGCGCAGTTGACGGCCCCGGCGAAGCCGCCGAGCCCCACCGCGGTGTCCACGGCGACCTGGACCTGGGCCGGGTCGGTGACGTCGGTGGGCACGAAGGTGGCGCCTGCGGGCACCTCGCCCTTCACGTCGGCGGCGACCACCGTGGCGCCGCGCTCGAGGAGCGCCCGAGTCGTCGCGCCGCCGAGGCCCGAGGTGCCGCCGGAGACGAGGAAGGTGCGGTCGGTGAAGTCCATCGGTCAGGAGATCCTCTCGATGATGGTCGCATTGGCCATGCCGCCGCCCTCGCAGATCGTGAGCAGGCCGTAGCGCCGGCCCGAGCGCTCCAGCTCGTTGAGCAGGTCGGTCAGCATCCGGGAGCCGGTGGACCCCAACGGATGGCCGATCGCGATCGAGCCGCCGTTGACGTTGAGCCGGTCGGTGCCGATGCCGAACTCACGGGCGAAGAGCAGCGGGACGGGGGAGAACGCCTCGTTGACCTCGATGCGGTCGATGTCGTCGATGCCCAGGCCAGCGGCATCCAGCGCCTTCCTGGCGGCCGGGAGGATCGCGGTGAACTGCAGGGCCGGGTCGTCGGCAGCAGCGGCCATCGCCCGGATGACGGCGCGCGGGCGCAGGCCGGCTGCCTCGGCGGCCGCACGCTCCGCCACGAGCACGGCGGCCGCGCCGTCGCTGATCTGGGAGGAGTTGCCGCCCGTCAGCGCGCCGCCCGGTCCGAAGGCCGGGCGGAGCGCCGCCATCTTCTCGAGGTCGACGTGCTCGCGGATGCCCTCGTCGCGGGTCATCGGTCCGTCGCGTCCCTCGAGCGGGACGAGCTGGTCGGCGAAGTGACCCGCCTCGGTGGCAGCGTGGGCACGGCGGTGGCTCTCGGCGCTGAACGCGTCGAGCTCCTCGCGGGTGAAGCCCCACTTCTCGACGATCATCTCCGCCGAGGGACCCTGGGCGTGGATGTTGCCGTCGTAGCGCGCCAGGGCCTTGGTGCCGTACCAGGGGCCGAGCCCGCCGCCAGGGTTGAACAGCGGGCCGAGGTCGACGCGGCTCATCGACTCCACGCCGGCGCCGATGGCGAAGTCGTACTCGCCACTACGAATCGCCTGGGCGGCGAAGTGCACCGACTGCTGTCCGGACCCGCACTGCCGGTCAATGGTCGTGGCGGGCAGGCCCTCCGGCAGACCGGCGCCGAGCGAGGCCCAGCGCGCGATGTTGCCGGCCTGCTCGCCCACCTGGAGCGCGCATCCGGTGATCACGTCATCCAGCGCGGTCTGGTCCACGCCGGACCGGTCGACGAGGGTGCGCAGGGTGTGCGCCAGCAGATCGGCGGGGTGCCAGTCGGCGAGCTGCCCGCCGCGCCGGCCCACCGGAGTACGTACGGCGTCGACGATGACGGCTTCACGTGGAACCACGGTCTCTCCTCGGGGAAGTCGGTGTCTGCTATACAAGCGTATAGCAAAGTGTGCGACCGTACAAGAAGTCTGATCGGGGATCGGCCCCGCTGTCGGCGATCAGTAGGGTCAGCAGTCCGTCCGCACCACCAGGAGCGTCGCCCGTGCCCTCATCCAGGCGTCCCGACACCGGCTCGTCCGACCTCACGGCGAAGGCCCGCATCCGCAACGCCGCCCTCGCTCTCTACGCCGACTTCGGCGAGGACGCGACGTCGATGCGTGCCATCGCCGAGAAGGCCGGGGTGACGGTCGGCCTGGTGGTGCACCACTACGGCACCAAGGACGGGCTGCGCGAGGCCATCGAGCAGCGGATCGTCGAGCTCTTCGCGGAGGCGATCGATGCGGCGGCCGACAGTGACGACCCTCGGTCGGTCGCCGGTCCGCGCGACGCTGCCGTTGCCAGCATGCTCGAGGAGAACCCCGCCGTGGTCGGCTACCTGCGCCGCGCAGTGCTCGACCCCACGGGCAACCGCGGCCGGGTGCTCGAGATGCTGACGGACCTCACCGCCGAGCAGGTCGCCTCCCTCCGTACCGCCGGACTGGCTTCCACGGCTCACGCGGACTCCACCCAGGTCATCGGGGTGCTCGTGCGGCAGCTGGGTCACCTGTTCCTCCAGCCGATGGTCGAGAGCACCTGGGCGCGGCTTGCTCCGCACTCGCCGGGATCGGCCATGCCGCGGCTGGTGATCCGCGTCGTCGAGCCCGACGACCTCTGAGCGACGCGGCGTCGTCCAGGTACGAGCGCCTCCGAATTCGCTGCGCCTGCCCCCACCCGCAGCCGGTCGATCCTGCGTTTATCGGGATGACAGCGTGCCGAGCGAGGAGAGTGGTGCCATGGACCGGGAGACCGAGCTCCGTGAGTTCGTCTCGGCACGGGGTGCTGCCCTCTCCAGGGCCGCATTCCTCCTGACCGGCGACCACCAGGCCGCCGAGGACCTGGTCCAGGAGACGTACGTCGTCCTGGTCCGCCGCTGGCAGAGGTCCGGCACGGTCGACCCCGAGGCCTACGTCCGCCGGATCCTCTACAGCAGGTTCGTCGACGGCTGGCGACGCCGGCGACTGGTCGAGCTGCCCTGGGCCTCACCCCCCGACTCGACCGACCTCGACGAAGCGGGCGCGACCACCGAGCGGCTCACCCTCCGCGACGCCCTCGCCCGGCTCACTCCCAAGCAGCGCGCGGTGCTCGTCCTGCGGTTCTACGAGGACCTCACCGAGACGCAGACAGCAGCCGCCCTCGGCATCAGCCCCAGCACGGTCAAGTCGCAGACCCGGGTCGCGCTGCAGCGGCTCCGAGAGCTGGCACCGGATGCGGTGGCCTCGTTCGAAGGAGCGGAATCATGAGCGGCCTGCACGAGGCGTTCGACGAGATGGTCGCGGACGTCCCGGCGTACGGCGACCTCGACCGGGCCATCGAGCAGGCCGGCCGGGAGCGGCGCCGGCGCCACGCGATGGCCGGCGGCCTCGCTGCAGCCGCCGCGGTGGTCGCCGTGATCGTCGGCATCCTGGCCGTCACCCGGGGCGACGAGGGCTCCCCCGAGCCGATCGAACCCGCGACGCCGACACCGACGAGGACGCAGTCCGCCCGGACCTGGGACGACACCCCGGTCCGCGCCACGTCCGACGTCAAGGGCTGGGACGCGCCGGACCCCCTCGACGCGGTCCGGGAGTCCTGGTTCCCCATCGTGGCCGAGCACCTCGCCCCGACGGGGCGAGGTCTCGCGCGCTCCGAAGGGATCTTCGGTGCGTCCGAGTTCATCGTGCCGAACGCCTCGGGGACCTTCGACATCTCCGGTCGCATCGCCGTGATCGTCGACCGGGACGAGCTGAACCCCTTCGACGACGGCTGCCGCTACCTCCGCGCCGACCAGGCCCGGCGCCACGCGCAGGACAGCGCCGCCGACGACGTGTCATGCAGCACGGAGCGGTTCACGGCGCCGGGCGGCGAGTCCGCCAGGATCGCCAGCTGGGGACACCCGTGTGTGACGGACGACCCGTCCTGCGGGACCTACCTCGTCGGCGTGGCCGTCGAGCGGGGCGACGGCCGGATCGGCTACCTCCGGGTCGAAGGGCGCGGCACGCCGGACGCCAACCCCTTCCCCCGGGACGCCATGGCCGCCGCGGCCGCCGATGCCGACCTCGCGCTCCCCGGGAGCGCGCTCGCCGTTCCGACCGACGCCGCCCTCGTCTCCGTGGTGGAGGAGCACTTCCCGCGCCACCGGGGTGAGCCGTCGCCGTCCCCGGTCGAGCACCCGGGGTACGCACAGATGTTCGGCAGGCTCGGACCGCTCGGGCTGAGCGTGCAGGCGTGGCCGGCGGGACCGACCCCCACCTGCGGACGCGCCTGGATCGTCGAGTGCGTCGAGCGTCGCGTGTTCGGGGGCGACGACCCGACCACGGTGTACGTCGGGTCGTGGGACGAGGAGGACTGGGCCGACTGCTGCCCCCGCAACTCCCGCGCGTTCATGAGGCAGTTGGTGCACGTCGGGCCGCGCACCACCGTGGTCGTCACGTTGACGCGGATCGTGCCGGAGGGCGGGGCCGGGATCGGCGCCGAGCTCGACCAGCGCGTGATCGACCTCCTGCTCGACACCCGCCTGCAGTAGTCGGGCACCGCCGGCCAGGAGCAAGGTCATCCGGATCCGACGCCCAAGGCGGGTGATCCGCCGAACACCGGAACGGACTGCCGAGTTGGATAAAGGTTTTCCCATCCCGGTGTCTGTTGACAGGTGGAGGTGATTCCCGTGTCCGAGCCAGCCGACGCCAGCATGATGAAGGTCGTGCCGATGTCTCCGAAGGGTTCAAGGCAGCCTGAAGACGCTTTCGCCGACCTGTTCGCCGCCACATACCCCCAAATCGTCCGCACCGTCTGGTTCGTGATCCACGACCGCGCGGCAGCCGAAGAGGTCGCCCCGGCCGCCTTCACCGAGCTCTTCCGCGGCTGGTCCCGCCTGCGCGACTACGACCGCCCCGAGCTGTGGGTACGACGGGTGGCGATCCGCAAGGCGCAGCGTGAGGCCTCGCGTCGTGGCCGCCGGGCCACGGTGGAGCGCTCTGCCTCCACAACCCCGCTCGTTGAAGACGGGATCCACCTCCCGGACCCTGGACTGATCGCTGCGATCCGCACTCTGCCGGCCAAGCAGCGCGCGATCGTCGTCCTCTTCTACTTCGAGGACCGCCCCATGGCCGAGGTGGCTGACCTGGTCGGCTGTTCGACCGCGACTGGTTCGTGCAACTCCACCAGGCCCGCAAACGACTGGCCGAGGCACTCGGTGAAGAGGTGGACAGCAATGTCGATTGAGCAACGCATCCGTGAGGGGCTCCGGACCACCAGCGACGAACTGCCAGTGCCCGACATCGAGTCCGCATTGGCCACCGTGACTGCGGAAGGCCGACGTATGACCCGTCTGGGCAACGGAGCACTCGTTGGTCTTGCCGCAGCGGCAGCGGTCGTCGCGATGATCGTCGGCCCGGCCCTGGTAAGTGACGACAACACCAATTCGCAGCCGCCTCCGCCGCTTGATCAGACCACCGAGCCCACTGAGCCCACCACCGAGGGCGCGGAATGGCCCGGCGCGGTTCGCTCCGGTGCTCTGCCGGTGGTCTCTGACAGGCAGTTCGGTCCGGACAGCGACCCGTGGCGGGCCTGGTCCGACCCGCACGACTCCGAGGTCGGCCAGGTTGACATCCGCTTGCTGGCCGGCTGGGGTCTGCAGCTACGCGAGGACTCGCAGCTGGAGACTTGGCTGGAGGACGAGGGTCGCATCGTCGAGTACGGCATCGTCATGGACACCGACGGTGACCTCGTTGCCGACTGCCAGCTCGCGCTGAACACAAACACACCGGCCCCCGGAGACGTTGTGTTCCGCATGGTGCTGACGAACCTGGACACGGGCGAGAGCGACAACCGCGCAAACGGCAGCTACGGCTACCCGTTCGAGTTCGGCTTCCCCGAGAATTCCCGCCCGTTCACGAAGGGCGCCTCGCTCTATCTCGAGTTCCTGGGCGAATGGCAGGAGCCCTGCGCACCTCCCACCGACCGGCTCCGCTGGTATGCCTACGCATCCCTCACCGTGGACGGGCAGGTCACCGCCTGGGACTTCGCTCCCGATGAGGCGTGGCTGCAGACACTGCCCCGCCTGCGCGTGGACCTGGGAGGCCGTCTCGGCGGCGCTGGGTGGGGCGCGGGCCTGCCGCTCCCCAGGGAGCCGTGAGCAACCCACCCATCACCGCAGCAGCCCTGGCGAGTCTCTCTGCCTCCGACCACCCCGCCGCTGGAAGCCCCGCCTTCGGCCAGCTTCCGTGAGAATCACGAAGGGCCCCGGCCACTGACCGGGACCCTTCATACGTGCGCGAGGGGGGAGTTGAACCGTAGGACGACCACGCTCAATCCCGCGTGGACCACGGTCGTGAGCGTGAAACCGGTGTCCCGTTGCCTCCGGTTGTCTCCCGTTATCTCGGGGGCGTGCACCCCAGGGGCGCACCAGCCATTGTTCTGTTGATCCGGCCCGAGCCGGCAAGCTCACGGTAGTCGATGCCTGCAGGAGCCACGCTGTGAACGGGTGCGTGACCTGTGCCCCATCGATGGGCGCCAGGACCGATCGCTGCAGCTCAGGTTCTCGGGCCTGCGTGGGCGGCGAGCAGCCGCCAGTGTTTGTCCCGGATCCAAACCATCGTGATGGGCATGCGGTATCTGGCGTCTTCTTGGTCCTCTACGACCGTGTCGGTCACGGTACCGACCACGACGGCGGTGCCTTCGGAGATCACGACCGCGTCGACGTCAACTTGCTGTGCTCGCCACCTGACGGTCGTGGTGTTGCGGCAGATGTACTCGTCGCGCCGCAGGACGAGTCCGGCGTGAGTCGTCCACACGCATTCCGGGTGCATGAGGTCGGCTAACGCCTCGACATCACCCGAGGCAAGGGCCTTCGCCCGCGCCGACACCGCCGCCCGGACCTCCTCCTCGGCGCTGGGAGCCGCAGCGGTGTGGTGGAACGGATCAGGATTCATGCCGCCTGCCTTGCGGTAGTCGCGGATGTGGTCAGACCGGCTCGGCGACTACGTCGGCGATCTGCTCGGCGATTTCAGCGATGGTGTACTGCTCGGTGCTCAGCGCGACCTTGTCCGCGAGGGTTGGACTGAACGCGCGGACCTGAGCGGCGCTCAAGCCGTGCCAGATGGGCAAGATGGATTGCTCGCCGGCAACGGTGCGGGTCACCAGCCCGTCCAGCTCATGGTTCGTCCAGCCTTTCTCGAAGAAGGCTTCGGACAAGATGACGACGCCGAACCCGCTTGAACGGATGCCCTCGTCGATGCTGCGGCGCAGGCTGTGTCCGACCCGCATCTGAGCCTCATCGAGCCAGACCGTGACCCCCAGGCGGGCTAGCGCGTCGCGGAGGGGTCGAGCGACTTCGTCCTTGTCCTCGCTGGCGTGGCTGATGAACACATCCCAGGTCTGTCCGCCGAGGACCCCGCCGACTGGTTCTGGATGAGCTCGCCCGTGACGCCGTCGATCGCTGCTGCGACGACCGATCGTGCGTGCACGTCGAGCCCTACGCTCGTACGCTCGGTGAACACCGGGGCCTCCCACGGATGTCGGATAGGCCGATCAGGCGGCCCCTGCTCGGTAAACCCACGAATCTCGTGAGTGAGGCCCCGGCCCGCAACCCCGTCACAACGACCGGGTCGCTACATACCGTCTAGTCGGCCTGCTGGTCGACCAGGCGCCGGCGCATCGCTGAGAGCCGGGCCTGGGGATCCGAGTAGGCCGCGCGAACCAGTGGCCCTCGAGCCGTGCCCGAACTCGGCTGAGGCCACCGGCAGGCATGCGTTTGGCGGCGATTTCTTCGTAGAAACCCCCCATTAGCTCGGCGGCCGCCTCCAGTAGCGCGTTGCGGCGGTTCCCTGCGGCGCGTCGAGGACCCGGCCACGGTCGCGCCAGCATCTTCGGTGCCGTCACAGTCGCCGGGCTCAGCGCCGCGGCAGCAAGCGACCGTCCCCGCGCCACTCCGGACGCGACGACGCTGTCCGCGCCATTTCGTTCACCAGCCCCTGGTCCTCGGGGTCGTCCGCGGCACTGCCACCAGAGCAGCCGGCAGGTTGCCGTCCCTTCTCCGGTGTGCCGGAGAGCCCGAGGCACCTGAGTCCCACCTCGGTAATCTTCCGGGCGGTGTCCACCCGGGACCTGGTGGGCAACGCGAGGTGGCTCACGGTGAGCCTCACCAGGGCATCGGCGGCATCGGACACCTCATCCTCCCGCAGACCGGCCACGTGGGAGGTGAGCCACCGGGCCAGCGAACCGGAGGCGAGTTCCAACAGCTGCGCAGACGTGGTGAGGAGCGGCAGGATTCCCGTCCTGGGCGGTAGGGGATCACGGTTGGGGATCAGGACCGCTCTGAGCAGGGGACTGTTCTCGGCTTCCTCAAGCACGAAGCCCACCGCGGCCGCGAGGCCGCCGGCAGCGTCGGAGCCGTGATGTGCGAGCACGTCCTCAATACCCTCGATCAAGCGCGCCGCCTCCCGCAGGGCGACGGCTTCTCCCAAACCGGGCTTGTCGCCAAACTCCTTATACAGTAGGGCGCGCGATACGCCGACCGCCTCGGCGATCTCGCTCATGCGGACCCGATCCCAGCCCCGCTCAGCGATCAGGTCATGGGCGGTCTCCAGCACCGCCGCACGGACGTGCTCGCGGTAGCGCTCTCGCATGGACGACACGGTGGACAGAGTATCGCCAATTGTCCGACCGCGGACACGCGTCAGGTGGACCGGGGAGACATTCTCAACGCAATGCCTTAGTTTTGAACAAAACCTACCCGTTGTCTCCAGAAGGAAGCCCCATGGTCAACTCAAGCGACACCGAATTGGTCACCTACCCGCACCGACGCGGCGGGCACTGTGGCTCCGGAGCCATGCGGGACCTCATGGAGTGGGCGGGCCTCGGCTGGGACGGCCCCCCAGACGAGGGCCTCGTCTTTGCCCTGAGCGGAGCCTTGGATCTCTCCTACGTCAGGGACGCGGATCTCATGCCACCGGTGTACCTCGTGGGGCGGGGAGGCGACTTAGAGACGGATCTCCCGACGCGGCTTGGCGCCGAGGTCTCCGTACATGCGACGGATGACCCACAGGAGGGTTGGACGTGGGTGCGCGACGCCATACGAGAAGGCCGCCCAGCCCTGGTGTGGGCCGACATCGCGGAGCTCCCCTACCTCCGCGTACGCCTGCAGATGAGCCGCCACGACATCGTCGTGATCGGATATGACGATGAGCTGCAACTCGCTCACGTCATCGACAACGACCGGGATGAGGTGCAGCTGGTGCCGTATTCGGCACTGGCCCGAGCCCGCTCATCCCAGGGATTCCCGGTTCCGACGCGCCACACCTACTTCGACATCACCTGGCCGGACCAGCTGCCTGATCTGGTCGAGATCGCGCAAACGGCGTTCGCCCAGGCGGCGGCCGCGATGACCACGTGTACCGGCCCCTCAATCGTCACTGAAAGGGACTCGGCGGTCGGGGCCACGGGGCTAGCTGCAGTCGACCTCTTTGCCGCAGACCTCGCAGGATGGCCGGATATCTTCCCCGACGACGTCCTGGAGCTGGTACTCCAAGGGCTCAGCGCCTTCGTCGAGAAAGCCGGCACCGGCGGCGGGCTCTTCCGCCGACTGCTGTCCAGCGGCGCCAGCGACATCGCGCGCCTGACCGGGGACGCGCGGACGAGCGAGGTCGCCGCCGCTGCGCACCTGTGCGCGGAAACATGGTCCCTGGTCGCGTCGCTGGCCCGGCAAGACGGCCCAGCACGAGGGCGGGTGGAGCAGGCTGCTCTCGCGGCCGCCGCACTCCCCTCGCTCGAGCGGACCCTCGTCGCCGCCCTCGAAGTCGCGGGTGCGCCCCAGGACCTCCGGGCCGGCGCCTGATGAGGGATGAGATCGACCTGCGAGAGGCCCTTGCCCCGAGCCGGTTCGTCGACAGCGACCATCCCGACGTCCGCGACTTCACCGGGTCCGTCGTGCGGGGTGTCCAGGATCGGCGAGAGCGGATCGGGCTGCTGTTCGCGGCGGTCCGCGACCAGCTCAGGTACGACCCCTACAGCGTTACCGCCGAACCCGTTGACTACCAGGCCAGCGCGATCCTCGGGGGTGGCCCCACCTGGTGCGTGCCCAAGGCGGTGCTGCTCACCGCGACCCTGCGCGCTGCGGGGATCCCGGCAGTGCTCGGATTCTCCGACGTGCGCAACCACCTCAACAGCACGGCGCTCTTGGAGCTGATGGGCACAGACCTGTTCGTGTTCCACGGGTGGAGCGCGGTGTACGTCGACGGCCAGTGGCGCAAGGGGTCGCCGGCCTTCAACTCCGAGCTGTGCCGTCGCTTCGGCGTAGAACCGTTGGAGTTCGACGGCTCACAGGATGCGTTGCTCCACGCAGCCGACGGCGCCGGGCGACGTCACATGGAGTACGTCCACGAGCGAGGCACGTTCTTGGACCTGCCGTTCGACGAGCTCATGACGACACTGCTCGACACCTACGGTCCCGCCATGGTCCGCGGCTCCGACTCCCCGCGCCCCAAAGACCCCCGCTTCCGCGCGTGAACGCCCAACTCACTCGGCGCCGTGTCGGCTCCACGCAGCTCACACACCATCGAGGCGAGGGTGTCCTCGAGCCGTCGACGACCCACCTCGATGGCACGGGCCGGCTCCAGGTCCCGCAGGTCATCCAGCGGGATCGGCGATCCGACGAAAATGCTCACACGTCGTCGCAACCCCCAGCGCAACCGCCCGCTGTAGGCGGGCAGGATCTTCTGTGCCCCCCACTGGGCCACCGGCACGAGCGGTACCGATGCCTCCAGAGCGATCCGCACCGCCCCCGACTTCATCGTCATCGGCAGACCATCGTCCCGCTTGGTAATGGAACCCTCGGGGTACACCAGGAGAAGCCGCCCGTCGCGCGCCGCGCTCACAGCGTTGTCGTACCCCGCGCGTCCCGCGACGCGGTCGACCTCGACGTGGCCGGCAGCACGGAACCACCTGCCCACGACCGGCCCGCTGAAGAGACTGTCCTTGGCCAGGAACCGCGGCACCCGCCCCTCGGCTAGCACCATCTCCGCGACCAGCAACGGGTCGAGGTGCGAGACGTGGTTGGCGGCCAGCACCGCTCCGCCCAGCCGGGGGATACCCGCGACTCCGCGCCAGTCCGGGCGACGCAGCACCACCAGGATTGGCTTGCAGACCGCCACCGCCAGCCACCAGGCGGGGCCACGTCGGTCGCTACCGATCGGGCGACGCTGGAATGTTGAAGTCGTTCGCATCTCAGCCAGAGTAGACATCGATGGCAGTTTCGTCACCCCGTTGACAAACATGCAAAGATGTTTCGACGTACTGTGGTCCTGGAGCCCGAGGAGCCCCCGATGAGTGATGCACTGGTTGGCGACTACGACACCGAGCCCCCTACCCCGAGCCGCGAGATGCGTCTCGACGGGGGCACGGGGTCGACGCTGGATGCATGGGTCCGGTCCATGTCGCGGTCGGCGCCGACGCAGGTGGGCCGCCTGCCCTCGCATTCCCCCACCTGCGCGGGATGCGGTAAAGAGAACCCCGCCGGCCTTGCCCTGGAGGTCGACGCCACCGCGCACGGCGTGAGCGCCGTGCACCGCTTCGACCATCGCCAGGAGGGGGCGCCGGGGATCACCCACGGCGGTCTGGTCGCCGCTGCGTTCGACGACCTGTTCGGGTTCCTGCTCTACCGCGTCGGCGAGCTCGCCGTGACGAGGTCGCTGACCGTGGAGTACCTCCGTCCGGTGCTGCTGGGGGTGGATCACGAGTTCACCGCGTATGTCCGGACCCGGGCAGGACGGCGGCTCCACGTGAATGCTGCAGCCGTTGACAAAGACGGCCGGCAGGTCGCGACATCGCACGCGACGTTCGTCATCGTTGACGTCGAGCACTTCGAACAGGGCAGTTCCGCGAAACGCTCGTGACTCACTCGCCGATGAAGGGATCCATCTCGACCGCCGGGTCGAGGTGGATGCCGTGGGCGGCCAGGGCGTCCACGAGCACCAGGGTGACGTGCCGCGAGAGACGCCGCACCATCACGTCCAGGGTCTCGTCGCCCTGGTCGAGCCACCAGATGACCGTAGCGTCGACCATCCCCATCACGCCAACGAGGATGCCCTCAGGGAACGACTCGTCTCCCGATCTGGTGTACCCCCGCGCCGCTACGGCGATCTCGTCCAGCAGACGCGAACGACCCATCCGAGAGCGGTGCATGGTCCGACTCTGCCCCCGAGCCGCCAGGAAGCGGTAGAGATGGGGGTGAGCCTTGGCCCAGGTCGCGCTGGCGCGCACTAACCCCTCGACGACCTGTACCGGCGTTCCTCGCCGAGCGAGATGAGGGCGGACCCGCTGGATGAGGTCCTGTGCAGCAAGGCGGACCACCTCGTTATCGAGGTCCTCGCGGCTGGCGAAGTAGCGGTAGACGTGCGGCCTCGGGATCCCAGCCCGCTCGGCGAACAGTGCGGTGCTGGCGTCCGCGCCCATCTCGTCGACGACCTGCAAAGCCGCGTTGGCCACGTCTCGCCGCCGGCGGTCGCGGACCTCGTCATCGCGAGAGGACCGGCGCCGCACCGTCGAATCCACCCATCGCCCTACCTCGACCACAATCGCAGCCTATGCCTGGGGCGCCCATGGCCGGCGCTGACCATGCCGAGCGGCGCCCATTGGGACACCTTGTACCCAGACCTTCGCCGTGGTTGGATGGGTACATCCTGTACCCGATTCGCTGGAGGCGCCCCGTGACCACTCTCCGCTCACCCTGGATGGACGACGACCTCGACGCCGTCCGTGACCTCGCACGCACGTTCTGCGAGAAGGAGATCAAGCCACACATCGAGACCTTCATCGCCGACAAGCACGTCGACAGGCAACTGTGGAACCGCGCTGGTGACGTTGGTCTGCTCTGCCTGTCGATCCCCGAGGAGTACGGCGGCGGTGGCGGTACTTTCGCCCACGAGGCAATCTTGATCGAGGAGCAGGCACGGGTCGGAGACAGTTCCTGGGGAGCGTCCCTGCACAACGGCATCGTCGCCCACTACCTGCTCGCCTACGGGACCGAGGAGCAGAAACAGCAGTGGCTGCCCAAGATGGCGTCCGGCGAGGTGGTCGGCGCGATCGCGATGACAGAGCCCGGGACCGGCTCGGACTTGCAGAACGTCAAAACCAAGGCGGTGCGCGAGGGCGACGAGTACGTTGTCAGCGGCTCAAAGACGTTCATCACCAATGGCTCGCAGGCCGACCTGGTGCTCACCGTGGCTAAGACCGATCCGGACGACCACGCCGCCGGCATCTCACTGATGCTGGTCCCCGCTAACTCGGAGGGCTTCTCCCGCGGTCGGGTGCTCGACAAGATCGGGATGAAGGGGCAGGACACCTCGGAGCTCTTCTTCGACAACGTCCGGGTCCCTGTCACCAACCTGCTGGGCCTCACCGAGGGCCAGGGCTTCGTGCAGCTCATGCAGCAGCTCCCCCAGGAACGGCTGCTCGTTGCGGTCTCCAACGTCGCTGCCATGGAGTTCTGCCTGGCCGAGACACTGGCCTACGTGCGCGACCGAACTGCCTTCGGACGGCCGATCTGGGGGTTCCAGAACACTAAGTTCAAAATGGCAGAGGTCGCCACAGAAGCTCGCGTGGCACGGTCCTTCGTGGACGAGTGCATCCAGCTCCACGTCGGCGAGGGTCTGGACATCCCAACAGCCGCCATGGCGAAGCTGTGGTGCTCCGAACGAGCGCAGCGCGTAGCCGACACCTGCCTGCAACTGCACGGCGGCTACGGGTACATGAACGAGTACCCCATCGCCCGCATCTGGGCCGACCTGCGCGTCTCGCAGATCTACGCCGGCACATCCGAGATCATGAAGGAGATCATCAGCCGGTCCCTGTGAGGACCGACCCCGCTCCGGCGGCACCGCCGG
Source organism: Nocardioides sp. (assembly GCA_035554935.1). Taxonomy (GTDB): domain Bacteria; phylum Actinomycetota; class Actinomycetes; order Propionibacteriales; family Nocardioidaceae; genus Nocardioides. The sequence goes on along the minus strand of DATMHM010000107.1, from coordinate 14,580 downwards.
AGCGGGAACCGGCTGGCCGGGCGTTGTGCGCCGAGCCCCGACGGGATCCTCCGCGTTGGGCGAGAGCACAAGACGTCCACTCCATCGACGTGACAGCCTCGACATTCATCGTCTGAAAGGAGTGACATGAGCCAGCGCGTCGACTTCGGCGACCGCATGTTCCTCCCCGCCGAGAGCCCGAGAACCAAGCTGCACCACATCGAACGGCTCGACTGCGTCGGTTTCGGCATGTTCATCAAGATGCACCACGCCCCTGATCGACAGTCACATCGCGATGACGCTGCACAGTTGGTCAGCTCGCGGCCGTCAGTTGCGCCTCGCTGCTCCTGGCTTCGATGGTGACCCACGTGGGTCTCGCATCCGTCGGCGCTCTGCTGCCCGATTCCTTCAGCTTCAACCTTCGTCGTCAGCGACGTCCCCAGCACGACGGAGGACTCGTTCTTCCGCGACAGCCGCCTAAGGGGATGAGCCCGGCACCTCCGCTGTTCGACGCCGCCACCCCTCAACCTCACCCTGCTCTCGTACGCGCCCGAAGCAGCTGACTGCCTGCACGCAGATCCGTCAGATCGGCGGACCTGCCGGTCCGCTACGCCGCTCTCGTCGAACCCCTTACCGAAGGATTCACATCCCATGACATCGACCCACTACGACGTGCTGATTATCGGCTCCGGTTTCGGCGGCTCGGTAACCGCCATGCGCTTGGCAGAGAAGGGGTACCACGTCGGGGTGCTCGAAGCCGGTAAACGCTACGACACCGACGACCTGCCCACCTCGTCGTGGGACACCCGTCGGTTCGTCTGGGCGCCACGGCTCGGCTGCTTCGGCATCCAGCGCATCCACCTGCTGCGTGACGTCGTCATCTTGGGGGGCGCCGGTGTGGGCGGCGGGTCGCTGAATTACGCGAACACCCTCTACCAACCTCCTGCCCCATTCTTCAACGATCCACAGTGGGCGCACATCACCGACTGGTATGCCGAGTTGGACCCGCACTACCAGACGGCACGGCGGATGCTGGGTGTCACGCAGAACCCTCATGTGACGCCTTCGGACGAGGTGCTGCGTGAGGTCGCGCGCGACATGGGTGTGGAGCACACCTTCACGCTGACCCCGGTCGGCGTCTTCTTCGGAGAGCCCGGCATGGAGGTGCCCGACCCGTTCTTCGGCGGTGCAGGGCCGCGCCGCACCGGCTGCACTGAGTGCGGGTCGTGTATGACCGGGTGCCGGGTCGGGGCGAAGAACACCCTGGACAAGAACTACCTGTACTTCGCGGAAGAGCTCGGGGCCGAGGTGCGGCCCCTGACCACTGTGGTCGACGTACGCCCGCGCCAGGGAAGCGGGTACGTCATCGACGCCGTCCGCACCGGCAGGTCCGGGCGCCGTCGCCACAATCGGCAGTCTTTCACGGCCGATCACGTGGTCTTCGCAGCGGGCACCTACAACACCCAGAAGCTGCTCCATCGGCTGAAGGCCACGGGCTCCCTGCCGAACGTCTCCGACCGACTGGGCATGCTGACCCGCACTAACTCCGAGTCGATCCTGGGGGCGAAGTCCCGGGATCGGTCTAGCGACTTCACGCGTGGCGTGGCCATTACATCCTCGATCCACCCCGACGAGTTCACTCACATCGAGCCGGTGCGCTACGGCAAGGGCAGCAATGCCATGTCTATTCTCCAGACCGCCCTTACCGATGGGGACGGCCGCGGCCCGCGGTGGTGGCGCTGGCTCCGGACGATCGCGACCCAGCCCTCGCACCTAACATGGTTCAGCCCGCGACGGTGGTCGGAGCGGACGGTGATCCTGCTGGTCATGCAGACGCTGGACAACTCCATCACGGTGCGGTCGAAGAAGACCCTCCTCGGTCGCCCCACGATCACCTCAGGACCTGGCCACGGGGCGCCTAACCCCACCTGGATCCCCGTCGGCAACGAGGCCACCCGTCGCGTCGCCGAGAAGATCAACGGCGTGGCCGGAGGATCCGTGGGGGAGATCGCCAACATCCCGATGACCGCTCACTTCATCGGCGGATGCGCCATCGGGGACTCTCCGCAGGCGGGGGTCATCGACCCCTACCACCGCCTCTACGGGCACGACGGCATTTTCGTCGTCGACGGCTCCAGCATCTCGGCGAACTTGGGGGTCAACCCGTCGTTGACGATCACCGCGCAGGCCGAGCGGGCCGCCTCTTTGTGGCCCAACAAGGGCGATCGGGACGAGCGTCCCCCGTTGGGCGCCGGCTACCAGCAGATCTCTGCCATCGAGCCAGCGAGGCCGGCGTTTGCGTTTCCGGACGTGACACACGTCACCGAGTGCGGCCAGCACCAGGCCTGAGCCCCGGACAGGAGACGACCGCGAGGGCGCGTGGCGCTCGCGGTCGTCTCGGATGGATCCATGGCGGGGTCACGCCGATGGCATTAGCTGCGACCGATCCGCTCCAGGTAGGCTTGGCGCGCCGCGGTGTCCACGCGGTCGAGAAAGACGGTATCGGTCCCGAGCATCGCCCCGAGCTGGGTCGCCATCCGCTCGGGAACGAACTTCATCGCCGCCACCATGGTGCCGGCGATACGCGTGACTCGCACGAAGGGCCGCGGGCGCTCGATGAGATCCGCCGTGGCGCGCGCGATCTCCTGTGGTTCAGCGTTGCGCATGCCTTTGGCTCCGCTCGTTCCAGAGACCAGCTCGGTGTTGGTGAAGGTCGGACGCACAGTGGACAGGGTGACACCCGACTTGCGGTATTCCTGCCGGGCGGCCTCGGTGAACCCGATGACCGCGAACTTGGTGCCGCAGTACGTCGCCAATCCCGGGACCGGGAGCTCCCCGGCCAGTGAAGCCGTGTTAATGATGTGTCCCTGTTGCCGGGGCAGCATGCGCTGCAGGGCGATCTTGGTGCCGAAGATGACGCCTAGGACGTTTATCTCCACCTGGCGGCGGGTGACCTCGTCGGTCTCCTCGTGCACGTGCCCGGTCGGCATGACGCCCGCATTGTTGATGAGGACGTCGATCGGCCCCAGTGCCTCCTCTGTCGCGTCGAGGAACGACGCGATGGAGGCAGGGTCGGTGACGTCCAGGCGCACCGCGACGTCGAGGCCGAGCTCCTCGGCGGAGACCTTGAGCTGGAGCTCGTCGATGTCCCCGATGGCGACCCGATGCCCGCGCCGGATGAGTTCCTCGGCGGTGTGATAGCCGATCCCCCGGGCGCCTCCGGTGATGGCGACCACCTGTCGCTTGTTCGTTGTCGTCATGGTTCCTTTTCCTTTCAGAGGCCGAGTCGCTGCCGCAGGCCGCGACCAGCGGCTAGGCGCAGCACTCGGCCGGCGATCGCCGTACGCCGGGCGGAGTACGGGTACCAGGTGAGCTCCTTGGTGGTCAGCGGGATCCGCGGCTCGGTGACCGCTTGGACGCGGCAGTACTTCCACAGTCCCTGCGCGCCCCCGAGGCGAGCACCCAGGCCCGAGGACTTCCAGCCGCTGTGGGGTAGACCCACGGCGAAGAGGTTGCTGAAGACATCGTTGATGTTGACCGCACCAACCTCGAGCTGGTCGGCGATGCGCCGCCCTCGAGCGACGTCTCGTGTCCATACGGTGGCCGAGAGCCCGTACTCGGAATCGTTAGCGAGGGCCACAGCCTCGGCCTCATCAGCCACCCGCATGACCGGCAGTGTGGGTCCGAACGTCTCCTCGGTCATGCAGGCCATGCTGTGGTCGACGTCCACCAGCAGCGTGGGGGCGAAGAAGTTGCCTTCGTCGCCCCGCGCCCCGCCGACAAGCACGCGCGCACCGGACGCTTCGGCCTGCCGTACATGCCGCTCAACCGTGTCCAACTGCGCCCGGGTCACCATGGCGCCGACATCATCGCGGGCTCGTGAGCCCTGCTTCAAGGCTCCGAGGGCCGTCACCACCTTCTCCACGAACCGGTCGTAGACCGCGTCCACCACGTAGACTCGCTCGACCGAGATGCAGACCTGCCCGGAGTTGAAGATCCCGCCCCAGACGATCCCATGCGCGGCCCGATCGAGGTCGGCATCCTCGAGCACGATGGCAGCGTCCTTACCGCCCAACTCCAGGCTGACCGGCTTGAGCAACTCAGCACAGCGCGTCGCCACCCGACGACCCGTCGCCGTCGAGCCCGTGAATTGGACGAAGTCAACAGCCTCGACCACCGCCCCTCCGGTGTCACCGGCCCCGGCGACGTGCGCCAGGACCGGCGGGGCACCGATCTCGTGCCAACCCTCGATGACGCGCGCACAGGTCAACGGGGTCATCTCCGACGACTTCGTCAGCACCGCACACCCCGCTGCGAGCGCCGGCGCTGCATCCATCAGAAAAAGAGTGATCGGGAAGTTCCACGGGATGATCAGTCCGACCAACGGGTAGGGCCGATAGCTGCGGGTCAGCCGCTTCGGAAGGCTGAGCAGCCCTCCTGCCCCCACTCGTTCGGGGGCGAGGAACTCTTTCGCATGGTCGGCGTAGAAAGAGATGAACTCGCACGAAGCAGTCGTTTCCACCAAGGCGTCCGGGCGGACCTTACCGGTCTCTGCGACGAGCAGGTCAGTGAGCTCATCGGTGTGGTCGAGGATCCAGCCCCGCCACTTGCGCAGCCACGTGGCTCGCGCAGCAGGACCCATGTCGCGCCACGCGACCTGCGCTGCGCGCAACTCCTCAGCGGCGGCGCGCACGCGGTCGCCATCGACGATCGGGACCGATCGGAGTGCTTCACCGTCGGCGGGGCGACGGATGTCGAGGGTGGGTGCGGACTGGGCGGTCATCATACTTCCTCCAATTTCGTGACGGACGATGTCCAGACGGGGCCTGCCAGGGCACGCGGTCAAACGACGACAGCGGTGGAGCGACGAGATCCTGCGTCAGAAGGTGCCGGGACCTGAGCCGTCGCGGCGTCGCTGCCGAAGGACCCCGGAGGTCGGGTGATCCCGTGCTCGCAACACCAACCACCCGGCTCACACTGGCTGCCGCACGGGATGCCGCTGGAGGGCTCGATTTGCAACGGGATCGGCGGCAGGCGCGGCAGCTCCTGGCCGGACTCGGCCGCAAGCTCGTCGGCGTCCTTCTTCTCCGACATCCCGATCGGGCCGACCCGCTGGACGTTGAGGAACTGACGAACCACCGGTCCTCGCTCGAGAGCAGCATCTCGCGCGGGTCGAACTTCGCCAGGTGCTTGTGGTAGAGCAGACCAATGGCGTCCGGCACCGTCCGCGCGGTGTTGATGTCCTGGGTCACGATCATGAAAGTCGCATCAATCTGCGCGTTGAGGTCGACGATCAGCTGATTGAGGAACGCCGTACGCACCGGGTCCAGACCCGAGTCCGGCTTGTCGAACAGCAGGATCTCCGGATCCAGCACCAGCGCCCGGGCGATGCCGGCACGCTTGCGCACACCGCCGGAGATCTCACCGGGCAGCTTGTCCTCGGTGCCCAGCAGACCGACCAGGTCCAACTTCTCCATGACGACGTCACGGATCTCGGTCTCGGACTTCTTGGTGTGCTCGCGCGACAGGAACGCGACGTTGTCGTACAGGTTCATCGACCCGAACATCGCACCGTCCTGGAACAGCACACCGAACAGCTTGCGGACCTCGTAGAGCTCCTTCTCCGAGCACGAGGCAATGTCCCCTCGATCACGATCGAGCCCTCCTCGGGCTTGATCAGACCGATCAACGCCTTCAGGAACACCGACTTGCCGGTGCCCGAGGCGCCTAGCATCACGCAGATCTCGCCGGCCGGGATCGTCAACGACGCATCGCCCAGAGGAGGCTCTTTCCGAGGCTTCTGGTGAGGTTGTCGACCTTGATCTCGACACCCATGACAGTGTTCCCCGCTCGATCAGTAGTGCTTTGGCGTGGTCTGGGGTGGGGCTGGGACACCTCATCGGGTCTCGAGACCCGCGATCAGCCAGTCCGAGCCCACCCGCCGCATGGTGACCTCGACCCGGCTGCCGCTGATGGCGGGATCTGGCGTGTTCCGGCTCGTGGTGGACTGGGTGAGGAAGACGAGCACCACGACCTCGTCGTCGCCCTCGATCGAGACGACTCCGGCAGCGTTGACGTTCGCCTCGGTGATGATCCGACGATCCGTCGCCGCGGAGCGCACGACGTCGTCGATCAGGTCGCCGTACTCGTCGGTGAAGTCGCCGGCCGTCTGGTCCAACGCGGTGTCGAGGTCCTCCTCGAGCGTGGCATAGCGGTAACTCAACAGCAGCGGGACACGCTCGCGGACCGCCGCAACGGCCTCAACGCCGGCGGAATCCCGATCGTCGAGCTGATCGACCCGCCAGGCTGCAGCCCCGGCCGCGCCGGCAAGCACCACAGTGAGCACCCCCACCAGCATCACCAGTCGACGACGCCGCGGGCGCCCGGCGACCGTTGGGACAGACAGCGACGCGAACAGCGACCTGACAAGCACCCCGGCATCCTTCTTCGTCACCGGCCTGATCATGCGACGAACCTCAACGCCGAGACCAACCACGAGCCCTCGACCTCCTGCAGCTTTACCTCGAGGCGGTAGCTGCGCGGCTCCGGCCGCCGGGCGCTGCGGTTGTCGACGGTGCCACGAGCCGCCACGATCACCGTGGCGGTCTCGTCCTCTAGGCTCACCACTCCCGTGGAGACGACTTCACCGGTGGCCTCGACCTCGTTCTCCACGACCTCCTGCCGCAGCCGATCGGCCTGGTCGCGCAGGTCGTCCCGAAAGGTCGCGGTGGCCCCCTGGATCAACTTCTTGAGGTCCTCGTCCGTCGTCTTGGCGCTGATGGTGATCAGGCCCACCACCTCGTTCTCCGCCGCCTCGACGACGTCGGCGCGAGCCTGCTCCCGTCGCTCCGCCTCGCGCCAGGCCAGGCCCCGCTCCACGGCGGCCCCGAGTGCAGCTGCCAGGAGGACGCCCAGTAAGACCCACACCAGGACAGCACGCCCCGCACGGGAGGTCACGTCCGAGGAGGGTCGGACATCCGAGTCGGACACTTCATCGGTCATCGCACACTCACCGGTCCCCGCACGAGCTCCTGCCATCCCTGTCCGAGCGACGGCGCCTGCGACGTGTCACCTGCCAAGCCTCGGCGCAGGTCCGAGCCGCGTGATCCACCGTCTCCCTGCGGCCAGACGCCGTTCCCGAACTTCAGCCCGCACGAGGAGGGCAGGGGGCCGCGTCCAACACCCTGGGGGCAGGGCAGCAACCTGGCGCCTCGCACGGACTTGGGGTCCTCGTCGGGCACCGTGCAGTGGGCCAGGCGGTCGACGTCGCGGAACTGGCCCACCGACGGATCACGACGCTCGGCAGCCGGCAGGTAGCCCTGTGAGCAGGCCGGTGGGTTGTTCACGTTGGCACGCAGGTCGAGGTTCACGTCACCGAACTCGGCGCGCGGGTTGATGGCACTCTGCAGCCGCGCGACGGTCACCGGGTAGTAGACCAGACCTTCTTGGATCTGCGGCAGGTAGGTATTAAGCACCTCCGCGTTGGTAGTGAGGTTGGTGACCAGTAGCGGAAGCGTCGGCTGAAGGTCGGTCACCAGCTCGGTGGCGGCACGCAGCCCCTCCGGACCCTCGGACAGCAGGGCGCGGAGGTCACGATCCTGTCCGGCGAGCTCACCGGTGAAGGACGCAAGGGACTGCACGTAGCCAAGAGTCGTGTTTCGCAACTCCTGCTGGGTGCCCAGGACCGGCTGGGCGGTCCTGATCAAGGACGTCGTGACGGCCAATCTCTCCTGCGCGGTGCTGAGGAGCTCGTCGGCATCCTCGATGGTGCTGGCCAGGTCGGGGCCGCTCCCGCCGAGGCCTTCGTCCACCTGGTCGAGGACGCGGCGGGTACGCTCACGCGGGACGGACTCCAACAGGTCGTTCACCGACTCCAGAACCGGGGTGATCTGAGGCATCTCGACGGTCCGGTCCACCGGGATCACATCACCGTCGGCCAAACTGGTGGACTGTTCCGGGTCGGCCGCGCCTTCTGGTGCGGGGACGAGATCGACGTACTGCTCCCCGATCGCCGAGGTGCTGTGGAGTTCGGCGACCACTGTGGCCGGGATGTCGTGCTCGTCGTCAATTCGAAGCACGGCGGTCGCGCCGCCGTCCCCGACCTCGAGCTCGGCCACTTCGCCGACCTTGACGCCTTGGTAGGTCACCATCGCCTTGGGATAGAGACCGCTGGCGTCGGAGTACTCGGCACGGACGTCGTACACGCCCACGCCCACCATGGTCGGCACGCGGGCATACACGACCACGGCGAAGAACAGCGCGACGACGGTGAGCACCGCGAAGACGCGGAGCTGACGTTTGATCAGGGCTGTGAGGACCATCAGCAGTCTCCTAGAAGTCCGAGCAAGCAGCTTCCACCGTCGTCAGCGTCTTCGTCGTCGTTGGCGCCGTCGGCGGCGTCGTCCTCGGGTGCCCCAGCGCCGCTCTTCCCGCCGCTGCCTGACCCGTTGCCGGCGCCAGGATCCTCGAGGGGGTCCAGCAGGGGGTTCCCGGACTGCAGCGAGGGCAACTGGCCGCTGCCGAGCAGCAGGTCGGCCAGGCTCCGGGTACTGACGTCGATGGTGGCGAAGAGGTTGGAATAGTCGCCGCGCAGCGTCTTCTCCGTGGTCATCGCGGGGAAGGGGATCGTGATGGCGATCTTCAGCGCCTCGGGAAGTCGGGTGGCCGCCTTCCCAAGGTTGCTGAGGATGGGTCCCAGGGAGGCGAGGTTGGCCAAGATCGCCTCCTGGCTCGCCTGGATGACCCCGACGGCCCGCGTGCTGGCCCGTCCTGAGGTCGTCACGGCGTCGACGAGCCGTGCTCTCTCCTCTTCCAGCGCCTCCAGACCGGGGCCCACCTGATCGATGGCCCGGGCGATGACGTCGCGGTCGTCTGCCAGACCCCTGCTGAGACGCTCCAGGGATTCCAGGGCCCTGATGATCTCACCCTTGGTGTTGTCGAGGACATCCAGCAGCTCGTTGGAACGGTCGACGAGGTCGCGTGCGTCCAGTTGTCGCTCGTCCAAGGCAGTGGTGAGCTCACCCGTGATCGTGCTGATCTGCGAGAGGCCACCGTTGTTGAGCAGCAGAGCCACGCCGGCGAGCACCTGCTCGGTGCCTGGCGCCTGGCCCGTGCGGGCCAGTGGGACTTCGTCCCCGTCTGCGAGCAGGCTCGCGGGTGACGCCGTGGCGTTCACGCGTGGGGAGTTGACTTCGACGTACTGTGCGCCCAGCAGGGTCTTCTGACCGATGGTGAAGCGGGCGTCCTCGCTGATCGGCACCGAGTCGAGCAGCCGGATGTCGGCGACTGCGTGCCAGTCCTGGACTCTGATGTCCGTCACGGTTCCAACGACGACGTCGTCGAGGAGCACCTGGGAGTTCGGGACGAGGTTCTCCACGGCCTCGAAGTGCACGGTGACCCCGTAGCCGTCCGAGCCGGTGGCCACCTGACCGGGCAGCGTGTTCTCGTTCGGCTGGAGCGAGCAGCCCGCCGTCAGCGAGGCCAGCAGGGCGCCCACCGCTGTCACCCGCAGGGCCAAGGATCGTCGGGCGAGCAGGGATCGGGTGATCATCGGGTGTCTCCGTTGGTGCCGGTCAGCAGACTGCCGAGGGTCTGCAGCAGGTCGATCTCTATGCCCTCGAGTCCGGGGATGGGGATGTCATCACCGTCACCGGGCTCGCCGACGTTGATGCCCGGGACCAGGCCCTGGTCCAGGCTGTCCAGGCCCAGCGCATTGAGGATCGGGGTGATCACCTTGCCGCACTGAGCGGCGGTGCCTCCGGCTCCGAGGATCGCGCCGCACAGCAGCTGCGGGAGGCTGTCCAGCGCACTGAGGGTGGCGCGTCCCTTGAGCGCGGATCCCTCGACGATGTTGGCCAGGTTGATGAGCGCGTTGGTGCCGATGTGCAGCGATCCCGCCACCTCGTTGGAGCGGTCGGCTAGGGCGGCAGAGAGCAGGTTCACTTGGCGGACCGCGGTCGATATGCCCTCCCCGTTGGCGTCGAGGAAACCGCGCGTGGTCCGCAACGTCCCAGCGAGATCGCGCAGCACCGTGGTCAGCGCAAGCCGGTTGCGCTCTAGGACATCTCCGACGGCGTCGACTTCTTGGGCGAACCCGCGAACGGCTTGGTCGTTGAGTGCCAGGGCTCGGGTGAAGGTGTCGAGGTTCTCGACGGTGGCGAAGAGGTCGGACCTCGGGTCCGACAGGGCCGCGGCAGCGGTCCGCAGTCCCGCGATGGCACGCCGAAGCTCCGTGGAGTTGCCGGCCTTGAGACTCTCGTCTAGCGCGACGACCGCTCGGGACAGGGCACCGCGTTCGGTACCACTTCTGGGCCCCAGGACGCCGGTCAGATCGGTCAGCTGCTGCTTGACGTCGTCGAAGGTGACTGGTACCGCGGTGCGGTCGATGCCGATCTCGGCACCGTCCTGCAACTGCGGTCCGCCGGCGTAAACGGGCTCGAGCTGGACGAACCGACCGCTGACAAGGCTGGGCGAGACGATCGCTGCCCGGGCGTCGGCGGGGATCGGCTGGTCGTCCTCGATGGTGAGCTCGACCTCGACGCCGGTCTCCACCGGTGTGATCTCGCTAATGGTCCCCACGGGCACGCCCAGCACCCGCACGTCGTCTCCGACATAGAGCCCCTCGGCGCTGGTGAAGGTGACGTTGATCGTCCTATCGCCGCCGCGGATCAGCATTGTGACGGCCACGACCAGTAGGCCCAGGACGAGGAGCACGGCGAGACGGCGCACGAGGCCATCCTTGAACACGTCGGTCACGGCAGGATTCCAGACAGGATCGGCGCCAGGGTGGCAGGGTCGGTGAGGTTTTGGATGTAGGCATCGAACCAAGGACCGGTAGACGCGGCGTCGCCGAATGCTGTGGCGTAGCCCCGCAGACCGACCACGGTGTCCTGGATCGCCTTCTTGTTGCGGTTCAGAACACCGACGATGTCGTTGAGCTGGCGCAACGCAGGACCGATGACCCGGGCGTTCTCCTTCAATGCGGTGCGCAGCTGCGTCGCCAGCGTCTGGGCGCTGCTCAGCAGGTCGTCGATGACACGCTGACGCGTGTCCAGCTCCGCGAACAGGGACTCACCGGCCGTCAGCAGCGACGCGACCTGCCGGTCGCGATCAGCCAGGACGCCCGACACCCGCGTGGCTCGGTCGAGCAGGGTGGCTAGCTGCTCGTCGTTGGCGGCGATCGCCCGGGAGATGTCGGTGATACCGCGCAGGGCCGGGCCGACAGACTCCTGGGAGCCCTCAAGGACCCCCGAAGCCTGGTCGATAGCTCGCTGTAGGGCCTCCTTGTCGATCTGCCCGCTTTCGGTCGTGAGCTGGTTGAGAGCACTGGTGATGCTGTACGGCGAGTCGGTCCGCTCGACTGGGATCGTGTCCCCGGCCTTGAGCTCCCCTCTGCCAGCCGGCACGAGCTCGACCGCCGCGCGACCCAGAAGGGTCGTGGTGATGATGCGGGCCTCGGTCAGGTCGCCGAGCTCGACATCGGGGTCGGTGAGCGCCAGGTCGGCCTCCACGACACCGTCCTCGAGGCTCACCTCGCGCACCTTGCCGATGTCGGCACCCGACACCACCACCGAGTCCCCAGCACGCAGCCCCCCCGCCTCGGCGAACCGTGCATGGATGACCTCGCTGTTGCCAACTAGGGGCAGCCGGTTGAGGTTGAGGCTGGCCAAGACCACAAGCACAAGGAACACCGTGCCCGACAGCCCAAGCCGAGCACGACCGTGTAGCAAGCCGCTCATCATCCTTGGCACCTCTCAGCATCGGAATTGATCCACGGCGTCAGGACCGGGACACCGGCAGCGACGTCGGTCTGGATACGGACCCCGCAGAGGAAGAAGTTGAAGAAGTTGCCGTACGAACCAGCGTTCTGCAGCTTGCGATAGTGACGAGGAAGCTGCCGGAGCACCGCGACCAGCTCGTCCTTCTCCAGGTTCAGACCGCGAGCCGCCACAGTGAGCGCGCGCAGGTCGGGGGTGAGATCGCCGCGCGCCCGGGCGACCAGGTCCGACGCCTCGCGAGCAAACTCGTCAATCTTGTCGGCCGCGATCAGGATCTCGGTGTCCTGCTCGTCGAAGCGAGTCAGCACGATGTCCAGCGCGTCGATCAACTCCCCGAGCTCGTTGCGACGCCCGTCGACAGTCTGTAGGACCTCGTTGAGGTTGCCGATCACCTGCGTGATCAGTTGCTCGCGCTGAGCGATCGTGGAGGTGAAGGAGCCGACTCGGGTTGTCAGCGTCTCAACGGCCGACTCCTGTCCCTGCAGCACCTGCACCAGCTGCTGGGACAACTCGTTGACCTGGGAGGGGTTGAGACCGGCGAAGAGCGGTTTGAACCCGTTGAGCAGGGTGTCGAGATCCAGCGCCGAGGCTGTGTTGGCGATCGGGATCATCTCACCCGCGGCCAGCTCGGCAGCGCCCCTCTCGCTTGTGGTGGCCAGCTGGACGATCCGGTCGCCGATGAGGTTGCGGTACTCGATCGTGGCCGTGGTCGCGCTGTTGAGCACGAGCGTTTCGTCGACCTCAAAGGTGACGACGACGGTGCTGTTCGGCTGGACGTCGATGTCGGTGACCTGACCGACCCTGACGCCGGCGGCCCGGACCTGGTCGCCCTTCCGCAGGCCCGATACGTCGTCGAAGGCGGCCTGGTAGGGGGTCGCTCCTCCGGAGCGGTACTCGCTGGTCACGGCTGCCACCGAGAAGGTGACGAGTGCCGCGACGATGAGGAAGATGACCAGCCGGATGAGGTCGGCCCGTTCCTTGAGACGCACCGGACTCGTCGCCACGTCAGCGACCTCCCATTCCCAGAATGTCGAGGATGTCGGCGGGCCCACGGGCTCCCGCGGCCGCTTCCTTGAAGGGGTTCACCCCGGTGTCGAAGGTCGGCTCGTAGGTCAGCGCGGCCTCGTCCGGAGTCACATAAGGCAGTCCGAAGCAGTTGGGCCCGCGGTTCTCGCCCAACACGTGGACGTCGGTCGCGTACTCGTAGGGCTCCCTGCCGCGGACCACGTGCGTGAAGGTCGTGATGCCAGGGTTGGTGCCTCCCACCGCGAGCTCTGCGAGCTCGTTGCCCTTCGCCAGACCTTCGATAAGGCACGGCAACTCTGGGGAGTATCGCGCCAACGTCCCGGTCACGGGGTCGAGCAGCCGCAGCGACGTGCTGAGCCCCTCGCCGCTGTCCCTCAGCAGGGTGTCGCCCTTGCTGCTAAAGGAGGTGAGGCTCAACTCCAGGGCACGCAGCGAGGCCTGCTGCTGCACCAGCGTCTCCAGGGTCGTGGCCGCGCCGTCGAAGGTGGTGATGAGGTCCTCACGGGCCAGGTCGTACACCGCGGCCACGTCGTCGACACGGCGCAGGTCCTTGCTCAGGGCCGGCAAAGACGGGTTGAAGGAGGTCAGGTAGGTCTCGGTCAAGGTGATCAACTCTCCGAGCACCTCGCCGCGCTGGTCCAGGGTCCCCGCCACGGCGCTCAACGCCTCGCTGAGCTCGGCGGGCCGGGCGGCCTCGAGGACGGCGGTGAGGTTGGTGAACGTCTCGTCCACCTCTACGGTGGTAGCGGTCGCAGGGATGACGTCACCGGCATCGATCGGCTCGGCGCCTGCTCCCTCAGGAACGCTGAGCTGGACGTACTTCGCGCCGAACGCCGTGGGTGGGACGAGCTGGGCGGTGACCTCACGCGGGATCGCCTCGGCTTCGTCCGGGTCGAGCTCGAGGGTGATCTCCGCGCGGTCTCCATCGATATCGACGTCACCCACGGCGCCAACCTCGACACCGTAGAGCTTCACCGGGGCACCCGGCGCCATGGTGATCCCGGCACGCTCGGCCTCAACAACTACATCGATGCTGGAACGGAAGACCCCGTTGTACTGCATGACGGTACCCACCATGATCGCCGCCACGAGAAGCAGCACGGTCAGGCCGGCCAGGAGCTGCATGTCGATTCCTCGACTCTTGGACATGTCCTTCACCCCGCGATGTGGACCGACGGCCCGCCCCAGACGGCAAGCGCGAAGATCAGGTCGACGAACATGGTGGCGATCAAGGCCGAACGAACGGCCCGCCCCACCGCCTGCCCCACTCCCGCCGGCCCCCCGCTGGCGCGGAAGCCATGGAAGCAACACACCGAGACGATCACCAGAGCCATGAGCAGGACCTTGATGCTGGCAAGAAACAGGTCGCCGGGCACGAGGAAGGTGTCAAAGTAGTGCTGATACGTACCGGGCGCCTGTCCATACCCGACTGTCACCACTAGCCGCGTGGCCAGCCAGCAAGACATCAGGGCGATCGTGAACAAGGGCACGACCGCGATCAGACCAGCGATGATCCGCGTGGTGACCAGGAAGGGCACCGGGTGGACCGCCATCACCTCGAGCGCGTCAATTTCTTCGCTGACCCGCATCGCCCCGATCTGGGCGGTGAAGCCGGCGCCGACCGTGGCTGTCAGCGCGATGCCAGAGATAATCGGGGGGGACCGCTGCAGGATCGGGTGACAGGTTGGGTCACGCAGCCTGAGTGGCTGGCGTGGTCATGATGGTCTCGAACTCGATGGGGGTCAACCGCCCGAGACCGGCCTGGCGGCGTCGTCGGTGGTAGGTCCGCTCTATCCAC